>CAVPBR010000007.1:0-56054 GCA_963701885.1 uncultured beta proteobacterium
GTCCTGCAACACGACGGGCCTGGCGCGGGCCGCCTCGGTCCTACGGGAGCAGTACGGGGTCGACAGTTGGGAAGCGACCATCGTCCGGCGGGCCGCCGACCCCGGGGAGTCCACGAAGGGCCCCATCAATGGGATCCTCCCCACCTTCAAGCTCCCCTCGCACCACGGACCTGATGTCCGGTCGATCTTCCCGGACCTCCCGATCGCCACCATCGCGGTGGTCGTCCCCACCACGCTGATGCACGTCCACGTCAACCACGTGCGGCTCGGCAAACCTCCGGCCGACTCCCGGGAGCTGGCCGAGGTGTTCCGGAGCACCCGGAGGTTCCATCTCTTCGACGAGTGGGAGCACGTCGACGGCACCCCCCAGGTGATGGAATTCGCCCGGGATCGCGGCCAGGGCCGCCCGGACATGATGGAGAACGTCCTCTGGGCGAACGGCATCCGGGTCGATGGCGCCGACGCCTACTTCTTCCAGGCGATCCACCAGGAGTCGATCGTCGTCCCGGAGAACATCGACGCGGTCCGGGCGATGTTCAACCTCGCCCCGGATGCCGAGACATCGATGGCGATCACCGACCGGACCCTCAAGATCACCGCCCCCACGGGCGCGAAGTAGACCCCCGGCGGCGGGCTCCGCTCCTGCCCCGGGAGGGCGGGCCGCACCGAGGGGGAGGGAGGCTCCGGCTCGTCGGCGCGTCGCGTTTCACGACTACAAACCGGCGTCGCGGCGTGCGTCGTCGCAATCATCTTATAGCGGCCCCGGCTCGCGCGCGGGGAATGTATTACCTCGATCACCGGCGCGATGTCGTACGCATCCCGCCCGAGCGGCTCGGACCCAAGCTGGACGGCGTGCTCACCGAGCTCGCCCAACAGCAGTTCGAGGGAAAGCTCGTCGACGGCCAGAACCTGACCGTCACCATCCAGGACGTCCGCCCCGTCGGCGAGGGCCACATCATCCACGGCGACGGCGCTGGCGCGACCGGGCCGGTGCAGATTTCCAGGAGGCGTTGCGAAAAGCGAAAGGCGGCAAATGCTTGGGCGCGGAACTCCGACGCCTAAATGAGGAAGTACGAATGCCCGGTGCCTCGCTACATCTATCAATTTGTCGTGCACAACATGTCTACAGCACGTGCCACTGGCCGCCGTCAAAGCCCTCGATCGGCTTGAACTGCCTTGTAGCACATCTTGCGGCTCTCGGCGATCCAGTAGCCAAGATACAGGTAGGCTAGTCCCGGAGCGCGGCACAGCTCGATCTGCCAGAGGATGCTGAAGGTGCCGAAGCCGCGCCGGGCAGGAGCGGGTCGAAAAAGGTGTACACCGACGAGAGGCCATCGGCGAGCTCGTCGACGAGGCACACCATCCGCAGGGCCCGTCCTCGCGGAACTCGATCAGGCTCCGTGGCCACGTTGCAGTGCAGCAGAAAATGGGGGTACTGCTCGCGGCTGTCGTGATCCATGCCGCCGCCGGGGTGGCGCATGCTCTGGTAGAGCAGATATAGCTCGTAATGCGCGAGACGTACTTGAACTGCACTTAGCGCCGCCAACTTGGCGTATCACGCCATGGCCCGGCGCTGCCTGCGGTTGGACTGGAAAGCGGCCGACGGGAACGCGCACCGGCACGCAGGCCTGGCAGTGGTCGCAATACGGGCGGTAGGTGAAGGCGCCACTGCGGCGAAACCGAGTCGCACCAGCGCGCCATAGGCGCGGCGTCGATCAGGTGGCTCGGCGTGGCCACCTGCGAGCGCGCCGAGATTGGGGAGGTAGCTGCACGGATAGGGGGCCGTCGCATAGAACTGCAGCGTCGCGATCGGCAGGTCGTTGAGCTTCGCTCACCCAACTCCGCCCTCGGCCCCGCAGCCTCCAGCCGGGGTGCCAGCGCGACCGCTGGGTGGATATTGTATCGACTCCCGGCGCAGCTGCGCGCAAAGTCCGTGCGCGGGATCGGCGCGCGCCCAGCGAGGCCAGGTGCGCGGTGGCCTGCTGGCAGTCGATCAGCCGGTAGCCGCGGCCGTGCAGACGTTCGACCAGCCGGCGAGCGCGACCTTCGAGGCGTCGGTGGCGCGGGTGAACATCGACTCGCCGAAGAACACCCGGCCCAGCGCCACGCCGTAGAGGCCGCCGGCGAGCTCGCCGTCGCACCAGGATTCCACCGAGTGCGCGTAGCCCAGCGCGTTGAGGCCGCGTGTAGGCGTCGATCATCCCCGGGACGATCCAGGTGCTGCCCGTGCTTTGCGGGTAGCGGCTTGCGCAGGCTTCGATGACCGCGGCGAAGGCGGTGTCGATGCGGATCTCGTAATTGCCGCCGGCGCGATGCGCCGCGATAGCGACCTGCGATACCTGGAAGCTCGATCTCGAGCACCATCCGCGGGTCCGGGACTCCACCACAAGAGCGGGTGGCCGTCGCTGTACCACGGAAAGATGCCGTGGCGATACGCGTCGACAAGCCGCAACGGCGACAGGTCGCCGCCGTACGCGAGCAGGCCATTGGGTTCGGCAAGCGCCTGCTCGAGCGGAGGGAAAGGCGTCGACGGGCCGAGGCAGGTGACCGGGAGTCGTTCGGTGCTCATGGTTCGGACAAGGCGATAGAATTCCGCTCCGTCGCCCCCGTAGCTCAGTGGATAGAGCACGCCCCTCCTAAGGGCGGGGTCGCACGTTCGATTCGTGCCGGGGGCGCCACTACGTGGTTTCGGACGCGCCGCCCTTGCGACGCGGAGGCGGGGCGTGCGCAGCGCACATGGCTTCGAGCGACGCACGCTGCAGTTCGAGGGCCTTGATGCTCATCTGCATCAGGTTGAGCGTCATCAAGAGCCAGCCTTCGATGACCTTGAGCTCGCCGATCTTGCGCTCGACTTCCGCGGGGTCGAGGGCCGCGAACATTGCCGCCGGGTTCGGAAAAGGCAGCATCGGCATCATGCCCGCCATTGCCGCCGCGCTCGCCCCGGCGATATTGGGGGACGCCTGGCCCGAGGGTGAACTCGGGGCCGGGGGTACGGAGACGGGCTGCGGCGCGAACGCCGGCACCGCACCCGGCATGGACACGGCGAACGGGTTGCACATCCGCTGCATGAACGCCATTGCGTCCTCGGCGGTGAAGGTTTTCGCTGCGCCTTCGGATTTGGTGGACTCGTCGCTCATCGCTCCTCCGCGATCGGTGCGAACGCGCGGAACCGGTACGCGCCTTGCGTTGCGCTAATATCGTGCGCCATGACCGAACGCGTCGCAACCCTGCTCTTGGAGCTCGCCGAAGCGGTGGGTGAAGCGCAGGTGCTAACCGCGGCGGCGGATGTCGAGCCGTACCTTGTCGATCGCCGCGGAAGTTATCGTGGTGTGGCACGGGCGGTGGTGCGGCCCGGCACGACCGGCGAGGTCGCGGCGGTTGTCCGTACCTGCGCCGCCGCTGGCGTTGCAGTGATCGCGCAGGGCGGCAACACGGGACTGTGCGGCGCGGCGACGCCCGACGCGTCAGGCGCCGAAATCGTCGTCTCGCTCGCGCGCATGCGCCGGGTGCGCGAGGTCGATTGCGATAATGCAACCATCACCGTCGACGCGGGAATGACGTTGGCCGACGTCAGGCAAGCCGCCGCCGCCGCGGGCCTCCTATTCCCGTTGTCGCTCGCTTCCGAAGGCAGTTGCACCATCGGGGGCAACATCTCGACCAACGCAGGCGGCACCGCGGTGCTGCGCTACGGCAACGCACGCGAGCTGGTGCTGGGCATCGAGGTGGTCTTGGCCGACGGCCGCGTCTGGCACGGTCTGCGCGGATTGCGCAAGGACAATACGGGCTACGATCTCAAGCAGTTGTTCATCGGCAGTGAGGGCACGCTGGGTATCGTCACTGCGGCGGTGCTGAAGCTGTTCCCTGCGCAGCGTACCCGCGTGAGCGCGCTCGCCGCGATGCCCGATGTCGCCTGCGCGGTTCGCCTGCTGCGCGCGATGCGACAAGCTCTCGGCGAACGGCTGAGCGGATTCGAGTTGATGAGCGACGTCGCACTCGGGTTGTCTCGCGCACACCACCCGGACCTCCCCGATCCGCTTCCGGGCTACCCGTGGTACGTCTTGCTGCAGGCGGACGACACCGCCCCGGGGGTCCCACTTGCTGCGCAAGTCGAGACTGCGCTCGGGCTGGCTGGCGCCGACGGCACGATCAGCGACGCGACGCTGGCACAGTCGGAAACCCAGGCGGCGCGGCTGTGGGCACTGCGCGAGAACATCAGCGAAGCGCAGCGCCGCGAAGGTCCAAACATCAAGCACGATATCGCGCTGCCAGTCTCGGCGATTCCTGAATTCGTCACGCTGACCGGCCCGGCAATCACGCGCGCCTTTCCGCAGGCGCGTCTGGTCGTGTTCGGTCACCTGGGCGACGGCAACCTGCACTACAACGTCGCTGCCCCGGCCGGTGCGTCGGCGCAGGCGTTCATGGCGAACGCGGTGCAAGTGATGCGGATCGTTCACGATCGTGTGGTCGCCGCAGGTGGCAGCATCAGCGCCGAGCACGGCATCGGGCAGCTCAAGCGCGGCGAGCTCGCGCGCTACAAACCGGCACTCGACCTCGAGTTGATGCGCCGGATCAAGTTCGCGCTCGATCCCCAGGGCATCCTCAATCCGGGGAAGGTCCTGCCGTGACCTGCGCCGGCCGCGCAGTACGGGCCTGCTGCAGGCGCGCACACTGAGACATGGCAAAGTTCCTGCTCTGGCTGGTCGTCCTGGTCGTGGTGATGTTCGTGCTGCGGCTCGTATCCGTCGCGAAGTACGGCAGTGGCCGACCGCCAAGCTCGCGCGGATCCGCGAATCGACGGCCCGCAGCGATGGTGCGCTGTGTCGACTGCGGCGTGTTCCTGCCGGGCGCCGATGCTGGGCAGGGTCCGCGCGGACCGGTGTGCGGCGACCCGGCGTGCGTGCATCGGCGCCGCGCCGACCCTTCCTGAGGCGAGCCTTGGACCCGGCCTCCACCTTGCCCGGCTACGAATCGTCGCTGCCGACGTCGATCACCGGGTCGTCGCGGCGCATCCTGTGGATCGTCGGACTGTTCCGCGCGATCTCGGGCGCGTTGCTGCTGGGTCTCGCGCTGCTGCTCGATCCGCGTACGCTGAATGTCACGACGCCGAATTCGTTCGTCATCGCGACGTCGCTGTATTTCGTGTTCGGACTCGCCGCATTCGGCTGGATCCAGCAGGAGCGCCTCCCGCTGCCGCTGGCGCAAACGCTGCTGGCGCTCCTCGGCGGCGACGTGTTCTTTCTCGGCCTGGCAATGGTTGCAGGCGGCAGCTCGGGCGTACCGCTGCCTATCCTGCTGTTCCCGCAACTCGCGGCGAGCGGCTGGCTGCTGCGCACGCGCACCGCGTTCTTTCTCGCGGCGATGGCAGCGGTCGTCCTGCTCGGGCTCGAGATCTGGCGCACCCTCGACGGCGCGATCGGAGGCCCGCAGCTCTTCCAGACTGCGCTGGTGTGCATCGGGTATTTCGCGATGGTCGGCATTGCCGTCGCGATCGGTCGTTACACCAAAGCGTCCGAGGATCTCGCCACGCAGCGCGGCATCGACGTCGCCAACCTCGAGCAGGTCAATCGGCTGATCATCCAGGACATGCAGGACGGCGTGCTGGTGGTCGATCTCAACGGTGTGGTCCGCGGTCACAACGCCCAGGTCACCAGACTCCTCGGCGGATTCGGACGCATGCGCGGCGGGATGCGGCTGGCGGAATTCTCGACCACCCTGCACGATTACTGGCGCCGCTGGAACGAGGATCCGTCAGAGGCACTGGCGCCGTTCAAGGTCGACAACTCGCAGCGCCTGCTGCGGGTGCGCCTGGTTCGCGTCGGCTCGGGATTGAATGGCGGTACGCTGCTCTATCTCGAGGACCTCGGGCGCGCCCAGAGCGAAGCGCAGCAGATGAAGCTCGCGGCGATGGGACGGCTCACCGCGTCGATCGCCCACGAGGTCCGCAATCCGCTGTCGGCGATCAATCAGGCCGCGCAACTCCTCGAGGAGGACGGCGCGGTGGCGCCCGGGGGCACGCGGCTCCTGGCCATGATCCGCAACAACGCGCGGCGCATCGACCGCATTGTCGGCGAGGTGCTGCAATTGAACCGCCGCGACCGCCAGCAGCCGGAGCCCATACCGCTGGGCGAGTTCATGCGCGCGATCATCGAAGAGATCGTGCAGGGGGAAGGAATTCCCCCGCACGGGATCGCCGTCGACATCCCTGATGATCTGCTCGTCGTGTTCGACCGCGGACACCTGAGCCAGATCGCGTGGAACCTGGTGCGCAACGCCTGGCAGCATTGCCAGAAGCACGAGGGCAGCATCGCGATCGCGGCGCGTGCGGGTTACATGGGGGATGCGGTGATCTGCGAGCTGGGCGACGACGGGCCCGGTGTCCCCGCCGAAAACCGCGCCCAGATATTCGAGCCGTTCTTCACCACTCGCCCGGGAGGTACCGGCCTCGGGCTCTATATCGCCCGCGAGCTTGCCGATGCGAACGGCGCAGCACTCGAGCTCCTGTCCCGGGCGCCCGGCGCAAGCTTTCGGGTGACGTTCCGGCGTGCCCCGCTGCCTGCGCCCGCCGCTTGGCACTAGAATTGCGGCCTGCCACCACGACCTCCGTCAACTTTCCCCCAACATGTCTCGCAGAACCCGCGGTCAACCCCGAGTGCTGGTCGTCGACGACGAGCCCGATCTTCTCGAGCTGCTCGAGCTGACGCTCTCGCGCATGGGACTCGACACGATTCGCGCCGAATCGGTCAGTGAAGCGCAGCGGCTGCTCGATACCGGGCCGTTCGACCTGTGCCTCACCGACTGGAACCTCCCCGACGGCGAAGGCCTGCGCGTCGTCGAGCACATCACGCAGAAGGCGCTCGATGTCCCGGTCGCCGTCATCACCGCCTTCGGCAGCACCGAGAACGCGGTCGCCGCGCTCAAGGCGGGTGCGTTCGATTACCTTGCCAAGCCGGTTGCGCTCGAGCAGTTGCGAGCGCTGGTGAAGCAGGCGCTCAAGGTTCCCGAGAAACCGCTCCCCGCCAACAGCTACAAGCTCCTGGGCGAGTCGCCCGCCATGCAGCAGGTGCGGAGCATGATCGAGCGCCTGGCGAAGAGTCAGGCGCCGGTGTTCATCAACGGCGAATCGGGCAGCGGCAAGGAGCTCGCCGCAAGGATGATCCACCTCAAAGGTCCGCGCGCCGAGCAGCCTTTCATCGCGGTGAACTGTGGTGCGATTCCCGAAAATCTGATGGAAAGTGAGTTCTTCGGCTACAAGAAGGGCGCGTTCACGGGTGCCGATTCCGACCGCGACGGCTTCTTCCAGGCTGCGAATGGCGGCACGCTTTTCCTCGACGAAGTCGCGGACCTGCCGCTCGCGATGCAGGTCAAGCTGCTGCGGGCGATCCAGGAAAAGAAAGTGCGCAAAGTCGGCTCGACGACGGAAGAGCCGGTCGACACGCGAATCATCAGCGCGACCCACAAGAATCTCGGCACGTTGGTCGAGGGGGGCGAGTTCCGCCAGGATCTCTATTACCGCCTGCACGTGATCGAGCTCGCGATGCCCAGCCTGCGTGACATGCGCGAGGATATCCAGCCGATCGCCGACGCGATCCTTACGCGGCTCGCGCGCGGCAATCCCGCGGCGCTCGAGCCCGAGGCGGTCGCCGCCCTCGAGCGCTATCCGTTTCCCGGCAATGTCCGGGAGCTCGAGAACATCCTCGAGCGCGGCCTCTCGCTCGCAGCCGATCCACAGCGGATCACCGCCGCGGATCTGCACCTGACACCGGTGGCCGAAGAGTCCGACTTGCACATGCCCGCCGGCGAGAAGTGGCCGCTGCAGGACTACCTCGACCGCGTCGAGCGGGCGGCGATCAACGAAGCGCTGGAGAAGACGCGCTACAACCGCACCGCGGCCGCGAAACTGCTCGGCATCACTTTCCGGGCGATGCGCTACCGGATGGAGCGGTTGGGGATCAAATAGGACCTGGCGTGGGACATTTGCGGGATAAGGTTGCCATCGTCACCGGAGCTGCGAGCGGCTTCGGCGAAGGCATCGCGCGCGCTTTCGTGGCCGAGGGTGCCGGCACGATGCTCGCCGACATCGATACTGCCCGCGGACACGCGCTCGCCCAGGAACTGGGCGAACGAGCGAGATTCGTGCAATGCGATGTGGCCGACGGTGCACAGGTGCGCGCGCTGGTGGATGCCTGCGCCGTGGCCTTCGGACCGCCCGACATCGTCGTCAACAATGCCGGGACCACACACCGCAACCAGCCGATGCTCGACGTCGACGAGGCGACGTTCGACCGCGTCTACGCCGTTAACGTCAAGTCAATTTTCCACATGGCGCACGCCGTCGTACCGCTGATGAGAAAGCGCGGTGGTGGCGTCATCATCAACATCGGCTCGACCGGAGGCATCCGGCCGCGGCCCGGGCTCACCTGGTACAACGGCTCGAAGGCCGCGGTCAACCTGCTGTCGAAATCGATGGCGGCGGAGCTCGGCCCGGACCGAATCCGGGTCAATGCGATCTGCCCGGTGATCGGAGCGACTGGACTCCTCGAGCAGTTCATGGGCCTGCCCGACACGGCCGAAAACCGCGCGCGCTTCATCGCGACGATCCCGCTCGGCCGGATGTGCGAGCCAGAGGATGTTGCTGCGGCAGCCGTCTACCTGGCCAGTGACGCCGCGCGCTTCATCACCGGGGTCGAGTTGCCGGTGGACGGCGGGCGCACGATCTGAAGCGCGTGTTCGGCCGCAGTGCGGGTGGCGCCCGGCGCGGATTGCCGGCACGTCGAACGCCCTCGCGCCGCGGGTTGTCGGTCGATGCCGAGGGCGTTGCCGGGCTCGCGACGCAGATTCCGTCGCCCAATTGCGACCAAAGGCCGGCGGACTGCCCGATCACGCTGGTCGTCATTCACGGCATATCGCTGCCACCCGGCGAGTTCGGCGGCGACGCCATCGCGCGACTGTTCACCAACCAGCTCACCGCGGCGGAGCATGCCTGTTACGCGACCAGCGCGAAGCTGCGCGTCTCCGCCCACTTCGTGATCCGCCGCGACGGTGAACTCATCCAGTTCGTGGCTTGCGGCAAGCGCGCGTGGCACGCAGGCAAATCGTCGTGGCGCGGCCGGGCGCACTGCAATGACTACGCGATCGGGATCGAGCTCGAGGGTACCGACACGCTCCCGTACGCGCCCGCCCAATATCGCGAGCTTGTGCGGCTCCTGCGGGCATTGCGGCGGCGCTATCCGATCGAAGACGTCACCGGGCACAGCGACGTCGCGCCCGGGCGCAAGACCGACCCCGGGTCTGCGTTCGACTGGGAGCATCTTGCGCGGCTTAGCGGCGGGAAACCATGATATAGTTGAGTGTTTATGCGCTTCGTCGCGGACTACTTTCCGCTCATCCTCTTCTTCCTCGCCTTCAAATGGCAGGGAATCTGGGTCGCCACCGCGGTGGCGATCATCGCTTCGATCGTCCAGATCGTGTGGCTGCGCTGGCGCAACGCGGTCGGCCCGGTGCATTGGCTTTCGCTCGCGATCATCGTCGTGTTCGGCGGAGCGACCCTTGCGCTTCGCGACGACGCCTTCATCAAGTGGAAGCCTACGGTCCTGTATCTTGTTTTCGCAGGCACACTGGCTGCCGGAAAACTCCTGTGGCGACGCGACCTCCTCGCAACGGTCATGAAGGATCTCGCGCTGCCTTCGGCGATCTGGACGCGCCTCACCTGGGCCTGGATCGCCTTCTTTGCCGCTATGGCGCTCGCCAACTGGTACATTGCATTCCACTTCCCGACCGCAACCTGGGTGAATTTCAAGGTCTGGGGAGGCATCGGGCTGTTCCTGCTGTTCGCCATTGCGCAGGGGCTGCTCCTGGCGCGTCATGTCACCGAGCCCTTGCGATGAATCTCGCCGCGGTAATCGAGGAGCGGCTCGCGCCGCTTGCACCGGTCGAGATCGAGATCCGCGACGACAGCGCGCAGCATGCCGGGCACGCCGGAGCCGCGTCTGGCGCCGGGCACTTTTCGGTGACCATCGTGTCGGAGCACTTCCGCGGGTTGTCCCGCGTCGCCCGTCATCGCGCGATCCTCGCGCGGGTCGGCGACCTGATTCCCCACCCGGTGCATGCGCTGGCGATCAGCGCCTGGGCCCCGGGCGAGATCCATTCCTGACGAAAGGACGTAGACGATGAAACGTACGACGATTGCCGTTGCGGCGATGGCCGCGCTCTGCTCGACGGGCGCCCTGGCGCAGGCCGCAGCGCCGGCCAAGCCCGCCACGGCTGCCAATGCGCCGGCCACGGCCGCGGCTCCCGAGAAGACGCTCTACACGCAGAGCCAGTTCGACGTAATGCTGAATCTGCAGGTCGCCAAAGGCGCGAAGGACTCGCCCGAGCTCCGCAAGGCGGTCAAGGACAACCTGAATACGCTGACGATGCTGGCCCGCGAAGCCAAGAAACAGGGTCTCGACAAGAGTTCCGACGTCAAGACCGAGCTCGACTTGAGTGGCGAGAACATCCTCGCCAATGCCTATGTGGGCGACTGGCTGAAGAAGAATCCGGTACCCGAATCCACGCTCAAGAAGGATTATGACGAGGCGGTCAAGGAGCATGGCGACAAGGAATACAAGGTCCGTCATATCCTCGTCGACAAGGAAGACGACGCCAAGGAAATCATCACCGAGCTGCAAAAGGGCGCGAAGTTCGACGAGCTTGCCAAGGCGCGCTCCAAGGATCCCGGCTCGAAGGACAAGGGCGGCGAGCTCGGCTGGAGTTCGCCTGCGAATTTCGTCAAGCCTTTTGGCGACGCAATCAAGTCGACGCCCAAAGGGCAAGTTCAGCGCCGAACCGGTACACACCCAGTTCGGCTGGCACGTGCTCGAAGTCGAGGATGTCCGCGCAGCGAAGGACATTCCTACCTACGAAGCGGCGAAGCCCCAGATCGAACAGCGGGCGCGCAATGCGTGGATCGAGCAGCACATCAAGGCGTTGGCGGCGAAGAACGGCATCTGAGAATCAATGGGGTCTGACCCCGATTTGATGCTCGACTGGTCGCTGCCCTACCGTTCGCAGCGGCAGCCGGTTCTCGCGCGGAACGCGGTCGCCACATCGCAGCCACTGGCGGTGCAGGCTGGAATGGCCGCGCTGGCGCGTGGGGGCAACGCGGTCGATGCCGCACTGGCGAGCGCGATCACGCTGACGGTCGTCGAACCCTGCAGCAACGGGATCGGATCGGATCTGTTCGCAATCCTGTGGGATGGCGAATCGCTGGTGGGACTCAATGCCTCGGGGCGCGCGCCCGCCGCGTGGTCGCCAGCGCGCTTCAAAGGCAGCAGCGCGATGCCACAGCGCGGCTGGGAGACCGTCACGATCCCCGGGGCGGTGTCGGGCTGGGTCGCGCTATCCGGGCGCTACGGTAGCCTGCCATTCGGCGACCTGTTTGAGCCCGCCATCCGCTACGCGCGTGACGGCTACGCGGTGTCCCCGGTGATTGCGGACAAGTGGCGGCTCGCCGCGCAGGTCATGCCCCTCGGCCTGGGCTGGCAGGAGCACTTCCTGATCGACGGGCGCGCGCCGCAACCGGGCGAGCGCTGGGCGTCGCCCGCGATGGCCCGGACGCTGGAGGCGATCGCAACCACCCGGGGCGAGGCGTTCTACCGCGGCGCACTGGCTGACGCGATGGTCAAGCATTCGAACACCGCCGGCGGTGGGCATGTGCGCGCCGATTTCGAGCGGCACGCGTGTGACTGGGTGAGCCCGGTCTCGGTCGACTATCGCGGGATTACGATCCACGAGATCCCGCCCAATGGGCAGGGTATCGCCGCATTGATGGCGCTGGGCATGCTCGAAGAATTCGACCTTGCAGCGACGCTGCCCGATTCAGTGGCGGGCCAGCACCTGCAGATCGAGGCGATGAAGCTCGCGTTCGCGGATGCCCAGCGTTACGTCGGTGATCCGGCGTCGATGCCGATCACGCCCGCAGCGATGCTCGACCGTGGCTACCTCTCCGAGCGCGCGCGGCAGATCGACCCGCAGCCGCGCGCAGGACTACGGCCCGGGCGAGCCACCGCGCGGCGGCACCGTGTACCTGGGCGCCGCGGATGCCGGCGGCATGATGGTGTCACTGATCCAGTCGAATTACATGGGCTTCGGGTCCGGAGTCGTCGTGCCGGGCATCGGCATCAGCCTGCAGAATCGCGGTGCAGGATTTACGCTCGAGCCCGGCCATCCCAACGAAGTCGGCGCCGGCAAGCGCCCATACCACACGATCATTCCCGGATTCGCGACGCGCAACGGGAAGCCGCTGATGACCTTCGGCGTCATGGGCGGTCTGATCCAGCCGCCCGGCCACGTGCAGATCCTCGCGCGGATGATCGACCACGCGCAGAATCCGCAGGCCGCGCTCGACGCGCCGCGCTGGAAAGTGAACTCCGGTCGCTCGATCGACCTCGAAGCGGGCGCCGCGCCCGAGCTGCGCGAGGGTCTGCTGGCACTCGGCCACCAAATGGAATCGATCCCGGATTCCTACATGGATTTCGGCGCGGGCCAGGTGATCATGAAGACCGACGCCGGCTACCTCGCCGCGTCCGACCCGCGTCGCGACGGACACGCCGCGGGGTTCTGACGCGATTGCGCGCAGTCAGCGCTGCGACCTGACGGCGGACAGCGGCAGCAACTCCGGCAATTCGATGCGCTTGCGGTCGGATTCGACGACGGCAAGCGGCGCGGTAGCGCACAAGGTTGCAAGACTGCGCCGCGTCAGCTCCTGGTAGCTTCGCGTACCCTCGATCTTCCACGCGAGCTCGGTCTCGGTGAGCTCGCGCACAATGCGCGCCGGCATGCCCGTGACCAGCATCCGCGGCGGCACGACCATCTTTGCCTTGACGAACGCCATCGCGGCGACGATGGATGATTCGCCAATAAGCGCGTTGTCGTTGATCACCGCATTCATGCCGATCAGCGCATTGCGCCCGATGACGCATCCATGCAGGATCGCACCATGTCCGATGTGGCCGTCCTCCTCGACGATGGTGTCGGTGCCGGGGAAGCCGTGCATGACGCATCCATCCTGCAGATTCGCGCCGGCGCGCACTTCGATGCGGCCAAAGTCGCCGCGTAACGACGCGCAGGGGCCGATGTAGCAGCCGGCGCCGACGATGACGTCGCCAATCAGTACCGCCGATGGATGCACGTAGGCGGTGGGATCGACGACCGGCGTGACGCCGTTGATGGAGTAGACGGTCAGGCCCACTGTAGGACTCCTCGCATGCCATTGATGCCGGCGCGTGCCGCTCGTGCATCAGCAGTTTCACGTCATCGCCGCAATCGGCGTATCCCGGTCCAGTCGTCATCCAACCCATCGCCGCGCGTTGGCGAACATCCGGTACCAGGGCGACAACTCGCCCCAATCCGGCGGATGCCATGACATCTGCGCCGTCCTGAATACGCGCTCGGGATGCGGCATCAGGATCGTGAAGCGGCCATCGGCGGTGGTGAGCCCGGTGACGCCTCCGGGTGAGCCGTTGGGATTGTACGGGTAGGCCTCGCTTGCACGGTCGCGATGGTCGACGAAGCGCAGCGCGACCTGGGGCCCGCCGTCGGAACTCTGGCGCGAATGGCGAAACTCGGCGTAGCCCTCGCCATGCGCGAGCGCGACCGGCAGAAGGCTCCCGGCCATTCCATCGAAAAACAGCGATGGCGAATGCAGCACTTCAAGCATCACGTAGCGCGCCTCGAACTGCTCCGACGCATTGCGCACGAAGTGCGGCCAATGATCACTGCCCGGGATGATCTCGCGCAGATTGCTCATCATCTGACAACCGTTGCACACGCCGAGCGCGAAGATATCGACGCGCGCGAAGTATTCGGCGAATGCGTCGCGCAACCGCGGATTGAACAGAATCGACTTCGCCCAGCCTTCGCCGGCGCCGAGCACGTCGCCATACGAAAATCCACCGCCGGCGACAATGCCGCTGAACGTACCGAGCGCATGGCGCCCATTCGCGAGATCGCTCATGTGGACGTCGTAGGCATCGAATCCGGCGCGCGTGAACGCCGCGGCCATCTCGACCTGTCCGTTGACGCCCTGCTCACGCAGCACCGCGACGCGCGGACGTACACCTTTCGCGATAAATGGCGCGGCGGGATCCTCACTCGCATCGAATCCGAGGCGCGGGGCAAGTCCCGGATCGCCGGCATCCGAGATCCGTGAATGCTCCTGGTCCGCGGCCGCCGGATTGTCGCGCAGGCACTGCATTGCGTGGGTGGTGGCCGACCATGCGCGATGGAGGTCGATCCGCGATTCGTCGATGACCGGCGCTCCTCTGTACCGGATGACAATCCGCTCACCGTCGATCGGCTCGCCGATCACGCGCGCAGCAACGCCCGCAGCCTGCGCACGTGCGATGATCGCTGCCGCAGTGCCCGCCGCGACCTGGACTACGGCACCCAGCTCTTCGGCAAACAGTGCGGCGAGCAGTCCGGTGTCGCGTTCGGAGGCAACCGCGGCGAGGTCGACCGCAAGACCGCAGCGCGACGCGAAGGCCATTTCGACGAGGGTGACGAAGATCCCGCCATCGCTGATGTCGTGGTAAGCGAGCAGCATGTCGTCCGCGTGCAGTGACTGCACCAACGCGAAGTACGCGGCGAGGTGCTGCGCGACGTCGAGGTCAGGTGAGTCGTCGCCAAGCTGCCCGTGGACCTGCGCAAGCGCGGAAGCACCGAGGCGCCGCCTGCCGCCGGCGAGATCGAGGTGCAGCAGCCGCGTGTGGCCGCAGTCGCGGCGCAACAGCGGCGTCAGGCACGCACGCGCGTCGGCTACGGGAGCGAATGCCGACACGATCAGCGACACCGGCGCAGTCACCGACTTGTCGGCATCGCCGTCGCGCCAGGTCGTGCGCATCGACAGCGAATCCTTCCCCACCGGGATCGACAACCCGAGCGGGATGCACAATTCCTTCGTCACGGCGCGGACGGTGTCGTAGAGCGCGGCGTCCTCGCCAGGCTCGCCTGCGGCAGCCATCCAGTTCGCGGAAAGCTTGACCACGCCCAGGTCTTCGATCCGGGCCGCCGCGAGATTGGTGATCGCTTCGGCAACGGCCATTCGCCCCGACGCCGGCGCGTCGATCAGCGCGATCGGGGTCCGCTCGCCGATCGCCATCGCTTCGCCCGCGTAGCCGGAGAAATCCGCGAGCGTGACCGCGACGTCGGCGACCGGCACCTGCCAGGGGCCGACCATCGGGTCGCGCGCACAGAGCCCGCCCACGGTGCGATCACCGATGGTAACAAGGAAGGTCTTGTCGGCGACGGCAGGCAGTTGCAGCACGCGGTACGCCGCGTCGCGCGGGTCGATGCCGCGAAGCTCGAGCTGCGCAAGCCTGGGCCGCGCGCGCACTGCGTCGCGCTGCATCCGCGGCGGGTTGCCGAGCATGATGTCGAGCTGAACGTCGACCGCCTCGGTACCGAAGTGACGATCGTCGACCACCAGCCGGCCGTCCCCGGTCGCGCGGCCTACGACCGCGAATGGGCAGCGCTCGCGCTCGCAGATCGCCCCGAAGCGCGCGCGGTCTGCGGCGGCGATCGCGAGCACGTAGCGCTCCTGCGCTTCATTGCACCAGATCTCGCGCGGCGCCATCCCGCGTTCCTCTGATGGAACCGCGCGCAGCTCGAACCGCCCGCCGACGCCACCTGCGTGCACGAGCTCGGGAAGCGCATTTGACAGTCCGCCGGCGCCAACGTCGTGGATCGCCATGATCGGATTGCCTTCTCCGAGTTGCCAGCAGACATCGATCACCTCCTGTGCGCGGCGCTCCATCTCGGCATTGCCGCGCTGCACCGAATCGAAGTCGAGGTCGGCCGTGTTCGCGCCTGTCGCGAGCGATGACGCGGCGCCGCCACCCATTCCGATCAGCATGCCGGGACCGCCCAACTGGACGAGCAGCATTCCCGCGGATAGCGCGCGTTTCTGCACCTGCTCCGTGGCAATGCTGCCCACGCCCCCTGCGAGCATGATCGGCTTGTGGTAACCGCGCCACCGCCCGTCGACCTCGAGCTCGAAGCTGCGGAAATAGCCGGCGAGGTTCGGACGCCCGAACTCGTTGTTGTACGAAGCCGCGCCGATCGGACCCTCGGTCATGATCGCGAGCGACGACGCGATCCGATCGGGCTTGCCGATCTGCCCATCCTGTTCCCAGGGTTGCGGCAGCGTGGGGATGCGCAGATTCGAAACCGAGTAGCCGACGATCCCCGCCTTCGGCTTGGCACCGCGTCCGGTCGCCCCTTCGTCGCGAATCTCGCCCCCGGCGCCGGTCGCCGCACCCGGAAACGGCGCGATCGCGGTCGGATGATTGTGCGTTTCGACCTTCATCAGGATCTCGGCCCGCCCGCGGCCGAAAGCGTAGCGTCCGTCGGGATCCGGATGGAAGCGTTCGACCTCGGCCCCGGCGATGACCGACGCGTTGTCGGCATAGGCGACGAGGGTCCCCTGCGGATGGGCGGCGTGAGTCGACCGGATCATCGCGAAGAGGCTCTGCGGTTCATCGGCGCCGTCGATGCGCCAGGCGGCATTGAAGATCTTGTGCCGGCAATGCTCGGAGTTCGCCTGCGCGAACATCATCAGCTCGACATCGGTCGGATCGCGACCGATGCGCACAAACGCATGCGCGAGATAGTGGATCTCTGCGTCGGACAATGCGAGACCCAGTTCCCGGTTCGCCTCGTCGAGTGCGACCCGCCCGCGGGCACGGAGCGCAACACGCGTCATCGGTCGCGGCTCGACCTGCGCGAACAGCCGCTTGACATCCGCGAAATCGTCGAGCACCGCCTCGGTCATGCGGTCATGTACAAGAGGCAGGATGAGGTTGCGCACGGCGCTCGCGAGCGCCGTGCGCCCGGAGGTGGTGATCGCGTAGGCAATGCCGCGCTCGATCCGCGTCACCCGCACGAGGCCGCAGTTATGCGCAATCTCCGTTGCCTTCGACGACCAGGGCGAAATGGTTCCCGGGCGCGGGACGACCAGCAATGTGACATTGCCGGCCGGGACGCCTGCGTCGGCCACGCTCGCGGAGTCGGCTGGGCCGTAGGTCAGCAGCCGCTCGAGTATGCCGCGCTCGCCGTCATCGAGCGCGGGCGCGACTTCGACGAAATGCCAGTAGCGCGCAGTGAAGCCGGTGATCGGTTGCTGCGGTCGAAGCGCAGACAGGGTGGCGACGAGCTTGGCGACCCTGAACGGAGAAAGAGCTGCGCCTCCGGGCAGCGCGAGGACTTCGGGCACACCCAATTATAGCGTCGGCCGCAAAACTCGGCTGCCGGCGCGATCACACGCCCGCGTCAGTGATGCAGGATCTTCGCGAGAAAATGCTGTGCGCGCTCGGAGCGCGGCTTGCCGAAGAAATCGTCCTTCGACGCATCCTCGACGATATGCCCAGTGTCCATGAAGATCACGCGGTTCGCCACCCGGTTCGCGAAACCCATCTCGTGGGTGACGACCATCATGGTCATCCCCTCCTTGGCGAGCTCCTGCATCACGTCGAGCACTTCGTTGATCATCTCGGGGTCGAGCGCCGAAGTCGGCTCGTCGAACAGCATGCAGATCGGGTCCATCGACAGCGCGCGTGCAATGGCCACGCGCTGCTGCTGGCCGCCCGACAACTGCCCCGGGAACTTGTCCTTGTGCGTGGCCAGCCCGACGCGGTCGAGATACCTGAGCGCCCGCGCGTCCGCCTCGTCCTGACTGCGGCCCAGCACCTTGACCTGCGCCAGCGAGAGGTTCCTGCGCACGGTGAGATGCGGGAACAGCTCGAAATGCTGGAACACCATCCCCACCCGGGCACGCAGCTTCGGCAGCCTCGTCTTGGGATCGTTGACCTGGATCCCGTCGACGAAGATCTCGCCCTTCTGCACCGGTTCCAGCGCGTTGACCGTTTTGATCAGCGTCGACTTGCCCGAACCCGAGGGCCCGCAGACGACGATGACCTCGCCCTTCTCCACGTTGGTCGTACAATCGGTCAGCACCTGGAAGCTGCCGTACCACTTGGAAATGTTGCGGATCTCGATCATCGCCATGGCGAGCGGGTCCTGGATCGGGTCGGGTTGGAGGGTTTCGGTTGAAGGCTCGGCGGCTGCTCAGCGCACGATCGCGATCCTGCGCTGCAGGCGCTTGACGAGTTGCGATATGACCACGCAGATGACGAAATACACGACCGCAGCGAAGATGTACATCTCGACATAGCGGCCGTCGCGTTCGGCGACCCTGGACGCTGCGCCGAGGAAGTCGGTGATCGACAGCACGTACACCAGCGACGTGTCCTGGAACATGATGATCGTCTGCGTGAGCAGGATCGGCACCATGTTCCGGAACGCCTGCGGTAGCACCACCCTCCCCATCGTCTGCCAGTAGTTCAAGCCGAGCGCATAGCCGGCCCAGACCTGGCCGCGCGCGACTGACTGGATGCCTGCGCGCATGATCTCGGCGTAATACGCGGCCTCGAACATCGAGAAAGTGATCACCGACGACAGGAACGCGCCGACCTTGACCGGCTGGTTCGCGCCGACGATCCACGCGCCGATGTAGGGGACGAGGAAGTAGAACCAGAAGATCACGAGCACCAGCGGCACCGAGCGCATCAGGTTGATGTACGAGGTGGCGGCAATCGACAGCAGCTTGATGCTGGAGAGCCGCATCAGCGCGAGCAGCGTGCCGAAGCAGATGCCGAGGATGATGACCAGGACGGTCAGCGTCAGCGTAAACGTCATACCCACCTTGAGCAGGTAAGGCAGGTTGCGCCAGATGACGCCGAAATCGAAGGGTCCGAACATGATCCTGCGCTGCGCGTCCCGTCAGTGCGCGCCGCCGGCGATCGCCGGGCCGATAAATCCGGGCACCGCAACGCGCTTCTCGACCCAGCGCATCGCGAACACGACGCAGATGTTCACGACGATGTAGAGGATTGTCGCCGCGGTGAACGCCTCGAAGACCTGGAAGCTGAACTCCTGCATCGTCCGGGCGGCGGCAGTCAGCTCGACAACGCCGATGGTGAGTGCTACCGAGGAATTCTTGATGATGTTCAGGAATTCCGACGTGAACGGCGGCAGGATGATCCGGACGGCCATCGGCAGCAGGACGTAGCGGTAGGTCTGCGGCAAGGTCAGGCCCAGCGCGGTCGCGGCCATCTGCTGTCCGGGGGGGAGCGCCTGGATCCCGGCGCGCACCTGCTCGGCGACGCGCGCCGCGGTGAAGAAGCCGAGGCAGAGCACCGCCGGCACATAGGACGCCCAGGGCGGCGGCATCTGCTTGATCGCGTCGCCGAGCGCGCGCGGCAGCAGCTCGGGCAACACGAAGAACCACAGGAACATCTGGACCAGCAGCGGGATGTTGCGAAACAGGTCGACGTAGCCGTTGCCAAACCGCACCGCCCACTTGCGCGGTGTCGTACGCAGCACGCCGAGCACGGTGCCGATGACGAGCGCGATGACCCAGGCCGCGAGCGCCGTAGCGAGCGTCCAGAAGAGCCCGACGAGCAGCGTGTGGAAGTAGGTGCCCGTGCCCTCGGGCGTGAGGGCCCAGTAGATCTTCCAGTTCCAGTGGTAGTTCACCCGCGCGCACTCATCGTTGCACCGTGCCGGCCATGCCACCGATGGACGACGGGGGGCGCCAAGCCCCCCGTCGCTTCATGCCACGAACTGCGCGATCCTACTTGTAGACGTTGGGATCGGGCGAATCGGTCGGATTCGCGAAGACCTTCTTCAGCGAGTCGGAAATGGGGAAGTTCAGGTTGATGCCCTTGGGGGGAATCGGGCTCAGGAACCACTTGTTGTAAATGGTTTCGATCTCGCCGCTCTTGTAGAGCTTGGTCATCGCGTCGTCGACCACCTTCTTGAACTCGGGGTCATCCCTGCGCAGCATCAGGCTGTAAGGCTCGAGGCCGAGGCTTGCCGACGAGATATGGAATTCGGACGGGTCCTTGGCGTTCGCGACCAACCCGTAGAGCAGGATGTCGTCCATCAGGAACGCCTTGGCGCGGCCGGTCGCGACCATCAGGAACGCTGCCGGATGGTCGTTCGCCGCCAGCACGGTCATGTCCATCTTGTCGGCGGTGTTGAGCTCGTTCAGCGCCTTGATGTCGGTGGTGCCCGCGGTGGACACGACGGTCTGGCCCTTGAGGTCGGCCACCGTGTCCATATGCGAGGACGCCTTCGCCACGTAGCGATACTTGATTACGAAATAGGTCATCCCGAAATCGACCTGCTTCTTGCGCTCGGCATTATTGGTCGTCGAGCCGCACTCGAGGTCGATCGTCCCGTTCGCCATCAGCGGGATCCGCGTCGACGACGTCACCGGATTGAGCGCGACCTTTAGATTGGGCATGCCGAGCTTGGCCTTCACTGCGTCGACGATCTTGTAGCAGATGTCCATCGCGTAGCCGATCGGCTTCTGGTTCTCGTCGAGATACGAAAACGGGATCGAGGCGTCGCGGAAACCAATGGTGATGGTGCCGGTGTCCTTGATCTTCTTGAGTGTTCCCGCATCCTGCGCGAAGGCAGGCGGGGTGATCAACACGAGCACCGATAGTGCGATCGCCAGTTTGAACGTACGCATGCGTGTAACTCCCAGGTAATTTTGAACGGTCGCACCCCCGCGGAGGTGGACGACGACGCGGCGGCCCGATTTTACGAGCCCGAGGCGCGAATGTCCAAAGGCTTTCGCGGGCTGGGCAGGAGCGTCAGGCGCGAAGGGTTGCCAGCAAGCGCCTGGGCTCCAGCGACAATGCCAGAGCGTGGGCTGCGTCGCGGGCGGCAATATCGCAGGCGTAAAGCGTTTCGGCGGCGGCCTCTTCGCGCCCGACGATGGCGATCCCCAGCGTCGCTGCAATTCGGAAAGCACAGCGTAAGGTCCGGCCCATCTCCGGTCGAGCGATTTCGGCTACCATCGGCACGCGACATGCAGCTTGCGCCTATCCTGACCGTTCCTGCGTTGCGCGCGGTGGAAGCGCGCCACGCCGATTTGCCGCTGATGGAGCGCGCCGGGACTGCCGCAGCCTCCGTCGCGCTGGCCATGCTTGGATCGGGAACCGGGCGCGTCGCCGTCCTCGCGGGACCGGGCAACAACGGCGGCGACGCCTTCGTGGTTGCGCGCTGTCTGCACGCGCGTGGCATCGCCGTCGACGTCGTCGCCCTCCCCGATGCCGCGCGCCTTCCTCCCGATGCGGCGGCAGCGCTCGCCGCATTGCGCGACGCAGGTGTGCCACTTTGCGCCGCACCACCGGCGTCGAAGCCAGCGCTGATTGTCGACGGGATGTTCGGCATCGGCCTCGCAAGGCCGGTCGCCGCACCGTTCGCGCAATGGGTCGAATGGGCCAATGGTTCGGGCGCGCCGATCCTGGCGCTCGACGTCCCGAGCGGACTCGACGCGCAGACCGGTGTCGCGCGCGAGCCCGCGATCCGTGCCGCAGCGACCGCGACATTTATCGCGCTGAAGCCGGGCTTGCTTACTGCCGAGGGTCCCGATCATTGCGGCGCGATTTCCGTGCATGCGCTCGGTCTTGCCGCAGACATCGATGCAGCCGCGGGCGCGAGACTGGAATGGTCCGGCGTGTCATCGGCGCTGCCCGCAGTGCTCGCGCGGCGCAAGCGCGCGACGCACAAGGGAAGCTATGGCACTGTCTGCGTCGTCGGCGGCGCGAGCGGCATGACCGGCGCGGCGCTCCTCGCCGGTCGTGCCGCGCTGCGCCTCGGCGCAGGGCGCGTCGTCGTCGGCTTCGTCGCGGAACCTCCGCCGATGTTCGACCCGGCGACGCCCGAGTTGATGCTCTTGAGTGCGCAGGCGATCAATACCGAGGCGGATGCATGGATTGCCGGGCCCGGCCTATCGCGCAGCGACCAAGCCCTTGCGCTCGCCGCCGCGGCGATCGAGCGCGACCGACCGCTGGTACTCGACGCCGATGCGCTGAACCTCGTCGCCGCGGACGGCACGTTGCGGCACTCGGTAGCGACCCGCCGCGCAGCGACGCTGCTGACACCGCATCCGGCCGAGGCTGCGCGCCTGCTCGGCTGCGACACTGCCGCGGTTCAGGCCGATCGCGTTGGCGCGGCAGTGAGGCTCGCCACGTCGCTGCAGACGCAGGTCGTGCTCAAGGGCAACGGCAGCATCGTCGCGCGCCCCGACGGCAGCTTCGACATCAACGCGAGCGGCAATCCCGCGCTCGCAACCGCGGGTTCGGGAGACGTGCTCGCCGGGATGCTTGGCGCGCTGCTCGCGCAGGGTATCGTTCCCGCCACCGCGATGCGCATCGGCGTTTGCCTGCACGGCGCTGCCGCCGATGCGCTGGTCATACGCGGCACCGGGCCACTGGGCGTATGCGCCTCGGAAGTGATCGACGCCGCACGCGCGCTGATGAATGCCGCAACGCGTCCCGCGGAGCAGCGCTGACGGGCGGCTAGCGCTGAATGACGCCCTCCGCTGACGGATAATCCTCTCCGAGTCAGCGGAGAAACGGCTCTCAGGGCAGCAACAGCGTCGACCCTGTCGTTTGCCGCGCCTGCAGCGCGCGGTGAGCCGAGGCGGCGTCCTTCAGCGCCCAGGTCTGGCCGACGTCGGCGCGAAGCTTTCCTGACGTCACCATCCCAAACAGGTCATTGGTCATGGCGACCAGCGACGCGCGCGTCGCGGCGTAGGTGAAGAGCGTCGGCCGCGTTGCATAGAGCGAGCCTTTCTGCGAGAGGATCCCGAGGTTGAATGCAGCGATCGAGCCAGACGAATTGCCGAAGCTCACAAACATCCCGCGCGGCGACAGGCAGTCGAGCGATGCCGGGAACGTGTCCTTGCCGACTGCGTCGTAGACGACGGGCACGCCTTTGCCACCGGTCAGCTCGCGCACGCGCTCGACAAAATTCTCGCGCGTGTAGACGATGGTATGCGTGCACCCGTGCTCACGCGCCAGCGCGGCCTTGGCGTCGGAGCCCACCGTCCCGATCATCGTGACACCCAGCGCGCGTGCCCACTGGCAGGCGATCAAACCGACACCGCCTGCCGCGGCGTGGAACAGGATCGTCTCGCCCACATTGAGAGGACGCGTCTGCCGGAACAGATACTGGACCGTCAGCCCTTTCAACATCAGCGCGGCGGCGCTGCGATCATCGATGCCCGCGGGCAGCGGGACCAGCCGGTCGGCAGGCATGTTCCGCTCAGTGCTGTAGGCGCCGAGCGGACCCGTGCAGTAAGCCACGCGATCGCCCGGCCGGACCCAGTCCACGTTCGGGCCCACTGCCTCGACGACTCCCGCCGCTTCGGTGCCCAGCCCCGAGGGGAGCGTTACGGGGTAGACGCCGCTGCGATGGTAGGTGTCGATGTAGTTGACGCCAACCACAGCGTGCCGCACGCGCGCCTCCCCGGGACCGGGAGCGGCCAGCGAGACATCATCCCAGGCCAGGACTTCCGGGCCGCCGACAGCGTGGATTCGTATGGCGTGTGGCATGCGCTTGCTCCAGTGAGGATTCAACCCCGAATCGTGCCGTACTCGATCGGAGCGCGAACGTAGAATATGCCGATGCCCTCCGCCGCTATGCGATCGAGCAGTCGCTGCGCGTCGTCGTCGCTGACGGCAAAATCGATCTGGACCGCGAGGTCGCCTGCAAGCTCGAAGAAATGTTCCTCGCGCATCACACCGTGGCGCCCGAAGCCGGCAATGGCGCGAAACGCCGTGCCCCCGTGGATGCCCATCTGGCGCGCCTGCTCGAGCAGCCATTCATAGAGCAGGATATGGCGGTGTTTGCGGCTCTCGTGAACGTAGAAGCGCAGCAGGCTGCCTTTCACGATGATCCTCCCCACGCGAACAGTGCCCGCACCAGCAGGATTCCGGTGATCGTCATCAGCAGCGAGCCTGCGACGTGCGCTACGATCCCCGCCACGCCCCAAAGCCACTCGCGGCGAACTAGCAATGTTGTCATCTCTGCCGAGAACGTCGAGAACGTCGTGAGTCCGCCGAGAAACCCGGTGGTCATCAACAGGCGGAGCTCGGGCGACGCCATCGAATGGCGCGTGATAAGCTCCATGGCGCCGCCCATCAACAATCCTCCGGAGAGGTTGGCGGCAAGCGTCCCGAGCGGCAGCGTGGGAAACAGCGGGTTGAGCACGATGCCCAGCCCCCAGCGAATCCACGCGCCGACCGCGGCGCCGGCACCGACCGCCAGCCACGAACCCCAGCCGAGCATCAACAACCTCCCGCCGACATTACGGCATCCTTGCAGGTCATCCGATGGTGAAACACCCAGCGAGAACGCCGTGGCGCCGGGCCGATTCTATCGGGCGGGGCAGTGCCGGACAAGAACCTGCGCCGGACCAACGCGCCAGGGCGCTGGCGCCCCGCGACTTCGAGCATCGAGCATTGGCGAAATTACGTGTAACACTTCGACCGTTCCCGCCGATGGCACTTGACGCCTCGCCCGCGGTCAATGGCACTGGGGGAATTCCAACGGAGAACCGGCCATGCGCTTGAGCAAGGTGGGCTATTTCGCTGATTTCATCGTGTATCCAGCGCTCCTCGCCATGCTCGCCTCGGCGACGCTCTGGCACGCCGTCGCTGGAGAGCGAATCGACTGGATGCTGGCATTCGGTGTCGGGCTCGGTTGCTGGACGCTCCTCGAATACATCTTGCACCGCTACGTCCTCCATCACGCGCGGCCCCTGCGCCAGATGCACGCGTTGCACCACGCGAACCCGGCAGCCTGGATTGGCACGCCAGTCTGGGTCAGCATGTGCCTGATCGGGGGTCTCGTTTTCCTGCCGCTGCTCGGGATGCTGCGGGTCGAGATCGCTGGGGGAGCGACCACCGGCCTGATGCTGGGCTACCTCTGGTACGTCACCGTGCACCATGCCGCGCACCACCGGCGAGCGCGCCCCGGCTCCTACCTCCATCGCGCGAAGCAGCGGCACGCCGTGCACCATCATTCGCGCAAAGCCTGCAACTTCGGCGTAACGACCGCCCTGTGGGACATCGTCTTCGGCTCGGCGGTCGCATTCGCGGATTAAAGCCAGTCACACTCGATGTCCGCTCATTGCGGCTCGCCGCCAGCTCGCAGATTGCGGTCCGCGCAGCGCGGCGCGCCGAGCCTGCGCGCCACAGCGCCGGCACGCGGCAGCGGATCCACCGCGCCATAGCAGGTCGTCGCAAGTGCAGCGGCGGCGTTCGCGTAGCGCGCAGCCGCGATCGAATCGTCGCCGGCGAGCTTTCGCGCAATGAATGCGCCGTCGAAGCAGTCGCCCGCGCCCGTGGCGTCGACCGTATCCACTGAAACGCCAGGCAGGTGCACGCGACTGCCGCCTTCCGACACGAGGCAACCGTCCCGGCCCAGTTTCACGACGACCACCGAGGGACCGAACCCATGGCAGACGTCGGCGATCGCCGCGGGATCGTCCGCACCGAACAGCAACCGCGCGTCGTCGAGACTCGGCAGCGCCCAGTCGGCGACGCGCAGTGCCGCATGGATCATTGCCTTCGCACGGGCGAGCGGCCACAGGGCAAGACGCAGGTTCGTATCGTAGGCGATGCGCGCGACTGCGGCGCGTGCTGCGTCGATCGCCGCGAAGCCCGCATCGCAGGCCGTCGTCGAGATTGCCTGGCTGATCGCAGACAGGTGCAGCGCGCGCGCCGACGCAATGACTGCGAGCGGCAGCCATGCAGGAGAAAGCCGCGTCGCTGCCGAGCCACTGCGCAAATACGAGAATGCGTGACCGTCACCGCCATGCGCTACGAAATAGACGCCGGTCGGCGCACCATCATCAACCGCGACCCCCGTGGTGTCGACCACCTCGCGCGCCCACAACTCGAGCAGACTCCGGCCGAACGCATCGTCACCCACGCGGGTCACGTAACCCGCGCGCGCACCAAGGCGCGCTGCCGCAATCACCGCGTTCGAAGTGTCTCCGCCGAAGCCCTGCAGCCATGTCCGCGGATGGTCGGAACGCGACTGGTTGAACTCGACCATCGCGTCGCCGATCGCGACAACGTCGAGGCGCGGAACTTGGGCACCATCCGCGCAGTTGGCCGCAGCTTGGTCTTCGGCCAGTATTGCCGCGCCTGCCATGCGCTCGCGGTCGGTCAAGCGCTGCGCGCCGGCAGAGCGCGAAACGCGGTTGCGTACGCCGCGGCGTTTGCGCGCACACAGGCCACGTCTGCGCCGGGCCGGTACAGGCTCGACCCGGTGCCGAATCCCGCGGCACCCACGGCCCACCACGGCGTCATGTTGTCGGGCCGGATGCCACCGACAGCAAAGACGCGCGTCGCACGCGGAAGCACGGCCCGCCAGGCCGCGAGCGCTGCCGGAACCATCGCTTCGGCAGGGAACGTCTTCAGCGCATCCGCACCCGCACTGAGCGCGGCAAACGCCTCGGTCGCAGACGCAACCCCGGGCAGGCAGATCATGCCCAGGCGCTTCGCCTCACGCACGACCGCGGTGTCGGTGTGGGGCATCACGATCAATTGGCCGCCGGCCTCGCGCACCCGTAGAACGTCCTCGACCGCGAGGACCGTACCTGCGCCGACGAGGCAGCGATCGGCCCAGGCGTGCGCCCGACGCCGGATGGATTCGAACGGCCTGGGCGAGTTGAGCGGAACCTCGATGATCCTGAAGCCTTCGCCGTGAAGTGCGCCGGCGACGCCTTCAATGTCCTCGGGGGTAATCCCGCGCAGCACCGCAATCAGCGGCAGCGGCGCGAGGCAATCGGCGAGCGTCATCACTGGGCGTTTTCCGGGTGCGGCGAGCGCGCCTCGACCAGGCCCGCATTGAGCGCGATGCGCCACAGGCCACGCGCCGCCGCATCGGGATCGGCGGTCTCGGCAAGAATACCTGCGTCGGCGAGCGCGAGCGCATAGCGCTCCGCCAGCGCGCTGCTGCCGATGATGCGCGCCGCTCCGCAATCGGCTCCGGCGTACGTCGCCCATTCGCGCGCCGCACGAATCTCGCGCCCGATCAGCAATCCCGACAGCCAGTCGGCGACTTCTTCTTCGTCGAGTCGTCCGGCAAGTGCCAGCGTACGTGCTCCGAAAATGTCGTGTGCGAGCGACCCCGGACCGAGGCCACGCGCAGCGCCGCGCGAAAACGCATCGCCGGCACCAGCCGTGGGATTGCCTCCCGCCATCCTGCCAAGCATGCTGTGCTCGATCAGCATCGCGTACAACTCCCCGGTCATGAACGTGGTGAAATCGACGACGCGTCCGTGATCGACGCGTGCCCATTTGCTGTGCGTCCCCGGAAGCACTGCCAGCACCGCATCCTCCCCTGGATCGACGGCACCCAGCAACTGCGTTTCCTCTCCCCGCATCACGTCCGGTATGCCTGCGGCATCGACCGTCGCGATCCCCGGGACGATGAGCATCCGTTCACCGCGCGGGCACAGCAGGCGATCGGCGAGTGCCGCCAGCGTGGCCGGACAGTCGACGTACGGCGCTTCGACCCAGCCTTGGCGGCTACCGATCATCCCGCAAGCGATCCGCGGCGCCGGGTCCGCGCTCCAGCCCCCAAGCAACTGCGACAGTGCGAGCTCGAAGCGCCCGCTGCGCACGTGCCGGATGCCGAGTTCCGCTCGGCGCGAGTCGAGAATGCGTCCGCCGGCATCGAGTTTGTAGGCTCGCGCTGCGGAGGCTCCCCAATCGATGGCGACCAGCGCGGTGTCCGACAAGTCCATCCCCGACGAGGCGGTGCGCGCCCGGCGAGCGCGCTCGCGGCTACCAGCGCTTCGCCGCTTCGGCGTCGCTCTCGTGCGCCCCGACCCAGCGCTCGCCGGTGGGGGTGCGCTCCTTCTTCCAGAACGGCGCACGCGTCTTCAGGAGGTCCATCACGAAGCGGCAGGCGTCGAAAGCCATTCCGCGATGTGCGCTGGTCACCGCAACCAGCACGATCTGATCGCCCGGCAAGAGCGCGCCATAACGATGAATCACCAGCGCATCACGAATGTCGAAGCGCTTGCGCGCCTCGTCGACGATCGCCGCAAGCGACGTCTCGGTCATGCCGGGATAGTGCTCGAGGGTCATGCCGTCGATGGGCGCCGCATCGTTCATGTCGCGCACCGTGCCGATGAACGCCGCGATCGCACCCACGCCGGTGTCGCCGGCACGTAGCCGCGCGATCTCGCGCCCGGCGTCGAAATCGGCGCTCTGCACGCGCACGTTCATCGCCGCCCCGGTCTAGCCGCCGGTGACCGGCGGGAACACCGCGACTTCATCGCCGTCGTGCACTGCCGTTGCGTGATGGGCGAGGCGATGATTGACGGCGAAGCGCACGGCACGTCCGGGTGCGAGCTCGGCGAAAAATACACCTCCGCGCGCGCGCAGGATCGCCTCGATGCTCGCCACGGACGGCGGCTCGTCGGCGGCAATGGTCAGAGTCTCGCCCGGCAAACCCAATGCCTCGCGCAGCCGCGCAAGGTAGACCATGCGCACGGAAATCGTAACGAAAGTGGCCGGAGCCTGGGTCATGGAATCATCGAGAACCATCGACCATAGCGCGGCGCACTGAGCCCGCAGACATCGCGCAGACCGCAATCCCGTCAGAAGCTGAACTGCATGCCGAACTGAACCTGATCGGAGTCCGGTAACGGTCCGGTGACCGACTCGCCGACAAAGCGCGGAAAGCGCGCGTACTCGAGCCTGAGGCCGAGCGCGCGAGTGACGTCGTAGCGAACGCCGACGCCGTAGTTCATGCCGTCGCGGAACAGGTGCGCATCGACCGGTGACAGCGCCGCGGCCCCATAGGAGGTCGACGCATCGTTCTGCGCATAACCGAGGCGACCGTACAGCGAGAAGCTCTTGACGAAGGACCAGGTGGTGTAGACGTCGGCATTCCAGGCGCGCGCGACCACGCCGGGCGCCGCGCCGAGCGAGAGGCCAACGCCTCGCGGCGTGCCAAGCTCCAGGGGCTCGAGCTGATGCGGGTCGGCCATCGAGAACGAACCTTCGACCGCAACGTCGTGGGAAAAGCGGTAGCCCCCGAAGAGCAGCGAGCGCCGCACGCTGGCGTCGTCAGCAACCGCTGGCGCAAAGCGTCCCCAGGTCGACGTCAATGGCCCGAAGTTGACGCCCGCCGCATCCAGGCCCTGGTCGCGGAGCGCGACCCCGCCGTAGAAACCCTCCGGGCTTGCTGGCGTCGCGGCGGACTGCGCCCAGACGGGCCCGGCGACGACAGCTGCCGCCAAAACTGCAAGCGCAAGTATCTGATTCTTCGACATTACCGCGACATCCTCTCGCGCTGCGCGCCCCTGCCCGGAACGGGGGGCCGGTCCGGATTGGGCAGACCTCAGGCGGACAGGTTCAACCTACTCCCGCAGGTAGACCGCGTCAATGCGCGAGTGGCCAGGCGGCGGCCTGGACAGTGACGAAGCTCGCAATGCCCTCGGCGTCTTCAAGCTGGAAGACCGGAAGCCCCGCCGCCTCGAACTCGCGGTCGTCGGTCGCCAGCGCAACCACGTGAGTGTCGGCGGGGTAAAGCCTGGGTTTGCCGACTGCGAGGCGCCATACCTCGAGCTTCGGAATCGGGGCGGCCTTGTAACCCTCGACGAGAACGATGTCGCAGGGAGACAGTCGCGCAATGCCCTCGGCCAAGCCAGGTTCGCGATCCTCGCGCAATTCATGCATCAACGCCCAGCGCCTGGCCGAGCTGACCAGTACTTCGGTGCACCCGGCGCGCCGATGGCGCCAGGAGTCCTTGCCGGGCTGATCGATGTCGAAATCGTGATGCGCGTGCTTGATCAGCGAGACCCTGAGCCCGCGACCGAGCAGGATCGGAACCAGCGTCGCAATCAAGGTCGTTTTGCCGCTGCCCGACCAACCCGCGAAGCCGAAGATGCGCATTCGCGGATCCCTCGTCATCGCTCGATTGTAGCCGGTCGTCATGGCTGGCTCGCGGCCTGCCCCGGCGCAACGGCGCGGACAGGAGGTAGACTCGGGGGAGATTTCCAACGTGGCGGCGATGGACCCCCCAATCATTCCCGCACGAAGCCGTCGCGCCCCGGCACGAACAGGGCCGATCGACGCGATCCTCGAGCGAATGGTGGCCGACGTCCCTGCCGCCGGAACGCGCGGCGCACAGCATCCGGGCGACGACGCAAAATCGATCGCGCGCCGTGCCGCCAAGCACGCAGCCGTGCTCTCGGGATCGCTCGCGCTGCCCCCCGGCCCGCTGGGATTCGCGACACTGCTTCCCGATCTGTACCTGATCTGGCGCACGCAGCGCCAGATGGTCGCCGACATCTTCGGGATCTACGGGCGCAGCGCCGAGCTCACGCGTACCCACCTGCTGTATTGCATGTTCAGGCACGCCGCGAGCCACGTTCTGCGCGACGTGGCAGTACGCAGCGGCCAGCGGTTGATCGTGCGCCAGCTCTCGGCGGGAATGCTGAAGAGCGCGCTCGGGGAACTCGGGGTGACGGTGTCGCAGCGCGTCATCGGGACTGCGGCCGGACGCTGGATCCCGCTTGCCGGCGCCGCCGCCGTCGGCGCATACGCCTATTGGGACACGATGCAGGTCGCGCGCACGGCCCAGCTTCTGGTCGCGTCGCTGCCGCCCACGCCGGAGCGCCGCGCCTCCGATCGCTGAGCACGCAATGTGCGGACGCTACGAGCTGTCGAGCCACCCCGAGGCCATCGCGCTTGCTTTCGGGCTGCCGTATCCGCCTGCGCTCCAGCCACGCTACAACATCGCGCCGACGCAACGCGTGCCGATCGTGCGCCTCGACGCATCGGGACGGCGCGAGCTGGTGCCGGTGCGCTGGGGACTCATCCCGCGCTGGGCCAAGGACCCGGCGATCGGTGCGCGGATGATCAATGCGCGCGCGGAAACGCTTGCCGATAAGCCGGCATTCCGGATCCCTTACACGAAGCATCGGTGTCTCGTCCCCGCGAGCGGCTTTTACGAATGGCAGGTCCGGCAGGCCGGGAAGCAGCCGTTGCATATCGGCATGGATGACGACCGGCCATTCGGCATGGCAGGGCTCTACGAGCGCTGGCGCTCACCCGAGGGCGAGGTCGTCGACTCGTGCGTGATCGTCACCACGCGCGCCGGCGATGCCCTGCGGCATATCCACGAGCGGATGCCCGTCATCGTCGCAGAGGCCGATCACGCGCGCTGGCTCGACGCTGCGAACGCGGATGTCGCCGGGCTTCTCGCACCGTGGTCTGGAACGCCGCTGCGGATCTACGCGGTTTCGACGCGAGTCAATGCTGTCGCCAACGACGATCCGCAGTTGCGGGATCCGGTCGAGCCGTCACTGCTGTAGCGGACGCTGCATTTCGGATTCACCGCCGGTTTCGCGAGGGCGGCGGTGGGGGCGTGCACGGCGCCCGGCCGTCCGCGATTGCTTGTCGGTTCCGCTGGGGTGGCGGTGGGGCGCATCGCCGCAGAGCATCTGCGCCACGTCGTCCCCTCGCTGCGTTCGGTCGCCGGCGCATGGCAGGGCAGTGCGCGCGACGCCTGTGGCGCAGTCGGTGCAAAGCGGGTGGCGCGGCCAGCGAGCCCGATCAACACGATTGAATACCGGCGTCCCCGAGCGCTGTCGCGCCGGGACCCGCGCGCCGACGCGGGTGCGCCACCGAAGTCGAGCGCACTGCCCTGCCATGCGCCGGCGACCAAACGCGTGCCGGTGACCAAGTCGCGCACAGTGCCGTACCGTACGGCAGCGACCGAACTTCAGCGCCCGAACAGCGTGCCGAGCGCGTTGCCGACCTCCGTGGGCAGAACGGCCCCCGCGTTCGCGCTTGCAGGCACTCGCCCTTCCGCAATCGCAGGCGCGCGCTGCGTCCCTTTACCCATCGCGACCTCGCAGGCCGATGCCGCCGCCGTGGCCGACTTGACCAGCGCCTGCCCGAGCATCACAAGGCCGGTGCCCGTTGCCTGGGCTAGTCCGATGCGGGCGATCGTCTGCGCCGATTGCGCCGCATCGATGCCGACGCTCGGGTGGGTGAACGGCCCGCGCACACGCAGCAGGCTCGCAATTCCTGCGACGTCGATCGACACGCCCTTCGCGATGCGTGGCTCGAGCGAAAGGTCGAGGGTCTCGTCGCGGAAGTCGATGGTGCCGCTGGCGATCACTGAGAGCTCGCCCGTCTCGACGCCGATCGAGCGGTCGACCCGTGCGATGCCGCCTGCGAGCGGCAAGCGGACGACGGCACAATGCAATTGCGTCGCGCCGCCTGCGCCGCGCAGCGGATCGACGAGCCGGGAGATTTGCGCGAGCGTTGACTCCCCGCCACCCGCGGCACCCGGGAGCGTGGCCGGGCCTGCGACGGCAAGTATGCCTCCGTTCATGCTGCTCGCGAAAGCGTGTGCCGTCGCACCGGAGCACGCGAGGTCGACATCCGCGCGCACGGCGCCGCCGCGAATCCCGCGCGCATTGCCGGTGGCGGCGGCGAGCGCCGCGAGGTCGATTCCGGTCGCCGCGAGCCGAAGGCGCAGCGCCGGCGCGCTGCTCCGGCCTGCGTCGACGGTGGCGTCGACTTCGAGCGAACCGCCGAGCGCCGCAGCGGACGATCCCTTGAAATCGAGCTTTCCATTGTGGGCCGTGAAGCGCAGGTCGATCCCCAGAATGCGCTGGCCGCCGCGCAGCACGACCTCGTCGATCGTCACCCGGCCATTGGCGTCAAGCGAAGCCGAGCCTGCGAGCAGCAGGGGCGTGTCAGGGTTGAGCCATTGCCTGCCGGCGCCCTTCCCGCTCGACGCCGAGGATATGCGCTGCGCGGACGACCCCGCGGCGAGCGACAGTGTCGGCACCTCGAGCGTGACGTCGTAATGCGTTGGTCCGCCGCTCGCGGTCGCTCGCACGCTGCCATGGGCCGCCGTGGCACTCTACTCGAAGCTGAGATCGTCGAAGGTCGTCGTCGGGCGTGACCTGGTGAGCTTGGTCGAGAGCTTGGCAGCGCTGCCGCCGACCGTGCCGCCGAGCGAGATCGGATAGGACCCACACTGGGACAGCCAGTCCCGGGCCGGGCCGACATTCCCCGACAGCACGACCGGGACCCCGTCGACCGTACCGCGAAGATCGACCGCCATCGGCGTCGCGAAGTCGTGCGCATGCAACGTCAATTGATCGACCGCGATCCGCGTCGTGCTGCCGGACGCTCAGTCATGAAAACTGATCTCGCCGCCGTCGACGACGAAATTCGCAATGCCGAATGCCGCGATGGCGCTCGTCGCTCCCGGTGCTTCTGCCGTTGCGGGCGCCCCGGCAGGAGCTTGGCGAGCCGCGCCGAACTCCCAGTTGCCGCGCCCATTGGCGTCGGTCTCGAGCGCGATGACCGGATCGACGAGGGCGAGCTCGACGACGTCGAAGCGCCGGTGCAGCAGCGGGAGCAAGGCGATGCGTGCCTCGATGCGCTTCGCCTGCAGCATGTCCGGCGTGCTGGCCCACTTTGCATTGGCGAAGCGCACACCGCCGACGACGATCTTCGGCGCAAGCGAGAGTTTCAATTCGACCGGACCCGCGATGGTCAGCTCGCGCCCCGTCACTGCCTTGATGCGCGCGAGCACGGGCGCGACGAGCGCGCGCGGGTCGACGGTGGCGACCGCGATCGCCGCGACGACCAGGATCAGCGCGGTAATTGCGGCCGCGACGCCGAGGATGGTCAGGACCGCACGACGCATCGGTCCATTGTAGGGCCTGGCGCCCCCGCCGGCATGCAGAAAGTACAGCGGCTCAGCGCAGCGAAGAATTGACCGCGGTGAGCGCGGCGTTACCGGGAACGAGCTCTGCGTCGCCCAGCGCGTTCAACGGCGTGTCGACGGTTTCGAGCGCCGCGTGCATGTCGTCGTCGCCCGACCGCAGGTACAGAAGCCCGGTGACGACCTCGCCCTTGGCGCGATGCGCTTCGAGCCGCGCCATCGCGGTGACCTTGTCGGTTGGATCGTAGCTGGCGTCGAGCTTCCGCAGCCGCAGCGTGCCGCCATCATGGAGCACGATGTCGCGCGCGCTGCCGGGTTCGTACTGGGCCTCGATCGGCGCGCGAGCAGGCATGAAATCGAGCCGGTTGACCGCCTCGTTGTGCGCGCGCACATAGTCGTAGCTGCGGGTCGATCCCGGATGATTGTTGAACGCCACGCAGGGGCTGACCACGTCGATAAACGCCGCGCCGCGGTGTTTGACCGCGGCCTTGAGCAGGGGGACGAGCTGCGCCTTGTCGCCCGAGAATCCGCGCGCGACGAAGCTCGCGCCGAGCGCGACGGCAAGGAGAACGAGGTCGATCGCCTCGTCGCTGTTCACGGCCCCGCGCTTGCTGCGGCTACCGCGATCGGCGGTCGCGGAGAACTGCCCCTTGGTGAGTCCATAGACGCCGTTGTTCTCGACGATGTAGACCATGTCGACGCCGCGGCGCAGCACGTGGGCGAACTGGCCCAGGCCGATCGACGCCGAGTCGCCGTCGCCCGAGACGCCGAGGTAGATGAGATCATGGTTGGCAAGTGCAGCACCGGTCAGCACCGATGGCATCCGCCCGTGCACGCTGTTGAAGCCGTGCGAATTGCCCAGGAAGTAGTTCGGGGTCTTCGATGAGCAGCCGATCCCCGACAGCTTGGCGACCCGGTGAGGAGCGACGTCGAGCTCGAACAGCGCCTGGATCAGGGCCGCGGAAATTGCGTCGTGGCCGCAACCGGCGCACAGCGTCGAGATGGCACCTTCGTAGTCGCGCCGGGTGAACCCCAGCGCGTTCCTGGGCAGGCCGGGGTGGTGGAGCCGTGGCTTCGCGAGATAGGTCATGAGTGGGTTTACTTCAAGCGGCGCGACTGCCGCTCTTTCGGTTTCCCGTTCGCGAATGCCTGAGCCCGGTCAACGGTGCCACGTTGAAAAGGCGCGCCCTTTCGCCGATTTCGCGCGTAATGAAGCGTGCGGTAATCGGCGTGCCATCGTAATGCAGAACAGAGGTCAGTCTGGCAGGATCGATCCCGCATTCGTTGACGAGCAGCAGCTTGAGCTGCGCGTCGCGGTTCTGCTCGACGACGAACACCTGCTCATGCGCGGTAATGAACTCGGCGATCCCGGCTGCGAACGGGAATCCGCGGATGCGCAGCCGATCGAGGTGAATGTCCTGCCGTTCGAGCTCCGCGAGCGATTCGGCCATCGCCGCGCCGGTCGAGCCGAACCAGACCACTGCGGCGCCGGTCGGCTGCGCTGCGGACGTGATCACGGGCTTTGGCACCAGCATCGCCGCGGTGTCGAACTTCCGCTGCAGCCGCTGCATGTTATCGACGTAGGCGGGACCTTCCTCGGTGTAGCGCGCGTAACGGTCCTTGGTGGTGCCGCGGGTGAAGTAGCTGCCCTTGGTCGGATGCGTTCCGGGATAGGTCCGGTAAGGAATGCCGTCGCCGTCGACATCGAGGTAGCGCCCGAAATCGCGCCCGGCCTCGAGTTCCGCCGCGCTCATGACCTTGCCGCGATCCATCGTCCGGTGGTCATCCCAGATGAGCGGTTCGCATAGCCAATCCTGCATTCCGATGTCGAGATCGAGCATGACGAAGATCGGGGTCTGCAGCCGGTCGGCAAGATCGAAGGCGAGCGCGCCGAACTCGAAGCATTCGCGCGGATCCTCCGGGAGCAGCAGCACGTGCTTGGTGTCTCCGTGCGAAGCGTACGCGCAGGAGACGAGATCGGCCTGCTGGGTGCGCGTCGGCATGCCCGTCGACGGGCTGCCACGCTGCACATCGAACAGCACCGCCGGGATCTCGGCGAAATAGGCCAGACCGAGGAACTCCTGCATCAGCGAGATCCCCGGCCCGGACGTCGCGGTGAATGCCCGCGCGCCGTTCCATCCCGCGCCGATCACCATCCCGATCGATGCGAGCTCGTCCTCGGCCTGCACGATCGCATAGCGCCTGCGCCCGGTCGCGGAATCGCTGCGGAACCTCCGGCACCACTTCTCGAAGCTCTCCGCAAGCGAGGACGACGGCGTGATCGGATACCACGCTGCGACCGTTGCGCCGCCGTAGACCGCCCCGAGCGCCGCAGCCGAGTTGCCGTCGATGAAGATCCTCTCGCCCACGCGGTTGCGCCGCTCGACCCGCAATCCCAGCGGACAGGGCAGATGGGCGAGCGCATGCCCGCGGCCCAGGGTGAGCGCCCGGCGGTTGGGCTCCAGCAGCGCCTCCTTGCCGCGGTACTGCTCGGCGAGCAGGCGCTCGATCTCCGCCGGGTCGATTCCGAACAGCGCCGACAACGCACCCAGGCAGACGATGTTCCTGAACAGTTGACGCTGCCGTGGATCGTCGTACTCGGCATTGCAAATCGCCGTCAGCGGCACTCCGAGCGTCGTGACATCGTCACGGAACTTCGATGGCGGAAGCGGCTTGGTCGAGTCGTGGAAAACATAACCGCCGGATTCGATCTCGGCCACGTCCTTGTCCCAGGTCTGCGGATTCAGCGCGACCGTGAAGTCGACGCCGCCGCGGCGCCCGCGCCAGCCCGCCTCGGCGATGCGCACCTCGTACCAGGTGGGAAGGCCCTGGATGTTCGACGGAAAGATGTTGCGCGCGGCGACGGGAACGCCCATGCGCAGGATCGAGCGCGCGAACAGGCCGTTGGCCGATGCCGATCCCGATCCGTTCACGTTGGCGAACTTGACGACGAAGTCGTTGACGCGCGCGAGCATGACCGGATGCACGGTCATGGCGTCAGTTCGCGGCCATGGCGCCGGCTGCAGCGGCAACGCGCGGGGCAGGAATCGCGCCGGCGGCAGCGATTGGCGGTGGAATTGCGCCGACGCGATCGGCAGCGTGCGCCATGTCGAGCAGGAACTTGCGCATGTCCCACGCGCCGGTCGGGCAACGCTCGGCGCACAGCCCGCAATGCAGGCACACGTCTTCGTCCTTGGCCATGACGCGGCCGGTCTTCACTGGCGCAGAGATGTAGAGATCCTGCTCGTGGTTAGACGCCATCGCCGTCAGGCGCGTGCGCAGGTCCGCCTCGTCTCCGTTGGCGGTGAACGTGATGCAGTCCATCGGACAGATGTCGACGCAGGCGTCGCACTCGATGCACAGTTTGTCGGCGAATACCGTCTCCACGTCGCAGTTCAGGCAGCGTTGGGCCTCTGCGTAGGCGAGCTTGGGATCGAAGCCCAGCTCGACCTCGGCGCGGATGTCCTTCAGCGCAATGACCGTGTCTCGAAGCGGCACCCGGTAGCGACGATCGGTGTGGATCGCGTTGTCGTAGCTCCACTCGTGGATGCCCATCTTCTGCGACAGCAGGTTCACGTGCGGCGGCGGGCGCTTCAACAAATCCTCGCCGCGACATTGCAGGTCGATCGAAATCGCCACGTCGTGGCCGTGCGCGACCGCCCAGATGATGTTCTTGGGGCCGAATGCGGCGTCGCCGCCGAAATAGACCCCGGGGCGCGTCGAGGCCATCGTGACGTGGTCGACCACGGGCAGGCCCCGGTCGTCAAACGCGATACCGAGGTCGCGCTCGATCCACGGGAACGCATTCTCCTGGCCGATCGCCAGCAGCACGTCGTCGCAGGGAAAGTGCACTGGCGCTTCGCCCGTGGCGACCAATTGGCGCCGCCCGCGGGCATCGATCGCGGCGGCAACTTTCTCGAACGTGACTCCGGTCAGCCGGCCGTGGTGATGGGTAAAATGCAGCGGCACGAGGTAGTTGTGGATCGGGATCCCCTCGCGCATCGCATCTTCTTTCTCCCACGATGAGGCCCTCATCTCGTCGAAGCCCGAACGCACGACGACCTGCACGTCGGCGCCGCCGAGGCGGCGCGAGCTGCGGCAACAATCCATTGCCGTGTTGCCACCGCCCAGCACCACGACGCGCCCGCCGATCGACGTCGTGTGCCCGAACGAAACGGATGCGAGCCAGTCGATGCCGATGTGGATGTTGGCCGCTGCTTCGCTCCGCCCCGGGATATCGAGATCACGCCCGCGCGGCGCGCCGCTGCCAATGAACACGGCGTCGTAGCGCTCGGCCGGGTCCGCCGCGAGCAGGCCAGCAAGCGACTCGATGCGCCCGCCCGGTCGAAACTCGATGCCCATGTCGAGGATGTAACCCACTTCCTCGTCGATCACCCGGTCGGGCAACCGGAACTTGGGAATCTGTGAGCGCATCATGCCGCCTGCTTGCGGATCGGCGTCGAACACGACGCACGCGTAGCCGAGCGGCATGAGATCGCGCGCGACGGTAAGCGACGCGGGGCCAGCACCTACCAGCGCGACGCGCTTGCCATTGGAAGACGCCGCGCGCCGCGGCAGCCGCGGGCGGATGTCCTCCTTGTAATCCGCCGCGACGCGCTTCAGGCGGCAGATTGCGACCGGCTCGGGCTTCGCGATGTTGCGGCGATGCTCGGGCGAGCCCGACTCCACGCGACCCCGGCGGCACGCAGGCTCACAGGGCCGGTCGCAGGTGCGCCCGAGGATCCCCGGAAAGACGTTCGAGCGCCAGTTGACGAGGTAGGCGTCGCCATAACGCGCCGCGGCGATCAGCCGGATGTACTCTGGAACCGGGGTGTGGGCGGGGCAAGCCCATTGGCAATCGACAACCTTGTGGAAATAGTCAGGATGCGCAATGTCAGTCGGATCCAATCCCCCTCCTATGTACGGGACCCGGCGCAGGGTACGGCGCAGCCCGGCCCGCACCCTCGCTGCCCGATTCTGGTGCGGCTTGTCCATGCTACGCTGGCACGGCATGCAAGAAAAGCGCCTGCGGTGAACGCCGCCGATCCCTCCTCGGTCGGGCTGACCGCGTATTCCCAGGCGGCGGACCCGCTGATCGAGCGTTACCGTGCGACGCGGGCGCGTACCGCCGCGCGCGTCGCACCGTTGTCGGCCGAGGACTGCGCGCTGCAGTCGATGCCCGACGCGAGCCCGGCCAAGTGGCACCTTGCGCACACGACGTGGTTCTTCGAGACCTTTGTTGCTGCGCCGCAACTACCCGCCTACCGCAGCCCCGACCCTCGCTACCGGGTGCTGTTCAATTCCTACTACCAGAGTGTCGGTGAGCGCCGTCCACGATCGGAGCGCGGCATGCTCTCCCGCCCGGACCTTGCTGCGGTTCTCGACTACCGCGCGCACGTCGATCGCGCGATGGAGCAGTGCTGCGCGCTTGCAGCGGCCGATCCGGCGCTTGCCCGCATGATCGAGCTCGGCATTAACCACGAAGAGCAGCACCAGGAGCTGATTCTTTCCGACATCCTGCACCTGCTCTCACGCAATCCCGGGCGGCCGACGTACGACCCCGCCGGGCCGCGACCGGTCGCGAGCCCCGGCGGGACGTTGCTATGGATCAGCCACTCCGCCGGAATCGCCCGTATCGGGGACGCGGGCGCCGGATTCGCATTCGACAACGAAGGTCCTGCGCACCGCGTCTACGTGGAAGCATTCGAGATCGCAAAACGCCCGGTGACCAACGGCGACTACCGCGCGTTCATCGATGACGGTGGCTATCGCCGCCCGGAGCTCTGGCTCGCGCTGGGTTGGGAGGCAGTCTGCGCCGGTGATTGGGCAGCGCCGCTCTACTGGGAGCGGCGCGACGCCGGCTGGGAGTCGTTCACGCTGCGCGGCATGGCGGAGCTCGACCTCGCGTTACCGGTCCTACACCTGAGCTACTTCGAGGCCGACGCCTACGCGCGCTGGGCGCAGGCCCGGCTGCCGACCGAGTTCGAATGGGAAGCTGTCATGCGCGGGGCGGGCGCCGGAAATTCAGGACCGACCGGCGCCGCAAATGACCTCGGACGCGGCAGTGCCTGGGAATGGACCTCGTCGGCGTATGCCGCCTACCCCGGCTTTCGTCCTGCAGCGGGTGCGGTGGGCGAGTACAACGGCAAGTTCATGTGCAACCAGTACGTGCTGCGCGGAGGTTCGTTCGCGACGCCGCCGGGGCATGCGCGAATCAGCTACCGCAATTTCTTTCCGCCCGATGCGCGCTGGCAGTTCACCGGGCTGCGCCTCGCACGCGACTGCCGCGGAGCTTGAGCCCGTCCCACGCTCATCGGGCGTAGAAGACGGCAAAATCGAGCGCGTCGTCCTGCCAGCAGCGCACGTCGGCGAAACCCGCGCGCTGCAGCATCATCGCGAAGTCGCGCGGGGCGTACTTGTAGCATTCTCGGTGTGGATGCGTTCGCCCGCTTCGAACCGGCGCTGGATCCCCTCGATCACGACGTCCTGCCTGCGTCGCGCCTCGAGATACATCTCGACCCTGCCAAGGCCAGCGTCGTAGTGCGCAACATGCTCGAATGACGCGGGATCGAGGCGTGTGCCAAGAATGGCATTGACGTGGTTCAGGACATTGCGATTGAACGCCGCGGTAACCCCTGCCGCGTCGGCGTACGCGGCTTCGAGGCGCCGTGCATCCTTCGGCGTGTCGACCCCGATGAGGAGCCCGCTTCCCGGCGCCGCGCGGCAATGCCTGCGGATCGACTGCAGCAAGACCAGCGCGTCGTCCGGCGCGAAATTGCCGATCGACGAGCCCGGATAGAAGAATGTCGACCTCGTGGGATCAAGCTCGAGATCGAGTCCGCGTCCGAAATCGGTCACGATGCCACGCAGGTCGAGCGCCGGATGCGCTGCCGCGATCTGCGCGAGGCCCTCGACCAACGCGGGTTCGGCGATGTCGATCGCAACATAACGATGGGGGACGAGCCAGCGGATCCATGCGGCGCCCTTGCGGCAGTCCCCCGCCCCGAGGTCGACTAGCTGTCCGCCGCGTCCTGCAGCAGCGACGATCTGATCGTGATGGCACTGGAAAATGGCAGACTCGGTCCGGGTCGGGTAATACTCTGGCAGCTCGCAGATGGCATCGAATAGCGCGCATCCCGCAGGATCGTACAGGTACCGGGGAGCGATCGCCGCCGGGACGGCAAGCAGTCCGGCCGCAAGCTTTCTGCGCTCGAGCGTGGGATCCGGCAGGTCACGGCTGAGCGGCGGCGGATGCGCCGGACTCCGCGAATGCGCAGGTTGCGATGCGGTTATTGGTGACGTGTTTCCCGACGGCAGAAGCATGCTCATCCCCTTGAATACTCGACGATCATGCCTGGCAACGACATGACCTTCCTGGTTCGCGCTACCGCCGGCGGCCGCATCGGTCCCTACGACGCCACCGATTTCGAGATCGGAACGGGCGCGTGTTCACCGGAATCGCTCACCGCGGCCGGGAAATTCTACTTTCGCGACGAGTGCATCGCGCTGCCTCGCGCGGGCATTCCCGCCGCCGGTTTCGCGCGCGACACGCGCGTGCTGGACGATGTCGCCGCGTGGAGCCGGAATGCCCGGCTCGACACGCCGGGCGATCGGCCGCAACTCGTGCTGCTGGGTGCGCCGATGCGCATCGACGATGGCCGCCTCGCGCCGGATGCGCAAAGCCTCGCGCTGGCGGGTACGCTGCCCTCAACGTTTCCATTTCCGCTCCCGCTCTCGCTCGCCCCAAGGCTGGCCCTCAATCGATCTTGGTTCGACGCGTCGTCGGCGGCGTTCCTCGCCGGGCGCCCGCTGCGCCTGCGCGTGGCGCTCGAGGGCGAGAAGCTGGTCGCAAGCACGTTCTGGCCCGGCGATTTCACGCTCGCGGACGACCTGCCGGTCGCAGCGCTGACCAGCGGCCTGCCCGCAACGCTGGCGCTGCGCCGGGCGATGCGCGAGGACCCGCAGGGTGGCGCGCGATTGCCGTTTTCAGCAAGCGTCATCTGGGAACGTGATCGAAGGCTGCGAGGGTGGAAGGATAAACCCGCGCTCGTCATTATCGTCAACGGCGCCCAGGGCGACGACGACGAGGCCTGGGCAGGCCATTTCGCAATCGGGACCGGCTGCATCGGCGCCGATGGGGGTATCGCCGACCTCCTGGTCGACAATTTCTATGCGCTCGACATTTTCAGCGAGAAAGGCATCCTCGCTGCCCCCGTTCCTCTCGACGCGTACTTCGGCGACCTGAACCGCGGGCAGGCCTGGTACCGGCCTTCGTTCATCCTGGTTGCCGCGCTCCGGGACGAAGCCGTGCCGCGACTGGTGCAGGGCGCTTTCAATCGCGTCTACCCGCAATTCTGGCGCCACCAGCTCGAATACCATCACTCGACGATGAACTGCACCGGCATCAGCATCGACGTCCTGCGCGCCCTGGGCCTCGCGGTTCCTGCGCGCCCACCGGAACACGCTGCGCGCGCCTGGTCCACCCTGCCCTGGGTGCTGCTCCGCGATCGCTCGCTCGCAAAGGCGCGGCTCGCCTTCGAGTATGTGAGCGAGGACGCGACGCGGCTCTTCCCGGCTGCGGCGTTCGAGGAGATCGGCGCGACATTGCTGCGCCTGGCCCGGGCCGGTGCCTCGGAACAGGACGGGCTGCTCGGCAGCATGCTCGCGCGCGATCTCGAGGCACTCGCGCTGCTGCGCATCCCGCAGTTTCCATCGTCGCGAAAGTTCGGCTCCGCGCCGGTCGTCGCGGCCGGCGAGTACCTCGGCGTCGTGCCGAGCGACCCTGCCGACATGCAGGTCGTCCCGGTGCCCGCGCGGCCGTTTCCCGCCGCGCTGCGTGACGCCGACCTGCTGCCGCCACCGGCGAGACGGTCTGACCTGCCGGTCGCGATCTACGCGGTGATCGCCGTGGCCGCGGTCATTGCTGCCGGATGGATACTCATTCGCGTGCTCGGGGCGTAGCGCATGCCTGCACCCGGTCCGAACGCGCGAACGAGCGCTAGTTTCCGGCACGCTCTTTCAGTGCCGCGCAATACGCCAACAACGCAGCGACCGCCGCGCCTGCCAGCACATAGAGCGCGGCGCGACGCGAATCGTCGAGCGTAAGCAACAGTGTGACTGCAACCGGTGCGAGCGCCTTCAGCATGAACTGGGGCTGCGCGAGGCGGCCGAGCAGCGCACCGTAATCGCGCTGTCCGAACAGCTCGGCGGGCACCGTTCCGCGCACGATCGTCATGACGCCATTGCTCCAGCCATAAAGGAGGGCGAAGGACAACGCGGCGATCCGCGCGCCATGAATCCGCGAAAGAACGATCAATGCCAGCGCCAGCAGCGCGAAGGCCAGCGTGCCAACCGCAAGCGGCCGCATCCGCCGCAGGAAGGTGAACTCCATGACACGGCCGGCGACCTGCATCGGTCCGATCAGCGCACCTACCAGCACCGCGTCACGCGCGGTGATCCCGCCGGCACCCAGCAAGCTCACGAGCTGCGCCGACACCGCCGAGGCGAGGAAAGCGGCGAGGCTCAGCGCCAGGGCGAGCCAAATGAACGTTGCGCCTGCCGACGCGCGCGCTCCCGCGGATCCGGTAACCGTGGATCGATCGACGAAGCGCTCGCCCGACGGAACGAAAGCGACATGCAAAGGCAGCGCAATACAGAGGTTTAGCGCGGCATGGACGGCGAAGGCGCTGCGCCAGCCGCGGACTTCCAGCAGGTACTGCGACAGCGGCCAGAACACGGTGCTCGCAAATCCCCCGAACAGCGTGAGCGCAGTCACCGCCTTGCGGTAGCGCTCACCGGCATGGCGATGAAGGGTCGCGAACGCCGCGTCGTACAGGCACATCGCCATCGCCGCTCCCGCGACGAGCCAACCGAGCAGCATCACCGTTCCATTGTTCGCCAGCGCAAGCAGTGCGCAGGCCGCCGCAGCCAGCGTCGACCCGAGGCCCAGCACGCCGCGCCCGCCGCGGCGGTCGATGCGCCGCCCCGCCCACGGCGCGACAAACCCCGATACCAGCAACCCGCAGGTAAAGCTGCCGTAGAGCACGGTCTCTGACAAGTGCAGGGCAAGCGCCATCGGCGGGCCCAGCACCGCGATCGAATAGAACAGCGTTCCCCAGGAGATGATCTGCGCGATGCCGAGCGCACAGATCAGGCGTGAAAGTCTCATGGTGTCCGCGGCGGGCGCTCTCCGGCTCGTCGCCTGCTGCGCCCGCTCGCCGCCCGCACGTCTGATCCCGCTAGCGGTGGCGGAACTGCGGCTGGCGCTTCTCGACAAACGCGCGCATCCCCTCCTTCTGGTCGTCGAGGGCGAACGTTGAATGGAATTCACGCCGCTCGAACGCGAGCCCGTCGGTCAGCGACGATTCGTAGGCGCGGTTGATCGCCTCCTTGATCTTGAGGACGACGGGCAGCGAAAACGATGCGATCTTCGCCGCGAGCGCCAGCGCCTCGCGCTCGAGATCCGCGGCCGCAACGACGCGCGCGACGAGCCCCGCGCGCTCGGCCTCGTCCGCGCTTACCATCTTTCCGGTCAGGCACCATTCCATCGCTTTCGATTTTCCCACGGCGCGCGGCAGACGCTGCGTGCCGCCAAAGCCCGGCATGGTGCCGATGGTGATCTCGGGCTGGCCGAATCTTGCGCTGTCGGCCGCGATGATGATGTCGCAGGCCATCGCGAGCTCGCAGCCACCGCCGAGCGCATAGCCCGCGACTGCCGCGATCACCGGCTTGCGCACGCGCCGGATCGCTTCCCAGTCGCGCGTGATGTAGTCGTCGCCGTAGACCTTCGCGTAGCTCCAGTCGGCCATTGCGCCGATGTCGGCGCCCGCAGCGAAGGCCTTTTCGTTGCCGGTGACCACCATGCAGCCAATCGCCGGATCGTCGTCGGACGCGAGCAGTGCGGCGCAGATTTCGCGCGCCACCGCGTCGTTGAGCGCATTCATCCGCTGCGGACGATTGATGCGCAACAGGGAAACGCGATCGTGCGTCTCGACGAGGATGTGGTCGGGCATGAGGTCTCGCTTTCGTGTGATTGGAAGGTCCGTTCGACGCCGACAAGCGTACCGGTTATTGCCGCATCGGGCTAGAATGAACGGTATCCATTGTCATTGCGACACTTCCGGAGACGCGAATGAACAAGGTTCACGCCAATGCGGCAGAAGCCCTGCAGGGGCTGCTGCACGACGACATCACGATTGCAGCCGGGGGCTTCGGCCTCTGCGGCATTCCCGAGAACCTGATCCAGGCGCTGGTCGACAGCGGCATCAAGGGCCTGACGATCGTCGGCAACAATGCCGGCGTTGACGATTTCGGGATGGGCCTGCTGCTGAAGAAGCACCAGGTGCGCAAGGTGATCGCGTCCTACGTCGGCGAAAACAAGGAGTTCGAGCGCCAGGTGCTCGCCGGCGAGCTCGAGTTGCGATTGACCCCGCAGGGAACGCTCGCCGAGAAGCTTCGCGCCGGCGGCGCGGGCATTCCGGGCTTCTACACCCGCACCGCGGCCGGGACGCTTCTCGCCAAAGAGCGGGAGGTCAAGTCCTTCGCCGGCAGGGAATACGTCCTCGAGGAAGGCATCCGCGCCGACCTCTCGATTGTCAGGGCGTGGAAGGGCGACAAGGCAGGCAATCTCGTCTACCGCAAGACGGCGCGCAACTTCAATCCGATGATTGCGACCTGCGGCCACGTGACGATCGCGGAAGTGGAGCACCTGGTCGAGGTCGGCGAGCTCGAGCCCGACCAGGTCCACACCCCGGGCATCTACGTCGATCGCATCTTCCAGGGTACGCATTACGAAAGGCGGATCGAGTTCAGGACCATCGCCGGCAGTACGTCAAAGAAGGATTCACCGATCCGCGAGTTGATGGCGCGCCGCGCCGCACAGGAACTGCGTGACGGCTACTACGTGAACCTCGGTATCGGGATCCCGACGCTGGTCGCGAATTTCATTCCGCCCGGCGTCAACGTCACGCTGCAATCCGAGAACGGACTGCTCGGCATCGGCCCGTTTCCCGACGAGGACAGTATCGATCCCGATCTCATCAATGCGGGTAAGCAGACGATCACGACCATTCCCGGCAGCAGCTTCTTTTCCTCCGCCGATTCCTTCGCGATGATCCGCGGCGGTCACATCGACCTGTCGATCCTGGGCGGCCTCGAAGTCGCGAGCAACGGCGATCTCGCGAACTGGATGGTGCCGGGCAAGATGGTCAAGGGTCCGGGCGGCGCGATGGACCTGGTTTCGGGCGTGAAGCGCGTCATCGTGTTGATGGAGCACACTGCGAAGGACGGCAGCTCCAAGGTCCTCGAACGCTGCACACTGCCGATCACCGGCAAGGGCGTCGTCAACGTAATCATCACCGATCTCTGCGTCTTCGACGTGCTCCGCGGTGGCGAGGGCCTGGTGCTGCGCGAGCTGCACCCTGGAGTGACGCTCGAACAGGTGAAGGCGAAGACCGCCTGCACGTTCCAGGTCGCGCTCGGATAACGCGCCGAACAGCGCAGTGACCGCTGCGCCGTACCACCACCGATCAGTGCGCTGCACCATCGACGGGTACTCGCTCTGCCCGGGAATATTCGCTTGTTCCCGTAAACTCCAATATGCACTTGATCGACTCGGCGGCCGGCGACGTTCCGCTCTGTGTCGATCTCGACGGCACGCTCGTCGCGACGGATGTATTCGTCGAGTCGCTGGTTGCGCTGCTCGCACGCGCGCCATGGTTGCTCCTGCAGCTTCCATGGTGGCTGCTCCAGGGCCGTGCAGCGCTCAAGCGCGAGGTATTGCACCGGTCGCCGGTCGATCCTGCACACCTGCCCTACCGTGTCGACATCCTCGAGTGGCTCAGGGCGCGAGCAAGCGCCGGACGCTCGATTTACCTCGCCACCGGAGCCGATGACTGCGCCGCGCGCGCAGTCGCCCGTTTCGCCGGTTGCTTTGCCGGCGTCATTGCGAGCGACGGCCGGCGCAACCTCATCGGCAAGCGAAATGCGGCGGTACTTTGCGAGCGTTTCGGCGAGCGCGGCTTTGATTATGTCGGCAATCATCCGGTGGACGTCGCGATATGGCGGCGCGCTCGCGAGGCACTGGTCGTGGGTCGACCATCGCTCGCGCGCCTCGCGGCAGCCGCGGCGCCGGTGGTCATGCACTGGCAACCCGCCGATACCGCGATTGGCCCGAGGCTCGCGGCGGTGGTCACCGCATTGCGACCGCACCAGTGGGTGAAGAATCTGCTGGCGGTCGTTCCGCTGATCGCCGCGCACCGCGTCGCGGAAATGGACCTTTGGCTTCGGGCAGGCCTCGCTTTCGTCGCATTCTCGCTCGTCGCGTCGGGCGTGTACGCGCTGAACGATCTCGCCGATCTCGCGAGCGATCGCCGGCATGCGCGCAAGCGGCGCCGTCCTTTGGCGGCCGGCCGGCTGCCTCTCGCTACAGGGGTTCTGCTGGCGCCGCTCGTGATCGGGGCCGGTGCCGCGCTCTCGCTTATGCTTCCGGCCGCGTTCACAGGCTGGCTTCTCGCCTATCTGATCGCGACGACGGCGTACACGCTTGCGTTGCAAGCGGATCGCCGGCATCGACGTGCTGTTGCTGGCCGGACTCTACGCACTACGGCTCGCTGCGGGGGCGACGGCCACCGGCATCGTATTGTCCGGGTGGCTCATCGCGTTTTCCGGATTTCTGTTTCTGTCGCTCGCGCTGGTGAAGCGCGAAGTCGAACTGCACGCGGTGCGCCGGGCCGGGGGTGAGCGTGCGCACGGACGCGCGTATCGGCTTGTCCACCTGAGGCGCGTACGTATCGCAGGAGGGCTCGCGGCGCTCGGCGCGGTCGCCGTCCTCCTGGTCTACGTGCTGCGCCCCGATGTCACCACGCTTTACCGGCATCCGACGTTCCTGTGGCTTGGCTGTCCGGTGATCGCAGCCTGGCTCGCCCACCTGTGGCGACGCACGGTGCATGGTCACGTCCACGACGATCCGGTCATCTTTGCCCTCCGCGACCCATTGAGCTACGCCGCGCTCGCCGCGCTCGCAGTGATCATGATGGTCGCCTCTTGATCCGCATCGGGGCGCGGCCCGTGCTCTTGGGTGGCGCCGGCGCGCACGTCGATCATCGGCTTTGGGACCGCATTACTGCTGCTGATCGGCATCGTGCGGATATTCACCCTGGTGCTGCACGATCCGCTGCTCGGCTACGCCAATCAATTCGACATGGCGCGCACATCCGCCTGCGTCGACCTGTGGCCGTCATTGCCCGTGCCGGAGCGTTTCGCGGCCCACCAATCTGCGCCGCTGCCCGACTACGTCGAGCGACATGCTCAGGGTGCGCATTGCTATCGCAGCAGCGCGGTGGTCTTTGTACTGGGGGCAAAACTGCTCGTCGCCGCAGCAAATGGGGCCGGCCTGGTTGCAGAACATCGATTTCCGCTGCGAGCCGTCGGCATCGTCCAGGCGCTGGCGCTCGTCGCGCTGCGTTCTCGCGTTCTGCTGCGCGGAACGCGCCCGGCCTTGGGCGAGGTTCGCGCACGCAGCGGTCTTCGCGGTGGTGTTGACAGACCCGGCCAATACGCTATGGCTGAACACGCTGTATACCGAGTCCGCGACGCTGTTTTTCGCCTACGCGGTGGCGGGGCTCATCGCATTGGCGACCATCACGCATCCGGGACGCACAACCGCGATGGCGATGATCGTCGCGCTTGCCGGGCTGGCGTCTTCGCGCCAGCAGTACGCGCCCTTTGCGGTGGTGCCGCTGCTCGTCCTGGCGCCGTACTGGTGGCGTAGCGCACGGGTCGCATGGGTCGGCGCTGCGCTCGGTCTCGCCGCAGCCTGGGCGCTGCAGGCAGATTCCCTCGCGACCATGCCGGCCATCCGAGCCGCGAACAACCACGACTTCTACCTCGGTGCGGCATTACCCTCGGTTCGCAACGAACCGCAGGCGCTCGCGCGCCTTGGCCTGCCGGCCGATTGCCGGGCGGCCATGGGCGCGAACTGGTACGTTGGCATGGGTGCGAAGCCGCAAGAGCAATGCACCGAAGTCGCATCGCTGGGGCGCGTCAATTTCCTGCGGCTCCTCCCCGACGATCCGTTGCTGCCGCTCCGGATACTGGTCCGCGGGCTGCCGGAGTCGCAGGCCTGGGTGCAGCATTATCTCGGCATGATCGCCGGCGAGTCGTTCGGTGACCTGTCACTGCGGCCAACATGGATCGGTGCGTCGCTTGCGGACGCGACCGAGCGGCTTCCGCTCGCCGTGTATCTCCTGGTGTTGGCTGCGCTTGCGGCAGGATTCCCTTGCGCGCTGATAGCGTGGTTGCGCGCGCTGCGATCGAGCGGACGCGAAGATGGCTGGCTGCGCGGCGTGATCTTCGTGTCGGCCATCGCGCTGTATGCGCCGGTGAGTGCGGTCTTCGGCGATGGATATGTGGAAGTCGCGCGGCACTCGGTGCTTCTGCACTCGGCCATGGTGGCGCTGGGACTTCTCTGTGTGGGCCGCGGGATTGCGCGACGGGCGAAAGGCGAGGCGCGTGCGGCACGAGCCAGGGCGCTTTGCGTGATGGCAGCACTCACGTTAGTTTTCTGGATTGCGTCATGGAGCGGCGCGCGGCAGTGGCCGCTCGCGCGAGGCGTCATCGATCTGCCCGTCTCGCGGCGCTTCGACGGCGCGGTGTACGCGATTCGGGGATGGGCACTCGACCCGTTCGGGGTCACCGCCATTCGCGTTGCCGCCTACGGGGGCTGGGACTCGCGCATACCCTCTGCGACTTGGGAAGCCACGCTGGGGCTGCCCAAGACGGGTCCGGAAGGTGAGTCGCTCGAGCGCTATTTTCCGACCTACCCCGATTCGGCGAACGGTGGATTCGCCCTCGACATCCCACGAACTGCATTACCCCCCAATGCTCACTGCCTGCGCACGCGGGTGCGGAACCGTCTTGGCGTTGTCACCGAAATCGACCGGCGCTGCCTGTCGCCCTGAGAGGTCGTGATGCCTGCGGGCGCAGCGGCAACAGGGTGGCCGGAATATCTGTCTCGACGGACACTTGGCGTCGAGCGTGCGCTTTGGCTCGTTTGGGCCACGACGATCGTCGTCTACGCACCAAGTCTTGCGCACGCCACGTTTCTCAGTGATGACGTCGCGATTCTGGGTGGCATTCACGCCTGGCAACACGCGGGGCAATTATGGAGCCGTGTCGCCGCCCTCTTCTTCGAACGCTTGCCGACGGGCAACCACTATTACCGACCGTTGCCGTTCGTGAGCTTCGCGCTGGATTACACCGTTGTTCGGCGTGAAGGCGATCGCCTGGCATGTCTGCAATCTGGCACTGCACCTCCTGTCGACGGCCTGTGTGTACGGATTGGCGAACCGGCTGTTGCGCCGGTCGGGCACGTGTTCGGCACCGGCTGCATTCGTCGCCGCATTGCTGTTCGCTCTGTGCCCGGTCGGGCCGGAAGTCGTCATCTGGATCGCCGGTCGCTACGATGCGATGGCGACGGCCGCGGTTTTGTTATCGCTGTACCTGCTCATGCGCAGCCGGAACGGGCATGACCGGCCGGCAGTCGCCAGTTGGTGCGTCGCGGCTGTTGGCCTGATGAGCAAGGAGTCGGCGGCACGTGATCGTGCCCATCTCGGCGCTCGTCGCGCTCACGACAGCCATAGACCAGCAAGCTCTGGGCAGAGGTCGCCTTGCGCCCGAGTTCGTGAACCGCTGGCTGCCATTTCTGGCGCTGGGGGCTGCCTATGTTCTTCTGCGCTGGTATCTGTTCGGCGGTCCGTTTCAGGTGTACGCGTCGCGCCCCGTCGTCTGGGACGTCGACCTGCGCCTCGCACTGCGGTCGATCTGGCAATGGTTCGGCGGGCTCGTCCCGCAAGCGGCCGTTCGCTGGCCCATCGCCATGCTCGTGCCGGCGGTCCTGGGGTGGGTTGCGTGGCGGGCGAAAGCAAGACCGCAGGTTGCCTGGGTCACTCTCGGCGCGGTGATCGCCGCACTGATCGCGTTCGGCGTGGTCCTGCCGCACAAGAGCGCATTTGCCGCAACGGGCGAGGACGCACGCTTCTTCTACACCGCCTCGGCGTTTTTCCGCTCGCGCTTGCCCCGCGGTGACGGCGGAAATAGCACAACGCGGTATCGGCAGTGTCGCAGCGACGTGGTGTGGGTGATCATGGCGCTATCAACGATTGCACCGTCCAACGAACATCGACGCTGGGTCAGCTGCGAGCGACACCATGCATGCGCTGCTCCACGTCTACACGCGGAGGCATCGACATTGCCGCCACACGCATCTCGCGCTGGTGTTGATCCCGGACCACCCGGGGCCGCGCCGTTCGCCGCAACGCAAAGGCGGCCTAGTGCCGCCACCGCTGCAGCCGCTGCCGCTGTCGGCGCATCTCGTGCCGGCCACGCCAGGAGACCTTGGAGGGTGGTACGAAAAGCTGCGGGGTGGAATCGTGGCCGCGCTCTGCACGCATTCGCTCGACGACGTCTCAGCAGCACGCTCCTGCCACCCGAGTCACCGATGCCTGCGCGGTTTGTTCCAACCAATTACTTCTGCTGGAAGCCGGCAGAGGGAAGCCTCGTGAAGCTTTCGGGTATCGACGCGTCGGACGCGAGCCGCTGGAAGGCGAGTTCGCGCCGGGCGCTCGCCGCAGCCGGCTGCGAAGCTCTCGCGCGTTCCGTACGGTAGGGTCGCTATGGTGCTAGAATCTCGAACTCCGCCTGCCATCCCGGCAGCACTTCAACAGGCTTCGCTGCCGCAATGAGTCCGATGCACCGTGCCTCTCGTCTCATTCCCTGGATGGTAGCCGGCGCCTGCGCAATTGCAACGATCGTCGTCCTGTATCCAGGGCAATATCCGTTCGATTCCGCTTATCAGCTATGGCAGGCGCGTACCGGGCATTTCAACGATCAATCGCCCGTTGCGGTGACGGCACTGTGGTCGTTGCTGCTGGACGTCAGCCCGAACCCCGCGACGCTCTTTTGCCTGAACCTGGCGATGTTCTGGGCCGGGTTGGCGTTTTGCGCCGTGGCGATCAGCGAGAATCCGTTCGCACGCGTGGTGTTGCTGCTTGTGTTCGGTATGACGCCATTGGCCCTCGTCGAAATGGCGCACCTGCTGACGGACGCCCACCTGGCGGCAGTCCTGGTGCTGGTAACGGGTCTCGGCACATGGGGGCTGGCCCGGGTGCGGCGCATTCCGCTTTTGGCGTGTCTGCTCCTGTTGCTCTACGCAGGCGCGGTTCGGCACAACGCGTTCGTTGCCATTCTGCCTTACGGTGGGGTTATCGTTCCGGCCTTGATGCCTGCACGCGCGCGCGCCTCGCGCGCCGCATGGTCCGGCGCAATCGCTTTGGGAATCGTGTCGCTTGCGGCAGGATTCGCCCTGGACCGTGCGTTGCCGGTCGAGCGCGTGACCGCCTGGCCGATGACCGCGATTTGGGACCTGGCCGCGATTTCGGTCGATCGCAACGTACTGCTGCTGCCGTCATTCACCCACGGGTCTGGCCTGACGGTCGACGAGCTCAGGGCCACCGGCGCATTCGATCCAACGGCCAATACGCTCCTGTTTCAAAGAACGCACTCGGGCATGCGCGATGGCCTGTCCGAGCCGTTCACGCCTGCCCAATTGCGCCGGCTGGGTCGCACCTGGCTCGGCGCCGTGTTCGACTATCCCGCTGCGTATGTCCGCCACCGCCTGCGTACCTTCTGGCTATTGATCGGACCGCACCGCGGAGCAATCCAGGGAGTGCCGTATTATGTCGGCCGCACCCAGTACCGAGACAATCCACCTCTTCCGGCACCGATTGCCCAAGGTCTGCAACAGCGGTTCTACGCGTCGGCCGCGGAACTCAATGCGAGCTGGATCTTCGCCGCGTTGCCGTATCTCCTCCTAGACGTTGCGGCTTTGGTAATCGGGTGGCAACGTCGTAAGTGTCCGACAGCGCTCCTTGCCGTGGCGGCATCGGGTAGCGCGTTGCTGTACGCCTCGAGCTTTCTTCCGCTCGCACCGGCAGCGGATCTGCGCTATCTCACCTGGCCCATTGTCGCAGGTCCGCTGGCACTGGCGCTGGCGCTATCCAGGCGAATCAGATAGCTTCGCTTCGTCGAACTCTTCCCTCAAGGCCCGCGGTGACCTCGAACTCCTCCTTCCGGCAGGTTGCAGTTCTGATTCCCTGCCACAACGAAGAATCGACCATTGCCAGGGTCGTGGCCGATTTCCGGGCGGTAGCCGCAGAGGCCACGGTATACGTTTTCGACAACAACTCGTCGGACGCCACCGTGCAAGCCGCCCGCGCGGCCGGCGCAACGGTTCGCAACGCAGAGCCGAGCGGAAAGGGCAACGTGATTCGCCGCATGTTCGCCGACATCGAGGCGGAGGTCTACGTGCTCGTCGACGGCGACGATACCTACGATGCAAGTTCCGCACCGCGGATGATCGATCAGCTGGTAAGCAGGCACCTAGACATGGTGGTTGGCACTCGGCATTCCGATGATCCCACCGCTCACCGGCGGGGGCATCGGCTTGGGAACCGCGTGTTGACGAAATGCGTCGGGATCATCTTCGGACGCAGTTTCACCGACATGCTGAGCGGCTATCGTGTCCTGTCCAGACGCTTCGTAAAGTCGTTTCCTGCGCAGTCCGCAGGATTCGAGACGGAGACGGAGCTTGCCGTTCACGCCCTTGAAATGCGCATGCCCGTGGCGGAAATGCCGACTGCATACAAGCCGCGACCAATGGGATCGGAGAGCAAGCTGCACACCTGGCGCGATGGTCTCAAGATTCTCCACACCATTCTGATCCTGTTCAAATCGGAAAAACCACTCGCATTCTTTTCGATCGTCGCCTGCGCGTGTGCGGTACTTTCGCTGATCCTCGCCGCACCACTGCTGAAAACGTACCTGGAGACGGGCCTCGTGCCGCGATTCCCGACGGCGATATTGAGTGCCGCACTGATGCTGTTCGGCGCGATCTTTCTGGCCTGCGGCCTGGTGCTGGATACCGTGACGCGGGGGCGCGCCGAGATCAAGCGACTTTGGTACTTGTCCATTCCAGCCCCGTCACCGCACCGGGAGTGAGACCTTCATGGCACGCGCTTGTCGTATTCACGCATGGCAGTCATTGCGCACAAGCCCAGGTCATCGGCAATTGGGCTTGAACCTCGATGGCCAGGTTCGCGTGGGCCGCGCGCAGCGCGGCTTCGGCCGCTTCCGGTGCAGCAGCGCGGGAGAAGATGAATCCGAGGTAACCCGAGCCTTCCGGTGGCGGGGCAACCATTTGCCCGGGTTGGGCGGTGATCCGAATATCGCTGACGCCCGGCACCGCACGCGCTTCCGTCAGGCCGGCCGCCTGGTGAAATAGGCCGCGTCGCGGGTACCGGAATCATCATTACCCCGGACGCGTCATTGCTGGCAGACGACGGCGCGGGCATGCCGAGCGCATGACGCAGGATCAATTCTTCGAGCGACATACCGAGCCGGTGATTGAGTGCGCGTCCGCACAGGCCGCCGATGGACCGGGCCGCCACTTCCAGCAGCCAGATGCCTTGGTCGTTGACGCGCATTTCCGCATGCACCGGTCCACTGGACAGACCGGCCAAAGTGCAGGCACGTTGCACGTCGGCGGCGATTGCCAACTGCGCGTCCGGACCCAGGCGCGAGGGCGTAACGTAAATGGTTTCCTCGAAATACGGGCCGTCGAGCGGGTCCGGCTTGTCGAACAGCGCCAGTACACGTAGCGCACCATTTTCCAGCAAACCTTCGAGCGCAAACTCGGGACCCGGGATGAAGGCTTCGACGATGAGCCCAAGTTGGGCGGCATCGCGATCGGCGAAGGCCTGGATCCGGTGCACGCGGGCAACTGCCTGAACCAACGACGCCGCGTCGTCGGCGCGGACGACGCCCCGACTGGCGGACAACCGCCGGGCTTTCACCACGACCGGATAGTGCAATGACGAGGCGAGGACCAATGCATCGGCTTCGCCGGTGGCGGCCAGGAAATCCGGACAATTGAAGCCGTTCGTCTGCTGCAATTGCCGGAAGGCAAGCTTGTCGCGAGTGACGCGCACCGCCTGCAACGAATTGCCCGCAAGCCCGAGTTTTTTACGCAGTAGAGCGGCGAGTTCCAAGCCGTGGTCATCCACCGCCAGCACCGCGTCCACGCTTCGCCCCAGGGAAACCAGCGCCTGCTCGGCCGCGATCTCCGGTTGGTCGAACGGCAATGAATAGATGGGACCCATGCCCATGAGCGGCGCGAGCCGGTGGCAATGATCGGCGGCGGTTATCACCTCTACATCCAGCTTTTGCGCCGCCAACAGAAAATCCTCGTTGCGATAGCCGGCGGCGGGCAGCAGCAGCAAAACGCGTGGCATGTCAGAACGATTGAAGCTGCTGATGGGTGGGCTCGGCGCAGCAGTACCACGGCTCGGACAGGCGCGGGACGGGTCGACCGGGATCCACGCCGTCGAGACTCGGCGCTTCCCGCCCGGCAGCGGCGTGCGCGAGCCGCCAAATCTCGCGGAACGCTTCCGCGCGCGACGCGCTTGCGGTTCGCATTGCGGCGGCCTGCACATCGCACTGCAGCGCGTCCACGCCAGCGTCGGCATGGCGCCACGGATAACCCAGAAGCTTGGGGTCGAATGGTTCGAGAATCTCGGCGAATCCCGGCAACTGCAGCAGATACGATCCCTGCGGCACCAACAGTCGGATGGCAAGCTGTACTGGGGGCACCGCCTCCTGGAGATGCAAGCGCGCCAGTTCACGCAGCAGATCGAGATAGCCCTCCAGCGTCGTCCACGGCGTGAAAGGGACAAAGGTGGGCGCGAGCGAAATGCCGTTGGCACGGCACAACGTCAGTACGCGCTCGAAATCAGCGCGGGTATGGTGTTTATCGAGATAGCCCAGGATCTTGTCGTCCACCGATTCGACGGCCGAAGTGACGAACAGGCAGCCACACTCGCGCAGCACCGGCAACAGCACGGCGTGGTCGAGCAAGTGCTGAATCTTGATGGTGGCGTCGAACGTCAACTGCGGAAAACGCGCGTGCATGGCCTTCATCACCTTGAGCGCGTGAGTCGGCCCGTTGAAAAAATCCGGGTCGCCGAATGAGATATGCGCTGCACCCATCGCTACTTGCTGCGCGATGTCCGCCAGCACCACGTCCTTGTCCACCGCACGGAACTTCCCCTGGTACACCGGGACCACCGGGCAGTGGCGACACACATGTTTGCAGCCGCGTGTCGTTTCAGTAAAGCCCGTGATCTTGCGCTCGCCACTCGGCAGTACCAGATGGGCGTATCGCGCCAGCTCGGGCAGTCCCGTTCGATCGGGCGTGATGAAGGTTACGCGTGACAGATTGACCAGCGGCCCGCGCTGCACGCCATAGTCGCCATTGCGCAGCCGGTTGGCCAGAGCGACGAGACCAGGTTCGAATTCGCCGCCCAGGAGCGTTTGTACGCCCA
>CAVPBR010000008.1:0-32163 GCA_963701885.1 uncultured beta proteobacterium
TAATCCGCAGGTCCCAGGTTCGAGCCCTGGTCGGGGAGCCAATCTACATGCGGGTTCTGGTGGATCTCTTGCGCATTGATTTCGTTCCACAATGCCGCCTTTGCTTCGGAATTCTGTGGAGCAATTGGTCGGCGTCCGGTCAGGAGAGATGCCGCGCGGCGAATTCGGCCGGTGTGACAATCGGGTACCGATCTGCGAGGGCCAGGAGGGCCGAATCGCCGGTCACCAGCCACTCCGCTTTGGCGACCACGAGTGTCGCGAGAATCACGTCGTCGTCTCTGTCATTTGGTACCTGAACCATGACGCCGGCGGGCTCGACCAAATCTGCTGTGAAGCGTAGCGCCTGCACGTATCGATCGAGTTCGTCGTCTGATAGCGCGATGCGCTTTCGCACCCTTGGGTAGTGCAGTGCCGAGTTGATCTCCTCCAACATCGGCTCGCAGAGCACGATCTCGAACCCTCCCGCATTCGCGGCCGCGAGGATCCGTCCCGGTACGCTCGCCGGTAGCATCAGTCCCGATACGAAAACATTCGTATCGATGACGACGCGCATTACAGCTTCTTGGTCTTCTTGGGCACCTGTTCGCGCTTCGTGCGGGTGTTGCGGGCGGCGCGCACCGCTTCGTCAATCTCGGCTTGCGCAACGCCAGTGTCAACGCCCGCGTAGGTCTTGCCCAGCGCGTCGGTAAGTCGCGTGAACTCGTCGCGCAAACGCCGAATGCGCTCGAAGAGCGCAACATCGACCAAGGCCGCAACGGCCTTGCCGTCCTTGGTGATCAGGACAGAGTCATTGCGATACTGCACCTGATTCAGCAGGTCGCCGAGATTCTGGCGCGCGGCGACGGCAGAGGATTCGCGAATCACGGAAGCTCGCTCACCAGTTCAGTATGACCGTATTGGTTATATAGGTCATCATGACCAATGTCAAGATGGCTAGGCGGGCTGACTGAAAGGTGAGCATGGCGGTCCGAAGTCCGGGTGGGAGCGGCTGATGTGGTTCCAAGCCGGGTCTGGTTTGGGTGAATGCGTGAAATTCTGGAGCGCTTCGAAGGATCGGCGATTGGCGCAGCGCGCTACTGGCGGATCCATGCCGGGTTTGCCCAACACCCGATCTGGATCGCGCCGGCTTTACCAGCGGACCCACCGCTTTGGACAGGCGATTCCACCGCAGGCACGATGGGGGCGGCGAGCCCGATATGTAAGAGTAGGGCACCGTGAAGCACTGGGCACGGCAATCAAGGAGAAGCCATGCGTCCTGGTCTTGCAATCGTGACTCTGTGGGGAGTCTGGATCGTGTCCTGGCTGGCGGCGATGTGGTGGAGCGCTCGCACGGAAAGGCGCGCAGGCTTCGGTACGGAACTGAGGTATCGCGTCGTATTGGTACTCGGCGCTATCCTGTTGTTCGTACCAGCGCATGGTCATTACGGCCATCTGCGCTTTTGGTATATCGGTTGGGGCGGGGCGTGGATCTGCGCCGCGCTGATTGCGCTCGGGTTCGCATTCACCTGGTGGGCACGCATCCATCTTGGAACGCTGTGGTCCGCCAGCATCACCAGGAAAGCGGATCACCGGATTGTCGACACCGGACCCTACGCCGTCGTGCGCCATCCGATCTATAGCGGAATCCTGCTCGCGGTCCTCGCTACGACAGCCGCGAAGGGAACGATCTTCGGCATCGGCGGTGCCGTGCTCATCACTGCGGGATTGTGGATGAAAGCGCGATTTGAGGAACGTTGGCTGTCTCAAGAACTGGGTGCTGCGGCGTACGACGCATACCGGCACAAGGTACCGATGCTGATGCCCCTTGGGCCGAAAGCCAAGTAGCCTTGACCTGCGAGTCTTCGCGCCGATGCGCCAGCTCAATGCGAGCGTACGGGACGGTGCGAGCGCATCGCGCAGGCAGCCGCAATCAGCAATGCCTCGCGGCCCGGTGCGGCGACGAGCTGCACGCCGATGGGCAATCCGCGGAGCGTCCCGCAGGGCACGGCAAGCGCCGGCAATCCGGACATCGTATACAGCCCCTGTAAACGCGCTGACCCGGTACCCTCCAGCGTCATGGGCGGGGCGACGCCGGAGGTTGCGGGGGCGAGAATGATCGCGTCATCGTCGATCAGGCGAAGCAGCGCTGCGCGAAATTGCCGCGCGCGTTCGATTGCACTTGCATATTGTGCGTCCGAAATCGTTCGCCCGCGGTCGATGAGGTCGAGAAGCTTCCGGCTCATCCGCTCTCCCGCTCGATCCCTGTCGCCGCCGTGATTCGCCGCGATGTCCCGGCACAGGATCGTGTCGAGGCACGCTTCGGCTTCGCCGAATTCAGGTGGAAGGTCGCGTGGCAGCACACTGACGTCGATGGCCGCAAACGCCGCCTGAGCGCGCTGGACCGCGCTGCGGCTCGCAGGCTCGACGCACTCGCGCAGATAGCCTTCCACCAGGACAACCCGTCGCGGTGCCGCGCCATGACCCGAAGTTGGGGATGAACTCAGGACGGGTTTCCGTATCGTTGCCATTCCGGTCAAATAGTGCGTGGCATCCGAAGTTGAAATCTTCAGGCTCACGCGCAAGCAATCCAACGTGATCGAGCGCAACGGACAGCGGCATCACGCCCTGTGTGCTGATGGCGCCATGGGTCGGCTTGAGCCCATAAACCCCGCAATAGGTCGCAGGTCTCACGATCGACCCTACCGTCTGCGTACCGAGCGCGAGTGGCACCATGCAGGCAGCAACCGCTGCGGCAGCGCCGCTCGACGACCCGCCGGGAGAGCGCGACGCATCATGCGGATTCGTTGTCGGGCCGGCTCTGCCGATCGCGTATTCGGTCGATACCGTCGTGCCGAGGATTACCGCTCCGGCGGCGCGCAGTCGCGCGACGACCGGGGCGTCGCGCGTGGGCACCCGTTCGTCATGGATCGAAGTGCCCCAAGCGCAATGCAGGTTCGCGACGTCGATGATTTCCTTCACCGCAACGGGTACCCCGTGCAATGCGCCACGCCGATCCTTGGGTGTGCGATCGCGCGCGCGCGCCTCGGCCAGCGCGGCTTCCGGCGCGACGCGGTCGCGAAAGGCCCGGACGCGTGGCTCGGACGATGCGATGCGTGCGAGACACGCGGATACCAGGTCTTCCGAACGGAGCTCGCCGCGTCCGATCGCAGCGGCAGCCTCCGCGACCCCAAGGTTGGCGAGGTCGCTCACGGACGCACCGGATCACCGGTCGCGAAGCTTTTCGACAACTCTTCGTCGAGCAGGGAGTAGATCTGGCGCTCCAGTGGGCGAAATCGGTCGGAGGTGATGTCGCGCGGGCGCGGAGCGTCGACCGCCCACTCGGCCCGGATCCGGCCCGGACGGGACGACATGACCAGGATCCGGTCCGCCAGGAAAATTGCTTCGGGCACCGAGTGCGTAATGAAGATCACCGTACGCTGTTGCTCGCGCCAGATGCGCAGCAACTCGTGCTGAAGCAGACGACGCGTCAACGCGTCCAGCGCGCCGAATGGCTCGTCCATCAGCATGATCGACGGATCGACGGCAAAGGCCCGCGCGATCGCAACCCGCTGCTTCATTCCGCCCGAAAGCTCGTCGATGCTTTTTTCGGCGAAGTCCTGCAAGCCGACCAGTCGCAGGTGATGTAACGCAGTGTCGCGCCGCTGTGTCCGGGGAATGTCCCTGCGTTGCAGCCCGAATTCCACGTTCCCGAGCACGGAGAGCCACGGGAAGAGGGCATAGCTCTGGAACACCATGCTGCGATCGATGCTCGGTCCGGTAATGGGCTCCCCGCCGACCAGCACTTTTCCATCGCTCGGCTCTAGAAAGCCCGCGAGGATCTGGAGCAGCGTGCTCTTGCCGCATCCTGTCGGACCGACGATCACGAGAAACTCGCTCGCTTTGACCTCGATCGAAATCGGACCCAGCGCCTCTACGCGCTCGCCTGAGCGCGTTTCGTAGGTCTTCGTCAGGCTGTCGATGCGCAGCGGTTTGCCGGTCCCGGTGGTCACCATCGTCATGCGTAGCGCGCGTAGTGGCGCTGCAGGAACCGGAAGAACGCATCGAAGAGAAATCCCAATATCCCGATGACGATCATGCCGACCAGGACCAGGTCCGCACGCAGAATGTCCATGCCGTTGGCGATCAGGTAGCCGAGCCCGGTATGGGCCGCGACCAGTTCGGCGGCGATGATGGCTGCCCAGCCCGTACCGAACGCAACGCGCAGTCCCACCACCACGCTCGGCATCGACGCCGGCACGACGACGCGTCGAAACAGCAGTATCCGGTTCGTGCATCCGAACACGCGGCCCGCGTGCAACAGGACAGGGTCAACTGCCTTGACCCCGGCGATGGTGCTGAGAAGGATCGGGAAGAACGTCCCGATGAACACGACGAAGACCTTCCCCGATTCCCCGATACCGAACCAAAGGATCGCCATCGGTATCCATGCGAGCGGCGAGATCGGCCGCAGCAGTTCGACGAACGGATTGACGATGCGCTCCAGACGCTGCGAGCTACCCATCAGGAGTCCGAGCGGAATCGCGACGATGGCCGAAAGGAGCCATGCCGAGATGACGCGGGCCAGGCTGTAGGCCGTGTCCACACCAAGCTCGCCGTTTCGCAGCAGATGTCCGAACGCGAATACCACGGCGATCGGGGGCGGAAGTACCGACGGGTCGGGCTTGGTGATCGTCACGACGAGCTGCCATACGACGACGATGACGACCGCCGCGTAAAGGAACGGCAATGCACGCGCCGCGCCCGCAAGCACTCCTGAACGGGTCGGCGTGCTCACGCGCCGGTCGCGGTGCAGGTCTTGCCGCTCTTGACCTCGTGGAGGGCTTTCATCGCGAACGACGGCTCGATCCTCGGCGTATCGGTTGGCTTCAGGATTGCGGCATCCTTGAGGAACTTGGTGTAAGCGGTCATCGTCTGCTCGGTCGGAACCACGTCGAGGCTGTAGACGGAAATGCCTTGCTTCAATGACAGCTCGATCACGTTTTCAGCGATCCCGATTTGCGCGCTCCAGAGTTTCGCCGCTTCCTGCGGATGGCAGAGGATGTAGTTGATCGCCTGGACATTGGCGGTGACGAGTGCCTGGACGATTTCCGGGTGCTTTTGCAGGAAGTCGTTCTGCACGTACACGCCATTGCCGATGTAGTGCCCGCCCATGATCGGCATGATTTGCTCGGCCTTGGCGAGGAGGCGGACCTTGCCGGAAGCGAGGCCGACGGAGATCGAAGGATCCCAGGTGATGCCCGCATCGACTGACTTGTGCTCGACGAGGATCGGAATATCGGGGCCGCTCGATTTGAAGAGCTGAATGTCATTGGCGCTCAGGCCGCATTTGGAAAGCGCCTTCAGCAACAGCGGATATTGCTGCGAGCCGATACCGGGGAATGCAACGGTCTTCCCCTTGAGGTCGCACGGCGACTTGAGAGGCGAATCGACCGGGACCAGGATGGCAGTCTGCTCCAGGATGTTGATCGCCACGAGCGTTGCGGGCAGACGGGATACCGCGATTGTCGCCGGCCCCATTCCGGCTGACGCGACCTGGAGGGCTCCAGCCGCCATCGCCTGGTTCTCCGGGGCGCCGTAGGAGAACTGCTGGAACACGACGCTGACGTTGTATTTCTGTTCGATCGGCTTGAAGTATCCGAGGGCCTTGGCGATGAACGAAGGGTCGGTGTCGGGTTGCACGCCATAGTTGATGACCTGCTGGCCGAGCGCGGGCCCGCTGGCGCAGAGCGCCAGCAGCATCGCGCACCGGGATAATCTCTGCATTGCCTGAATGAGCTTCATCATGTCCTCCTGCCGCCGATTCGAGCGGCGCGTGATCGTGCTAGTTATGGTTGATTGTATTCTGTGCGCAGGTCAAAGTCCCGCGAACGCGCGCAGCTTCGGATCCTTTTCCACCGCCTGCATATATTGGGGATCAACATAGCTCTTGGCGTCGGGCACTGAACTGATCGTGCCGACCGATTTCAGGAATTCGGCGATTTTCGTCATCCACTGGTCGACCTCCGAGGGGCCATGACTGCGGTCCATGATCTTGATCTGCTGCGAGAGGTCAAACATCGGCCGCGTGTCGATCTCGACGTTCAGGTACTTGTCCGGAAGGATTACGCCACCTTGCTGGTAAAACTTCTGCATCATCTTCACCGTCTCATCGCGATTTGCGCGCATCCACTTCACGGTCCGTACGTAGACCGCGAGATATCGGGCGACCAGCTCGGGATGCTCTTTCGCGTAGTCGGCGCGCGCGACCAGCGCGCCGGGAATGACGGCGCCCGCGTCCTTGCCGGTGCACAGCGTCCTGGCGCCGGTCTTTTCCTCCAGCGTGTAGTTGTTGGGGGCCCAGACGCCGGCGAGCTCGCCGTTGCCACTGCTGATTGCGGAAATGATCTGCGCCTGACCGAGATTCACGATCCGGGCGTCCTTTTTCGACAGCCCCCACTTTTCGAGACATGAGGTCACCGCATAGTCGCCGGTCGAGTTCGAGGTCAGCAGGATCTGTTGTCCTTTGATCAACTGAGGATCCTTGCTGAATTTTTCGAAGGCACTCTTGCTGGCTATCAGCAGATTCGCCGACGATTCGTCGTTGGTGATGCCGATGGTGAGCAGGTTGTATCGCGCCGCACCAAGCAAAGCGGGTACCGAGCCCATGCCCCCGACGTCCCACGATTTGGAGGCGGACGCCGCGACCTGCGGTGCCCCCGCCGGAAACGTGCTGAAGGTGGGTTTGAGGCCCGCCTCTTCCCACCAGTGCTTCTCGGCCGCAATGTAATACGGCACCGACCAGTAGAGTGCCGGTTGATAGCTGATGCCGATGGGCGTCAGTGCGGCGGCGCCGGCCCGTGGGCCGAAGGCGCCTGTGGCGATGAGCAGGAATGCAATCAGCAGCTTTCTCATTTCAACCTCCTTGGTGTGAAATAACCCGACGATTCAGCCTGCCGCCGCGCGCAGCGTGCTGACTTGCGCGACATCTCCCTGTTGTTCACGCAGCAGCCGCCAGATATGAGTGCGCAGGTGTACGAACGACTCGAGATCCATCACTTCTTCGATGCGTTCGAGCCGGTCCCATTGCTCGCGCCGGCGGACGCTCGCGATGTCGATGATCTCCTTGATGCGACCCGGGCGGCGCGTCAGCACCACCACCCGGTTGGCGAGGTAGACTGCCTCCTCGACGCTGTGCGTGATGAACAGCACCGTGCGCGGATTGATGCGCGAGAGCTTGATCAACTCCTCCTGCATCACGACCCGCGTCTGCGCGTCGAGCGCGCCGAACGGCTCGTCCATCAGCAGCACGTCGGGATCGAGCGCGTAACTGCGGGCGATCGCCACGCGCTGCTGCATGCCGCCGGAGAGCTGGTGCGGATACGCGTGCTCATAGCCCTGGAGGCCCATCAACTCGACATAACGCGCGACGATGTTTTCACGCGCGGCGCGTGCAACTGCCTTGCATTTCAGGCCGAATCCGATGTTCTCTCTGACCGTCTTCCACGGAAAGAGCGCGAACTGCTGAAACACGACAGCGCGGTCAGGGCCGGGCCGGGTCACTTCGCGCCCGCTTACGCGCACGGCCCCTTCCGACGGAAACTCGAGCCCGGCGGCCATCCGAAGCAGCGTCGTCTTGCCGCAGCCCGACGGGCCGACAATGACAACGAATTCCTTCTCGCCGACCTCGAAGCTCACTCGGTCGAGGGCGAGAAAATCCTCATTCCCGCGACGAAAGCTTCGCTTCACGTGGTCGAAAACGATCTGGCTCATGACTGGTTGCCCCAGCCCTTTCTGATCCGGCTCTCAACGACGCGCAGCACGACGTCGATGACGAAGCCGACGGCGCCGATGGCAACCATGCCTGCCATCACGATGGCGGTGCTGATGTTGCTCTGTCCCTGCACCATCATGTAGCCGATGCCGCTCGAGACCACGATCAGCTCCGCGCCGATCAGCGACTGCCAGCCCAGGCCCGCGGAGATGCGCAGCCCGGCGACGATCGAGGGCAACGCTCCCGGCAACAGCACTTCGGAAAGGATGCGCAGGTTGCTCGCCCCAAGGGTCTGTGCCGCCTCGAGCAGTCTCCGGTCCACCAGCCGCGCACCGCGATGGGCGTTGATGAGGCAGGGCGGAAAGGCGCCGGCGAAGATGATCAGGATGGGGCCGCCGATGCCGGTGCCAAACCACAGTGCAGCGAAGGGAACCCACGCGATCGGCGCGATGAACCGCAAGCCCTCGAAGAATGGCGAGACAATGTCGTCGAGCAGGCGAAACCATCCCATTGCCAGTCCCAGCGGGATGCCGATCACCGCTGCCAGCACGAAGCCGAGGGCGAAGCGCTCGAGACTCGACAACAAGTGCATCTGCAGCGTGTATCCGGCAAACGGGGCTTCGGTAAGCTGCGCGAAAGTCTGCGCGACATCCGCGGGGCTTGGCAGGAACTGCATCGGCACCAGTCCGGTGGCGGATGCAAGCCACCAGATGCCGATGAAGGCCACCAGTCCGGCTGCGAACAGGATCGCCAGCTCCCGGCGGGAAGGCATGTTGTCGACGCGGCGGGCGGTGCTCAGCGCAGCCACGGCAACATCCTCCGTTCGACCTGCGCGAGGGTCATGGTCATGAGCCCGCCGAGCAAGCCCACCCAGAACATGGCAAAGAAGATCATCCCCGGGTAAATGTCGAGCGAGGCCTGGGTCAGCACATGGCCGAGCCCGGCCAATGCGCCGACCAGCTCGGCGGCGACCAGCGTCGTCCACGCGGCCTGCAGCGACAGCCGCAGGCCGGTGAACATCAGCGGACTCGCGCCGGGAACCACCACTTCGCGGATCAACTGCCAGGTGCTTGCGCCGTGCACGCGCGCCGCCTCGATCAGCGTGTGGTCGAGGTTGCGCACGCCGGTGTAACTGTTGATCAGCGCCGGTACGAATGCTGCGAACCAGATCACGAACACCTTCGCGGCATCGCCCAACCCGAGCCACAGAATGGCAAGCGGAATCCACGCAAGTGGAGGAATCGGCCGGATCAGCAGAAACACCGGATTGATGAAGGCTTCGGCGCGCCGGCTCCACCCCATCAGCAATCCGAGCGGGACCCCGGTTGCGACCGCTACCGCGAAGCCGATCAGTACCAGCTTCGAGCTCTGCCAGATGTGCTGGGGCAGTGTGGCGTTGGCGTATCCCGGTCCCGCGATCTGGCGCGCGGCAACGTAGACGTCGGCGGGCGACGGGAAGCGGCCAGGGCTGATCGCCTGCAGCAGTTGTGTGACGACGTACCACGCGACCAGTACCACTGCCACGGCGCACACGCCCACGCGCAGCCGGCGGCTGGCAGCAATCCGTGCACGGAAACCGCTCCCATGCCCCGGATCTCGTCGACCCGCCCTTGCCACCGCAGTGATGCCGCGGTCCGCCGCGTACATGCCGTTTCCCCCTGCTGTCGTGTGTGCGCGCGCTACGGCACCAGTACGATCTTCGCCGCACCCGAGCGCCCGGCGGCAAGATCCGCAAATGCTCGCGCGCCGTCATCCAGCCCGCGCGTCTCGACCCATGCCAGATCGCCGAATGCACCTTCATTCAGCGCACGTACGGTCGCACGCAGATCGGCGGTCGTATACGTGTAGGTGCCGATCAGCGTGATTTCCGCGAGCGTGAGCTTGCGCATGTCGATTTCGCTGGCCCAGTCCATGAGGCCGATGTGCACCACCACCCCGCCAGGCTTGACTGCCGCGAGCGCGGCCGCGCGTGTCGACCTGCCGCCCACCGCGTCGATCACCAGCTCGGCCGAATTCTCCGCTTGAGCGGTTACCAGAGGATCGGATACGTGTGCGACGCCGGTCTTCTGTGCCGTTGAGCGTCGCAGTGGATTGGTTTCGGCGAGCACAATGTCACGGCAACCGTAGGAGTCGAGAAGCAGTGCGCTCAGCAATCCGATCGCGCCGCCGCCGATAACCAGTGCACTGATCTCGGGGAGCGGCCGGGCGAGAGCGCGCAGCGCCAGTCCGAGCGCGTGCAGCGCAGTGGCGGCAGGCTCGGTCAGTGCGGCGCGGCAGGGATCCATGTCTTGCGGCAGGTCGATCACGCTGGAGGCCGGAATGGTCATTTGCTCGGCAAAGCCGCCAGGGCGAGTCATGCCGATCATGCTGCGGTTCGCGCACAGATTGTTGCGTCCGCTCACGCAGTACTCGCAGACGCCGCAGGTGATGAGGGGGTTGACGGTGACCCGTCGGCCAGTGCCCGGCCCGGCGAGGATGGTCCCGGCAAGCTCGTGCCCGAGGATCAGCGGTGGCGCTCGGCGCGGGTCGTGCCCATGATAAGCGTGCATGTCGGAGCCGCAGATGCCCACGGCCTCGACGTCGATCAGCACTTCGCCCGGCATGGGGGACGGATCCGGCTCGTCGCGGTAGGCCAGATAATCCGGTGCGGTGTAGACGAGGGCTTTCATTGCAGCGTTTTCATTGGGCGACCGATCCGTCGTCAACCCGCACTGAATCCGCCGTCAACGAAGATCGTCTGCCCGGTGATGTAATCGGACGCCGGGCTCGCGAGAAAGATGGCCGCGCCATGAAGATCCGCCAGCTCGCCATTGCGGCCGACCATGGTGTGCGCAGCCATCGCCTGCGCGCGCTTCGGATCTGCGAAAACGGGCGCAGTCAGCGGTGTCGGGAAAAAGCCTGGCGCGATTGCGTTGCACATGATGCCGTGCGGCGACCAGGCTTCCGCCTGAGCGCGCGTGAGCTGCATCAGACCGCCCTTGGAGGTTCCGTAGGGACCGCTATTGGCGAAGGCGCGGACCGACTGAAGCGATGCAACGTTGATGATGCGCCCCCAGTGCCTTTCGATCATCGCCGGGACGAGCTTTTGCGCCAGGAAGAACGGGGTAGCAAGGTTGATCGCGATCGTGGTGTCCCAGTCACTTTCGGTAATCTCACCCATCGGCCGGCGAATGTTGACGCCGGCGGCGTTGACAAGAATGTCTGGCGCACCAAAAAACGAGGCAGCCCTTCCTGCGCAATGCGCAATCTGTTCCCGATCGGCGAGATCGCAGGCGATCCAGCGGACCGCGCCGCCGCGGGTGTCGATGCGCGCCGCAGCCTCCGTCAGTTCCTTCTCGCGCCGCGCCGCGAGCACGACCGACGCACCTGCTTGCAACATTGCCTGCGCAACGGTCAAGCCGATGCCGGAGTTGCCGCCGGTGACGAGCGCAGTCCGACCTTGCAACGAGAAGAGCCGTTCGATGATGGACATGGCGCTCTCACGCGGCGGTCTTGAATGTCTCCGTCGGGAAATATTTCAGCAGCCGATCGTCCGCGGTGCGGGCGTGCGCTTCCATGCCCTCGAGCCGGGAGATGCGGGCGCTGACCGCAGCGATCTGGCGCGTCGCGTCACGCGTCATCCGTTGCCAGGTGAGTGTCTTCAGAAACTTGTGCACGGAAAGCCCGCCGGAATAACGTGCTGCCCCCTTGGTCGGCAGGATATGGTTGGGTCCGGAAGTCTTGTCTCCGAATGCAACGGTGGTTTCCTCACCCAGGAACAGCGAGCCGTAGTTGGTAAGCCGCGCGAGCCACCAGTCGAGCTCGCGCGCGTGGACCTCGAGATGTTCGGGCGCATGACCATCGCTTACGCTCACTGCCTCCTCGCGCGTATCGCAGAACGCAACCTCGCCGTAGTCGCGCCATGCGGCACCTGCAGCATCGCGTGCCGGCGGCGGCAGTGCTTCGATCAGCCGCGGTACGAGCCGAATGACTTCATCGGCGAGTTCCCGCGACAGGCTGATCAGCCACGCCGGTGACTCGTGGCCATGTTCGGCCTGACCCACGAGGTCGCAGGCGACAAGACTTGGATCGGCCGAATCGTCGGCGATCACGGCAATTTCAGACGGTCCGGCGAACACGTCGATGCCGACCTTGCCGAACAGCGCGCGCTTGGCTTCCGCGACAAACTTGTTGCCCGGGCCGACAATGATGTCGGCGGCCTTGCCGCTGAAGAGACCATAAGCCATGGCCGCGATTGCCTGCACGCCACCCAGCGTCATGATGATGTCCGCACCGGCCACTTTCATCGCATACAGCACCTGCGGATGGATGCCTTCGCCACGATAGGGTGTCGAGCAGGCGATGACCGTGGGAACGCCCGCCGCCTTCGCAGTTGCGACGCTCATATAGGCGGAGGCAATGTGCGCGTAGCGGCCGGTCGGCACGTAGCAGCCAGCGACATTGACGGGAACCAGTCGCTGTCCAGCGACTAGACCCGGGCAAACCTCGATCGAAAACTCCCGGACCGACTCGCGCTGTGCGACGGCGAAGCGGGTCACCTGCTCGGTGGCGAACTCGATGTCGCGCTTGATGGGGCCCGGAATGTCGCGGGTACGGCGTTCAACTTCCTCCGGGGAAACGACAATATCGCCAGTCCAGTGGTCGAGTCTCCGGGCGTACTCACGCACCGCCGACTCACCGCCGCGCTCGATTTCGATAAGCATCTCGTCGACGACCTTGCGCGCGGACCCGGTTTCGGTTTCTGCGGTCTTGGTGGCTTTCTTCAAACAGGCGACTGACATGAGTTGCGATCCTTCGTCGAGCGATGCGACAGTTGCACGATGGCGGAAGGGAGTGGGCGGCCGAGGATCAAGGGGATGAAAACGTTTTCACACAGACGGTAATTTACCCAACGAGTACTTGTCAAGCCTGAACAGTCCGCGGCGTTTGAATCGTAGCTATGTCCTTATCCGACAAGGTAATATGCGCCTACCGTGGCTGCTTTCGTCGGCGCGATAAGGTGGCACTCTCGGCAGAATTGCCGGTAAACGTTTCCCAATGACCACACGTCCACGCTGGATCACTATCAAGGACGTCGCGCATGAGGCGCAAGTGTCGATTGCGACGGTCTCGCGCGCGCTCAACACGCCGGACAAAGTCAACGACGGCATTGTCGCGCGCGTGCGCTCCACGGCCGAGGCCCTGGGTTACGTTCCGTACCGGGCTGCGCGTTCCCTCGTGTCGCGGCGCTTCAACGCAATCGGCGCAATCGTGCCGACGATCGACAATGCGATATTTGCCAAGGCGACACAGGCGCTGCAGAGCCAGCTCAATGCGCACGGCTACACGCTGTTGCTGGCAAGTACGGAATACGATCCGGCGCGCGAGATCGTCGAATTGCAGACGCTGGTCGAACATGGCGTCGACGGCATCGTGCTGGTCGGCGCCGAGCATCAGCCTGGCGTGGAGCGGCTGCTCCAGGCGAAGCGCATCCCGTTCGTCAATACGTGGATCTACGAAGCAGCGAGCGCGGCACCGTGCATCGGCTTCGACAATCGTGTCGCGATGGCGCGGATCACGAATTACCTGCTCGATCTGGGACATCGGCGGTTCGCGATGATCGCCGGCATTACACGCAATAACGATCGCGCAGCGCAGCGCGTGGTCGGCGTGCGGGACGCGCTCGGGGCTCGCGGGCTCGAGCTCCCGGTCGAGCACGTGATCGAGTGCCCGTATTCGATCGCTGACGGGCGCAGCGCGACGGCCATGCTGCTGGCGCAGGCCGATTCGCCGACGGCAGTCATTTGCGGCAACGACATTCTGGCGTTTGGCGCCCTGTTCGAGTGCCTGGCAAAGCAGGTGAGGGTGCCGGAAGTGCTGTCGATCACCGGATTCGACGATCTGGATCTTGCCTTGCACATGCAGCCGCCGCTCACCACGATGCGGGTGCCGGCGATCGAGATGGGGCTGCGGGCGGCGGATTACCTGATTGCTCGCGGACGCGACGATACGGTGGCCCATCGCATCGAGCTGGAGCCGAGCCTGATCGTTCGCGGCACGACCGCGCCGCCGCCGCTCTGACACGCCGCCGCCACGTCGTGTAGACAATGCGACGCTGTCACGTGTAGTCGGGCGTCATAGGCGGCCCGCGTTCTTCGCTTCGAGGATAGCCGCCTGAAGCGCGCGCTTGAGCTTCTGGTCTTTGAGGTTGAGCGTCCCGCGCTTGGGATGCTCGCCGAAGCGCCGGTTCGGCGAGGGTGCGAACCATTCGCTGTCGAACGACAGCCGCACGGTATTGCCGAGATCGAATTTCGTGTCCCGTCCGAGCCCCGCTTTCGGGTCCGTTGCGCGAATGGTGAACTCCCCGGGGTAGCGCTGCTCGATGTCCTGCGAGGTTCCGTAGGCAACTCGGACGATCGAGGCCGATTCGTCCTCCGGGTCCTCTTCGACCTCGACGATAAGCACCGGCCGATCCTTCGGCCCGGGTATCCTGCCCTCGCTCTTCGGAAACCTGCACTGAACGATGTCGCCGGCTCTCGGCCTTGGCGCCCAGGGACGGGCGGTCATTTCAGCAGACTGCTGAGGATCCGGCCCTTGCGCTTCGGCTCGTGTTCGCGGATCGCGGCCAACTGCGCCTTGGTCAGGGGCAGGTAAGCTTCTTCGGCTTCGCCGCGCAGCGCATCCTCGCGCAGTCTGGCGAGCGCGAAGTGCACGGCCTGGGTTTCCGAAAATCCGAGAGCCTTGGCGATTCGGCGCACGGTCTCACGGCTGACGGTGGTCAGCGTGTCAGCCTTGAAGTTAAGCAAAAGCGCTTCTTTCCTGGTCGCATTACTGGTCATCGCATCGATACCGTCGTTACGCTATATAAGAAGTATATATGAGCGTTGGCACGGTTTTCAAATGCGACGCAGCTCCATCATCACCGCGATGCTGGAGCATGACCCTATGCCCAAGCATCGATCGGCGAGCAAAGTGTTCGGTCGCTGGAAATACCGCTGTTGTCACGCGAATGGATCCAGCACCTTTACGCCGGCCTTTGTGAAATCGCGCGTGTTTCTCGTGACGACAATGAAACCGTGAATGAGCGCGGTCGCTGCGATCAGACTATCCTTGACGGGCAGCGATTGGCCCGATCTCCGCAGTTCCGCAAGAAGCTTCGCCCAGCGCAGTCCGGTCGGCGCGTCCCATGGGACGCAGACGATTCTCGCGACGCCTTCGTCGAACCAGTGCTCCAGTCGACGGCGGCGTTTCCCCGCAGGCAGAAGATGGATGCCGAAGCGAATCTCGCCCAGAATGATCGGGTCGACTGCGAGATCACGCTCGTTGCGGCGCAACCACTCGATCGCGTTGGACTCGGGCGCGGGCTTGGTGGCCTCGCTGAGGACGTTGGCGTCGACAAGAAAAGTCACAGCGTGTCGGTCGATTCGGATTCAATCGGGACGAAGTACCCTTTTTCCGGGCAAGCCATCAGCCATTCGACGAGCCCGTCATTGGGAGGAGGGTGCCGGCGCACGAGACGGTACTCGCCGCGGTCAATGCGCTCGACGTCAAATTCCTGGCCGGGCTCGATGCGATCCCGCAGGCGTATCTCGGCGGGCAGTACGAGCTGCCCCTTGGTGGAAACGGTCGTCTTCATCGGTGGTAAGATAACGTCTTACTTGGACAAAGTCCACCGGAACATGATCGCCCGATTACGATCCGAGGTGGAGACTGAGCTTCCGCGCGGACCGCGCTCACCATATAGCACCCTACGTCAGGTGCCCGCCCGCCGCACTCAGCGACGAAACACCTGACAAGGCATACTTCGCCCGGCCGGCCCAGTAGAACGCAGCCAGACACGAGATCCGGGTTGCGCGTGGGTGACCGGCCCGCGTCTCGTCGCCACCGCAGGCATTTCACATTTGAATCGCCGAAATCTGTCTCAACGAGCCGAGCCACTTCTGCCGTTCTCCGCACCCGCTCCGCCGGACGAGGTAACTGGAACTCCCACGGACGCCGCTACGCTCCTGGACGCCTTTCGCTGGCATCTCGAACGTCATCCCGATCGTGAGCACATCACGCTGATCGACGGCAACGAGACCATCGGGACGCTAACCTACCGGCAACTGTGGGCCGACGCGACCGAAGTCGCGCGCGGCCTGGAATCCCACGGGATCGGACGCGGTGACGCGGTGGTCATCATGCTGCCGACGTGCCTGGAATTCTTCGAAGTCTGCCTGGGTGCGATGCTCATCGGTGCCGTGCCGGTGCCGATGTATCCGCCGCTTCGCTGGTCGCAACTCGAAGAGCACGTGCGCGGACGTGCGGCGATCATCGCGAATTGTGGTGCCAGGCTGCTCGTCACCGTGCCCGAAGCGATGATTGTGGGACGCATCCTGCAGGCAGGTCTGCCGACCTTGCGCGCGATTGTCAGTGCCAAAGGCCTGCGCCGCCGCCGCGGACCGATCAGCGCGCCCACAGTGACCGGGACGGAGACGGCGCTGCTGCAATACACCTCGGGAAGCACTGGGGATCCGAAAGGGGTGGTTCTTTCCCATTCGATACTGCTGGCCAATATTCGGGCGATGGGCATGGTCAGCGGCGTCCATTCGCGCGATCGTTTCCTGAGCTGGTTGCCGCTCTATCACGACATGGGTCTGATCGGCGCGTGGATGGGCACCATGTACCACGCCGTACCGCTCGTGCTGATGTCGCCCATCAGCTTCCTCGCGCGTCCGGCGCGCTGGCTCTGGGCCATTCACCGCTACCGGGCCACGATCTCGGCGGGACCCAATTTCGCCTATGACCTCGTTGCATCGAAGGTGCGCGACGCCGAACTGGAGGGTCTGGACTTGAGCTGCTGGCGCCTTGCATTCAACGGCGCTGAACCTGTCCGCGCGGCAACGCTGGAACGCTTCGCGAAGCGCTTCGCGCGTTATGGTTTTGATCGCAAGGCTCTGACCCCCGTTTATGGCCTCGCCGAATCCGCGGTTGGGCTCGCGTTTCCCGTGCTCGGTCGCGGACCGCGCGTCGATCGCATCGATCACCAGGCGCTGGCTGACGACGGCATCGCGCTGCCGAGTACCGGTGACTCGAACGCAATATTGGAAATCGTCGCTTGCGGGCGAGCCATGCCCGCGCACGAGCTCCGGATCGTCGATGCGAACGGGATCGCAATGCCCGAGCGCGCCGAAGGTCGCATCGAATTCCGCGGACCGTCCGCAACCGACGGATACTTTCGGAATCCGGAGGCGACGGCGAAGCTCCGCCGTGGCGATTGGCTCGATACCGGCGACGTGGGTTATTTCGCCGACGGCGAGATCTTCCTGACGAGCCGCGCCAAGGATCTGATCAAGCGCGGCGGGCACAGCATCCATCCTCAAGAGTCCGAAGCGGTCATCGGCGACATTCCAGGGGTGCGCAAAGGCTGCGTGGCGGTTTTCGGCACGACGACCCGCTCGAGCGGTACCGAGCGGGTGATCGTTGTCGCGGAGTCCAGGGTCGCCGAGCCTGCCGCGCGCGCCGCGCTGCGCAGCCGGATCATGGTAATTGCCGCCGTCCAGATGAACGGCCCTCCGAACGAAGTATGGCTGGTTGCCCCGAGAACAGTCCCGAAGACCTCCAGCGGGAAAATTCGGCGCGCGGCGTGCCGGGAGCTGTACGAAAAGGGGCTGCTCGACGCCCCGCGTCCCGCGGCGTGGCTGGAAATTGCGCGGATGACGTTGCGGGCAGGCGGCATGTGGATACAGCGTGGCCGGCGCGCGCTGCGCAGTGGCAAGCAGCAGACGCAGTAGCTGCCTGATATTCGGCGTTTCGCGTAAAATGTGGTCGCGACCGCGTGCCGCCACATTTCCCCTCCTCTACTCCATGACCGAGACCGCATCGATCGAGCAAGACCACATCGTCGCCACGATGCGCGACGTGCTGGCAAAGCAGTTTGGAATCGACCGCCCGACGCTGGACCCGGACGAATCGATCGAAGCTCTCGGCCTCGACTCGATCGCCTTCGTCGAATACGTATTCGACCTCGAAACGGCATTGAACGTGGTCTTTCCCGATGTTCCACGGGAATTGAAGACGCTTGGCGACTTTGTACGGTTTGTGACCTCCGAGGTCCAGCGGCAGCAGGCGGTCGCCGGGGCCGCGGAAGTGCGGTGAAACATCGCGTCGCCGTGACGGGTCTCGGCGTCGTATCACCGGTGGGTGCTTCGCCAGCGGATTTCTACGCGAGTCTCGCCAGTGGCCGTTCGGGAATCCGTCCTCTCCCCGGCCGTGAATCGGTGGTCGCAGGCATCGTTGACTTCAACGCCGAGGACCATTTCACCAAGCTCGAGCTGACCGCATTGGACCGCTTCAGTCAATTCGCGCTCGTGGCGGCGGAGCAGGCTGTGGCTGACGCCGGACTCGAGCATGAGGATCTGACCACGCCGCGCGCTGGCGTGTACTTCGGCTCGGGCATCGGGGGTGCGAATACCATCGAGAACGGCTACGCCAGCTTTTTCGGCGATGGCTTGCGGCGAGTTCCTCCGTCGACCGTGGTTGCGATGATGTCCAACGCGGCAGCGGCGCAGGTCTCCATCAAGCTGGGCATCGTCGGGCCCGTCGTCAATTACGCAGTCGCCTGCGCGTCGTCTGCAATCGCGATCGGTGAGGCGTTTCGAGCGGTGCGCGACGGATACGTGGATATCGCCATCGCCGGGGGCTCCGAATCGTTGCTCAACCCGGGAAGCATTGCCGCCTGGAGCGCGATGAAGGTGCTTGCGCAATCCGATCCCACGCATCCGGAAGCATCGTGCAGGCCATTTTCGAAAGATCGGTCGGGTCTGGTTCTCGGCGAAGGCGCGGGCGTGATCGTCATCGAAAGGCTCGAACATGCACTCGCCCGGGGCCGTCGCGTCCACGCGGAAATCTCCGGCTACGGCATCGCCAGCGACGCCAGGAACATCGCCAAGCCCTCGCGCGAAGGGCAGGCCTCTGCGCTGCAAAGCGCCCTCGACGACTCGGGCCTGTCGCGGGAGGACATCGATTACATCAACGCGCATGGCACTGCGACTGCCGTCGGCGACGTCGTCGAAACCGAAGCCATCAAGGAGGTCTTTGGCGATCGCGCTTACGATCTCGCGGTCAGCTCGACCAAAGCGCTGCACGGCCACCTGATGGGCGCTGCAGGGGCGGTGGAATTCATCGCCTGCGTCATGTCGATCGGGAACAGAACCATCCTTCCCACCTGTCATTATTCGGCCGTGGATCCCTTGTGCGACCTCGACTACGTACCGAACGTCGCCCGCAGCAATGCGGACATCGAGGCGATCATGTCGAGCTCCTTCGCCTTTGGCGGATCCAACGCGGTCCTGGTTGCGCAGCGCTTCTAGCCGGCCGGCGTCCCCGAAGCGGACATCGATGCGGCCATAGAAGTGGCCGTCGAAGTTTCCATCAGCGCGCTGCAGAATTGATGCATTGCCGCGGCGACTTTCGCTCGTTCCAGGTCAACGGTGACGACGTGGTAGGAATTCTCCAGCAGCAGCAGTTCCTTCTTCACGGATCCCGCGTGGTCAAGAATGTATTGCGCATTGCGCGGGCTGGTCGCGTCGTCGTGCTCCGCCTGGATGACCAGAAGCGGCGCCATTACCCGGGGAAGCATGCGCCTGCAATCCTTGAGCAGATGATGCATCTCGCACATCAATCGCACCGGATAATGCGCGTATCCCTCGTGCCGTTCGGTGCGATCATTCAGCATCTTCCCGGCATAGTCGTTCGCAACGCGCGCGCGCAGCACTTCGTCCTTGAGCCCATAGGGCGGCTCCTCGCGGTGATAGGTGAAGTATTTGAACGGGGTCCAATCCGCCAGCGGAATGAACCGGTGCGTCCACGGAACATTCCATCCGTCGTAGAACAGCGTCGGCGCAAGGCAGATGACTCCCGCGACAGCCTCCGGGAACTCGGCTGCGAGCATCAGCGCCAGGTCGGCGCCGATCGACAGTCCGCCGATGACGAGCGGCGATCCGGTGGCTGCAGCGGCACGTCGCGCTTCCTCGAATTGCGAACGCACGCCTGCGTAGAGCGCGTCGCGGCCCGTCGCGGCCAGTACGCGGATCGGGCCGCCATGGTTGAGCAGCGTCGGGCACCATACGTCGAGATGCGCTCGCTTGTGCAGGTAGTGCGCGACATAGGCAAACTCCACCGGCGCGCCGGTCAGGCCGTGCAGCAGCATGACGTGGCAGCGGGCGTCGCCTTCGAGGCGGATTTCCGTCGAGGGCGCGAGACATCGGTCATTGGCGCTCGGCCATGCCCACTCTAGCGGCACGGAACGAAGCTCGTGTGTGGCAGCGGTGGGTTCATGCTAGGACGACGACATGACCATCGCTGCGCCTGCGGTGATGAGACCGATGCCGATCACCATGGAGGGGCGGAGCAATTCCTTGAAGATCAGCCGGCTTGCGATAGCCACGCCGCAATAGCTCATGGCGAGTAGCGGGAAAGCCTGACTGAGCCGCGACGTGGAGAGGACCGCGAGCCACAGTGCAAGCTCCACGGCGTAGGCAGCCATTCCAAACCCGATCCATCGATTCAAATAGCCCGAATGCAATGCCTCGTGCATGAAGCTCGAGCGAACCGATGAGGCTCGGTGTGTGAGACCGAACTTGAACATTGTCTGGCCGAGTACCTCGAGCAGGATGGCGCCAAGAAGCAGAACGGTCGCAGCGGGCGTCACGGGTGCTGGTCTTTTCGGGGGCTAAAGGACGTCGTATGCCAGTCGGGTGCACGGAGAATACAACCCGCGGGTGGCTTGGGTGACAGGGCACTCGTCGCGCTCTGGATTGGCGCTCCTCTGGACGGGATTCGTTGCCCTGGATACTGCAGCGCAGATCGCGATGAAAATGGCGGCCGAAAGACTTCCGCTGCCGCCGCTGTCGTGGCAATGGATTCGATCGGCCGTCGAGTCCCCGCTGATCTGGGTTGCGTTGGCCTGCCTGCTCGCCGCGTTCTGGCTTTGGCTGCAAATTCTTGAGGTGTCGCGTCTGGGCGTCGCGTTTGCGGCGACGTCATTGACCTTGATCGGCGTTCTGGTCGGCTCCTGGCTCCTCCTGGGCGAAGCCATGAGCGTGCTGGGGTATATCGGCGTCGCAGCGATCATTCTAGGGGTAGCCTTGCTACGACCCCTGTCGCCGAGCGACACGCCGGGGTCGGACCACGAATGACCGTTGCGTCGCGGTCGCCGCAAGGGTCGCCACCGCGCGACATGCCGGGCATCGAGATTTCTTGGCACACGTGCTGCACCGATATCGACGACGCGGCATGGCAGCGGTTCTTCGCCCCGCCCAGGCAAGGGCTGTTCTGGTTCAGGGCGCTGGAAGCGGGAGCCGGCAGCCAGTTCGCGTATTGGTACGGCCTCATACGGCAGGGCGCGACGATTGCGGGGATCGTTCCGGCATTCCTGTTCGACGTTCCGCTCGAGCTGATCCTGCCTCCTCGCGCACGAACTGCGCTCGACTTGCTTGCGCGAGGCCCGCTTCGGCGCGCCCGGCGCGTGCGCACATTTTTCATCGGCAACGTCGCAGGCGAGGAAGGAGCACTCGGGCTCGGAGAGGGCCTCGGCCTTGGCGAGAGGTTCGGCGTCGAAGAAGGTCTCGCCCTGACGGAGGTCTGCACGCAGGTCCACGACGCAGCGCGGTCGAAAGCAAGCGCGCTGGGGGCGTCGCTGCTGGTCTGGAAGGATTTCCCGCTGGGGGACAGGGAGGCGCTCGACCGGCTGATTCACGCAAGAGGCGTCTTCCGCATTCCGTCGTATCCAGCCACGACCATCCCGGTAGTTTGCGGCGGCTACGCGGCGTTCCTGGCAAGTCAGAAGGCCTCCAGACGATACAAGATCAAGCGCAAGCTTTCGCTGGGGGAGGCCACGGCACCCGTCGACACGCGCGTCGTCGATTGCCCCGACCCCGGCGAGCTGGGCGCGCTCTTCGCGCTCTTTCAACACACCTACGCCCGAGGAGCCACCCAATTCGAGACGCTTGCGCCGGAGTTCTTTCGCGAGATCGCCGCCGCGAAGGAATCGAGGTTCATCGTGCTGAGCGATCGCGCGACCCGCAGACCGGTCGCGTTCATGCTGCTCCTCGCCCTCGGCGAGCGGGTCATCAATCAGTTCGTCGGCATCGACTACTCGCTCGGACCCCGGGCGTATCTGCCTTTTCGTCTCTTCGCCCGCGCCTACGACTGGGCGGCTCAGCAAGGCGCCGCGGTACTGTGCTCCGGGCAGACCGGCTATGCGGCGAAGCTCGATCTCGGTCACCAGCTCGTCCCGCTGTGGAATTACTGCCACCATGCGAATCGACTCGTGAACTGGACGCTCGCCCGCGCGGCGTCGCGCATCCATTGGGAGTCCCTCGACGACCAGTTGCGCGTTCACCATGACGCGCATCGCGCCGATTACGATACCGCGAGCGATGCCTGAAGTGCATCGTGCACGCTGGCGAGATCCGCAAATGGGATGAACGGGGTCGCGGCGCTCGAGAGGTGCTGCGCAAGGGCATCTTTCGCAAACACGACGTCAGCCACTTCGGCGGGGCAGATGTCCGAAAGACCGTCGCCGACAAAGATCGTTCGATGTGCCGCGAACGCCGCGAAGTGCTTCGCCTTGCAATGCGCGCAGCGCCCGCAGCGAGAGCTCGTGTGCGGGAACAGTGCGGTCGGCGTGTTCCCGTCGAAGCGCAGCTCGTTGGCGAGAACTACGACGCCTCCAAGTGAATGTCGCTGCAGGATCTCACGCACGATCACGCTGAAATTGTCGCTTACAATCCGCAGCGGGATGTCTTGCCTGGCGCACAATCCGACGATGCGGGGAAAGGAAGCGTCGATCGACGCTTCCTGGACAAAGGCTGCCAACTCATCCGGGCCGACCCGGAGGTTCGCGATCTGGCGCGACAGGCATTCCGACGTGCTGAGCTCCCCGCGTTGCCAGGCCGACTCCCATTCCCGCCATTGATCGGTCAGCGAGAAGCGCTCGATCACCGTGTCGAGGACATCGCCGATCGTGATGGTGTTGTCGAAATCGAGGAACAATGCATCGTTGCGCATGCCAGTGGATTCCCGTGACTGCCGTACCGGCGACGGGACCGAATCTTAACAGTCACGTGTCGGTCGACACGATCGACACCGCAGGTAAATCCCGATGAACGCTACGAAATCCCGATGAACGATACCTCCACCCCGCGCCCCCGTGCCCCGGACACCGAAGAGGCCGAGCTGCTCGCCAAGGAGCGCGAGTTCTGCTCGTACGGCGACACCGTTCATTACGCCGAGCGACCCAGGATCTTCGAGCGCTGCGAGGGCAGCTACCTGTATGACCTCGCGGGACGGAAGTACCTCGATCTCCAGATGTGGTACTCGGCGGTCAATCTCGGGTATGGCCGCTCCGAAATCGTCGCGGCACTCCGGGCCCAGGCCGAACGCCTGCCGCAGCTCGCCTGCCAGTACCTGCACCGGGAGAAGATCGAGCTGGCCGAGCGACTATGCGAGAGCGTCAGGCGCGGTTTCGGCATGAAGGGCCGGGTTCACTTCAATGTCGGCGGTTCGCAGGCGGTGGAAGACGCGTTGAAGCTGGTCCGCCTCACTACGGGCAGGCAGCACATGCTGGCGTTCCAGGGCGGTTACCACGGACGAACCCTCGGCGCGTCGGCAATCACGTCGTCGTATCGCTATCGCGAGCCCTTCGGGGAGTTCGGGGATCGCGCCGAATTCATCCCGTTTCCCTACACGTTTCGATCGCCGTACTCAGGCGATGCCCGGCAGACCGAAGACCATTGCATTGCCGAGTTCGAGCGCCTGTTCGAGCACGAATACACCGGGGCGTGGAACAGCAAGACCGGGCGCTCGGAATTCGGCGCGTTCTTCGTGGAACCGGTGCAGGGGACGGGCGGCTACGTCATTCCGCCCAAGGGCTACTTCAAGCGCCTCGCAGCCATTTGCAAGGCCAGAGGAATCCTGCTGGTCGACGACGAGATCCAGATGGGCTTCTATCGCACCGGAAAGATGTGGGCGATGGAGCACTTCGATGCCCAGCCCGACATCATCGTCTTCGGCAAGGCGCTGACCAACGGGATGAACCCGATCTCCGGCATCTGGGCGCGCGAGGAGTTGATCAGTCCGTCCATATTCGGGCCGGGCTCGACGCATTCGACATTTGCCTCCAACACGCTGGGCACGGCGACGGGTCTTGCAGTCATGAACGTGCTTGAAGGTGCCGACTACGCGAGCACGGTTTCAGCAAAGGGCGCGTACTTCCTGCGGGGTCTCGAATCCATATGCGCCAGGCATCCGGAGGTCGGCGATGTCGCTGGACTGGGGCTCGCGCTGCGGATGGAAATGTGCGAAGCGGATGGCCGGACGCCGAATCGCAAACTCGCCGACCGGATGTTCCAGATCGGCCTGGAAGGCGATCTCGATCTTCCCTCGGGAATCGCAGGACTCGTCCTCGATATCGGCGGCTACTTCAAGAATGTGATTACCCTGGCGCCGTCGCTGGACATCACGAGCGAGGAGATCGACCTTGCAATCGTTGCACTGGAGCGGGTCGTTGCCATCTCGAAGGCCCGGTAAGCTCCCGGGCGGAATGACTTTCTGCCGCGCATGTTCTCTGTTCATCGCACCCGCGATGGAGGATGATCATGAAAGGAACCTTCGGCAGGCTCAAGATGGCCGTTGCGGCAGTCCTGGTAGGAGCAGTGAGCAGCCTCCCAAGCTGCGCAAGCATGGGTGGAGGTGGAATGAAGTACCTGCTGGATGCGCCGGCAGCCCCGGCTCAGGCGGCATCGGGTCAACCGGTCTCGACCTAGGCGGCACCGTGACCCTGCGCTTCGCCGCGCTCGCCCTGGGCCTCGCCATCCTTGCGCATGGCGGGGGCGCAGGCGCCGCGGGCCCGATCTACAAGTGCGCCGGGGCCAATGCGGCGCCGCTCTACACCGATCTCCCCTGCAAAGGCGGGACAATCCTCGACATCCGGCCGGGGGGGCCCGATCCCGCTGCAATCGAACGTCTGGCGCGCCTTCAGGCCCGGTACGATGCGCTTGCCTTGGCCGAGGCTGCGCACTCCTATGCGGACGAGCAGGCCTACGCGCCTGGCTCTAGCGGTGATTTCGGGCGTTACGACGATCAGGCTGGCGCCGCCGCCGACGAGGTTGCATATAGCCCGATCGATTACAGCGCGATCTATGTGAGCTATCGGCCCTTCTTCCGTCATCGGTCCTTCGTCCATCCGGGCAAGGGTCAGCGGCACCGTCTCGAACCGATCGAGCCGCGCCGGTTCGATTCCGCGCGTGCGATGACCGGCGGATTCCGATCGCGCCCCGCAAGCGTGCCCCGAGGGCAAATGCCGCAAGACCGGTAGCGCCGCTCCGCAGCTACCGGGGACCGCGCGCTGGAATGCGCAACGCCTCCTGGCTGTTGGCGCGTCAGTCTGCCGGCAGGGGCCCGCCCTGCACCCCAATCCGAGGTGTCGCGTGCACGCCCTGCTGCCACGCTTGGCGATACTTCTGCTCATCGGCGCAACGAGGGCCGCTGCGCAGACCGTCGTCCACAACGACGAGCACCTGGTACGCGATCGTCCGGAAGCCTGGGCAATGAACTATTTCACTGCGTCCACCTTCATGACCGCGTTCGGCGACGCGCCCGCGCTACGCCCGCTGCAGTGGGCGATGGCGGTGGACGCGGGAAATGTTCCACGCCTGAGCGACGCGCAGCAGCGCGTGGGCTTCGATGGCGTGAAGCAGGAGGACCTCAACCGGTCGCCGGTGTTCGGTCGATTGCGTCTGTCGCTCGGATTGCCCGCGGGCTGGGTCGCCGTGCTGGGCTACAGTCCGCCGATCACCATCGACGGCACGCAGCCGCGGGACCTGGTCGCGGTCGCGATCGGACGCCGCGTGCTGCAACGCGAACATTTCTCGCTCGCGGTGCGTGTCTTCGGGCAGCACGGACGGGCGCTCGGCGACATTACCTGTCCGCAGGCGCTGGCCGGCATCACGGACATCGAGCGCAATCCCTACGGTTGCCGGGCGGCGTCCAGAGATCAGGTCACGCTCGATTACTACGGGGCCGAGCTCACGCCTGCATGGACCGTGGGGCCATGGCAGGCCTTTGCCGGAATCGGTGCGGTGCGGACCGAGCTTGCGGTTCAGGTGGACGCGCTCACTTTCGACGTGCGCGACCGCTCGCGCCTGGTGTCGCGCGGCGTGCTACCCTTTGCCACCGTCGGCGCAGGCCGGGAACTCACCGCGCAGTGGCGGCTTGGTCTCGAGCTTCTTTACGTTCCGCTTCCGGTCCGGCGTACGCTGAATGCGTCACGCGAGAACGATCCGCTCACGAGCGCGCGGCTGGAGCTTCGGTATCGCTTCGATTGACCCGGCGACACGGCATGACGACGACCCCGCACGGCTGGAATGTATTCGACGCACATGCGCCGCTCCTGACCTACGCGTATCGAATCGGCCCAGGCTCGGCCACGGCGCTCGCGGCCGGCGGGAAGGACGGGCTGGTGATCGTCAGTCCGCCGCGCCGCGTTGCTGCGAGCGTATTCGAAGACCTGTTGGCGTATGGACCGGTACGTGCACTGGTCGCGTCGAACGCATTTCACTTTCTCGGTCTTCCGGAATGGAAAGCGCGCTTCCCGGACGCCCGCGTGTTCGCGCCCGCGCAGTCGATCGCCCGGGTGGAAAGGAAGTTGAAGCTCCACGGAATCGAGCCGCTTGCCGATGCCGCAAACCTGGTGGGCGACACGCTGCAACTCGTCGATTTGCCGTACTACCGAACCGGCGAGGCGCTCGTCCGCATCGATACCGGGCGCGGGCGCGTCTGGTATCTCACCGACCTGATCCTCAATTTGCGCGAGCTGCCGGCGAATGCCGTGGTGAAAATCCTGTTTCGCCTGAGTGGAAGTGCGCCCGGCCTGAAGTTCAACAATGTTGCAGGGCTCTTCATGATCAGGAACAGGGCCGCGCTGCACCAGTGGCTTGCCGAGGAGTTCCGCAAGGCGCCGCCCGACTGGCTGATTCCGGCACATGGCGAGTTTGTCGACGTCGGGGTGCAGGCCGATGCCGTGCGCGCCTTGATCAGCGCGTGAGCCAGCCGCGGGCGCGCACGGTCAGCAGCGCGTAGGGGAAGATCCAGACCAGCGTGAAGAACGCGAAGTACGCGTACAGCAGTCCGTAGACGAAGGCCCAGGAGCGCTCGCTGCGCAGGTAGAACAGCGTGTAGAGCGCTGCAACGAGCCCGATCGAGATCATGACGCGCAGGATCGTCGACGGGTCGCGGATGGACAATCCGACGAGCAGCACGATCGCCGCCCAGGTGACGGGGTAGCGCAGGTTGGTGACGGTCTGCTCGACAACGGAAATCAGCCGCGCCAGCGGCGGGCGGCTCCAGACGATGCGCGCAAGGCGCAACTCCTCGCGGATATAGCTGCGGTCCCAGCGCAAGTACATGCGGCAGAGCTTGCCGTAGGTCTCCGGCACCAGCGTGTGCACGATGGCCGAGCGCTGATACACCGTGTCATATCCGAGCGCGAGGATGTCGTTGGTCAGCGCCCGGTCTTCCCCGATTGTGCATTCGACACCGAGGAAGCGCTGCCGGACCCAATCCGGCAGGATCTTGCGCAGCAGCGCAGTCCGGTACGCCGCGAGCGCGCCCGGACAGCAATACACCATACCGTAGGTCGATTGCACGCTGCGCAGGAAATCGAAGGACAACACGAAGCGCACGTGCAGCATCGCAGGAAGCCATCCGCTGCGGCGGTTGAATACCTCGACTTTCCCTGCCACCGCGCCGATGCGCGGGTTCCGGAAAGGGCCGGCAATCGCGAGCAGCGTTTGCGGTTCGATCAGACTGTCGGAATCGACTGTCACTACCACGTCGCCGCGGGCGCGCCGGAATCCTTCCGCCAACGCGGCGCGCTTGCCGCGATTCTCGGGAAAGCGCACGACGGTCACGAGACCCGGGTGGCGATTCGCAGCGCGCTCGATGTGGCCCCAGGTGCCGTCGCGGCTACCATCGTCGATAACGATGATTTGCAACCGCTCGCGCGGATAGTCCGCCGCCGCGCAGGAATCGATTGTGCGCTCGACCATCGCGCCCTCGTTGAAAGCGGGGATGATCACGGTCAGCGTTGGGGCGGTATCCGCGTTCGCCCAAGCCTGTTCCCGATACCGGAGCCAAAGTACGACCCGAACGGTGAGCAGCAGCATGCCCATCGCGAACCAGAGGATGCTCGGCCGCAACAACATCGCCGACCATCCTCCGCTGCGTGTGGCCAGGACCAGGGGATCGAACAGTCCGTAACGCAACACCGCCAGCGCGCTCGCGGCGATGCCCACGAAGATGCCGACAACGAGCAATCGATCCCAGAAGTCGTGCCTGAATGCCTTTCGCGCGGGAAGAAATAGCTGCCGACTCGTCATGGGCGGTGCCGGGTCCTGGAGGTCCGGTTACGACACGGCCCGCACCGGGAACGTTCCCGGTGCCCAACTGCGGACGCGTAGAGCGCAAGTGCCGCGACGATACGCGAGGATCGCCTAACTCGCAATCGCCAATTGTGCTCGACTGCTCCTGCCGGCGTGCTCGGCTGCGCCCGCTGGCCGCACACCGCCATCCGCAAATTGCGAACTGCGGACGGGGCATAATGGGCGCTGCCGGGAACGCGTACGGCGCGCCAGGCATCTGCTCCGGAGCACACGCAATCACCCGCGGGAAGGACGTCATGGCGGACATGCAAGAGGAGGCGGGGGCGGACCTTCGCCGCGGAATACCTCTGCGCGATCTCCGCGACGGTCGCATTCTGCGCGGCCGGATCGACGGCGAGGACGCGGTCGTGTTGCGCAGCGGGAACGAGGTGTTCGCCGTCGGCGCGCATTGCAGCCACTACCACGGGCCGCTGGCCGAGGGACACGTCGTGGGCGATACCCTGCGCTGTCCCTGGCATCACGCCTGCTTCAGCCTGCGAACCGGCGTGGCGCTACGCGCGCCTGCGCTCGATGCGATTGCCTGCTGGCGCGTCGAGCAGATCGGCGAGAGCGCTTTCGTCCGCGAGCGCATCGCGACCCCGGAATCTCCACGCGGCGCAGCGCGAGTGCCGCTCGCGACGCATCCGCGATCGGTCGTCATCGTTGGCGGTGGCGCTGCGGGTCTTGCGTGCGCGGACATGCTGCGCCGCGAGAGGTACGACGGGTCGCTCACGCTGCTTTCTGCCGACGAATCGCCGCCCTGCGATCGTCCGAATCTCTCGAAAGATTATCTCGCCGGTACCGCTCCTGAAGACTGGATTGCATTGCGCCCGGCCGCCTGGTACGCCGATCAGGGTGTCGACCTCAAGCTGGCGAGCCGTGTCGATTCGATCGACCTGGCGCAGAAACGGCTGCGGCTGGCGGACGGCGAGGAACTGTCGGCGGACGTCCTGCTGCTCGCGACCGGAGCGGACCCGGTGCGGCTGGACATTCCCGGTGCGGCACCCGGAATGGTCCATTACCTGCGCAGCTTTGCCGACAGTCGTGCGATCGTCGCAGCGGCAGGTAGCGCCAGGCAGGCTGTCGTCATCGGTGCGAGCTTCATCGGTCTCGAAGTCGCAGCCTCGCTGCGCCAGCGCGGGATCGAGGTTCACGTCGTTGGCCCTGAGCCCGTGCCGCTCGAGCGCGTGCTGGGTCGCGTGCTCGGTGAATTCGTACGCCGGCTGCACGAGTCGCATGGTGTGATTTTCCATCTGGGCTGCACCGTCACGCGTGTCAACGGTAATGTCGTCCTGCTGAGCGACGGCGTGCACATCCCCGCCGATTTTCTGGTGGCCGGCGTCGGTGTGCGGCCGTCGATCCAGCTCGCGGAATCGACGGGACTCGCGATCGATCGCGGCATTGCAGTCGATGCCTTCCTCGAAACGAGCGCGCCCGGCGTGTTCGCGGCCGGTGACGTCGCGCGCTGGCCCGACTCACGCACGGGACAGAGCATTCGCGTCGAACACTGGGTGGTTGCCGAGCGGCAGGGTCAGGTCGCCGCGCTGAACATTCTCGGCACGCGTACGCCATTTGACGCAGTGCCGTTTTTCTGGAGCCAGCACTACGACGTGGCGATCAACTACGTCGGACATGCCGAGGGTGTCGACGCGGTCGACGTCGATGGCTCACCCGATGCGCGGGACTGCGCGGTCAGCTTCAGGCGCGGGAATCGTGTACTTGCGCTGGCCACAATCGGCCGCGACCGGCAAAGCCTGGAAGCCGAGGTCGCGATGGAGCTGCAGGCGTGAATGCCAGGCGCACACCGCGAGCCGCGGTGATCCGCGAGGTCGGGTTGCGCGACGGGCTGCAGAGTATTGCCACCATTCTTTCGACGCCCCACAAGCGTGACTGGATCCGGGACGCCCACGCCGCTGGCCTGCGCGAGATCGAGGTGGGTTCGTTCGTCCCCGCGCGGCTGTTGCCGCAACTCGCCGACACCGCGGAGGTCGTCGCGTATGCGAAAGGCTTGCCGGGACTCGTGGTCTCGGCGCTGGTCCCGAATTTGCACGGTGCGAAACGCGCACTCGACTGCGGCGTCGATCTCCTCCTCGTGCCGCTGTCGGCGAGCCTTGCCCACAGCCTCGCCAACGTGCGCAAGAGCCCCGACGAAATGGTGGAGGAGGTCGCCCGCATTTGCGCCGCCCGCGATGCCGCGGGCTCGCTGGCGGTGATCGAAGGCGGTGTCGGCACGGCCTTCGGCTGCACGCTGCAGGGGCGCGTCGATCCGGACGAGGTCCTGCGGCTCGTGCGCGCGCTGCTCGACGCGGGCGCGGACCGCGTAACGCTTGCCGATACCGTCGGCTACGCCGATCCGGCGAGCGTGCGCGAATTGTTCGCTCGCGCGCGCGAGATCGCCGGTGAACGCTTCTGCGCGGGGCACTTCCACGACACGCGTGGTCTCGCGCTCGCCAACGTCTGCGCGGCGCTCGACACGGGGATTAGCTGCTTCGATTCGTCTCTGGGCGGGATCGGGGGCTGTCCCTATGCGCCAGGGGCGAGCGGCAATGTCGCCACCGAGGACCTCGCGTTCATGCTCGCCAGCATGGGAATGGTCACCGGCGTCGATCTGCCGCGCCTGCTTGCGCTGCGCGCGCGCCTCGCGCAATGGCTTGCCGGGGAGACGCTGCATGGCGCGCTTGCCCGCGCGGGACTGCCGAAGACCTTCGACCCGGCCGCGGGAACAGCGGTGCAAACGTCTCGCGTGGGCGCTTGATGAACGTGGCCGCGATGCTGCCGCTCGACGGCATCCGGGTGGTCGAGTTCACACACATGGTGATGGGGCCGACCTGCGGGATGATCCTTGCCGACCTCGGCGCCGAGGTGCTCAAGATCGAGCCGCCCGGCGGCGACAAGACCCGCGTGCTGCCGGGCCTGGGCATCGGATTTTTCCGCAGTTTCAATCGCAACAAGAAAAGCGTGATCCTCGACCTCGCGACCACCGCTGGACGCGCGAGCGCGCTCGAGCTGATCGGGCAGTCCGACGTCCTGATCGAAAACTTCCGGCCCGGGTTGATGGCATCGCTCGGACTGGATTACGCGTCGCTTGCACCGGCGCATCCACGGTTGATCTACGCATCGCACAAGGGCTTCCTGCCCGGCCCCTACGAGCATCGCCTGGCGCTGGACGAGGTGGTGCAGATGATGGCAGGTCTCGCGTACATGACCGGTCCTCCTGGCAGGCCGTTGCGTGCCGGGACGTCGGTCAACGACATCATGGGCGGCATGTTCGGCGTGATCGGGATCCTGTCCGCGCTGCACGAGCGCGCAAGAACCGGCCGCGGGCAGGAGGTACAGAGTGCGCTGTTCGAGAACTGCGCTTTCCTCTGCGCGCAGCACATGCAGCAATTCTCGATGACCGGCGAGGTGCCCCCGCCGATGCCGGCGCGCGTCTCGCCGTGGAGCGTCTACGACGTCTTTACGCTGGCCGAGGGTGCACAGCTCTTCGTTGCCGCGGTGAGCGACCGGCAATTCGTCACGCTGTGCAACGTGCTCGAGCGCCCGGATCTCGCCGACGAGCCCGCGTTCCGCACCAACGCGCTGCGGGTTGCCGCGCGTCCGCGGCTACTTGAGCAGCTCACCGGGATCCTCGCCCACCACCGCATCGACGAGTTGTCGGCCAAGCTCGACGCTGCCGGCCTGCCGTATGCGCCAATCCTGCGTCCTGACCAGCTTCTCGACGATCCACATCTGCGCCAGAGTGGGGCGATCGCGTCGATGCAAACCGACGACGGCGCGATGACTGACGTCGTGCTGCTGCCGCTGACGCTGGGAGGCCGGCGCCCGCAGGTGCGCGCGCCACTGGCTCGCGCCGGCGAACACACCGCGGAAGTGCTCGCACGTACCCGTAGCCGCCGGCCGCGCGATCCCGCGCCCTGATTCCGGCGCACATGGGGCGGTGCCCGCCCGTGGTTCGCCGCGCCGCCGGTCAGT
>CAVPBR010000009.1:0-209226 GCA_963701885.1 uncultured beta proteobacterium
GCGACCGGCCTTCCGCTGCTTCCGATCGTCGTCCAGGCGCTCGACAACGAAGCGGGCGACGGATTGCTGCGCGACTGGCGGCGCCCCGACTATGGCATCGAAATGCACGAGGGCTACATGATGCAGTGGTACACGTTTGCCGCGATGGCTGGGGGCCTGTGGTTCTGGTTCGCCCTGCGCCCCTGGCTTCGTGCGAGGGCCCGATGAGCACCGGCGGCACAGGTGACGCCCGCGGCGGAACCGACGCGCGAACGCGACGCACCATCGCGCTGATTGCCATTCTCGCGGTGGCGCCGGTCGTCCTCGCGTGGCTCGCCTACCATTACTGGCCACGAACCGAGCGCACCAATTACGGCGAGCTGCTCAGTGCGCAGACGCTGCCGCGCATTACCGGGACCTGGCTCGACGCAACCGCGCGCGACGAAGGCGCGCCGGCGGAGTCCGCGCGCGGCCTGGGCGCGCTCACGGGAGCTACGCGCGGCGAAGCTTCTCTCGCGGGCCGGCCGTTCGACAGCGCGACCCTGCGCGGGAAATGGATTGTGCTGATCGCGGGCTCCGGCGCCTGCGATCCCGCCTGCGCGCATGCGCTCTACGCGTCGCGACAGGCGCGAACCCTGCAGAACACCGAGCGTGATCGCGTGCTGCGGCTCTGGCTGGTAACTGATGCCGTAGTGCCGGATCCGACGCTGCTCGCCCAGCACCCGGATCTTGTGGTCGCGCACGTTGCTCCGTCCACGCTTGCGGGACTGCCGCGCGGGCTCGGCGACATGTATCTTGCGGACCCGCTGGGCAATCTGGTGCTCGCGTGGCCCGACGATCCGGACATCAAGGCGATGGTGAAGGATCTGTCGCGGCTGCTACGCGCGTCGCAGATCGGCTGAGGCCGTCGCGTGGCGCCACACAATCGCGTACGCGTCGTGCCGCGTCGCGCCACGCCTCGCGTCCGCGTCGTGCCGCGTCACGCCACGCACTCGCGTCCGCGGCCATGGGCGGCACTCGGGACTTGGGTGGCGCACCCGCGTCGTCGCGCGGGTCCCCGCTCGCGGCGGCCGCTAAACCCATGAGCGGCCGCGCACGAGCGACCCGCTTTGCGACGACTGCGCCACAGGCGTCCCGAATGCCGCCCATGGCCGCGACGCTGTTTTGGCGCGTCGCGCTTGCGCGCAAGCGAAACCGGCGGGACGCAACCCATCGGCACGGCGCAGCGGAGGTACGGGCAGCGACGGGCCGCGCGCGTGGAAGTGCCTGCCGTCGCGGGTGGTGCGGCGAGCGAGCCCGACAGGAACATTGTCGGCACGATGTCCTCGAGCGACGCCGCACCGGGTCCCCGCAGGCAGGCGCTCACGGACTCCGTGCGCGGCCCGGCCGCCCGTACCTCCGCTGCGTGGAACGGACAGCCGCTCGCTGCGCGGAACGGACTGCCATCGCTGCGGTAAAATGTGTCGCTCGCCGAATTGCGCCTTCCCGTGACCACCCTCGCTTACGCCGACAGCCGCGCGCGCCAGTTCCTGGCGCTGACCAAGCCGCGCGTCGTGTCGCTGATCGTGTTCACCGCGGTCATCGGCATGTTTCTGGCGGCGCCCGGCATTCCGCCTGCCGGCGCGGTCGTGTTCGGTACGCTGGGCATCGCGCTGGTTGCAGGGGCGGCCGCGGCGATCAACTGCCTTGTCGAGCAGAATGTCGACAAGCTGATGCGCAGGACGCGCTGGCGACCGCTGCCCCAGGGCCAGCTTTCGTCGCGCGAGACGCTGGCCTTCGCGAGCATCGTGGGTGCGGCCGGGCTCGCGATCCTCTACCAATTCGTCAACGCGTTCACGATGTGGCTCACCCTCGCGACGTTTGTGGGCTACGCGATTGTGTACACGGTGCTGCTCAAGCCGGCGACGCCGCAGAACATCGTCATCGGCGGTGCGTCGGGCGCGATGCCGCCGATCCTCGGTTGGGCTGCCGTGACCGGAACCGCGCCCGCCGAGGCATTGCTGCTGTTTCTGATCATCTTCGTGTGGACACCGCCGCATTTCTGGTCGCTTGCGCTCTACCGGCGCGAGGACTACCGGAACGCGCGACTGCCGATGCTGCCGGTCACCCATGGCATGCGCTACACGCAGTTGATGATCCTGCTCTACACGCTGGCGCTCACCGCGGTGACGCTGCTGCCTTACGCGATCGGCATGAGCGGCCCGTTCTATCTTGTCGCGGCGATAGCACTCGGACTCGTCTTCGTCGCGTACGCGTGGCGCCTCTTCCGTGCCTACACCGATGCGCTGGCGCGCGCGACTTTCCGTTATTCGATCATCTACCTCGCCGCGCTGTTCTCGGCGCTGCTGGTCGACCATTACCTGCGCTACCTGCTCTGACCCCGCACCCGCTGACGCGCCCTATTGCGGGCGCCCGGGTTTGCGGCCGTGCAAGACAAGACCCATGATCCTTCCGTCGAAGACCCGCCGCCGTACGCTTGCTGCGCTGGCGGCGATAGCGCTCGCGGCATGCTCTCCCGCGCGGCAGAAATTCGAGGCATCCGACATCACCGGCGCGTCGTTCGGACGTGACTTTTCGCTCCAGGATCCGAAGGGTGTGACGCGCACGCTCGCTGATTTTCGCGGCAAGGCCGTCGTGGTGTTTTTCGGCTACACGCAGTGCCCGGACGTGTGCCCGACGACGCTGGCCACGCTCGCGCAGACGATGAAGCTCCTCGGGGCCGACGCCGACCGCGTGCAGGTGCTGTTCGTGACCATCGACCCCGAGCGCGACACGGCGGCGCTGCTTGCGCAATACGTGCCGGCATTCGATCGTCGCTTCCTGGCACTGCGCGGCGATGCCGACGCCACGGCGAAAGCGGCGAAGGAATTCAAGATCATCTACGAGAAGGTTCCCGGCGCGACTCCCGGCAGCTACACGATGGACCATTCTGCGGGGACTTACGTATTCGATCCGAAGGGGCGGTTGCGGCTCTATGTTTCCTATGGCCGCGGCCCCGAGGTCTACGCGCACGACCTGCGCTTGCTGCTCGGCGAGGCAGGGTGACGCGCGAGCTGGCGCGGCAAGCACGATGCTGATGACGCTGGCCGAAGCCTTCGCTCGCGCGAGCGCGGCGGAGAGTCGCGGCGATCCGGAGGCGGCGCGCAGGATCTACGACGACATACTCGCCGGCGTGCCCGAGCACCCGGGCGCGCTGCTCGGCATCGCTCGGCAGATGCGCCGTCAGCGCGACGATGCCGGCGGCCGCGCTGCCGTCGATCGGGCGCTGCAGGCCGCAGAGGTGATGGGCCTGCCGAAGGAGGAGTTGTGGGTCGAGCTCGGCCGACTGGAAGCCCAGATTCACAACCGCGCCGCGGCGAGGGACGCTTATGCGAAGGCGCTGGGCGATCGCCCGCAGTATGTGCCGGCCTTGCTGGGTGCGGGAGATGCGGCACTCGCCGACGGTGATTTCGACGCGGCGGAGGCGCGCTTCCGGGCGGCGCTCGCGTGTAGCGGGAGTGCGCTCGCACCGTTGACCGGGCTCGCTCAGGCACTGGCCGGCTTGCGCAGGTTCGACGAGGCGCAGGCGGCGATGCAGGAGGCCCTTGCCTTGGCGCCATCGGACCCCGACACGCGCGCGGCCGCTGCCTGGGTTGCGTCCGAAATGCAGAACTGGCCGGCCTCAGAGGCGCACTGCCTGGCCGGTCTCGCGATCGCACCGAAGGATGCGACGCTCTTGCGCCTGCTCGGGAGCGCGTTGAAGTCCCGGGGTGCGCCGCTCGAAGCCTTGCGCGCATTCGACGATGCGGTCGCGGCGGATCCGGATGACGTGTGGGCTCGCCTGGGATTGTCGGCGGCGCTGCTCGACGTCGGACGCGCCGATGCCGCGCGCGCCTGCCTCGACCCGGTGCTCGACCTCGGAGTCGCCCATCCCGAAATCTTCGCCAACCTCGGGCTGGCGTGGCTGCTGCGCGAGGATTACGAGCGCGCCGCGACGATGTTCGAGCGCGCCGTCGACGCGAGCCCGGGGTTCACGCCCGCGCTGGCGAATCTCGCATTTTCGCGGCAGCACCTGTGCGCCTGGGAGGGCCTCGATGGCCTCGTATCCCGGCTCGCAGCGTCAATCGACGATCCCGACGCGGACCCGCGGCTGTCGCCGTTCATTGCGCTGTCGCTGCCGCTGTCACCTGCTCAGCAGCTGCGCGTGGCGCGACGCTGGTCCGCCGCCACCTTGCCGGAGGTGGCAGCGCCAAAGGTCGTCGCCGCACGCGGTGAGCGCCTGCGCGTCGGTTATCTGTCGGGCGACTTCCGCGATCACCCGACCGGCCGCCTGATGGTGGGTTTGTTCGAAGCGCACGATCGGCGCAAGGTGGAAGTATTCGGGTACAGCTATGGGGCGGCAACGGATTCGCCGCTGCGGCGGCGCATTGCGGGCGCATTCGATCACTGGCGCGACCTGGGGTCGATGGCCGACCGGGACATCGCGCAGGCGCTGCGCGACGATCGCCTCGATGTTCTGATCGACCGCAAGGGCCATACGCGGGGCTCCCGCCTCGCCGCGCTCGCCGAGCGGCCGGCCGCCGTCCAGCTTCACTACATGAGCTTCCCCGGGACGCTCGGCTTCGACGCGATCGACGGAGTCATCGCGGACGCCGTCGTGGTCCCGCCCGGGGACGAGCCGTATTACCACGAGAGGATTTTCAGACTGCCGCGCTGCTACTTCGTGACCGACGGCAGCCGCGCGCCCCCGCGGTTGGCGGCGCGCGCGGATCACGGCCTGCCCGACGATTCGATCGTGCTCGCGAGCCTCAACCATACCTGCAAGATCACGCGCGAGATGTTCGCGATCTGGATGGACGCGCTGCGCGCGGCACCGCGCGCGGTGCTATGGCTGTACGCGAACCATCCCGCGGTGCAGGCGAACCTGCGCGCACACGCCGCGGCGTTGGGCATTGCGCCGGAAAGGCTCGTGTTCGCGCGAAACGTCGACCAGGACCTGCACATCGCGCGCCTGACCTGTGCCGATCTGGCGCTCGATACGCTGCCCTATGGTTCGCACACGACCGGCGTCGACGCGCTCTGGGCGGGCGTGCCGATGCTGACCTGCCTGGGTACGACGTTTGCGGGGCGCGTCGGGGCGAGCCTGCTGGCCGCCGCGGGTCTGCCCGAACTCGTCACCGCGGACCTCGCACAATATCGCGAGCACTTACTCGAGCTGGTCGCCGATCCCGGGCAGTTGCGCGCATACACCGCGCAGCTTGAACGGGAACGGAGCACGCTCCCACTATGGGACACGCGGGGCTTCGCCGCCGATTTCGAGCGCCTGCTCGAACGCGCCTACGCGGAAGTGACCTCCGCGCGGCGCGCCGGCGCGTGATGAACGCGCTGCCTCGACGCTGTGGCGAGGGTCATCCCGGTTTGCGCTCGATCAGTTCAATTTTGTAGCCGTCGGGATCCTGCACGAAAGCGATCACCGTCGTCCCGCCCTTGACCGGGCCGGCCTCGCGGGTTACGGCGCCGCCGAATTCGCGCGCCGCGGCACGCACTGCGTCGCAGGCGGCGGTCGCGTCGTCGACCTCGATCGCGACGTGACCGTAGGCATCGCCCAAGTCGTAGCGGTCGACGCCATAGTTGTAGGTGAGCTCGAGCACCGCGTGCGCGCGCTCGTCGCCGTAGCCGACGAATGCCAGCGTGTATTTCTGCGCGGGGCGATCGGTGCTGCGCAGCACCTGCATGCCGAGCACGCGGGTGTAGAAGTCGATCGAGCGCCGGAGATCGCCGACGCGAAGCATCGTGTGCAGGATGCGCATGGCCTTCAGACCTCGATCATCTCGAAATCCTCCTTGCGGGCGCCGCACTCGGGGCAAGTCCAGTTGGGCGGCACGTCGTCCCAGCGCGTGCCCGGAGCGAGGCCATCGTCGGGCGCGCCGGTAGCCTCGTCGTAGATGTAGCCGCAGATCAGGCACATGTACTTCTTCATCGTGGAACGGACGAATGCGAGCGTGGGGTAGAATGCGCAAGTGTAGCAACCCTGCCAATCGCGCGGCCTCCATTCCAGCGCCGCGTCCACGATGCAAGCCGAACCAGGCTTCTCTTCCCCGCCGATCGTCCTGGCATTTGCGGCGTCGGACCCCTCGGGGGGCGCCGGCATCCAGGCCGACCTGCTGACGCTCGCGAGCATGGGTTGTCACCCGCTGTCGGTGATCACTGCGCTGACGGTGCAGGACACGCTGGGCGTCGAAGGCATCCTGGCCGTCGACGCCGACTGGGTCGCCGACCAGGCGCGCGCGCTCCTCGAGGACATGCCGGTCGACGCGTTCAAGATCGGAGTGCTGGGCAGCGTCGAGAATATCGCGGCAATCGCCGAGATCATCGCCGACTATCCCGACGTGCCGCTGATCCTCGATCCGGTGCTCGCGTCCGGTCGCGGCGACGAGCTCGCGACCGACGCGATGATGCACGCGCTGCGCGAAATGCTGCTGCCCCAGACCACGATCCTGACGCCGAACAGCATCGAGGCGCGCCGGCTGGCCGACATGGACGATGACGATGCGTCGCTCGCGGCCTGCGCTGCGTGGCTGATCGAAGCCGGCTGCGAGTACGTGCTCGTCACCGGGACGCACGAGGCGACTCCCAAGGTCGTCAACACGCTCTATGGAAAGGGCGGCATCGTGCGCAGCGACGCCTGGCCGCGGCTGCCCCATGGCTATCACGGCTCCGGGTGCACGCTCGCGTCGGCGATCGCCGCGACGCTCGCGAACGGACTCGAGCTGCCGGAGGCGGTGCGCGAGGCGCAGGACTACACCTGGCACGCCCTGGAGAGGGCCTATCGCCCGGGCATGGGGCAGTATCTTCCCGACCGCTTGTTCTGGGCGCGCGACGACAGCGACGAGGGAGCCGCGGATGCAGCATCGGACCGGGCGCCGGTTGAAGGCGCTACCGCGGCCGTGGCGGTGGCGGTGGCGGACGCCATCCCGCGCGGCGATGTCCGCGGCACGCACTGAGAACTCGCCGCGCGCTGCGCTAGCTGCGCGGCTCGCCGGGCTTTACGCACTGACGCCGGATCTTGCCGACACGGCTGCGCTCGTCGCGAAGGTCGCAGCCGCGCTCGACGGCGGCGCGGTCGCCATCCAGTATCGAAACAAGTCGGCTACGGACGCGCTGCGGCGCGAGCAGGCGCGCGCGCTGGCGGAACTTTGTATCGCGCGCGAACGCCTCTTCATCGTCAACGACGATGCCGCGATTGCATCGGAGGTTCGTGCCGATGGGGTGCACATCGGCGCCGAAGACGGCGCGATCGGACACGCCCGCGAGCGCCTCGGTCCCGCTGCACTGGTCGGCGTCTCGTGCTACGGCGAGTGGGCGCGCGCGCGTGTTGCGGTCGACACGGGCGCAGACTACGTCGCATTCGGAAGCTTCTTCGCGTCGGCAACGAAGCCCGCGGCACGGCATGCGGATCCAGCATTGCTAGTGCGCGCCCGCTCGCTGCCGGTTCCCGTCATTGCCATCGGCGGCATCACCTCCCGCAATGCCGCGCCTTTGATCGCCGCGGGCGCGGCCGCGGTGGCAGTCATTGACGACGTCTTCGCCCACGACGATCCGGCGATGATCACGCGCGCGGCCCGCGCGATTGCCGATCTGTTTTTGGGGGCGCGCTCGTGAGCCGCAACGACGAGCTCTTTGCGCGCGCACAGCAGGTGATCCCCGCGGGCGTCAACTCGCCAGTGCGTGCATTCCGGTCGGTCGGCGGAACGCCGCGCTTCTTCACGCGCGGCGAAGGGCCGTACCTGTGGGACGCCGACGGCAGGCGTTACATCGATTACGTCGGCTCCTGGGGCCCGGCGATTCTCGGCCACGCTCATCCGGCCGTTGTCGAGGCCGTGCGCAGCGCAGCATTGCAGGGGCTGTCGTTCGGCGCGCCGACCGAGCTCGAAATCGAGCTCGCCGAAATGCTGATCCGGCGCCTGCCGTCGCTCGAGCTCGTCCGGCTCGTTTCGTCGGGCACCGAGGCGACGATGTCGGCGCTGCGGCTCGCGCGCGGCTATACGGGCCGGCCGAAAGTCATCAAGTTCGACGGCTGCTATCACGGCCACGGCGACAGCCTCCTGGTCAAGGCAGGCTCGGGCGCGCTGACCTTCGGCCAGCCGTCGTCGGCGGGCGTGCCGCCGGCGATCGCCAGCGAGACGATCGTCCTGCCGTACAACGACATCGAAGCCGTCGAGCGCGCTTTCGGGGCCAACCGCGATGCGATCGCCTGCGTCATCGTGGAGCCTGTCGCAGGCAACATGAACCTGGTGCTTCCGCGACCGGGCTTCCTCGAGGGAATGCGCGCGTGCTGCGACCGCCATGGCGCGCTGCTGATCTTCGACGAGGTGATGACGGGATTTCGCGTCGATGCGAAGTGTGCCCAGGGGCTCTATGGCATCACGCCCGATCTGACGACGCTCGGCAAGGTTATCGGCGGTGGCATGCCCGTGGCTGCGTTCGGCGGCAGGCGCGCGATCATGGAGAAAATCGCACCGCTCGGGCCCGTCTACCAGGCCGGGACACTCTCCGGCAATCCGGTCGCCGTCGCCGCGGGCCTCGCGACGCTCGCAGCCACCGAAGCGCCGGGTTTCTACGACCGCCTCACGCAGACGACGCGCGCGCTCGTCGAAGGGCTCGAAGCTGCGGCACGGCGCCACGCCATTCCTTTCCGCGCGCAAGCGATCGGCGGCATGTTCGGCATGTACTTTTCACCCGTCATTCCCGACTCCCTGGCCGCGGTGCTGGCCTGCGACACCTCGCGCTTCAGCCGCTTCTTCCACACCATGCTCGACGCCGGCGTCTATTTCGCGCCTTCGGCCTACGAGGCCGGGTTCGTCTCCGCGGCGCACGGCGAGGACGCGATCGCCGCGACCCTCGCCGCCGCAGACGCCGCCTTCGCATCGCTGCGCTGAACGCAAACGATGGCGGCACCGGGACGCAACGACCCCTGTCCCTGCGGCAGCGGTCGCCGCTATAAGCATTGCCACGGACGGGCCGTGGTCAACGAGCGCAAGGTCGACTTCGTCGTGGCCGGTACGCAGAAAGGCGGCACCACCGCGCTCGACGTCTACTTGCGTGAGCACCCGCAGATCTGCATGCCGAGGGATCTCAAGGAGGTGCATTACTTCGACGACGAAGCGCACTTCGCGGGCGGCGCCGACTACCGTTTCTATCACGGGTTCTTCGATGCGGGGAGATCGCAGCACGTGGTCGGCGAGACGACGCCGATCTACATGTACTGGGAGCCGGTCGCGGCGCGCATCCGCGCGTACAACCCGGCAATGAAGTTCGTCATCCTGCTGCGCCATCCGGCGACCCGCGCCTACTCGCACTGGCACCTCGAAGCGCGCGAAAAGCGCGAGCGGCTCGACTTCGACGCAGCGCTCGCCTGCGAGGATGAGCGACTTGCCGCCATGCCGACGCGCCAGGACATGCGGGTGTCCTACGTCGACCGCGGCCGCTATAGCGTGCAGCTTCGCCGCATCGGCGCGTTGTTCCCCCAGTCGCAGATGCTGGTGATGCCAAGCGACGACCTGCAGCGCGACCCGAACGCAGTGCTGACGCGGATCGCCGCATTCCTCGGCGTCACCGCGTTTCCGAAGGTGCTGCCGCGTTCGGTGAACACCTCCGGCTACACCGCGCCGATGAGCGCGAACGCTGCGGCTTTCCTGCAGCACGCATTCGCTGCCGAAATCGACGAGCTCGAGCGGATGCTGGGCTGGAATCTCGACGCCTGGCGCAGGCCGGTAGTGACGTGACGCCTTCGCGCTACACCGAGTTCGCGCCGGCGGTCCCGGTCACCTGCGTGACGCCGGGCATCGTCGCCGACATGTCGGCGATCGCATGACGCGGGTTTCCGCGAAGCGTCTCCGAATGGCGACAGGATCCGATCGAAGCGAATGCGCAGGCGATCGCATGCGCGCGCCGGGGGGCGCTGAAATCATCTTTTGCGACGCGCATTTGCGTCGATTTCGCCGAAGCGCGTGGTAACATTCGGCGCGACTTTTGCGGAGCGTGTTCACACCTTGTGCGTACGCCGAGTCCGAGACGCTCGACCTGCCTTTCCACGTGCCCGAAGTCACCCGCAAACGCATCGGCGAGATCCTGATCGAGCGCGGCAAGCTCGACCAGGCGAACCTGGATCGCGCGCTGCGGCTGCAGGGGGAAGCGGCGAGAAGCTTGGCGCGTTGCTCGTGACTCTGGGGTTGTGCGCCCAACGCGATGTCGCCGAGGCACTCGCCTCGCAGCTCGAGCTGCCGCTGGTCGACGCCGGCGGCTACCCCGAATTCCCGATCCTCGAAGAGAGCGTCTCAGCGCGTTTCCTGCGCGAGGCGCGCGCCTTGCCGCTTTCGGAGGATGAGACCGAGGTCGCGCTGGCGATGTCCGATCCCACGGACAGCTACACGATCGGCGCGTTCGAGATGGTCACCGGGCGTGCCGTGCGGCCGAGGGTGGCGATCCCCACCGAGCTCGAAGCGGCGCTCGAGCGGCTCTATGGCGCAGGCAAGTCGGCCGTCGGCCAGCTCCTGGGTGATGTCGAAACCCGCCCCGACGAGCTCTCGCTCAACGCCGATGTCCAGCAGTTGAAGGACCTGGCATCCGAAGCGCCGGTGATCCGGCTTGTCTCGCTGCTTATCACCAACGCGCTCGAAACACGCGCCTCGGACATCCACGTCGAGCCGTTCGAGAACCGGCTGATCGTCCGCTACCGGATCGACGGCGTGCTGCACGAAGTCGAGTCGCCGCCGAAGCGACTGTCGGCCGCGGTGATCTCGCGGATCAAGATCATGGCAAACCTCGACATCGCCGAGCGCAGGTTGCCGCAGGACGGGCGCATCCGCTTGCGCGTGCAGGGAAAGGAGATCGACCTCCGCGTCTCGACGGTGCCGACGATGCATGGCGAGTCGGTGGTGATGCGCATTCTCGACAAGGGCGGCGTCGCGCTGGATTTCCGCCGGCTGGGCTTCGAGGACGAGACACTGAAGGCGTTCCTGAATGCGCTGCTGCAGCCGCACGGTATCCTGCTGGTCACCGGGCCCACCGGATCGGGCAAGACAACGACGCTATACACGGCGCTCGACCGCCTGAACCAGCCCGACGTCAAGATCCTGACCGTCGAGGATCCGGTCGAGTACCAGATGGCCGGCATCAACCAGATCCAGGTGAAGCCGCAGATCGACCTCACGTTCGCCAACGCGCTGCGCTCAATCGTCCGCCAGGATCCCGACGTCATCATGATTGGCGAGATCCGCGATCTCGAGACCGCGCAGATCGCGGTGCAGTCGGCGCTGACCGGCCACCTGGTGCTGTCGACGGTCCACACCAACGACGCACCGTCGACGGTGAATCGGCTGCTCGACATGGGTGTGGAGGATTACCTGCTGACCTCCACCGTGGTGGGCATCCTCGCACAGCGCCTGGTGCGCACGCTGTGCCCGGACTGCAAGGAGAGCTACGTCGCGCTGCCCGAGCTGGTGGAGCAGATGAACCTCAAGCGCTACTCGGGGGAGCGCGACATCACGCTGTGGCACGCGAAAGGCTGCAGCCAGTGCGCGAACACCGGCTACATCGGCCGCGTCAGCATCCTCGAGATGATGCCGGTGACCGATGCGCTGCGCAGCCTCGTCATGAAGCATGCGAACGCGAACGAGCTTCGCGTCGAAGCGATCCGCGCCGGGATGGTGACGATGTACGAGGACGGCCTGCGCAAGGCGCTCAAGGGCGTGACCACCTTCGAAGAAGTACTGCGCGCGACGCGCGAGGACTGAGCGTAGTGTCCAAATCCGCGAGCCGAGCCTAGCCACGATGCCGCTGTTCAGCTACCGCGCAGTCACCGCGTCGGGTGACGTCTCGAGCGGCGAGATCGAGGCCGCGAACGAGTCGGAGATCGTCGACCGGCTGCGCGACCAGGGCATGATGCCGACGCAGGTCACGCAGGCGCTCGGCGCGGGCCGAGCTGACGGCGCACGCACGGCGCGCTCGGCCACTGCACGCTGGTTCCAGCCGCGGCGGGTGACGGGCGATCATCTGCTTTCCATCACGCGCGAGCTGGCGACGCTGCTCCGGGCCGGCCTGCCACTCGATCGCGCGCTTGAGCTGCTGATCAGCCTTGCGCCGACGCTGCCTGTCGCGGTGATGCTGCAGAGCGTGCGCGACGCGGTTCGCGGCGGCAAATCACTGTCGCAGGCGCTCGATGCGCGGCGCGACATCTTCTCGCGCTTCTACGTCAACATCGTGCGCGCGGGCGAGGCAGGCGGAGCGCTTGGCACGGTGCTGCAGCGCCTCGCGGAGACGATGGACCGCGGCAAGGAGCTGCGCGAGGCGGTGCGCTCGGCGCTGATCTACCCGACGATCCTGGTCGGCGTGGCGGTGGCGTCGGTGATGATCCTGCTGGTGTTCGTCGTCCCGCAGTTCGAGTCGACCTTCGCGCAGGCAGGCAAGGCGCTTCCGCTGGCGACGCAGGTGGTGATCGTCGCCGGAACTTTCCTGCAGCACTGGTGGTGGGCGCTCATCCCCGCGGTCGCGCTCCTTGTCCTGTGGTTCCGCCGGCGCGGGCGGATCCCGTCCGTGCGCCGCGTGCGCGACCGGCGTCTGCTGGAGGCTCCGCTCCTCGGTGAGCTGATCGCAAAAATCGAGATCGCCCGCTTCGCCCGCACGCTGGCGACGCTGATCGGCAACGGCGTGACCTTGCTCGCGGGACTGGCGATCGTCAAGGAGACGATGGGAAACGTCGTGCTGTCGAGCGCGCTTGACGGCGTCATTTCCAAACTGCGCGAAGGCAAGGGCTTCGGGCGGCCGCTCGCCGAAACCGGCCTCTATCCGCGGCTCGCGACGCAGATGATCCTGGTCGGCGAGGAGAGCGGGCGCCTCGAGGAAATGCTGACGCGGGTGGCCGACGTCTACGACCGTGAGGTCGCGATCGGGCTCAAGCGCTTCCTCGCCGTACTCGAGCCGGTGCTGATCCTCGGGCTCGCCGTGCTGGTGGGCGGCATCGTGTTTTCGGTCATGCTCGGCGTCATGGGCATGAGCGAACTCGCAATCTGATTTCTGTCTAATCCATCCTTCGCGCGCTGGACTGCCGCAGGACTGCGAAGCCGCGCGCGCTACAGCGAAAGGTTCCGACGATGACGAAGGACAGGGCGTTTCACCGGGCGCGCGGCATGACGCTGATCGAGATTCTGGTCGTGCTGACGCTGATCGGCGTCGTGCTCGGCATCGTCGGCAGCAACTATCTCGGCAAGAGCGAACAGGCCAAGGCCAAGGCGACGAAGATCGAGATCGAGCAGATCGGGCAGGCGCTCGACCTCTACAAGCTCGAGATCGGCGACTACCCGACGACGCAGGATGGCCTGCAGGCGCTCGTCGTGGCACCTGCCGGCGTCAACAATTGGGCCGGCCCGTACTGGAAGAGGAACACGGTGCCGAAGGACCCGTGGGGCCACGACTACATTTACACGTCTCCCGGCACGCACGGGCCCTACGACATCATGTCCTACGGCGCCGACGGCAAGGAAGGCGGCGAGGGCGTCAACAAGGACATCACGAGTTGGGACGGCAGCAATCAATGACCGCGGCCCGGACTCGGCGCGCGAACGACAGTGCCGCGATGGCTCGGGAACGAGGTGGCATGCCGCTCGCCGCAGACCCGGCGCGCGAGCGCGGCTTCACGCTGCTCGAGCTTCTGATCGTGCTCACGCTGATGGCGATGATCACTGCATTCGTGTTCCCGATGTTCGGCGGTCCGGTGTCGACGAGCGAACTACGCGCCTCGGCGCGCTCGCTCGCGGCAGGGCTGCGCCTCGCCCGGAGCGAAGCGGTTTCGCAGCGGCGCGAGACGCTGCTGACCCTCGACGTCGCGGGCAAGCGCTTTCGCGTCGACCGCGATGTGCAGGTGCACGCGCTGCCGAAGCGCGTCGAACTCAAGCTCTTCACCGCGCAGAACGACCTGGTTGACGCGAGCACCGGGTCGATTCGCTTCTATCCCGACGGCGGAAGCAACGGCGGCCGCATCACTGTCGCGTCGGGCACGCGCAAGTTCGACGTCGACGTCGACTGGCTGACCGGCCGCGTCACGATCCTCGACTGAGCGATGATTGCCGCCGCACCGCGGTCCGGAGCCGTGCGACGTGTGCCGCAGCACGCGGGCTTTTCGCTGCTCGAGGTACTGGTTGCGTTCGTGATCGTCGCGCTCGTCGTGACGGCGCTGTTCCGCCTCTACGGCGGCGCGATGGCCAATGCATCCGCCGCCGACGACTGGACCAAGGCGCTGCTGGTCGCGCAAAGCCGGCTCACGCTTGCCGCCGCGGCGCAGCCGCTGCGCGAAGCTTCCGACGCAGGCGCCGAGGACGGGGGGCGCATCCAGTGGCGCACGTCGGTCGCGGCTTATGTTCCGCCCGCCGCCAACGCTGATCTCGAGCAGGCGTCGCAGACCATGTCCACGCGTCTGTATCGAGTCGAAGTGGACGTGACTTTCCCCGGCGTACGCAGCACGCCGCGGTCGCTGTCGCTGTCGACCGTCGCGATCGGGGCGAGGAACCCGACATGACAAAATCGCGCGGCTTCACGCTGCTCGAGCTCATCATCGCGCTGGTCCTGCTCGGCCTGCTGTCTGCAGTACTCTTCGGCTCGCTGAAGCTCGCCGGGCGCAGCACCGCCAGCGGCGAGGCGAAGGTCGACGCGTCGTCGTCGATGCGCCTCGCCGAAGAATTCCTGCGCACCAATCTCGCGCAGCAATTCCCGCTGCGGATGCGCAAGATCGTCCAGTTTCCGTTGCTGTTCGCAGGCCAGTCCAACGAGCTACGCTACGCGGCGCCGCTTCCGCCGCGGGTTGCCGGCGGCGGAGTCTGGTACTACCGGCTGGCGGTCAGGACCGACGAGGCGAAGAGCCCGCTGGTGCTCGAACGCGTGATTCCCGACACGTCGGCGATGTCCCTGCCGACGTTCGACGGGACGGCGAACACCGACGGCGCCAATGGTGGGAACGGCAGCGGCCAGGTCGACCGTTCAGTCCTCGCCGACGGCATCGCCAGTCTCACGCTCGCGTACTACGGCCGTGATCCCGGCGACGCGGCGACCGTCGAACCGACCTGGCGCGACCACTGGGACGATACGCAGCGGCTTCCGCTCCTGATCCGCGTCGATGTCGCGCCGCAGCAGGGGAGCGCATGGCCCACGCTCTACGTCACGCCGCGCGAGGCGCCCGAGGCCGGCTGCCGTGCCTGGGACGACGTGCGCGGACAGTGCGCGGCGGTGTGATGACTACTTCCCTGATGCCAACGCCCCGCGCGCAGTCCGGGATCGCGATGGTGCTCGCGCTCTGGCTCACGATCCTGCTCACCGCGATTGCCGGCGGATTCGCGTACAGCATGCGCAGTGAGGCGCTCGCCGCGCGCAACGCCGTGTCGCTCGCGCAGGCGCAGGCCGCGGCCGACGGCGCGGTGGAGCGCACCGCATTCGAACTGATGCGCCCGCGGATGGCGGCCTCCTGGACCTTCGACGGCCAGGCACATGCGTGGAAGGACGGGAATGCGTCGATCGTCGCGAGCGCCGTCGACGAGGGCGCGCGGATCGACATCAACACCGCGCCCGACGCCCTGATCAAGAGCCTGCTGATGAGCGTCGGCGGCATGGATGACCCGTCCTCGTCGGCGCTCGTCGACGCCATCGCCGACTGGCGCGACCCTGAAAGCCTGCACCGGCCCAACGGCGCTGAAGCACCCGAGTACCAGGCCGCCAACCTCAAGTACGTCCCGTCCAACGCACCGTTCGAGACCGTCGGCGAGCTGTCGCGGGTCCTCGGGATGACCCCGGCGATCTACGCGCGGATTCGCGATGCGATCACCGTCTATTCGCAGCAGCCGGGGATCAACCCCGCCACCGCGGGCCGTACCGTATTGCTCGCCCTTCCTGGCATCACACCCGATACCGTCGATGCCTTCATCGCGGCACGCAAAGAGGCGCTCGCGCAAGGCCTGCCGGTTCCGCCGTTTCCACCGGCGCAGGCCTTCGCCGGCGGCAGCGTGCAGGTGTGGCGGATCCACGCGCAGGCGACGATGCCCGATGGTGTAACCTTCGCCCGCGAAGCCGTCCTGAGGCCTTCGCCCGATCCGCGCCGGCCGCTGATCGCTCTCGCCTGGCTCGATGCGCAGGCGACGCCATCCGCGCCGCCCACGGCACTTGCCGCCAACGATGCCCGCCACTGATTCCGCCTTGTCTTCTGCACGCTCGCGCGTGCGCGATTTGGCGCGCAGGCTGGGGCTGGCCGGATTCGGTCACTGGTGGGCGCAGGAACTCGCGACGTTCATCCCGGCACCCGTGAGGGCGTCGATCGAGCGCCGCCGCGCGCGCCCGGTGCTGGCCTTCGACGGTAATGTCGCAACGCTGTGGCGGCCGAAGAGCAATGGGCACCTGCAATTGGTCGAAGCGGGAAAGATCGCCCTCGATGCGAGCGGGGCGGAGACGATTGCGGCCGGCCGCGCGGCGCTGGGTTCGCTCGCGCGGCCCGGAAGGCCGTCGACGCAGGTGATTGTCGCGTTGCCGCCGCGCGGCGTGCTGCGCAAATCGCTGCTGCTGCCTGCCGCCATCGAGGACGACCTCAAGCGGGCGCTCGCCTGGGATCTCGACCGGCACACACCGTTCAAGGCAAGCGAGCTCTATTTCGACGCTACGGTCGTCGAGCGTGATCCCGAACGCAACATGCTCGACGTCGAGCTGGTCGCGGCGCGCCGCGCGCTGGTCGATCCGATGCTGCGCCACGCGCAGGACTTCGGTGCGCAGGTTGTCGCGGTCGTTCCGGATCCGCCGGGCCGCGCGGCCCAGTCGCGAGTCAACCTCCTTCCGGACGAGTCGCGCGAGGCCAGTGCGCGGTGGACACGGTGGCAGGTGATCGTGCCCGCGATCATCCTCGCCGTCTTCGCGCTGACCGCGCTGGTGTTACCGCTGTGGCAGAAGCGCCAGGAGGCGATCGCGCTCAACACGGTTTCCGAGGGAGCCCGTCATCGCGCCGAGGCGGCGGATCGGATCCGCGCCGAGCTCGAGCGCAAGGTCGGCGACTACAACTTCGCGCTGCAGCGCAAGTACGCCTATCCGGGGACCGTGCAGGTGCTGGACGACGTGACGAAGATCCTCCCCGACGACACCTGGCTCACCCAGTTCGATTTCCATGCCATGAACGGCAAGGACGCGGCCCGCGAGATCGCGCTGCGCGGCGAATCGGCGAACGCAGGCCGGCTCGTCTCACTGCTGCAGGACTCGAAGCTCTTCACCCAGGCTGCCCCGCGCTCGCCGACGACCAAGATCCAGCCCGGGCCCGGCGAGGTCTTCGACGTCGCCGCGCAGGTCGTGGCATTCAACGCGCCCGCGCCGAAGAAGCTCGACCTGGCCGCCGAAGCCGCAGCACCGCCCCGCGCGAGGGTGCCGGTGCGGGCGCCGGTCCCGGCACCGGTCCCGGCTGGGGCCGCTGCCCCGGCGACTGCATCCCCGGTCACATCAGGCGCCGCCGTCCCGGCCGGCGCTGCGGCGAAGCCGAGTGCCGCGGCATTACCGGCAAGCGCCGCCGCGGGGGCACCGCCCGTTCCGTCGGCCGCGCAGGGCGCACCGCCTACCGCGCAATCCGCTCCGGCCGCTGCGCAATCCGCAGCAGCAGCGCCACAATCCGCGCCACCCGCACCGGCGCACGTTCGGGCCGCTTCCTCCGGGCGAGGACGGCAGCGCCCCGGCTGGGAAGCATTGACCATGACGCCCGCGATCGTCAAGACGCTCTCGCCCGCCCGGCGCCGGACGCTCGCGCTTGGACTCTTCATTGCCATCGTGCTGATCGTGCTGGCCGCGATCCTGGTCCCGGTTGTATTGCTGCATCGCCATTACGACAGCGCGATCGCCGGCACCTCGGATCGCCTGCGCCGTTACGAGCGCATCGCTGCCCAGGCGCCGCAGTTTCGCGCGTCACTGGCCGCGATCGACCGGCGCGACGGCCGTCGCTTCTACCTCGCGAACACCGCGGCCAATCTGGCCGGTGCCGAAGTGCAGGAGCTGGTCAAGGCGGCGATCGAAAACAACGGCGGGAGGATCACGACCAGCCAGAACACGACCCCGCGCGACGATGGGCGCTTCCGCGAGATCGGCGTCAACGTGCAGTTTTTCGCGACGACGCCGAATCTGCAGAAGATTCTGATGGCGATCGAGACGCACCAGCCGTACCTGATCGTCGACAACCTTACCGTGAGACCATTGAACGCATTCCGCGGCTTCAAGCCCGGACCCGGACAGGAACCCGAATTGAACGTGCATCTCGACGTCGGCGGCTGGGCCTACCCCGAGGCCGCGAAGCCGGCCGCAGCGCCGGCGAAGGCGTCGTGATGCAGCGAGGACTCGCGCGATGAACGAGATGCAGCCGCTGCGTAGCGTCGCGATCTGGGTCATCCCATTCGCAATCGTGCTCGCGATCCTCGGTTGGGAGACGCGCTGGGGTGACGGCGTGAGCCTCCCGGTCCCCGTTGCCGCGCCGGTCGCGCCGAAGGCGGTCGATGTCGCGCTGATGCCCGAATTCAGGATCGACGGAGGCCTGGCCGCGCGCAAGGAAACCGTCGAGCGAATGCTGTTCAACGCAACAAGGCGCCCCGCACCGCCCGCCAATGAAGCCGCGGGCGGCAACGGGGCGATGCAGAAGGGCAAGTACTCGCTGACCGGCACGACGGTGACCGGCAATGTTGCCACCGCATTCCTGCGCGAAACGGCGAGCGGCAAATCGCACGCCGTGCGCAAGGGTGAGGAGCTCGACGGGATGACCGTGGCTGACGTAACTGCCGACAGCGTCAAGCTCGTCCAAGGCGGCGACACCGAGGAACTGCATCTCAAGATTGCGCAGGGGCCGAAGACGACCATGCAGGCACCGCTTGCAGGCGCGCTGCCCCCGGGTGTGGCCGCGATGCAGGGCGCCGCCGCGCGCGAGGTGCGGGCCGGCGCACGCGCCGAAGCACGCCGGGAATTTCCGGCGGGTGCAAACCCGCAACGCGCGGGCGCCGTTTCCGGCGAAGCGGGGCCGCAGCAGAACGGCGTCATCAGCGTTGGCGAGCTGCTCGCGCAGCGCCGGCGCGCCGCGGCAGCGGCAGCGGCAGCCTCGGGCGGGAGCACGGCTCCCGCCGGAAATGCGAACCAGCGCTAACGGTAAGCGCAACAACCAGGACCACGAATCTCATGACATCGCCCCGACTGCATTACGCGCTCGCGCTGGCCGCGATCCCGCTTCTCGCCGCATGCGCGCAGCAGCCGATCGTCGCCGGCGCTCCGGAGGCTGCGCAAGCCGCGCAGAAGGCCGAAGCTGCACGCAAAGCGCAAGGCACGGCCGTAGCGACCCCACCGGAAGAGCCGCGGGCCAAAATCGTCCGCGGCAACGGCATCGTCGTGCGCGGCCAGGGCGTGGGCGGCCTGCTGCCTCCAGCGCCTCCGACGGCCACGAACGGCGGGCCGGTCATGCTCAATTTCGAAGGCGCCGACCTGCGCGAAGTGGTGCGCAACATCCTGGGCGACATCCTGCACGAGGGCTACGAGATCGATCCCCGCGTCGGCGGACAGGTGACGATCCGCACCTCGTCGGGCATCCCGCGCGATGCGCTCCCGGCGACGCTCGAGACCTTGCTGCGGATGAACGGCGCGACGATGGTGCAGGAGGGCAAGTTGTGGAAGATCGTCCCCGAGAACCTCGCGCTGCGCGGCAACGTGACGCCGCAACTCGGCAATTCCTCGCGCGCGCTGCCGGCGGGATTCTCGGTGCAGATCGTCCCGCTCAAGTACGTCGGCGCACCGGAGATGGCGCACCTCCTCGAGCCCTTCGCCAAGGATGCGCAGGCGATACGGGTGGACCCGATCCGCAACCTGCTGATCCTGTCCGGTACCGAGCCCGAACTGCGGCACCTGATCGACACCATCGACACCTTCGACATCGACTGGATGAAAGGGATGTCGGCAGGCGTGTTCACGCTGAAGAACGCCGATGTCAAGACGGTATCGCAAGAGCTCGACAAGGTCATCGGCGACAAGGCCACGAGCCCCTTCGCGGGCGTGCTGCGCATCATCCCGATCGAGCGGATGAACGCGCTGCTGGTGATCTCGCCGAACCAGGAATACATCGACCAGGCGAAGACCTGGATCGAGCGCCTGGATAGTGGCATTGGCGAGGGCGTGCGCTTCTACGTCTACAACATGAAATACCAGCGCGCCGAGCGCATCGCGCCGCTCCTGCAGCAGGCGTTCACCGGCAAGGCGGCGCAACCGACGGCGCAGGCGCCTCCGACGCTCGCTCCCGGGACGCCGGCCGGGACGATCGTCTCGCCGCCCACGTTCCAGCAGCAGGCGACGATCATGCCGAATACCCCGCAGGCGGCCGAGGCCGCTGCGCCACGCTACCCGGCTGCAGGAGGTGCGGGCAATGCCGGCGGCGCAGGTGGAGGAGGCGTCGGCGGCACCGTTGCGGGCGGTGCGAACGGTGGCGCCGGGGCCGCGGCGCGGGTCGTCGGCGGTGAGGGCACCGGCGTCGTGCGCAACATCCAGGTCGTCGCCGACAAGGAGCAGGACACGATGCTCATCGTCGCCACGCCGTCGGAGTATTCGATCATCGAGCAGGCGCTCAAAAAGCTCGACGTGCCCTCGCGCCAGGTGATGATCGAAGTGACGATCGCCGAGGTGACGCTGACCGACCAGCTCCAGTTCGGCATCGACTGGCTGTTCAAGGGCGCAGCACCCTCGGGCCGCGGCAGCGGGGGCAACGTCAACCAGCCGCAGGACCACGCCATCAATCCCGCCGTGCCGCTGCCCACGTCCGCCGCGGGGGCCGCAGCGTCGGGGCTCGCGGCTGCGGCGCAGGGCTTCAGCTACCTCATCAACAATGCGAACTTCCCCGGCGGCGTGCAGGCGGCGCTGAACCTGCTCGACACCTACGGCAACACCAAGGTGATCTCGAACCCGCACCTCGCAGCACTGGACAACCAGAAGGCGACGATCAAGTCGGGCACCCAGATCCCGATCAACCAGCAGACGATCGTCGGCAACACCACCAACGCGATAACGACGACCTCGTCGTACGTCGACACTGGCGTGCTCCTCCAGGTGACGCCCCACATCAACGAGGGTGGGCTGGTGACGCTCGAGGTGGACGCCGAGTCGAGCACCCCGGGCAACCCGGCAGCCGCAGGCGAAGCGCCGCCGATCAACACCCGCTCGGTTCAGACGACGCTGGCGGTGCCCTCGGGGGACACGATGGTGATGGGCGGCCTCATCCAGGACACCAAGGGCAATACCACCAACGGTCTGCCGCTGATCGACCGCGTGCCGATCCTCGGCGGACTCTTCGGCAACCAGGGCCTCACCAACAACCGCAGCGAGCTGGTGCTGTTCATCACGCCGCGGGTGATCACCGAGCCGGGTGATTTCACCGCGATCATCGACGACCTGCGGCACCGGATGGACAACCTGCACGACGACTTTCCGCCGAAGGCCCCAAAACTGTCGGGAAATCCCGACAAATGACGAAATCGACGCGTTGCGCTTGCGCAACATACTTGTCGCTCCTGCAGGCGCGACTCTTGCAAGATTGACGGGGGCAGGGGAAATGGCTAGGCTTCATGCAGGGTTTGCAGTCGGCTTCACAGCGATTAGAATGGCCGCGTTGTGTCGGGCTACAGAGTGGCAGGCGTCGCGAAACAGGTACTTTTGGGACGTTTTGCGGCACCCCCGACAAATGACTGTCGCCAAACGACGACAGTATGCGTTGCGATGGTTCGGAGTCCTGGCCCTTGCGTTGACAGCGGGATGTGCGAGCGTAGGGGGGCCCGGAAGGCTCTCTGCGGATTCGCCGCCCGAGGTCAGGCAGGCTGCAGTTGCCGCGCGGGCACAGGGCCGGTGGGAGGCGCTGATCAAGGGGGACTTGGCCGGCGCCTATGCGTACCTGAGCCCGGGCTCGCGCGCGACGTTGCCGCTGGACGTCTACAAGGCGAAGCACAAAGTAGGAATGTACCGCGAAATCAAGGTGGATGCCGTCGACTGCAAGGCGCTGGCATGCACGGTGAAGCTGACCCTGCGCTACGACTTCGCGCGGTACAAGGGCGTCGAAACGCTGCTCACCGAACACTGGCTGATCGAAAACGGGCAGGCATGGTTTGTGGAAGGCACCTAGCCTGGCCGTTGCAAAAAGCTGACACGGGAAGCTCGGGGAAACGCAGGATTTGTTTGTAATGAAACGCCAACTGTACTAAGATGCGCTCGCTGTTGTTCTAAAGTGATCACTTTAATCGGCAACTCAACGGAGTCACCACCAACCATGGATATTTTCAAGAAGAAGTCGCTGTGCGCCGCCCTCGCTGGCTTCGGCGCGTTGGGCGTGGCCGGTGCCGCGCAGGCGGTCAACGTGAACGGGGAAGGCCTCGGTCAGGTCTTGATCTACCCGTATTACACCGCGCGTAACGATGGCGCCGGCAACGCGTACAACTCGCTGCTGTCCGTGGTTAATTCGACGGGCTCGGTGAAGTCGGTCAAGGTCCGCTTCCTCGAAGGCAAGAACAGCCGCGAAGTTCTCGACTTCAACCTGTTCCTGTCACCGTTTGACGTGTGGACGGCCGCAGTCTCGGCAACCGGCGTAGGCGGAGCCAAGGCCACGTCGACTGACAATTCGTGCATCCTGCCGAACCAGCTCCCGTTGCCGGGCGGGCAGGCGTTTGTCAACTTCGCCTACAGCGGCAGTAACGACGACGGCGCCGGCAACAGCCTCGACCGCACGATGGAAGGCTACGTCGAGATCATCGAGATGGCGACCTACACCGCCGGCTCGACAACCGCGGTCAACGTGACGCACGTCAACAGCGTCCCACCGGGCTGCGCGAAGGAAACCGACTCGATTGCCGCGTCCGAAGCGCAGGCGCCCGGCGGCGGCCTGATGGGTACGATGACGCTCATCAACGTCGACTCGGGCAACGAGTACAGCTACAACGCCGTCGCGCTTGCCAATTACTCGACGAACAATCTGTACGCTCCGGCCGGGCAGAATCAGCCCGATCTGACGGAGGCCTTCCCGCCGATCAGTCTGGTGTTCTCGTCCAACGCGACCTACCAGTCGACTTGGGGTCTCGGGTCGGCGAACCCGGTCAGCGCCGTGCTGATGCACGACAACGTGCTGAACGAATACGTGCTCGACGCGAGCACGACCTCGGGCACCGACTGGGTCGTGACGATGCCGACGAAGCGCTTCTACGTGCCCGTGGCCGCGAAGGCGACACCGGCGTTCAACCAGCCGTTCCAACGCAACTTCACGCCGACCGGCTCGTGCGACGACGTGTCGCTCAACATCTTCGACCGCGAAGAGAACACGACGTCGACTCCGCTCAACTTCTCGCCGCCGCCGCCCACGTCGAGCAACTCGATCTGCTGGGAAGCGAACGTGATCACGTTCAACAACTCGAACGTGCTGGGGTCGACCAACATCGCCAACATCCCGACCGGGTTCCAGGACGGCTGGCTCGACCTCGGCTGGACGCCCAACGCTTCGGCGATCTCGGCGCACAGGTTGGGGAACTTTGCCGCCACGACGATCACTCCGCTGGGTGGTACGGCGACGACGGGCAACACCGTCACCTACGTCGGCGTCCCGGTGGTGGGCTTCGCGGTCCAGTCGTTCACCAACGGTGCCATCCCGGTCAACGGAGCATCGGTGCTGTCGAATTACGGTGGCACGTTCACGCACCGCTACACGACGACGATCACTGTCGACTGAGCGGAAGTTGCGACTTTCGTTGTGACGCAATTGCGTATGCAGTGACCAAGGGCGGGACTACGGTCCCGCTCTTTTTTCTGATTTTGGGGCGAACGGATCGCCCGGCGCTCGCCATCAGGCTCAGCGGGCGCATGTAAAGCGTTGATCATCGGGTCCAGGCCGACGCTGGTCGGTCAAGATCGCCTTGATCAGGATTGGACGCGCCGATGGGCTGTTTGCGGGAGCGGGACTTGCTTCCGGTTCTGCGCTGCAGCGTCGCGTCAACCATCACCGAGAGGTTGTCATGAATCGAGTTTTCCGAGTTTGCTGCGCTTCCTCGCTCGCGGCGGTTGTTGGGGTCGTCCTGGCACCCGCTTCGCTCCCTGCGGCCGCGCAGACGACGCTCCAATCGCTCACTTGCGTTGTTGCGTCGGGGATGTCGCTGACGCCCAGCGGTGCCTCGAATATGTGGTCACGTGCAACTCGCCCAGCGGCACGCCGCCTGCGTCCGTCGTGCTCGCTCTCGGCGGCTCCAACCGTCGCCTCTGACGAGCTCGGGGGGGCCGGTGACGGTCACGGCGAGCAACTGCACGGGTCCGCTAACCTGGTCCCGCTCGCCGGCGCCGATTTCGATCGGCGCAACGGGTACGGTTTGACCGGCGGCACGGTGCTCAACGAAATTCTTGGTGCGAGCACAACGGCAAGCGTCACCTACACGTATAGCGTCACCGACGCCCGGGGGGCAACGACCAATTCCAACGCCGTCGTCGTGCCAGCGGCAGGCGGTGGCGGTGGCACGAGTTGTGGAACTCCTGTTGCTCTCACATGGGGGAGCCTGAGCCACTGGCAAGGCGGCGGAGTCTCAATTCCTGCTCGGCGGGTCGCTCGCCGTTCAGTTCACCGTACCTGCCGGCGCATCGGGCACGCTCGAAATTGGAAACGGCCATTCACTGGAAGCAACGACAGAGTCACTTGGACGCTTGCTTCCGCGCCATGCGTCTTCCCCAATCCGGACCCCGTTCTTGCCACTGTCCCCTTCGTCAAGAGTGCGGGATTTGTTTGGACGATCGCCATCGGCGGGACGGGTCAGCACCTTCACGCCCGCGGTGCAGCCAGGGGGCACGTATTTCGTCAACGTTCAGAACACGAACGGAAACCCAGTTACGGCGTTCTTCGAGGTCGGGAATTGAAGCAAGATCGATTCGGCGACAGGAGGGGCATTCGCGCCCCGGTTGAGTCTGCTGGCGTAATTCGGATGGCCCCGCACGGGGCCATCCGCGTATTGGTGTTCCGCAGCGCGCTGTTCGGCCTTCGCGGCGTTCGACGCCCGCGCTGCGTCCCGGGCCGCGTCGTGGGACAATCGCGCGTCAAATCGATCCCCTCGTGACCATGCCCCATTCGTTGCCGCGTGCGTTCGCGCGCGCCTTGAGCTTTGCCGCACTCGTGGCTCTGCGCGCTCGCCTCGGGAGCCGGGCCCGCGTTTGCGGCAGCCACCGAGCCGAACGCGCCGTCTGCGCCTGCCGAGCTCCGCCGCGCCGGCGGCTGCCACTGCCCCCGCCCCCGCTTCGTCCGAATCGACCGGAGGGCTTCCGCCCGACGTCTTCGCGAAGACCCGCTGGACCGAGATCACGCGCGCCGATTACGACCGCGCGCTCTCCAAGCTCCCGGAGAAAATGCGCTGGGAATTCGCAACCAGCCCGAAGCGTGTCCAGGACATCCTCAACAACCTGCTCCTGATCAAGACCCTTGCCGCGCAGGCGCGCCTCGACGGATTGACGCCCGTTGAGCCCCGGCCGCGCGCCAAGGGGAACGACGCCAAGGACTCGCAGGCTCCCGATCGCGCGCTCGCCAATGCCGAGCTCGCGCACCTCGACGAAGTCTCGGGCAAGAACTTCGACGCAGACCGCGTGGGCTTCGAGAAAAAGGCGCGCGAGATCTACACCGTCGATCGCGACAAGTACAAGCTTCCCGAACTGCGGCAGTTCTCCGACATCGCGGTGTCGATCACCACCCATGGCGACGATGGCGCCAAGCTGCGCGCCGAGGCGGCGCGGGCGAAAATCCTTGCCGGCGGAGACTGGGACAGCGTCACGCGCGAATACTCGGACGACCCGACGACGAAGGGCAAGGGCGGCGTCCTTCCCCCGATGTCCGAGGGCCAGCTTCCTGCGGAGATCAAGGACGGTCTCCTCGCGCTGAAGAAGCCGGGCGAGCTATCGCCGCCGCTCAAGACCTCGGTCGCATGGCACATCGCTCGCCTCGACGCAATTCATCCGCCGCGAACGCAAGCCTTCGACGAGGTGCGCGACAAGATCATGAAGACGCTGCGCGAGCAATACATCGCCAGCCAGCGAAATCTTCGCTACACGGAAATCAACCGCGACCCGACGCTCAGGCTCAACCAGCCGGCGATCGACGCGCTGGTGAACCGCGTCGACGCGAACGGAAATCCGCTTGGTCCCGCGGTGCCGCCCGGAGCGTCCTCGTCACCTGCGTCCGCGCCAACACCCGAAGCGGCAGTCGCGCCGGCCACGGCGCCCGCAGCTCCGACCGCCCGCCGGCGCGCCTTCGGTCCCTGCGCCCAAGTGACCGCGCGCACTGGAAGCGCTGCTCCCGGTCAACCCAGTGCGTTCGGGCAGAAGGTCGAAGTCAAGGGTATTCTTATTGGACCTTCCGGTCGAACCGGCGATTTCACTACAGTAGGGTTGCTTCGAACAGGCGAGGACTTTCCCAGGCTCGTTACCGCGATCCCGAGGTAGCTTATGTACAGGATGCTTGATACCGTCGCCCTCACCCACGACATTCCCGCTGCCAGGCTGCGGCGTGGCGATCTCGGCGCAATCGTTGAGCTTCTTGCTTCCGACGCGTTGGAAGTCGAGTTCGTGGCCGCCTCTGGTAAAACCCAAGCTCTGCTCACGTTGCATCCCGACGATATTCGTCCGGTCGGCGACCGTGATGTCATCGCGGTCAGACCACTCGAGGAAGCTGACGGTTAACTTGTCGGTCAACCGGACGCGTCGGTTCATGCCCTGATCTTCGGCCGCCCCCAGCACGGCGTGCCGGTTACCTCCAACGATCTTCGCCCGCGACCCACGGTTGGCGGACTCCCACGCGCCCGCGAGCGCGCGCTCTTCGCCAATTTCTATCGCCGCGAGATCGCAGTGACCCGCGAGGACCGCGTTTGCGTTGTATCCGGCACTGACGTATGATCTCCCGATGCTGACATTTGTCGAGACGCCGTTGTTCTCGCGGCTTGTTTACGACTACCTCAGCGACGATGAGTATGCCGCGCTGCAAGCGATGCTGAGAGTGAGATGGGAAACATTTCCACCCTGGCTCTTCGAAGGATTCGACAGGAGATGGAAGATGCCGAAGCGTCGTAATCTCGGAGACGAGATTCTGGAAGGGATTCGTCAACTCAAGCGTGGCGAGACGGGTCGTATGATCACCTATCCCTCAGTCGCGAGCATTCGTGAGCGCACGAGTCTCTCGCAAAGCCAGTTTGCTCGGCTCATCGGTGTGTCCGTGCGCACCCTTCAAGAATGGGAACAGGGGCGGCGTGCTCCGTCCGGTCCAGCGCGCACGCTACTTGAGCTTGCCCATCGCAATCCCAAGGCGCTGCTTGATCTTGCGGCCTGACGTCGGGCGTCTTGTAACCTGGGGCGTTATGGGTTACAATGCGTAGGTGATACGCAGCTTCCGGCATAGAGGCCTCGAGCGCTTCTTTCGCAAGGGCACGAAAGCTGGGATCCAGCCGCAGCATGAACAAAGGCTCAGAATGATCTTGGGTCGGTTGCAGGTTTCGGTCAATCCTGCAGATATGAACCTCCCCGGTTTGTTCCTGCATCCGCTCACCGGCCAACGCAAAGGCACTTGGGCCGTGCGGGTGAGCGGCAATTGGCGCGTTACGTTTGCATTCGCGGAGCGCGATGCGATCGACGTGGACTACGAGGACTACCACTAGCCATGACGATGCACAACCCCCCGCACCCCGGTGAGGTACTACGTGAGCTTTGCCTCGAGCCGCTGAGCGTTTCGGTCACCGAAGCCGCTCGCGCTCTTGGGGTCAGTCGAAAGACGCTGTCCTCTATCTTGAATGGCCGCGCAGGCATCAGCCCGGAAATGGCAGTTCGGCTGTCGATTGCGTTTGGCACTTCAGCGGAGAGCTGGCTCAACCAGCAAGTGCAATACGATCTCTGGCAAGCCGAGCAGCGGCGGCGGCAGCTTCGGGTGCGCAAGCTTGCGGCTTGAGCCGCCCAACCTTACATTCAGCCGGACGCACCGGTTCATGCCTTGAACTTCGGCCGCTCCCAGCACGGCGTGCCGGATACTTCCGTCAGCCACCGCAAGCAGTGGCCGGCGTATCATTACGAAATGGGAAAGAGCCTGATCATTGTCGATTCCCGAATCCAGGGCGGAGTTCCTGTTTTCGCTGGCACGCGCGTTCCCGTCAAGAACCTGTTCGATTATCTTGAGTCCGGCGAGTCCCTTGATCAGTTTCTCGATGACTTTCCTAGCGTTGCGCGGGCGGTCGCCGTAGCTGTCTTGGAGCAGGCGCGCGAGGCGGTCATTCCGCATGCGCATTCTGCTTGACGAGTCGCTTCCTCGCCGCCTGCGTCGTGTGTTTGCGGGACACGAGGTCGTCACCGTCGCAGAAGCGGGTTGGTCGGGCGTCGAAAACGGCGACTTGCTTCGGCTGGCTGCTACCCGGTTCGACGTCTTCGTTACGGCCGATCAGAATCTTCAATTCCAGCGCAACTTAAGCGTCTTACCGATAACGGTCGCGGTATTGGCTGCGCGGAACAACAAGCTGGAATCGCTGCGCGTGCCCGCTGCAGAGTTACTCGTGCGGTTGGATTCCATTTCGCCGCGCAGTTTTGTGCGCTGCGGTGGCTAACCCTACATTCAACCGGACGCACCGGTTCATGCCTTGAACTTCCGCCGCTCCCAGCACGGCGTGCCGGATACCTCCAGCGATCTTCACCCGCGGCGCACGCTTGGCGGGCCCTGCGCGCCCGCGAGCGCGCCCTCTTCGCCAACTTCTACCGCCGCGAGCTCGCAGTCCGCTATCTGGGCAGCACGGCGGGCCTGCTGTGGGCGCTGCTGCACCCGCTGGTGCTGCTCGGCGTCTATCACTTCGTCTTCACCACCATCTTCCACGCGACCGGGTTCGCCGGGCAGAGCTTCCTCGCCTTCGTCGCGGTGGCGCTGTGGCCGTGGCTCGCCGCGCAGGAATCGCTGTCTCGCGGCGCGGTGAGCATCGCCGGCTACGCGGGCATGATCCGCAAGGTGGCCTTCCCGCACGAGATCGTCGTGTACGCCTCGGTTGCGGCGACGTTCACCCTGCAACTCGTGGGCTACCTGGTCGTGCTCGTCGTGCTGAAGCTGTTCGGCGAGGCGATTCACCTGCGTGGGCTCGTGATCGCGCTGCCGGTGTGGGCGATCGTGCTCGTCGGCGTGACCGGCATCGCGCTTCTCTTGTCTGCGCTGCAGGTGTTCATCCGCGACATTGAGCACATCCTGATGCCGCTGCTGATGATCCTGATGTACCTGACGCCGATTCTCTACCCGCTGACCCTGGTGCCCGCGGGATTGCGCGGCTGGATCGCGCTCAATCCATTCTCGTGGATGGTGGACCGGCTGCGCGAGGCGCTGCTCGACGGCAGCCTCGCGCTGCACCGGGGTGATGCGCTCGCGGTCGTGGTGGCGGTTGCGCTTTTCGCCGGTGGACTTGCGGTGTTTCGCCGGCTGTCGCCGCATTTCGAGGATTTCGTGTGACGCCGTTGCTCGCGCTCTCCGGCGTCGGCAAGGATTACGCCAAGCTCGAGCCCCGCGGTGGGCGCACGCGGCTGGTCTGGGATCTGCTGCGCGGCCGCTCCGCCGCGAAGGTTTTCCGCGCGCTCGACAGCGTGTCCTTCGAGATCATGCCGCGGCGAATCGCTGGGAGTCATCGGCGAGAACGGCGCGGGCAAGTCGACGCTGCTCAAGATCATCGCCGGCGTCATCCCGCCGACGCGCGGGACGGTTGCGGTCAACGGTCGCGTCGGCGCGCTGCTGGAACTGGGCTCGGGCTTTCACCCGGAGTACACCGGGCTCGCCAACATCGAGCTCGCCGCGGCGTTGCTGGGCCTGGCACCCAGCGAGATCGCGGACAAGCGCGCCGAGATCATTGCCTTCGCCGATCTGGGCGATCACATCCGCGACCCGATCAAGCAGTACTCGTCGGGGATGGTCGTGCGCCTGGGCTTCGCCGTCGCCACCGCGCTCGCGCCCGACATCCTGATCACCGACGAGGTGCTCGCGGTCGGTGACGAGTCGTTCCAGAAGAAGTGCGTGGCGTGGATGGAGCGCTATCTCGGGGGTGGCGGAACGCTGCTCTTTTGCTCGCACAGCATGTATCACGTGCAGAAGCTTTGCCGGCACGCGCTGTGGATCAAAGGTGGGCAGGTCGAGCGCTACGGAACGGCTGCCGAAGTGACGCAGGCCTATCTCGCGTACCACGAGGCGAAGGAGGCGCGCGCGAAGGGCGCCCTCTCCGCTCGACCTCGCGACGAGCGCCGGGTATTACGCGATCCAGTCGCTCGAACTCGAGCCCGCCGGATCGATTGCACAAGGGGAGGACCTCACGGTCCGCGGCGAGGTGTACTCGCCCGACGGACGTGCGCCGGTCGTTCTTGTCGGCGTAATCCGCGCTGACGGAACGCCGGTCTATGGCGTTGCCTCGGACATGGACGGCGTCCTTCCTGAGCGTATTTCCACCAGCCACTTTCGCTTCACGCTGGCGCTGCCGGCGCTTGCGCTGTTGCCGGGGAGCTACCAGGTCCGTGCCCACGCGGCTGATCCCGAGGGCGTGCGCCTTTTCGACCGCGTTGAGCGCCCACTAGTCGTCAGTGGACAGACGCGCGAGTTGGGATTTGTCCGGCTACCTCATCGCTGGCACGTCGACGGGACGCCGGACAAATGACCGCCGGCCGGACGCACTGGCGATGGCCGATGTTGGCCGCGGCGCTGCCGGCACGAGCACGCTTCCGTCTTCTTGCCCGTGTTGCAGCCTCCGACCATGTCGTGTTTCCTGATGAAGTCGCTGCCTATGCGCTGGCAACACACTTCGGCTTCACGCGCTTGCCCGAGACCGGAACTGTGGCGGCGGACGAGGCGACGTGGCGGCGCGCGTGGCGGCTGGTGCAACTCGTCGACCATGCGGACTTATTTGTCGCAATGACGCGCGCACACGATTGGTTCGATGCGAGCGCCGACGTCCGGGGCGCGTGGCCGGTCCGAGGACCGTTTCTCGCGGTGACTTACCACTGGGGGGCAGGCCTGGGCTCGCTTCAGAATCTGGCGCGCACCGGTAATCGCGCACATTTCCTGTCCGGGCGTTTCAACGGCGCGGACTTCGGATACGACGCGTGGCGGCTTCGCTATGTAAGGCTTCGGGCCCGCGCGACGGAGCGTGCTTCGGGTGCCTCAATCATCTATACCGGCGGGGCCACCGCGCAGATCGAAGCCGCGTTTTCCGAAGGCTCAAGCGTCGTCGCGCTATGCGATGTGCCGGTTCGCTTAGGTCGCTCGGCGATCGCGGCGCCGCTGGGTCGCCTGCAGCTCACGATTCCGCTAGGTCTGATCCGGATCGCGTGTGTACTGCGCATTCCGGTCGTGTCATTTTCTGCTGGGCTTGACCGCGCTACCGGGCGCCGACACCTTGCGATCCAGGGCGCACAAACATTTGCGGATCCACAGGCATTGGCAACGGTACTCGCCGCGCAGCTCGAGTCACTGCTCGGCCGCGATGGCGCCGCGTGGCACATGTGGCCGTACGCTGACCGGTTGCTGAGCTGATCCGTCGGCGCGGCAGTAGCGGCAATTCAGCGACGGCATGGGGGCGTCTTCGTCCGTTGGGCCCGGGCCACAGAGGCAGCGGCAGCGTTGCGGCGTCAGTCCGCGACGTAGGCGACCACCACCACCCGCTTGCCGCTCGCGTGCTGTTCGTAAGCGCCGGCAGGAGGCGCGACCCGCTCGACCCGCGCGAAGCCGACCTTGCGCAACACCCATACGAGGGCCTCGTAGCTCGGGCACAGGCAGATCCCGGTGGTCGAAGCTTCCGGCGCATGGGTCTCGTCGGTTTCGTCGATGATCGCGAAGCTGCCGATCATCGATCGCTGGAACGTGTTGGCACCCCAGTCGACGACGCCGGTCATATTTGGCACCAGTTGCGTCTCGATCACGCACGCGCGTCGGGTGAGCGAGCGCGCTAGACGCATCGCGCCGACCGGGTTTTCGAGGTGGTACAGGAGACCCAGCATCAGCGTGACGTCGAAGGTCCCGAGCGACGCCGGATCGAGCCGCGCGATGTCGGCCTGCAACGTGCGCAGATTGCCGAGGCCGTAGGCCTGCGCGATCAGCGCCGTATCGGCGATGTGCTCCGCGCGCGCATCGACGGCGAGCACGTCGCGGCAGCCCTTCTGTGCGAGCTGCATCGCGAAGTAGCCTTGGTGGCAGGCGATATCGATGACAGATAGCTCGGCCCACCGGCCCGCTGCGACCGGCGCGAGACCACGCCACAGCATCTCGAGTCGAGTTGAATGCACTTTCTCGACCCCTAGCGGCAGGTAGGACGCTGTCTTCGTGCCGTCAGGCAGGTCGAATTCGTAAAACCAGCGACGGGCGCGGATTTGCGCGAGTGCCTCAGCCTGCGTCATGGCGGGTGCCGGTGGGAAATGCGCGATTTTACGCACGTTGCCAGCGAGCCCAGGGTCGGCGCAACATCCGTTCCGGTAGAATTCGTGCTCCGAGCGCTTTTGCGATTCGCCCGACCCACATTCCGCACCGACTTTCCTCGCGCTGTCATCGCGTTCCGCGGATCTGATCTCACGGATGCCTGATCCTGCCACCTTCACCGGCGAGCGCTTCATCCCCGGCGTGCCTGGGGAGATCGCCTACGAGCACTGCCACCGCTACGCCTTCGCGCGGGGCGTTGCGCGTGGGCGGCGCGTGGTGGACGCGGCCTGCGGCGAGGGTTACGGCGCGGCGCTGCTGGCCGGCGTCGCCGCAAGCGTCATCGGCATCGACATCGACGCGGGTGTCGTGTCCGCGGCGTCGGCACACTACGCGGCGCATCCGAACCTGCGCTTCGAGGCGGCGTCGGTGACCGCGCTGCCCATGGCGGAAGCGAGCGTCGATCTCGTCGTGTCGTTCGAGACGATCGAGCACATTGCTGCCGGCGACCAGGCGCGAATGCTGGCCGAATTCGCGCGCGTGCTGGCGCCGGACGGCCTGCTGGTCCTGTCCTCGCCCAATCGCGTCGAATACAGCGACGCGCGCGCCTACGCGAACCCCTTTCACGTGCACGAGCTCGATCGCCGTGAGCTCGAGGCCTTGCTCGCGGTGGATTTCCCCGCACAGCGATGGTTCCGGCAGCGCCGCTACCTGGGATCGGCGATCTGGGCCGATGCGGAAGAGTCGGGCTTCGAAGTACTTGCGGGCGACACAACCGTAGTGCGCCCCGCGGGTATTCCGCCGGCGCTGTACTTCGTCGTGGCAGCAGGGCGCGCGCCGGCGGCACTGCCTGCCGAATCGCTCGCGCTGTCGCTCTACGCGGACGCCGGCGACAGCGAATGGGAGCGCATCGACAACGAAACGCGCAAGGTCATCCGGATGTACGGGGAATTGCAGAAATGCAATGACGAAATCACGCGCCGGGTGCAGCGTATTACCGCGCTCGAGGTTCAGGGTGCCGAGCGCGAGGCCAGGATGACCGAGCTCGATCGACGCATCGGTACCGCATCCGAATCGTTCGAAGCTGAGCGCGACGAGCTTCGGCGCCAGATTGATGCGCAGGATCGCATCGTCGCGTATCGCGCGTCGCTGCGCTGGTGGCTCGTGCTGCCCTGGCTGCGTCTGCGCCGGCTGTGGGAACGCATCCGGCCCGCATGACGGCGAAGTTGCATTCCCCTGGCGTCGATATCGTCGTCGACGTTCGCGGCCGGACAGACTGCGCGCGCCGCTGCCTCGAGAGCGTGCACGCGCATACCCGAGGTGCGTTCCGATGGTTGCCGGTTGACGTGGAAATCGGCGAGGTCAGCCTGGCCGCACCGGTTGATCAGGTGTCGACGGGTTTCGCCACGCTCGCCAACCGCGCGCTTGCCGGCTCGGATTCCGATATCGTGCTTCTGGACGCGCGCGCGATCGTAACGCCGGGGTGGCTCGAGGCGCTCATCCGCTGCGCCGCATCCGATCCGCGCATCGCCACGGCGATGCCCTTCTCGAATGCCGAGGGTCTTTGCGCTTTTCCGCAGCGCTGCCAGACGGATTCCTGGTCCGCGGAGCGTGACCTTGCACCTATCCTCGCTGCGCTTGCCGCCGCTGCGGTGCCGAGCTATCCCGATCCTCCGGTGGCGAACGGGCCCTGTCTCTACATTCGCCGCAGCGCCTTTGCCGCATTGGGTGGGTTCGACGCGGGTTTCGTCGCCCTGGGCGGCGCGCAACGCGATTTCTCAATGCGCGCACTGCGCGCCCATTGGCGCAACAGCCTCGCGGACGATGCCTTCGTGGCCTTGGGCAGCGCGGTCGTGTGCGAGCCCGCGGCGAGCTCCGTCCCCCGCGACGAAGCGACGCTCGCGCTGCGGCATCCCTATTTTGAGAAGGTCGTTGGCGCATTCGTTGCGGCTGACCCGCTGCGGCCGCTGCGCGATGCAGCGCAGTCCCGGAGGCTCGTCGCCGGCCCGTCGACGGGTGTAATGCACGTGATTCACGACCACGGGGGCGGCGTCGAGAAGCATGTGCGTGGGCTGATCAGCGCCACGAGCGGGCGCTGGCGCCACTGCATTGCGACTGCCGCCGGCGATCGCTGGCAGGTGGATGAATATGCAGGTGCAGGCGGTTGGCGCAGATTCGAATTCATCCGCGGCGAGCACGAGTCGTGGCGCGACTTCATCGGCGGGATCGCGGCTTCGTTTCGCATCGCGCTGATACACCTCCATCATGCGAGCCGGTCACGCGACGGCATTGTCGCGGTGCTGCCGGCACTTGGCCTGCCCTACGGCATCACGATCCACGACTTGTGGCTCGCGTGTCCGACCGTGACGCTGTTGCATGGTGACGGTCGCTATTGCAATGGCGTGACCGACGCTGCCTTGTGCGCCCGCTGTCTCGACGCACAGCCTGCATTCGCCGGCATCGACATCGCGCGCTGGCGCAGCGAGCACGCAACGCTGGTCGACGCTGCGGCATTCATGATTGCGCCATCGCAATGGGCCGCCGGAATGCTCGCCCGGTATTTTCCGCGGTGTGCGCCGCGGACCCGGGTCATCCCGCATACGACTCCCAATGTGTGGGACCCGCAGACAAACCCGCGCAAACCCGACGGGCGCAATTCCACGCTGCCGCTTTGCGCAGTTCTGCTGCCTGACGATGATTGGACGACGGTCGCCGTCGTCGGGGCGATCGGGCGCGACAAGGGCGCGCGTCGTGTAGAGCGGCTCGCGCAGCGTGCGCGAGTGCTCGGCTTGCGGCTGCGCTTCGTCGTGATCGGCTATCTCGATGTCCAGAATGCGCCCTGGCAAAGCGATGACGCGCGGCTGATCGTGCATGGCCGCTATGCCACTGACGATCTTCCTGCGCTGTTCGCGCACTACCGGGTCGCGCTCGTCGCGTATCCATCCGAGGGACCCGAGAGCTTCAGCTACACGCTGTCGGAAACCTGGGCCGCAGGCCTCCCGGTGCTGGTGCCGCCGATCGGCGCGCTCGCCGAGCGCGTCGCGCAGTCCGGTGCTGGATGGGTCATGCGTGACGACGAGTGGCACGACGACGACCGGATGCTCGCCAGGATCGCTGCATTGACTTCACCCGAGTTCCACGGCGAGCGCGTGCAAGCGGGCATGAAGGCGCGCTGCGCCGGCTCCAGCGCGCAGGCATCGGGCGCCGATGAAACGTCGCGTCTCTACGAAGCGGCGCTTGCGCACGCGGCATTGCCGCCGATTCCCGGTCGTGAAATGCGCGCAGATGGGAGCGGGCCACCCGGCGACGCACAATCCGTCACCGGGTTTTCGCCGCTGCGGCTTCGCGATGCGCTCGGCTACCGTGCCTGGGAGCCACCGCTGATCGAGGATGTGCCGGCCGCTTCCGGCGCCGCCATCCTTGCTCCCGGCGTCGCGATCCCTGCTTCTGGGGTCGCTGTCCCTGTCTCCGTGCCGGTCGCCAATGCGCGGCCAGTTCGCGGACGGCCGCTTGCGCTGGTTGCTCGTCACGCAGCGTCGATCCGCGGCACGCTTCTCGGCCGCTGCCTGTATCGCGTGGCGCCGGCATCGGTCATCGACGCGCTCAAGGCGCGTCTCGTCGAGTAAGCGTTGGCACGCGAGCGCTATCGTGAATGGCTGGCGCGCGGCCGTGCGCATCAGGTTGCGGGCCGAGCGATCGACGCGATGTTGTGTTATCAGCGCGCGTTGCGCGAGAATGCGTCCGGCGCCGGCGCGCGCATTCGCCTGGGGGAGATCGCGTGGCAACTCGGCAAGCCATCCGAGGCGGTCGAGCAATGGCGCGCGGTGGTCTCCGCACGACCCGGTCACGTCACGAGCCTGCGCGCCCTGGCCGACGCCTACGCTGAGCTCGGAGCATTCGACGCCGCGCTCGACGCGACCCGTCAGGCGCTCACCGTGGTTTCGGACGATGCGCGCACCGTCGGCCTTGCGACCATTCTGCTTGCGGCACGCGGCGAGTTTTCGGCGCAGGGGATTGCGCCAGCGCTCACCACGCGTCCGGCGTGGCCGCTGGTCCTCGTCGCGCGGGTGATCGAGGCAGTCGTAACCGCGAACGTTTCGGACGAGGCCACGGATGCTGATTGCGAGGCACTTGCCGGGGCGAGGGGTGCGCTCGTCGGCAAAGCACTCGAAGCTCCGGTCACGCGCGAGAGCATCGACGCCTTGCGAATGATCGCTCTGGCACTGTTGCGGGCGGGTGACCGTGATGGCGCACAGGCATTCGAGGAGCGATACGCGCAAAGCTGCGAGGCGCTGTTTCGAAGTGCCGTGCCGTTGACCTGGCCGCAGCGTAGCGCGGGATTGGCGCTTCGTGTTGGGGTGCTGCACGTTTCTGACAATGCCAAGTCCGACACACTTGCCGCCGCACTCGCGTCGGCGTTCACGCCCAGCGAATGCGAATGGACGGCGCTCAAGCTGTCCGACTTGCCGTCGGCGCCCGACGACGCCGCACGCGCAATCGCCGCGCTCGACCTCGATGTGCTGATCGACATCGCGGGTCTTGCCCATCCATCGGGCCCGGTGCTCGCATCGCATCCCGCCCGGCGCGTGCTCGAATTGGGGTCAGAGCAATTTGCCGAATTGGACTCTGCCGTTCGCGGCGATTCGCTCTGACCGCAATTCGGCAGACCCCATTTCCGCGGCAACCGCGCACGAGCTTGCTTCGCGGCGCGACGCGGCAGTGCGCGCCCATCAGGCGGGCGACTCCGACAGCGCGCGCGCAGGCTACGACTGGGTGCTCGAGCACGAGCCGGGACATGCGTCGACGCTCTATCTGCGCGCGGTACTCGATCGCGACCGGGGGCGAATCGACGATGCGCTGACGGGCCTGCGGGCGGCCGTCGCGGCGGCGCCCGGATTCGACGATGCCCGAACTGCGCTGGCCAACCTGCTGATCGACCGCGGCGACGCGCAAAGCGCGGCAGCTACGGCGAGCGAAGGGATTGCGCGCCCATCGCAGACACCTACACTCTGGCGCGCCCTCGGCCGGGCCCGCCTGAAATTGCGCGACGCAGTGAGTGCTGCGGCGGCCTTTGCCGAGGCGCTCGCGCGCGAGCCCACCCATGGCGAAACGCATTACAACTATGGTGTGGCGCTGCAGATGCAGCATGATCTCCCGGTGCCGCGCGGGCGTACCAGCGCGCTCTCGCCTTCCGGCCGGACCTCGACGCTGCAGAGTTCAACCTCGGCGTGGTCTTCGACCAGCAGGGGCACTCCGAAGCTGCGATCACTGCGTTTGGCAGCGTTCTCGCCCGTGCTCCGGCCGACGTCGCGGCCTACAAGGCGCTCGGCGAATCGCTGCTGGCTGCAGGCCGCATCGACGCCTGGGCCGCAAATTTCGAGCGCTTCGACGAACATTGCCACGACCACCTGTCCGCGGCCGTGCAGGCGCTCGAAGTCTGCGCGTACCGCGGCGACTATCGACGGCTCGACCGGGTGCTGGACGCGCTACGCAACGGTCGCTACACGGCGGGGACGCCGGACGAGATCCTCGATGCATTGCAGCAGCTGGTCTACCTGCTGCACTTCTTCGACGTCGAACCGGAGCTGATCGGCCGCTACGAACGAACCCATGCAGAGCTCGCGCGACGCGTCTATGGCGAACCGTGGCCGCATACGACGCTGCGTCGGCCGGGGAAGCTTCGCATCGGCTACCTGTCGGCGGATTTTCGCAACCACGTGATGGGCAAGATGATGTGGGAAGCAATACGCCATCACGACCACGAGCGCTTCGAGCTTTTCGGTTATGCGGCAACTGACGCCCATGACGCTTGGACCGATCGCTTCCGCTCCGGGTTTGCGCATTTCGACACTGTCGCATCGCTACCCGACAATGACGCAGCACGACGTATCGCAGTTGATGACCTCGACGTTCTCGTCGACCTGTCGACGCACACCAAGGGCGCGCGCCCCGGAATACTTGCGCGCAAGCCTGCGCGCGTTCAGATCACCCACGTCGCGAGCGCCGGGACGACCGCGCTTTCGGCGATCGACTTCAAGCTCACCGATCGCCATGCCGATCTGGAAGACGCGAGCATGTCGAGTGTCGAGGCGCTGCTGCGGATGGAGGGCTGCGTCTATCCCTGGCGTTGCGTCGAGGTTGCGCCGGGTGCCGCGTTCGACCGGAACGCGCTGCGCATTCCTGAGGATATGACGGTGATCGGTGCATTCAGCGCGCCACTCAAGCTCTCCCAACGCTGCCTTGCTGTCTGGCGCGAGGTGCTGGCGCGGATTCCGCGCTCGGTGCTCGCGCTTTCGCCGACGAATCCGGCGCTGCGCAGCACCTACGCCCGGCTCGTCGCCAACTCGGGCATCGACGCCAGGCGAATCGTGTTCATCGCACAAGGGCGCGACGAGTCCGAGAACCAGGCGCGCTACCGGGCGATCAACTTCGTCCTCGATCCGATGCCCTACGGGGGCGTCAACGGCACGATGGAGGCGCTCGCGATGGGGGTTCCGATCGTGACGCTTGTCGGGCGGCGGCACGCCGAACGGACGTCGTACTCGATCCTCGCCAACCTGGGCGTCACGGCCACGGTCGCCCGCACGGGACCTGAGTACATCGCGATTGCCGAGCGGCTGGCAACTGACGCTGCGTTCATGCGTGAGGTCCGCAGCCGCATCGCCGAAGGTATCGTGCATTCAATGCTGACCGACATGTGCGGGCACACGCGCAATCTCGAAAGCGCGTATGTCGCGGCGCTTGCGCAGCGCGCGCCAGAGGCACTGGCGGACGCCGAAGGACTAAAACCGGGAGGCGAAGCGCTTCGCCTCCTGAGTCTGGCCAGGGTAAGCGATGGCGGATCGCGCAGGCACTGATGTCACCGCGGCGCTCGAACGTGCACGTGCGCGGCTGGCCGCGGGCGATCTCACCGCAGCGCGCCGCGAATGCGATGTCGTGATCGCTTCGGGTGACGCGACAGCATCCGCCGCAGCGCATCTGGTTTTGTCCGGCTGCGCGAAGCGGGCAGGCGACCCGGCCGCGCAGCAGCGCCACGTCGAGAGGGCGCTGACGCTCGATCCCGGCAGCGCGCTTGTCCAGTATGCGATGGCCGAGTTGCACGAAAAGGACGGTGCGACCGAAGCCGCGATCGGTTGCCTCGAGCGTGCGGTCGCGCTGAAGCCGGATTTTGTCGCGGCTTATCATCAACTCGGCATCCTGCGCGGCGAGGCGGGCGATACATTCGCCGCCGCCGCCGCATTCGGACGAGTCGTATCGCTCGACCCCGGCAATGCCCGCGGCTACAACAATCTCGGCAACGCGCTTCGCACGCTGGGGCGCTTCGACGAGGCGGCCTGGGCGTTCGAGCGCGCCGTTACGCTCAAGCCCGACTACGCGCTAGCCATCGCCAACCTCGTCGTGCACGCGCGCGACATGGGCGACAGTGCGCGCGCGGAGAAACTCGCGCGCGACGGGCTCGCGCGTGCGGGGAGCAAGCCGCCGCGCGCGCTGGTCGTGCTGCTCGCGGGAATGCTCCGCGAGCGGGGGGCACTTGACGAGGCCGAGCCGCTCTATGAAGAGGCGATTGCGCTCGCGGCCGACGCGAGCGCCGGCGAGTGGTTCAACCTCGGGCGTGTCTACGCCGAGCGCGACGAAACCGAGCGAGCGCGCACGGCCTATCGTCACGCGCACGCCGCAGATCGCGGCGACCTCCGCGGAGCGATTGGATCGCGGCTTGCACTTCCGATGATCTATGCCGACGCGGCCGAGCTCGAAGCCGCGCGCGGCGCCTACACTCAGGGACTCGAAGCCCTGCACGCCGATGTCGAGCGGCTCGTCGCCGGACTCACTTCCGCGCAGGTGCTCGACGGCCTGCGCTGGACCAATTTTTTCCTCGCCTACCAGGGGCGCGACGATCGCGGGCTTCAAGCGAAGTACGCCGCATTCCTCCAGCGCGCACTGGCGATCGCTGCGCCGCAGTGGCAGACGCTTGATGCGGCCGCAATGCCCCGCACGCGCGCAGCGGACGCGACACGCACGGATTCATCGCAACGACCGATCAGTGCATCGTCCAAGTCTGCGCGGCTCAAGGTCGGCTTCGCATCCGCGTTCTTCCACACCGGTACGGCGGGGCGCTATTTCAGGAGCTGGGTTACCGATCTGCCGCGCGAAGGCTTCGAAATTCACGTCTATCACCTCTATCCCGGACTCGACGAGATCGCAACCGAAGTCAAGGCACGTGCCGACCATTTCACGCAATTCGGCGGCGGCCGGGTGCGCCCATCGATCGTCGCGCCGGTGATTCGTGACGATGCGCTCGACGTCCTGATCTATCCGGAGCTGGGGATGGATTTCACGTCGTTCGCGCTCGCCGCGCTTCGGCTTGCACCTTGTCAGCTTGCCGGCTGGGGTCACCCGGTGACCAGCGGTCACCCGACGATCGACGGTTTCGTCACCTGCGCCGACATGGAGCCGGCTGACGCAGATTCGCATTACACCGAACCGCTGATCTCGCTCCCCGGCATTGGCACCTGCTATCGAAGCCTCGCGCTGCCCGACCCCGGCGCGCGCGCGAAGTTCGGGTTGCCGGACGGAGTGCCGCTTTTCTTGTGCCCGCAATCGCTGTTCAAGGTGCATCCCGACAACGACGAACTGTTCGCCGAGGTGCTTGCCGCGAATCCCGATGCGCTGCTCGTGATGTTCGACGGGCGGCATCCGAGGGTCAGCGGGATTTTCGTTCGCCGGATGACCCGCGCGCTCGATGCGCGTGGCGTCGCCGCGGAGCGCCTGCGCATCCTGGCGCCGGTGCCGCACGACGATTACCTGCGCGTCAACCTGCTCTGCGATGCGATGCTCGACACCTTGCACTGGTCAGGCGGCAATACGAGCCTCGATGCATTGGCCTGCGGCCTGCCGGTCGTCACGCTGCCGGGGGCATTCATGCGAGGGCGCCAGAGCCACGCGATGCTTCGCATCGTTGGCGTGCCCGAGCTCGTAGCGAGCGATCGCGCCGGTTACGTCACGATCGCATCCCGGCTTGCGCGCGATCCCGCGTGGCGCAGCGCGCTTGCCGCGCGCATTCGCGATAGCCGGCACCTGCTATTTGACACCAAGGCGCCCATTGAGGCATTCGCCAGGATGCTGACAGAAAGCAGAGACGCACCCCGGAAAACAGTGACGCACCACGTTTTCGGGGGCTAGAAAACGTGGTGCGTCCCTGTTTCAGGGTCCCGCCAGCGCCGCGCGCAGGGCTTCGACGGCGCTCGCCCAGTCTCCGGTCGAGCGCTGGCGATGCAATCGGGCCGTCGGATACCAGGCAGTTGCGTCACCGCTCGTTCCCCAGCGCCAGTCGGGCGCGAACGGCAGCAGGAGTTGGACGGATTTGCCCAGAGCGCCGGCAAGGTGGGCGATGCTGGTGTCGACGGTCACCACGGCGTCGAGCGAATCCACCAGCGCCGCAGTGCCGTCGAGATCATTGCGTGCATCGAGTAGCGTCAACGCTGCTGCCGCAGTGGGAACCTGCGCGATCTGCTCCTCGCCGGCACCGATCTGCAGCGAAAACCAAGCGATCTGCGCAATCGAGAACAGGGGCGCAAGCGTGGCAAGCGGAATCGACCGGCGCCGGTCGTTGGCATTGTTCGGCGCGCCCGCCCAGGCGATGCCGATCGTGCGCACGCTGGCGGCCCTTGCAGCTACCTGGTTGATGACTTCGGCGCGACGCGTCGAATCAGCCCGAAGATACGGAACCTCGCGGGCCGGCGCGCCCGCTTCTACGCCAAGCACGCCGGGAAGCGACAGCAGCGGAAGGGCGTAATCGCAGGCGGGAAGCGAATCGCCTGTCGCGATGACCGACGCGACGCCGGGCGCGCTCGCCAGCAGGCGTTGCAGCGCTGCGGGCGCCTGAACGATCACGCTGGCACCGCGTGAAGCGAGGAACGACGCGTAGCGCACGAATTGAATCGCGTCACCCAGGCCTTGTTCGGCCGTCAGCAGGACCGCTTTACCCGCGAGATTCTCGCCTCGCCAAGGTCGCGCAGGCAACGCAGGTGCGCGCCCGCCCAACTCGGCGAGACGAAGCCGCCACTCGTATTCGCGCCAGCCCTCCGCGTAGTCGCCGTGCGCGAGCAAGGCCAACGCAAGATTCCAGTGCGCCTGCGCGAAATCGGCAGTTGCAGCGAGCGCGCTCCGGAAAGCGTCGATGGCCTCAGGCAGCCGGTTCATCGCCCGAAGCGCGAGCCCGAGGTTGTTCCACGCCGTCGCATGATCGGGCTTCAGCGCGAGCGAGCGCTGATACACCGCGACCGCGTCGGCATTGCGGTCGAGCGCTGCCAGTGCGAGGCCGAGGTTGTTGTGGAATTCCGGTTCGCTCGGGACGAGTGCCGCCGCACGTTCGAGCAGCGGCAGTGCGTCGGCGGCGCGCCCGCGCTGGTATGCCATCACGCCCAGGTAGTGAAGTGCAACAGGCTGCGCGGCGTCCGTGGCAAGCGCGCCGCGATACGCGCGCTCCGCAGCGTCGAGATCGCCGCGGCGATGCGCGTCCAAGCCCTGCTGCGCGAGAATTGCGGCGCCGCCCAGCGCGCCGTGGCATTGCTTATAGCGCTTGCCGCTGCCGCAGGGGCAGGGATCGTTTCGCCCCGCAACGGGCCCACGCGCGAGTTCCGCTTCCGCGCGGGCGAGCAGCGCGCGCGCTTCGGTGTCAGCAGGAAGTGCGTCGAGCCGGCGGTGAGCAAGTGCCGCCGCAGGTACCCACTGCGCGAGTGCGATGCAGTTGCGGACCAGTTGCGCGAGCTGCGGCGACGCTGCGATTGCGTCCGAGAACTGCGGTGCAAGCGCGGCAAGATCGCGTGGTGGAACGACGCGGCAGAAGTTGTAGAGGCCATGGAACCCGAACGGCATTCCCGCAGGATAGGCCGCCTCGAACGCAAAGCGATCGGCAAGTGCCTCGTCCGCATAGCGGATCCCATGCTCCTGCTCGAGCAGCGGCCGGAACGCGCGGCAGATCGTCACGTCCTCGGCCTCGACCAGCGTAATGCGGCGATCGGCAAGCGCTTCGAGCAGCCTGCGCGAGCGCAGCGAAAAGCCGCCGTTGCCGACGCGCATCGCGTCGTCGTACCAGAACCACTTCGCGCCGATGTAATCGACGGAGAGGAACGCGTCCTCGAATGCGCCTGGATTGACTACATAGCCATCCCACTGCACGAGCAGAACATGCACAGTGGAGATGTGAGCGACCAGCGAATGCAGCACGAACCGCGAATAGTCGTCGCGCGAGCCGAGCGCTGCGATCGTCACGACGTCGATCCCGGTCGGCACCGTGACACCTGCGGGGACCCGGTCGGTCAGGAACAGGCTGCGCCCGAACGCAAGGCCGCGGCTGGAATGCTCGAGCGCGCGCAGCGCCAGCGCGTGGTTGGCGGTGTCGATGCACGCCAGCGTGACCTCGGGAAGCTCGCGCACTGCGGGGCTCACATGAGGCTCGCGCATTTCGGGGCTCAGGTCGCGGCTGTCGGCGCGAGCCGACGCTCGAACCAGCCGTTCGCGACAATCACCATCCACACGGTCACCAGTGGTGCAATGTGCAGCACCGCGCGATTGATGGTCGTCTGGTCCGCGACCCAGTTGCGCGCGTTGGTGAACCCGAACACGACGGCTAAGAAAAGGAAGCCGACGCCGATCGTCACGCTCAGCGGCAGCAGCCGCGGAGAACCAAGCTCACGCCACGCGACGATCGCAACGGCGATGGCCGCGTACCAGAGCAGGTTCCAGTTCCCCAGCAGGAAGAAGCTGTCGAGCAGGCTTTCAGTTGCCGGCGCGAAATCCAGGTGCAGCTGGTAGCCCAGGACCACCGGGTGCATTCGCGCGAGCGCGAGAAGGGCGAACAAGGTAGCGAAGACGCCAACGCCGACGATCCGCAGACCCGTGCGCGGAGCGAGCGCGATAACCACCGCAGGGACGAGCGTCAGCGCCCACACGAGGCCGGGCGTCTTGATCGTGACGCAGGCGATCGCGAGAAGCAGCGCCAAAGCCAGGTCGCCGACGTGCCGCGTCAGCGTCCAGCGCCACAGCGCAAGTGCCGCCAGTGCAAAGTAGGCGCCCATCGGCAGATCGGCGTAGCCCGCGAGCGCCACGTGGACGTTGGCGAGCGGCAGCGACGAAACCAGCCACGCGCCGATTATCGCGCCCAGCGCCGATACGCCGGAGGTGCGCAGGAGGCCATAGACGGCAAGCGCGAGTGCGACGGCGGTGAGCCACCACGGCAGGTTCATCAGCGAATCGTCCCAGCGCCCAAGCGCCAGGCTCGACCAGACCTGCCACAGCGGAACCGTTGCCGGATAGTTCGGTGCTGCGTCGAACCACGCGGTGCCATTGGCCGCAAACCACGCGTCGGAATGAACGAATGGAACCAAGCGCCCGAGGCCATACCAGACGCGCGCCTTGGTCGCCCACTGGGCCCACGCGTCCCAGGGGTAGAGCGGGATCCACAGCACTTCGAGCAGCAGCGATATGAATCGCAGCGTCATCCACCCTGCGATTCCGAGCCACAGAAAGCGCAGCGCGCGCGGCGACAGCATGCCGGGCGCGGGCGCGCGCCGGTAAACCCGGCACCAGAACCTGTGGTCGGCGATGGTCGTTCGGCACTGCATTGCGCCACCGGCGCCAGGTGATCACGGCAAGCGCGGCGGTGAGCAGCGCGAGAGGAAACGCGACTGCGGCAACAGAGAAGCGCCACTGCAACACTGACAGTGCGCGCATCCACAGGGTCAGCACGAAAGCTCCGGTGAAAAAGCCGCCGCCGATGACCCATGCAACCTGGCCAGGTGAGTCGGAGTCGCCACGACCGCTCGCACCCGCCAGCGCGGCGACAAGCGTCACCCCGAGCAGCCACGCTAGCGCCCAGCCCGCGATCAGCCGCAGCGCGTCGATCATTCCACGGCTCGCATTGCGGTCCTCAATGTACCTCGAACAGCGCGCCACCATGGTCGAGCAGCCTGAGCTCGGCTGGGATGGTCGCGCCGCCCTCCCAGCGCAGCCGGTGCAGGGCTGCATCGTATTCGACGCCGCGGCGCTGGTAGACGACGATCCAGTCGCCCTCGTGCAGGCGATTCACGGGTGGAAGCAGGTTCGCCAGCGGCACGTACCACACGTTGTAGGGGTAGAGGTGGTACGCCGCGCGTGCTCGCAGATAGTCCGCGTCGGCGACGACGAACACGCGGGCCGGACCGGCGGGCAGAATCCTGCGCGCCTTGTCGATGAAGGCGAACAGCGCACCGTCAGTGGCTGCAAGGTGCCGCTCGCGCCAGTTCTTCCCCGCGAACTGCTGCGCGGAGTCGTGATCCTGGCGCAGCAGCGACACGGTCCAGCGCGCGTCGAGAACGAGCCACCCCGCCAAGGTGCCTGCGATCACCGCTGCCGCCGTGGCGGTGGCCATCGCCGTCGCTGCCTTGGTGGCCGTCGCGCTCACCGTCGCTGTTGCCGAGGCGGCAAAGCGGTGGCGAGCGATCGCGTACAGCACGGCAGCAGATACGGCGATCACTGCAGCGAGCAGCAGCGGCAAGGGCAGCGCCTGCGCGTCGGCGCCTCCCGGAACGGTGTTGATCGACGTGCCGCTCCACGGCCTGAATGTTGTCCACTCGCGGAAGCGATCGCCAAGAGTCTCGAACGCATCGCCAGGCCGCGCGACCACGCCGCGCACGCTCACCGGGGCGTCGAGCGGCCCGTGCAGTGCCAGCGCGAGGCCCTTGATGCGGCCGATCCAGTGGGCGTCATGCCGCAGGTCGAGCGGCGCGAGTTGCCCTGCGTCGGCTGTCAACGGACGCCGGTTGACGCGCGACGGCTCGACGTCGGTGTACCAGAGCAGCGCGGCGCTCACGTTTGGAGCAATGCCGCTGACGATCCAGGTGACCTGCGCAAGGTCGGTGGCCGCAAAATCGGTTGCGGTCGACACGATGGTGTTGCCATCCTCGGCAGCCCGCGTCAGCACGAGCCCGTTGCCGCCGAGCGTGCCCGCACCGCGCGCGAGCGTCAGCGCCTTCGCGCCGTAGCTCATGTCGGGCGCAGACGAAAACCAGCGCCCCGGGGTTGCCACTGCGACGTACGCTGCGAAGCAGGCCACGAGCGACGCGGCGAATACCAGCGCCACCATACGTGGACTCAGGATTCCGGGGGACGGCCCGGCGACTGCTCCGGGTGGCAGGGCGATTGTCGATGACGGCAGAGCGTCCGTCAATGCGCGTTGCGGGTCGTCAGAAGGTGCCAAAGCGTCAGTGCCAGGATCCGCAGGTCGAACCAGGGCGACCAATGCTCGACATAATAGAGGTCGTATTGTATGCGCAGCGCGAGATCGCTATCGCCGCGCAGGTCGTTGACCTGCGCCCAGCCGGTGATGCCCGCTTTGACCAGATGCTTCTGCATGTAGCCGGGCACGCGATCGCGGAAACCCGCAACGAATTCAGGTCGTTCCGGACGCGGACCGACGAGCGACATTTCGCCGCGCAGGACGTTGACGAGCTGCGGCAGCTCGTCCAGGCTCGAGCGCCGCAGGAACGCGCCGAAGGGCGTCGCGCGCGCGTCGTCCTGCGAGGACCAGACGGGACCGCTTTGCGCCTCGGCATCCGCTGCCATGGTGCGAAACTTGAGCATGGCGAAATGCTTGCCACTCCAGGTCACGCGCTGCTGGCGATACAGCACCGGACCCGGCGAAGACAACTTCACGCCAACCGCGATCAACGCCAGGACCGGTGCGAGGATGACCAGCAGCATCGCGGACAACGCGATGTCTTCGACCATCTTCCAGAGTGCACGCACGCCCGCGAACGGCGTATCCGCGAGGCTCACGACCGGCATTCCCGCGACCTCGCCGATCGAGTGGTTGAGCAGGTGGAAGCCGTAAAAATTGGGGACGAAGCGAACCACAACCGGCGTCTGGCGCAGCGCCCTCGACGCAATCGCGAATGCGCGCCTCGTCGCTCAGCGGCAATGCGATCCAGACCTGGTCCACCGGGCTGGCAATGAGGTCGCCGGACAGGCGCGCAAGCGGCCCTCTGACCGGGATGCCGTCCTGCGAGGTTCCGATCAGCGATGGGTCGTCGTCGTAGAATGCGTGCACGACGAGCCCGGTCCACGCCGCAGCTCGCAGTCGCGCAGCGACGCTGCGACCATGCTCGCGCGCGCCGACGATGACGATGTGGCGCAGGTTCTGCCCGCGCCTTCTCAGCGCGCGCAACGTCATTCGCAGCGCCGCACGCGAAGCGACATGGAGCGCGAAGCCACCCGCGATCCAGACCAGTGCCCAGCCGCGCGAGAAGACGGCGCCCGATTTGGTCAGGAAGAAGTACGCTGCCCCGGCGGCCCCGAGCAGGAGCCATGCGAAGAAAAGGCGCGCAATCTCGTCGACGAAGCCTGTACCCCGCTGCGAGCGGTAGAGATCCAGCGCAGGGAGCGCCGCGGCGGCGAAAAGCGCAGCGATCGCCGCGGCAGCAACGTAGCGCGAAGGTGGACTCCAGTCGCCGAGATAGATGCGGTACGCGATCAGTGCCGTCGCAGCGACCAGCAGCGGATCGAAGATCCGCAGCGATACATCCAGCAGGCTCGCGTGCTCCTTGAGCAGGCCGCGGTTCATGCGGCAGCCTTCCGGCGCATGAATTCGTCCCAGCGCGCGTCGACAAACTCGCGCAGCTCGCGGCGGAACCGCTCCGGCCCGAAACGAAGGGCGTTCTGTGTGCAGGCGGCGGCCGCGATCCGGCTGCGATGGGCCTCGAATTCGAGTATGGCGGAGGCGATCGCGTCGGCAGTCTGCGCTCCGAACAGCACCCCTGTCGGGGACGCGTCGTCGAGTCCGCGAAGGGTTTCGAGCGAACCGCCCTCCGCCAGCGCGATGACCGGCGTTCCGAATGCCTGGGCTTCCAGCGGGGCGAGTCCGAAGTCTTCCTCCGCGGCGAAGACAAAGGCCGCGGCAGTCGCCAGCCAGCGGTCACGCTCACCATCGGGCACGTTGCCGAGCATGCGCACGTTCGGCCCTGCGAGCGCCTTGATCCGGGCGCGCTCGGGACCTTCCCCGATCACGACCAGTTCGTGGCCAGGGAGGCGCCGGAACGCCTCGACGATCAGGTCGACACGCTTGTAGGGGACGAGCTGCGATACCGTCACATAGACGGCACGGCGGGTCGCCGCGTGGCCGACCGGATCGTTATGAGGCGCAACCGACACCGGCGGGTAGATGACCGTCGAATCGCGCCCGTAGCAGCGCCGGATACGTCCGGCGATATGCCGCGAGATGGCGATGAAATGATCAACCCGCTCGCTTGCCGCGCGATCCCATGCCTGCAGGCGGTCGAGCGAGCGCCTGGCGAACCATCCGCGGACTCCGCGGTGCAGTCCCGTTTGCCACAGGTATTGGTCGCGCAGATCCCATGCATAGCGCATTGGCGTGAAGCAATAGCACAGATGAAGCTGCCGACGGTGTGTGCGCACGCCCTTGGCCACCGCATGCGAGGTCGAGATCACCAGGTCGAATGCGGAGACGTCGAGCGACTCGATCGCGCGGGGAAACAGGGGGAGCAGGCGGCGAAAGTTGCCGCGCGCGAACGGAATCCGCTGGAGGAATGACGTCACGGCCCGCTTCCCGTGCAGCTTCGCGCGATCCGCGTCCGACAGGAAATCGACCAACGCAAAGAGCCCGGCGTCGTTGTAAAGCGTGCAAATCTCCGCCAGCACGCGCTCGCCGCCGCGCCAGGTATCGAGCCAGTCGTGGACGAGCGCGATCCTCACGGCTGGTGCGAGTCTGCTTCCTTCCTTGCGTCAACGAATTCGCGAGGTGTCATGACGATGACTCCCCGGCGCTTTGCCGGTGGGAAGTGGCGAAGATTGCCGGTGACGAGGATGCTCCGCGCTGCCGCCGCCGCAGCAAGAAATGGCTCGTCGTCCGGGTCGGGAAGCGAAACGGGCCACGGCGCGGCTGCCGTTACCTGGAACGCGAATTGATCCAAAGCGGCAAGCAGGTAGTCGATCTGCGGTGGCGGAAAGTTGAATTCGGTCCGCCTCGAGTACGTCTTCATATTCGCTTCGGATCGCCGCATCGAAGACGGGTTCGAGCTCTCCGGCAAGCATCGCTTCGACGATCCAACCCGGCGGACCCGCCGCCGAGAGGAGGCCTGCGACCAGGACGTTGGTGTCGAGTACGACCCTCATCCCGCCTTGTCGCGCGATCGAGCGCTGCGAGTCCTGGCGATGATGGAATCGATCTCACCCACCGGCATCCGGTGCAAGCCACGCCGCTGGCTTTCACGGTGGATCATACGCAACGCTTCCAGCGCGCGCGCGCGGCGCAGTGTGTCGAGGGTCTCGTCGATGGTACCGGCGTCGACGGGAATCATCACCGCTACGGGGCGACCGTTGACGGTCAGAACCGCTTCGCGCGCGCCCTTCAGGGTGTCGCGTACTTGTCTCGGACGGGTGCGAAAGTCGCGAATAGTCACAGTTTTCATGGCGAAGAGTATACGCATCGCGGTGACAATTGTCACCGCAAGCCGCTGGCATGCGGTGGTGCCATCGCCGGCGACCGAATCTTCGTGCCGGACGGCGATCGATGGCGCTTCGCGTCGGGTTCAATGCGACACCCCTGCTCGCGCCGTTGACCGGCATCGGCAACTACATCGTTCAGCTCGGTGCCGCGCTGGCCGCGCCGGGCAGTATCGGAGGTCACCTGGTTTGATGCGCAGGAAGCCGGTTCTCGCCTCGTCGTAGCCATGCGCGTCACGCAGTAGCGGCTGGAGTCGGCCCACAAAGCATGATCGGGGAAATGCCGCGCTCTCCGTGCACCAAGGCAAAACCTGGCCAGCCATTTGACGGGCCCGCATTTCGCGCTATAATCGCGCCTCTTTGCTACCGTCTGGCCAGCCGCATCTGCGGCGTCCCGGATTGGCAGCCCGTTCTTTAACAATTCGCAGTCGATAGGTGTGGGTGCTGGGGCGAGGGCTCTGGCGTCCTGGGGTGTCCGGTGCTCAGGCATCGGGTGTCCGGCGGACGGCAGGGATTCCAAGACTTTAGTGCTCACACGACGCTAGTGCGGTTGGCGGGGTTTACCTTGCCGACCGTATGGCTGTTCGTTCCTGTCAAGGGGACGGGCAGCGAGAGTCAAGTGAGTTGAGCTTTGCAATGAGATCGAACTGAAGAGTTTGATCCTGGCTCAGATTGAACGCTGGCGGCATGCTTTACACATGCAAGTCGAACGGGGTGGAGGGGCAACTCTCCATTCAGTGGCGAACGGGTGAGTAATGCATCGGAACGTGTCCCGGAGTGGGGGATAACGCCGCGAAAGCGGCGCTAATACCGCATATTCTCCGCGGAGGAAAGTGGGGGACCCTGAGGGCAACTGAGGGGCCTCATGCTCGGGGAGCGGCCGATGTCCGATTAGCTTGTTGGTGGGGTAACGGCCTACCAAGGCGACGATCGGTAGCTGGTCTGAGAGGATGATCAGCCACACTGGGACTGAGACACGGCCCAGACTCCTACGGGAGGCAGCAGTGGGGAATTTTGGACAATGGGGGCAACCCTGATCCAGCCATGCCGCGTGCGGGAAGAAGGCCTTCGGGTTGTAAACCGCTTTTAGCCGGGACGAAAGCGCTACGGATAACACCCGTGGCGGTTGACGGTACCGGCGGAATAAGCACCGGCTAACTACGTGCCAGCAGCCGCGGTAATACGTAGGGTGCGAGCGTTAATCGGAATTACTGGGCGTAAAGCGTGCGCAGGCGGTGCGTTGTGTCGGCGGTGAAATCCCCGGGCTTAACCTGGGAATTGCCGTTGAAACTGGCGTACTTGAGTGTGGCAGAGGGGGGTGGAATTCCGCGTGTAGCAGTGAAATGCGTAGAGATGCGGAGGAACACCGATGGCGAAGGCAGCCCCCTGGGCTAACACTGACGCTCAGGCACGAAAGCGTGGGGAGCAAACAGGATTAGATACCCTGGTAGTCCACGCCCTAAACGATGTCAACTAGGTGTTCGGGAAGCGATTTCTGAGTACCGTAGCTAACGCGTGAAGTTGACCGCCTGGGGAGTACGGCCGCAAGGTTAAAACTCAAAGGAATTGACGGGGACCCGCACAAGCGGTGGATGATGTGGATTAATTCGATGCAACGCGAACAACCTTACCTACCCTTGACATGTCTGGAAGCCCGGTGAGAGCCGGGTGTGCCTGAAAGGGAACCGGAACACAGGTGCTGCATGGCTGTCGTCAGCTCGTGTCGTGAGATGTTGGGTTAAGTCCCGCAACGAGCGCAACCCTTGTCCCTAGTTGCTACGCAAGGGCACTCTAGGGAGACTGCCGGTGACAAACCGGAGGAAGGTGGGGATGACGTCAAGTCCTCATGGCCCTTATGGGTAGGGCTTCACACGTCATACAATGGCCGGTACAGAGGGTTGCCAACCCGCGAGGGGGAGCCAATCCCATGAAAGCCGGTCGTAGTCCGGATTGCAGTCTGCAACTCGACTGCATGAAGTCGGAATCGCTAGTAATCGCGGATCAGCATGCCGCGGTGAATACGTTCCCGGGTCTTGTACACACCGCCCGTCACACCATGGGAGTGGGTTCTACCAGAAGTAGGTAGGCTAACCGCAAGGGGGCCGCTTACCACGGTAGGATTCATGACTGGGGTGAAGTCGTAACAAGGTAGCCGTATCGGAAGGTGCGGCTGGATCACCTCCTTTCTCGGAATCAGGTAACAGAGGTCAGGTGACAGAGGTCGGCAACGGCCGCTGCAACCAAACCGCTGGCTGCCTCATGCGCTTTCAGTACCCACAACCTATCGATTGCCGTCAGGCAAGGGCCTGTAGCTCAGTTGGTTAGAGCACCGTCTTGATAAGGCGGGGGTCGATGGTTCGAATCCATCCAGACCCACCATCAGGTGACAGAGGTCAGGTAACAGGTAACAGCGACCAGTAGCAGACACCAATCGCAGTGCGGGGCCGTAGCTCAGTTGGGAGAGCGCCTGCTTTGCAAGCAGGAGGCCGTCGGTTCGATCCCGTCCGGCTCCACCAGTCCAGGGATCAGAGGTCAGGTCACAGGCAACGAATGACAGAGACGGCCTCGAGCGAACATCTATCGATTGCGTCAGTAACAGCGTTCAGCTCTGTGTTTCGACACGGAGTACAGAGCTGAAAGCTGTTTGCTCTTTAACAATTCGGAAGGCAAGGGTTCATGAGGCTTGATGAGAGTCTCATGGACATAGGGTTGAGATGTATCTTGCCCGTGCGCGCGAGACAAAAGGCGCGTGCGCGGGTGGCGCAAACACGCTCGTGACGAGTGTCCTTGGGCAGGATTATCTGGCCGAGGGCCCACCGTTATGGGGTCAAGCGACAAAGTGCATGTGATGGATGCCTAGGCGATTACAGGCGACGAAGGACGTGGCAGCCTGCGAAAAGCTGCGGGGAGCTGGCAAACGAGCATTGATCCGCAGATATCCGAATGGGGAAACCCGGCCCGCAAGGGTCACTCCCACCTGAATACATAGGGTGGGTAGAGCAAACCCGGTGAACTGAAACATCTCAGTAGCCGGAGGAACAGAAATCAACCGAGATTCCGCTAGTAGTGGCGAGCGAACGCGGAACAGCCTGCAAGTTTTAGCGATCGACTTAGTGGAACGCTCTGGAAAGGGCGGCCGTAGTGGGTGACAGCCCCGTACGCGAAAGGTCGGTGGTGGAACTGAGCTTGCGAGAAGTAGGGCGGGACACGTGAAATCCTGTCTGAAGATGGGGGGACCATCCTCCAAGGCTAAATACTCGTAATCGACCGATAGTGAACCAGTACCGTGAGGGAAAGGCGAAAAGAACCCCGGAAGGGGAGTGAAACAGATCCTGAAATCGCATGCATACAAACAGTGGGAGCCTGGGCAACCGGGTGACTGCGTACCTTTTGTATAATGGGTCAGCGACTTACGTTGCGTAGCGAGCTTAACCGACTAGGGGAGGCGAAGCGAAAGCGAGTCCGAACAGGGCGATTCTAGTTGCGCGGCGTAGACCCGAAACCGGATGATCTAGCCATGGCCAGGCTGAAGCGGGGGTAACACCTCGTGGAGGGCCGAACCCACTCCCGTTGAAAAGGTAGGGGATGAGCTGTGGCTAGGGGCGAAAGGCTAATCAAATCCGGAAATAGCTGGTTCTCTCCGAAAACTATTGAGGTAGTGCCTCGTGTATCACTCTCGGGGGTAGAGCACTGTCATGGTGGTGGGGGTCATCGCGACTTGCCACGCCATAGCAAACTCCGAATACCGGGAAGTGCGAGCACGGGAGACAGACGGCGGGTGCTAACGTCCGTCGTCGAGAGGGAAACAACCCAGACCCTCAGCTAAGGTCCCCAAGTTCAGTTAAGTGGGAAACGAGGTGGGAAGGCTCAGACAGCCAGGATGTTGGCTTAGAAGCAGCCATCATTTAAAGAAAGCGTAATAGCTCACTGGTCAAGTCGTCCTGCGCGGAAGATGTAACGGGGCTCAAACTGGACACCGAAGCTAGGGATGTGCATGTTCTTCGGAGCATGTGCGTGGTAGGAGAGCGTTCCGTAGGCCTGTGAAGGTGGGGGGTGACCCCTGCTGGAGGTATCGGAAGTGCGAATGCTGACATGAGTAGCGATAAACCAGGTGAAAGGCCTGGTCGCCGTAAGCCCAAGGTTTCCTGCGCCACGTTCATCGGCGCAGGGTGAGTCGGCCCCTAAGGCGAGGACGAGAGTCGTAGCTGATGGGAAGCGGGTCAATATTCCCGCACCGGCCAACGATGCGATGGGGGGACGGAGAAGGTTATGCCAGCCGGGTGTTGGACGTCCCGGTTCAAGCGTGTAGACGTGCCGCGTAGGCAAATCCGCGTGGCTTAGTCGAGGCGTGTCAACGAGGGTGGGCTTGCTCACCTGAAGTGGCGGATACCCTGCTTCCAGGAAAAGCCTCTAAGCTTCAGTCGTTGGTTGACCGTACCGCAAACCGACACAGGTGGGCGAGCTGAATATGCTCAGGCGCTTGAGAGAACTCAGGAGAAGGAACTCGGCAAATTGACACCGTAACTTCGGGATAAGGTGTGCCCTCGCCAGGTGAGGCCTTTACGGGCGGAGCCGAGGAGGGCCGCAGAGAATCGGTGGCTGCGACTGTTTAACAAAAACACAGCACTCTGCTAACACGAAAGTGGACGTATAGGGTGTGACGCCTGCCCGGTGCCGGAAGGTTAAGTGATGGGGTGCAAGCTCTTGATCGAAGCCCCGGTAAACGGCGGCCGTAACTATAACGGTCCTAAGGTAGCGAAATTCCTTGTCGGGTAAGTTCCGACCTGCACGAATGGCGTAACGATGGCCACGCTGTCTCCTCCTGAGACTCAGCGAAGTTGAAGTGTTTGTGAAGATGCAATCTCCCCGCGGCAAGACGGAAAGACCCCGTGCACCTTTACTGTAGCTTTGCATTGGACTGTGATGAGGCTTGTGTAGGATAGCTGGGAGGCGATGAAGCGGCGGCGCTAGCTGTCGTGGAGCCAACCTTGAAATACCAGCCTGGCGGCATTGCGGCTCTAACCTAGGTCCATGATCTGGATCGGGGACCGTGCATGGTAGGCAGTTTGACTGGGGCGGTCTCCTCCCAAAGAGTAACGGAGGAGCTCGAAGGTTCGCTTAGCGCGGTCGGACATCGCGCTGGACGTGCAAAGGCACAAGCGAGCTTGACTGCGAGCCTGACAAGGCGAGCAGGTGCGAAAGCAGGACTTAGTGATCCGGTGGTTCTGAATGGAAGGGCCATCGCTCAACGGACAAAAGGTACGCCGGGGATAACAGGCTGATACCGCCCAAGAGTTCATATCGACGGCGGTGTTTGGCACCTCGATGTCGGCTCATCACATCCTGGGGCTGAAGCCGGTCCCAAGGGTATGGCTGTTCGCCATTTAAAGTGGTACGTGAGCTGGGTTCAAAACGTCGTGAGACAGTTTGGTCCCTATCTGCCGTGGGCGTTGGAGATTTGACGGGGGCTGCTCCTAGTACGAGAGGACCGGAGTGGACGTACCGCTGGTGTACCGGTTGTGACGCCAGTCGCATTGCCGGGTAGCTACGTACGGAAGCGATAACCGCTGAAAGCATCTAAGCGGGAAGCGCGCCTGAAGATGAGATCTCCCGGGGACTTGATCCCCCTGAAGGGTCGTGGCAGACCACCACGTTGATAGGCCGGGTGTGGAAGCGCGGTAACGCGTGCAGCTAACCGGTACTAATGGCCCGTGCGGCTTGACTCCATAATCGTGGGCGTTGTCCGCGCCGATACAGCTCAACCCGAATTCCTTGCCTTCCGTACCTTTCAATGCCTGACGACCTTAGCCCGCTGGCACCACTCCTTCCCATCCCGAACAGGACCGTGAAACGGCGGCGCGCCGATGATAGTGCGGATTGCCCGTGCGAAAGTAGGTCATTGTCAGGCACCCATTCAAACCAAAGGCCCACCTCGCGTGGGCCTTTGGTTTTATGCCCGGCATGATTGCCGGATGAGCCTTCCGGCTCCCGGTCGCAACGAACCATGCCCCTGCGGAAGCGGGCTGCGGTACAAGCGCTGCCACGGTCTGGTGACCGCGGCCGTCGAATCCCCGATGTCCGGTCAGGCTGCGAATCAGTGCGGCTCCCAATCCGACACGGAATCCGGGTGGCGCGCGATTCTGGGTCTGAACCCTCACGACGCCGAAGCACTCTTTTGCGTCGGAGACCTGGCACGAAATCGTGGTGACCTTATCGAAGCCATACGCCACTTCGAGCTCGCGCTCGTGCAAGCACCGGCGAACACCGCGGTACTCAACAACCTCGGATTGACTTTGGAAGCAGCCGGCAGGATCTCCGAGGCCGAGCATCAGTTCCGACGGGCCAGCGCTCTCGCGCCCGATACGTTCGAGTTCCTCGCGAACCTGGCGCAGAACCTTTACCAGCAGAAGCGCTTTCATGACGCTCTCGCGTGCTTCGACGAAGTGGTTTTGCGCTTCAATCCGCAGAGCGCGTCCATTTGGGCCAACCGTGCGGTGTGTCAGATCCACGCCGGTGATCTTGCGGGCGCTGAGCGCAGCCTGGGTGAAGCGATCGCCCGCGACGATGCAACTCCGGGGCTCCATCGTGATCTTGGGTTTCTTCGAATCGAGCAAAAACAGTATGCGGCGGCTGCGCGAGCGTTCGAGGATGCGCTGGCGCTCGAGCCCGATTCAGTGCTGGCCCAAGGCTCGCTTCTATTCTGCCGCCAAAATCTGGCCGACTGGAGGGACTTTGCCACCTTGCGCCGGCAACAGTTGATTGCTGCGCAATCCCTGGATGCCAATCCCAAGCAGCGGATTGCACCCTTCGGCTTCATGGCAATTTGTGACGACCCAGCCCTGCAGCGAAAGGCAGCCGAGAGCTGGATGCGAACCAAGCGGACCGCCATCCCTGCGGTGCCGTCTCTTATGCGGACCAATCCGGCTACGCTACGCCTCGGCTTTGTCGGCGGCGAACTTTCCGCTGTGCATCCGGTTACCCGGCTCATCATCGAGTTGCTCGAGCGCCTCGACCGCAGGCGATTTCACGTCAGCCTGATTGTTCCCGAGACATCGAGTCCCCAGCCGGTCGACCGGCGCTTACCCGCGGCTGTCGACACATTCATCCGGGTTTCGAAATGGAATGCGGCGGAGCTCTGTGAGCTCATCCGCAAGGGGAGCATCGACGTCCTGTTCGATCTTGACGGCTTGACTGGCCGTACTGTCATCGATGCATTCCGGCGCCGCCCCGCGCCGCTGCAGATCAACTTTCTCGGCTACACGGGAACACTGGGATCGGCTGCATACGATTTCATGGTTACGGATCGACATTGCGTTCCCCACGGCGCCGAAGTGAACTATACGGAGCGTCCGCTGTTGATCGACCCTTGCTATCTGCCATCGGACTCGAGGCGGGAGCTCGATCAGCACCCTATCGCGCGAGCGCAATACGGGCTGCCGGAGCAGGGTATCGTCCTTTGCGCGTTCGGGGGCACCTACAAAATTCTCCCCGGTGTATTCGCGGCGTGGATGGCATTGCTCAAGGCGCATTCGAAAACGGTCTTGTGGCTGCGCGATGCGGGCCGGGACACCAACGAACGCTTGCGTTCAGAAGCAGGGAGGAAGGGCGTCGACGGGTCACGTCTCATTTTTGCGCGAACTGATCCGATGCCGCGCTATCTTTCCAGGTTCCGATTGGCTGATCTCTTCGTCGATACCAGTCCGTTCGGCTCGCACACGACCGTTAACGACGCGCTATGGGCAGGCTTGCCCGTGCTGACCATCGACGGCGCCAGCTTCGCGGGTCGGGCGTCGGCGAGCCAGGTGCTTGCTGCCGGTATGGCGGGTATGGTGGCCGCCGACCTCGATGACTATCTGGCTATAGCCGACCGCTTGCTTGGGCAGCCGAATTTGCTGGCGGAGATAACCGAGAAGCTGCGAACAACTGGTCGAAGCAGCCCGCTGTTCGACATGAGCACGTACGCGCAGAAGTTTGGCGAGGCGGTTCTGAGGGCGTGGCAGGGCGCGGCACCTGCGTCTTCATATACCATCGGGTAGGGCACTGGGTCACCCTGGTCCCCTACCCGATGGTGGAGACAATTCGTATATGTCGGTCCTCGTCAAAACGGTGACGGTCGGCGGCCGCGAATTGCCGCTCGCGGGTTCCGATGCCGATCCGTACTTCCAGAACATCGAGGCATTCGCCGCGCAGACCGCGCCGCTGTACCAGTTTGTCTCGAGACACGTTGAGGATGGCCTGATTCTCGACGTCGGCGGGAATATCGGCTTGACCGCACTTGCAATGAGCTTGGCCGCCCCGAGAAGCCGTATCGTTGCGTTCGAACCTTCGCCGGCGAACGTTTCTCTGTTCGAGGCGAATACGCGCGGTCACACCCGCATCGCGCTCGAACGCTGTGGACTGGGCGATGCCGCAGGCACCCTCGACTTCGTCGAGTCCCCTGCCGGCGCAAACTGCCACGTCGCCACATCCGATTACGAATACGCGCTCAGCCGGGACTTCCATCCGCTGAAGGTGCCAATCACCACTCTCGATTCCTATCTCGAGGAGACCAAGCCGAGTGAGCGCGTGGTCCTGGTCAAGATCGACGTTGAGGGATTCGAGCCGAATGTCCTCGCGGGCGCCCGCCGGCTCATCGAGCAGCAGCGGCCGTTGATCTGGATGGAGTTCAACTCGATCACGCTGAACGTCGCCCAGGGGTATAGCCCCATGGCGTTTGCCCGGGCGCTATTCGACTGTTTCGAGGTGCTGCGAATGGACGATCACGGCACACTTCGGCCGATACCCAGCGCGGGTACATTGGTCCATGACAACATCACGCTGCACGGCAGCATCGAAGATGTCGTGCTGCGTCCGCGCACGACGTGCAAGATCCCGGACGTGGTGGCGATGACTGTGCCGCGATCCGTCCACGGAGAGCTGCAACGTCTGCGCAGGATCGCCGCTACCGCGAGATCGTAGACGCTTACCTATACACGGCCATACTTGCGTCGGCTGACCCATCCGGCGGCGATCAGGCCGACGGCAAGAAGAGCAAGCGACCGCGGTTCAGGGACCGCGGCAATATTCACCGGGTCTCCAAAAGCGAAGACAACCGAATTGACTTCCGGGGCGTACTGCAAACCGGTCAGTGCGAAATTGAACGTGACCGGGCCCACCAGCAGTGGGTTGACCGCGGGATTGCCGAGGCCACCGGGGCCGCCCGGCGAAACGTAATTGGCATTGACGATTCCGAACGGCTCGTACGAGAACGCGTTTCCGTCGAAACCGGCGCCCAGGGAGAACCCGCTTCCGCTGAACATCGCTCCCCACCCATAAGGCGACGAGCCACTGCCGGGAGGGCAAGGGTTCGACGAGTTCGTGCAATCAATCACTTGAGTGGCTGTCACCGACGTAAGCGACATGCCTGCAGGAGCCGACGAGAACCCGAACTGTAGCCCGGTGATCGACGACAAGACGGCAGCAGTCGGGACGACCGTGTCGGTCAGCGTGATCGACAACGAACTTCCGTCGTTCGAAAAATCGAAGACCGCCCTCCCCTGCTGGGAATAGCTCTCGGTCACGCCGTTCGCGTAGAACGTGTACTGGACATCGGCCACGGCAAGCGAACTCGCCAGCGCGAAGCCTACTGCGACGATTAGCTGCTGTGTCTTCATGGTCTCGACTCCCCGCTGACGCGGTCGCCCTGCCTCTTCACGCATGAATGATGCAATCCCCATTCCATAGCGTCTAACCAGTTGTTAATAAACGGTACCTGCATCATTGTAAGAACTACAAAGCTTCAGTTGTAAATTAACTCGACACGTACAAAGGCGATTTCATTCTTCGGAATGCAACCTTCCAGCGTACTCATTGAACTGCACAGAGCGTGCACGACACCTGGGACTCCCACGCTAATCATATCGCAAAGCGACTAACCGACGAGCTCCCGGTAGACCTCGAGCGTGCGAGCCGCGCAGGTTGCCCAGTCGAACTGCTGCGCATGCGCGCGGCGCGCGATTGACGCGTCAACATCGTCGTCTGTCTCATGCAGCTGCACCATTGCGTCACCGATCGCGCCGATATCCCCGGACGCAACGTATTGGGCGTGCGCACCACCGACTTCCCTGAGCGCGGGCAGATCGCTGGCGACGACCCGCAGACCCGTCGCCATGGCTTCGAGCAGGGGCAATCCGAATCCTTCGGCGAGCGATGGGTAGACAAACGCCCCCGCGCCCGCGTAGAGCGCGCGTAGCTCGTCATGCTCGACGTAGTCCAGCCATACGACGCGCCCACCTGATCGCAGGGCTTCGAGGCGGCAGCGCAACGTTTGCGCATTCCATCCGTATTTTCCGACCAGCACCAGTTGGCGTTGGGACCGAATCGCATGCGGAATGCGCTCATAGGCAGAGATCAGTGAGTCAAGATTCTTCCGCGGCTGCAATGTCCCGACGTGGAGGAAGTACCCGCGATCGAGGCTGTGCTTGCGCATCACTCGCTCTACCCACGCGGCTTCCGCGACTTCGAACCAGCGCTCACCGACACCAAGGGGCACGACGCGGATTCTTGCGCGCGGGATCCGGTAATGCTCCATGAGCTCGGGAACCGCGGCCTTCGAAATCGCGATGACAAGGTCGGCACGCCGAACCCAGTCCTTCAGTAGCCAGTTCTTGAGCCGACGCAGTCGGGGGTTAGTCCATTCGGGGTGCCTGAGCGGAATCGCGTCGTATACGGTTGCGACCACCGGCGTATGCGCGAGTCGCGGAACGACAAGATCCGTCGCGTGGAAGAGGTCGATCTTTCGCCCGACCGTGGCGGGCAGCGCAACGGGAATCCTCAGCCACGACGATACCGCGGCAAGCCAGGGCAGGGGGAGTGCAAAGCTAGCCGATGCGCATTCCGCCGGCCGGAAGCGCAGGCCGACCCGCATGGGACTGCCTATTCGCCATATCGACGCGCCGGCGGCAATCAGTGCACGCTCAATCTCCCGCGTGTAGGTCCCGATGCCGTCGGGGTGCGCAAACGCGCCGCGGCTCTCGAGAACACTCGATGAGAGTCCGATAACAAGGGAGGAGTCCGCGGTCGCCACGATGCGCGATCGTAACTGATCGTCAGGGTATAATTCTGCGCCCCTGCCGGGTGGTCTCGCTCAAATCACGCACTCCGCAATACCCCCAGTGCGGACGCTCCTGTTGACCGGTCACACGGGATTCGTGGGTCGTACGGTCAACGCGACGCTGCACGCCGATCCGGGAGATCTCGGTTGGCGTGTGGCGACACTGCCTGAGGACTGCGACCTGCGCTCGCCGAGGCTCGCGGAGTACGTCGCGGACCTTCATCCTGATGCAGTGGTGCACCTCGCGGCTCGCACCAGCGTGTTGGAATCGTTCGACGATCCGGAGGGTTACTTTGATGTGAATTTCAACGGCACGTGGAGCCTTCTGCGGGCACTGCGTGCCTGCGGTTTTCATGGCCGCATGCTCTACGTGGGCTCCGGGGATTGCTATGGGAAAGTAGCGGAGAGCGCGTTACCGGTGACGGAGAGCCAGCCGCTGCGGCCGCGCAGCCCGTACGCGCTCAGCAAGGTCGCCGCCGAATCGCTGTGCTACCAGTGGTCGCAGACGGAGGCAATCGACATTGTGATCGCGAGACCCTTCAACCACATCGGCCCCGGCCAGGACCTTCGCTTTGCCGCGCCTGCGTTTGCACGACAGGTAGTGTGCATCCGTAACGGCCTCGCACCGCCGCGGATTCTCACCGGCGATCTCGAGGTGACGCGCGACTTGACCGACGTCCGCGATGTCGCGGCGGCCTATTTGCGCCTGCTGGAAAGCGGACGCGCCGGCGAGGTCTACAACGTCGGATCCGGGCGCGAGACGCCGATGCGCGACGTGCTGAACGGGCTCCTCGGAATCGCCGGCGTCGATGCCGAGATCGTCGTCGACCCGCAGCGTCTTCGCCCCGACGAACAGCGGCGCGCCTTGGCCGACGTTAGCAAGATCGAACGCGATACCGGCTGGTGTGCCGCGATTCCCCTGGATACAACCCTCCGCGATATGCTGAAGACTGGACAGGAACGCATCGAACATGAGTAAGACCGCACTGATCACGGGAATCACGGGACAGGATGGCGCCTATCTCGCCAAGCTTCTGCTAGGCAAGGGTTACCGCGTCGTCGGCCTGACACCACGGCGTGGTAGCGATACGACGTGGCGTCTGCGCGAACTCGACGTGCTGAAGCGAATCGAGGTTGCCTACGGCGACGTCACCGACATGGGTTCGATCCTTGCAGTGATGGCGCGCTGCGAGCCCGACGAGGTCTATAACCTGGCGGCGCAGAGCTTCGTCGGCGCGTCGTGGGATCAACCCGTCCACACGGCCGACGTCAACGGCACCGGTGCCGTGAACGTGCTGGAATCCATTCGCCGTTATCACCCCAAGGCGCGCTTCTACCAGGCCTCGACGAGCGAAATGTTCGGGAAGGCGCAGGCGGCGACGCAGAACGAGGCGACGCGATTCCATCCTCGCAGTCCCTATGGGGTGTCCAAGCTCTACGCGCACTGGATGACCATCAATTACCGTGAAAGCTTCGGCGTTCATGCCTCGTCGGGGATTCTGTTCAACCACGAGTCTCCGCTACGAGGCATCGAGTTTGTCACGCGCAAGGTGACCGATGGCGTGGCCCGGATCAAGCTCGGCCTGGCGGACCGAATTCAACTCGGCAACCTCGACGCGAGTCGCGACTGGGGCTTTGCCGCCGACTACGTCGAGGCGATGTGGCTGATGCTGCAGCAGCCGGCGCCGGATGACTACGTCATCGCCAGCGGCGTCACCACGACCATTCGCGACATGTGCGTGCTCGCCTTCGCCCAGGTCGGGCTCGATTGGCAGAAGCATGTCGCGGTGGACGCATCGCTGTTCAGGCCCGCGGAGGTCGATTTCCTGCAGGGAGATGCGTCGAAGGCGCGCGAGCGCCTCGGCTGGCGGCCCACGACAAATCTTCCCCAGTTGATGGCAATGATGGTCGATGCGGATGTGCGCAGGCTTACCGGGTGACTGACCTCAAGCTGCAGTTCGTTGTTCGATGGGGCTCGTAAGCTCCCTCTGGCAGTACCGCGGATTCGTGCGCGCCAGCGTTGCGCGTGAAATGCGGCTGCGCTACGCGGGAAGCGTCCTCGGGGCACTGTGGCAGTTGATCAGCCCGCTTGCGTTGATCGCTACCTACACGATTGTGTTCTCGGTGCTGATGCGAGCGCGGCTTGCAGGCGTCGAGGACCGGTTCGCCTACACAATCTACGTGTGCTGCGCTTTGCTGCCGTGGACCATGTTTGCCGAGATCCTGACCCGCTCGCAAACGATGTTCCTGGACAATGCGAACCTTCTGAAGAAGGCGAATTTTCCACGCATTTGCATCCCTGCCATTGTGGCAGGCAGTGCGATAGCCAATTTTGCGATTGTCTACTCGATCTTCATCGTGCTACTCGTCATCTGTTCGCGGTGGCCGGGGCTCGTAATAGTCGCGGCGGTCGGGCCGCTGGCGCTGCTCGCTGTCCTGGGCATCGCAATCGGTGTACTGCTGGGAATCACGCATGTATTCTTCCGTGACGTGGGGCAGATTGTGGGAATCATGCTGCAGGTTTGGTTCTGGGCCGCACCTATCGCTTATCCCGCCCACAGCCTGCCTGATCCTTATGGGCACTGGATCGCTGCCAACCCTGTGACGCCGATCGTAGTGGCACTGCAGACGATCTTTGTTGCGCATCAATGGCCGGTCTGGACAACGCTGGTGTATCCCGCGGTACTGACACTGGGCCTTGCGGCTTTGGCATTGCTCGCATTCCGGCAACAATCCTCCCAGGTCGTCGACGAATTGTGAGCGGCGAGATTGTCCTCTCGGGAATCGGCAAGGCGTATCGTCAATATGACGCACCCTGGCATCGACTGGCCGAATGGGTGTCGTTCGGCCGCGTCCAACGTCACCGCGTGCGCTGGGCGCTACGCGGCATTGCGCTCCACGTGAGGAAGGGCGAGTCGGTGGGGATACTCGGCGCCAATGGCGCCGGCAAGAGCACATTGCTCAAGCTCATCACCGGAACGACCCAGCCTACGACTGGAACGCTGCGTGTCGATGGACGCACGGCTGCGCTGCTTGAGCTGGGAATAGGCTTCCATCCGGAAATTACAGGTCGAGAAAACGCGTTGATTGCGGGGCAGGTTCTCGGCTACAGCATCGCAGAGATGGCCGACCGGATGCCCGACATCGAGAGCTTCGCGGAAATCGGGGATTATATTAATCTGCCGTTGCGGACGTATTCCAGCGGAATGCAGGCCAGACTGGCATTCAGCGTGGCTACGGCGATCCGGCCGGACATCCTGATCGTCGATGAGGCACTTTCGGTCGGTGATGCCTATTTCCAGCACAAGTCTTTCGCGCGCATCAGGGAGTTCAAGGCCCAAGGAACTACGCTCCTCTTCGTTTCACACAGCGCTCCGGTCATCAAGTCCTTGTGCGATCGCGCGATCCTTCTTGAACAGGGGCTGATGGTGAGAGATGGTCAGCCCGATCAAGTCGTTGACTATTACCACGCGCTGGTTGCGCGACGGTCGACGCAATACGAAATTAAGGAAATCGACGGTGGAGGAACGCGCTCGGGAGATCGCCGCGCGGCAATCGAGGAAATCGCACTCATTAGCAACGGTGCCCCTGCGTCGGTAGTCAGAAGTGGGCAGGCGGCGACGATTCGCGTCCGATTGCGTGCAATTGAAGATCTGGATGATCTGACGGTCGGGTTCCTGATTCGAGACGCGCTGGGCAACGATGTCTACGGTACCAACACTTATCATTTGCAGCACAGGAGGTTCGATATTTCCGCGGGTGCAGTCTTTGCTTGCGAGTTCGAGATCGGCAAGCTTGCGCTGGGCGTCGGTCATTTCAACGTCAGCATCGCCTTGCACAGGGATATGACGCACGTCAGCGGAAACTACGACTGGTGGGATCGTGCCATGACCTTCGAGGTGCTGCCCGGCAACGGCGTTCATGGAATTGGAGTTGCTGCACTCGATGTCACCTGCCTGATGCAACTACTCTCGACCGATGCGAGCTGTCGCAGTGAGCAACCGTCCGCCCGCTGACGCTGCAATGACCGCTACGGAGCACTTTCTCGGGAGGCTGACCGCGGCCGATCACCTCGAGTTCGTCGCCAATTCGTATCGGATCATTCTTGGAAGGATGCCGACCGAGTCGGAGCAGGAAATGATGCTGTCGGGCCTGATGCGGGGCGACGCAAAGACCTGGTGGCTCGGTGCGCTTCGTTACGGGGAGGAAGGAAGGGCGCGTCGAGTGCCAATCGCAGGACTGAGGCTTCGATACCTCGCTCAGTGTGCGTTTCGCGCACCGGGTCTAGGCCCGCTGCTAAGTTGGGTGAACGCCGCTCTGCGGCTACCCCAGGCATTTCGCTATTTTCGAGCGGCAGAACAAGCCACGGCGGGAAGACTCTCCGAGGTGCGCGGATTCACCGAGCGAGAAATCGGGCGGCATGATCAAGCGATCGACGCGCTCACGCTTGAAGCGCAACGCATGGACGCCAGCCGGGCCACTGTCGCGCAGGTCGAGCGACTGGCCGACCAACTTTGTGCCGCGGAGCAAGCCGCAGTGACAAGACTCTCCGAGGTGCGCGGATTCACCGAGCGAGAAATCGGGCGGCATGATCAAGCGATCGACGCGCTCACGCTTGAAGCGCAACGCATGGACGCCAGCCGGGCCACCGTGGCGCAGGTCGAGCGACTGGACCTCGAGATTATGGAGCTTCGGCACATCGTCGAGCGTCTCGATGATCACCGCGAACCGCTGGAGAAATCCATTGACGAAATCCGAGGTGTGCTTGATCGGATCTCTCCCCCACCGCTCGCCGAAACCCTGGAGATCGCCGGAAGCCCACTGATAGACCTCGCGCGACAGCGGGCCGGCATTGTATCCACGACGCCAATCGCCTCGCTGCCCGCCGATGCACGATACGCACTGTTCGAAACGATCTTCTACGAGTCACCTGCGGTTGCCGCGAAGCAGCGTGTATATATCCCCTATATCGATCGCGACCTCACTCGCCAATTCCCATTCCTGGATCTCGGCTGCGGGCGAGGGGAGTTTTTGCGAATTCTCCGCGATGAAGGGATTGAAAGCATTGGTGTCGACATCAATGCGACGGTTCTGGCAAAGCTTCGCGCGGAAGGATTCAACGTCGCCGAGAGCGAGATCGTCGATTTTCTCCAGGAGGATCGAAGGACATATGCTGGCGCCGCCGTGCTGCAGGTCGTCGAACACCTCTCGAACGCCGGCATCGAGAAGATGCTCACATTGATCGCGCCGCGGCTCGCTCCCGGTGCCGTTCTGATCGTCGAGACTCCCAACCCACTTTCGCCTTTTGCATTGGGGGTATTCCACACCGATCCAACCCACGTTGCCCCGCTGCCTCCCGAGCGCATGCGCTACTCAATCGAAGCCGCAGGCTTCGAGCGGACGCGCACCTTGTTCCAGGCGCGTATCCCCGCAGACCAGTTCGCGGGTCCCGATCGTCGCGCGTATTACGCCGATTACGCGATAATCGCGCAGCGCTCGCGATCGTAAGGCAGGCCGCCGATTCCGCGATCAACGTGCCGAACAACGAGCACATCGTCGTCGACGGACGAGTCTTTGCGACAGAGGCTTCTGAGCGGGGCATGGGTCGATATGTGGACCATGTCCTTTCACTGTTAGCTGCTACGGGTCACCGCGTCACGCTGATGCTTTCGGGGCCTCTTGTCGAGCGACATGCGGCATGGACTGGAGTCGACGCGCGAACCATGACGTTAGAGGATGATCCGATTGCAGAGACGCTTCGCATCAACCGCTTCCTCCTTGCCTCCTGTGCGACTACGTACGTCGACGCGACGCCCTTCATTCTTCCGGCTCGTTACGACATATACGCTTGTCCGGTGATTGCGGTCCTGTTCGATTTGATTCCGATGCGGTATCCACTCGACTACTTCGACTCATTCGAAGGGAAGTCCTTTGATGCATATGTCAATGGGATCGCGCGGGTCAAAAAGGCGGATCACGTCATCGCAATATCTGAGTACGTCAAGGCTCACGCGTTGCGCTACCTGGGAATAGCGCGCAACCGGGTTTCTGTCGTGGAGCCTGGGCTAGGACCGAAATACCTCACGTCCACGCGTGAACCCGTTCCCTTCTCTACGTCGCGCGGCGGGATCTTCTGCATTCAGGGCGCTCACCGGTCGAAGAACTTTCCTGCGGCAGTGGAGTTTCTCGGCCGGCTTTCACTGGCAACGCCATGTGATGTCGATATCCTGGCCCCAACGCCGTCACAGCGCACCAGCATCGAGAGCGCGCTCGACCCCGGCGCCTCTCGCGTGAGGGTCGTGGATTCGGTGAGGGAGGAACGCAAGCTCGCCATGCAGCGGGGCGCTTGGGCAATCGCGCACTTGTCAGTCGACGAGGGGTACGGGATACCTCTCGCTGAGGCACTGCATCTGCATTGCCCCGTCATCTGTCTCGACACTCCGGTCAATCGCGAGCTGATGCCGGGATGCGATGATCCGGCGGCTGCGGGAATCCTGTTGCTCGACAACCTGCAGCTGGACTCGCATGCAACGGTGGAAACGGTTGCCGAATTCATTCGAGGTGCGGGATCCGTTGATTTCCGGGTGCCACGGCATCGAATCATCGAGGCACTCGCGGTCCGACGGGAGCAGGCGGGGGCGCTGCTGCTGGCGGCGCTGATCACTGGTAAGGAACATTTCGACCGCTGGCATGCTCAGGCCGGTCTCGCGATCGTTTCACCAATGGAAATGGGATCCTGCGGGGTCTCCGACTATTGCCTGGCCCTCATGCGAAGCGGCTCGCCGCGCTATGTGGCGCTGCTGGGCGTCGCTCCCAAGGATGTGCAGCTTATCGCGGGATTGCGCCTCGTTCCGTTCGAAGCGCTGAGCGAAATTCCGCGCCGCGCTTCCGGCGCGCTGTTCAATCTTGCCATCTCCACCAGCCTTTCGCGCGGCTTGGACGCGATCGCGAGAGATTCAGTTCCAATGGACGTCGCAGTGGTCCATGACGCCGGATCCTACTTGCCGGGCCTTCTGATGCAGGCGGCAGCCAGCGGAGATCAGCGATCTCTTTTCGATCGATACCTCGTCGATGAATCCGACGACGTTCGTGCGCTCGCGCATCGCTGGTTGGGCCGAACGGATCGCAGCGCGAGCGAGTCTGCCGCGCTCTTCCTCGAGATCGACCAACTGTATCGCTCAAACTGGTTGCGGGCCTTTCGCGGCAGGCTGGTCAGCCATCACTCGGCATTCCAGGCTGTGAGTGACAGCGCCGGCGACGGTATCCTCGGACAGCTATCGCCGCAGTCACAGATCAGGATCCGCTCGCATTACGCTCCGATGCCGATCGACGCGCGGGCAAGCGCAGGCCTAGCGCGCCTGTCGCGCAAGATCCGCTGGGCACTTGGCCTCGCTCGGACCGACTTTCTCGCTTGCTGCGCCGGGTCGATCGTGGGTGGCAAGTACCTCGATGTGGTGGCGCGCGTCATTGCAGGCTTGGAAGATGCGCTCGATGGTGTTGCGCAGGTTGGTACGCTGAACCTGTTGCTGGCGGGGAGAGTGCTCGATGATGCGTTGTTTGCCGCGATCCGTGCCGAGTTCGAGAGTCGAAATGTCGCCAGCCGCCTGATCCAGATCGTGGAGGTTAACGAGACGCGCTACGACGCACTGCTCCTCGCGAGCGACGTCGTTATCGCATTTCGCGAGCAGCGAAGGATCCAGATGAGTCATTCTTACGTACGCGCCCTTGCACTGGGCCGTCCGCTCGTCACCAACGAGCAAGCGGGCTTCGATGACGCCGACGCTGCGATCATTTGTCGGGATTCTCAACTAGAGCGCGACCTCGACGCACATCTGCGTCGTCTCCAGGCATCCAATGCGTTACGCGTCGAGCTGGCTGCCGCGTCACAATCGCATTACCGAAGCCGGCACACAACGGATGCCTTCTTCGGTCGCATTCAAGAGTTGAACGATGTCGTTAGCGCAATCTAAGGTCATCGACCTGGGTGACTTCGCTTCACCCGAGCTGTTGCCTTACTTGACGGAAGTCAACGCCGAAGAGGCGGTACGCCTCGGTTGCGCTCCCGAGGCTATCGTTCCGGATTCCAAGCAATGGGAATGCGCGATGGCGCTGCGGGCACTGGACCTGGCCGGCGCCGCGCGACCGAAGGCGATGATCGCAGGGATCGGAGCCGGAACGGAGGCGACGATATTCGCATTGGCTCGAAGAGGCGCACTGGTCTTCCCGGCTGACAGGTATCTGAGCCGAACGGAATGGTCGGATGTCGCCCCTGCCGGGATGCTGGTGAATCCCGCACAGTACTCGTCGCTCGAGGTGCCGTTGGGGCACGTCATACCTGTTCATTCGAGCGCGTTGAGGCCCAATCTTCCGTCTGATACCTTCGATGCCGTCTTCAGCTCGGGCTCGATCGAGCATTTTGGCTCGCTCGAAAATGTCGCTCTTGCCGCAGCAGAGATAGGCCGGATCCTGAAGCCAGGTGGTGTTGCGTCCATCAGCACGGAGTTCCGGATCGAGGGTCCGCATGATCGTCCATGGTTCGACGACAACGTGATCCTGTTCACGCCGAGCATGCTCATCCGTTACATTGTGGAGCCATCCGGTCTGACGATGCGCGAAGGCCTGGACACAACGCAATCCGATCGGACGTTCGAGAGTCGGCAGAACCTGGTTGACTTCCTCAGGCGCACGCTCGCCGTTCATAATCTCGAGGAAAAGCGCGCCGTCTATCCGAATCTCGTTCTATACCACGACGGATTCCTGTTCTGCTCGGTAGCCCTGACGCTCCACAAGGACCACCCGATGCCGGAGATCGTGGAAACCGAAGCGACCAGGCGGGCCGCTGCGCGGATAGACACCGAAAACGCCTCACTCGCCGCTGCACTCGAGCGAGGGCAGCGCACGGCCGATTTCTCAGAGGCGAGTTCGGAAAGCCACATTCTCTTTGGAGAAGTGGAACGGCTTCGCGACGAGAATGCTGCCTTGCGGGCGGCGTGCGATCGGGCGAACGCATGGAAGAAATGGCGAATTCTGCGGCCGGCCCGGTTCGTCTATAGGCGAATCAAGCGCGCTCGCGGTTGATGTGGTGCGGAGCGGACCCGTCGTCAGCGGGCGCTCGGCCGCAAGACGCAGCAGGGCCCGGTGGCCGCAAACGTTACGGATTCGCCGGACCCGTGGTCAGCATCCAAGGTACCGTAGTCCCGTTGCCGGACGTACAGGTGATGCCGTAGGGGATCGGTGTCGTCGTGTTGACGGACGACTGATTGAAGGAAACATCAATGTACCAGCGCGTCGTCGCGCCTAAATTGATGGTGCTCTTTTCGCCGGTATAAATGTAGAAACCCTGCAGTCCGGCGCCGCCGCTCGTATACGGCGAAGCGTCGTAGGGCGGCGGCAGCGCGGCGACGTCAAATTGCGGCGCGGTTTGCGGATCGCCGGGTCCGCGCAGCATGATCTCCAGATCGCTCGCCCGGGTACTGACCAGGTCGCACTTCACGAAATCGGGCTGGTCGACGATCAAGTAGTGGATATTCTTCTTGGTGATATCCGTGATCGCGGGGGGATTGGTCAGCGTGACCGTGCCGCAGCTGTCCTGCCCGTAGCAGACTTGGCGCGCCTGCCGGGAATCCCGTGCGTCGATCGACTTGGCGATGCGGAAATCCGCACTGCCATTGTCGCTGGTTTCCAACGTGCAGTATCCGATCATGGCCGAACTCGCGCTATTCACGAACGTCGCGCGCACATTCGAGTAGTCGGTATCGGCAAGACCTGCGGCGTTAAAGATGTCAAGAAATCGCACTGAATGGTATGCCCCAAGCGTGGCAGGGCTTGAAGGAATCGTGCCAAGCAGGGCGCCCGTCTCACCCTGGTGCAGGAGAATCTGATAGGTCACCGGCTCATTCAACGCGCCGACGAAGCAGTTTGATCGATAATGAGGCGCAGCAATTGATTTTTTCAGTCCCAGGGCATCCGCATTTTCGCTCGAGAAATTGCCGACAGGGAACCCCTCGACGCTAAACCCGTTGCCTTGCTCTCCATTGGGACTCACGGGTAGCTCAGATCGAGAGTAGGCGAAAAATGGATTGGTCTTGTAGGTCGACGTGGCGTCCTCGAGGACGATCACTCCGAAGTTGTCAGTCCCGGTGAATGTGCACTGGCTGGCAAGATCGAACGTCACTGCCATGTTCGCCGGAACCGTCAGCGGACTGCACGTATAAGGCGTGCCGCTTCCGGGCGGCGTGGCACTGTCGGACTGGTAGTAGTCGACATTTAGGGTGATTTCGTTGGCATTGGGATTCTGCACAAACACCGTCGTTACGTACGCCCCGGGTATATTCGCTGCGAGTGGAAGCACGATCACCGTGCCGGACCCAGCGGTCGTTTGCCCATAGGCGGCGACCCCGGTCGCTGCAGCGATGATCGACAGCACCAAGGACATCAATCGACGTGCGTGCATAGCTGCTTTCTCCAAATGCCGGTGTTAAAGTAGAGCAACATCCGCGCCAGCGCTCTTTGGCCTGCCGCTCGCCGGTGGCGGAGACGGCGTAGAGGTACGGAACGACGGGTGGTGAAAGTAGGCTCGCCGCGCAGAATCGTCCACGGCGCGAACTTTCGCCGAGGCAGGATGCGAACGTCAGGTCACACTTGAACCCACCTTCTCGTAGTCGGCGAACTGGTCGAGGACGACCTTCATCTCCTGCTCGGAAAGGATCGCCAGCGCGCCGATCTGCAATGCCCGCCAGTATATCTCCGCGAGTGTCTCGACATCGACCGCGAGTGCGAGTGCGGACTTGAGCGACCCACCGACGGCAATCATGCCATGGTGCGAGAGCAGGCATGCTCGCCGCCCATCCAGCGCGCGCAAGGCCTCGTCGGCAAGTTCCTGTGTACCAAATGTAGCGTACGAACCACAGCGTATGTCGCTGCCTCCCGCGACAGCCACCATGTAGTGGAACGCAGGGATACCGCGGTCGAGGCAGGCGAGTGTGGTTGCGAACGTTGAATGCGCATGGACGATCGCCTCCACCTCGGGACGCGACGCGTAGATCGCGCGGTGGAATCGCCATTCGGACGAGGGTACGAGCCGGCCGATCGCTCGGCCGCTTGCATGCACGGTCACGATGTCCGCGGGGCGCATTTCGTCGTAGGGCAGCGCACTCGGCGTGATCTGGAAGCCGCCGTCGATTCGTGCGCTGACGTTGCCGGCCATCGCGCGATTGATGCCGAGCGCATTCATGCCGCGTGCGGTCGCGACGATTGCTTCGCGCAGGGCGGGCGAATCAGCGCCTGCCATCCGCATGCTCGGGATACATGTGGATGAGCGCCTGCGCGTCGCGCGCGGGGCCCCGCTCGGTCAGGTAGCCGCCGACGAGGTGCGCAGGCGTCACGTCGAAGGAGAAATTGACCGCATGCGTTCCTGCCGGTGCCAGTGCGACGGTCGTGATGTCGCCGTCGGCGTTGCGGCCGGTCATGTTCAGCACCTCGCCCGAGGACCGCGACTCGATCGGTATCGCGGCGCCGGAGGCGAGGCTCCAGTCGATCGTGGGGGACGGAAGCGCCACATGGAACGGCACACCGTTGGCATAAGCCGCGAGGGCCTTGCCGTAGGTGCCGATCTTGTTGCAGACGTCGCCGCTGCGGGCGACACGGTCGGCACCGACCAGCACGAGGTCGACATCGCCGCGCTGCATCAGCGTTCCGCTTGCGCCGTCAACGAACAGTGTGCAGGGAATGCCGCGCTGGGCGAGCTCCCAGGTCGTCAGGCTCGCACCCTGCATGCGCGGGCGGGTCTCGCTCACCCACACGTGCAGCGGCAGGCCTTCGGCGTGGGCGAGGAACAGCGGTGCGGTTGCGGTACCCCAGCCGCAGGTCGCAAGCGCTCCCGCGTTGCAGTGCGTCATCACGTTGACCGGCCCGGGGCGCCGGCCGGCGAGGTCGCGCAGCAACTCGAGCCCGTGGACGCCGATCGCATGGTTGATCGCGATATCCTCGGCGCCGATGGCGTCGGCCTCGGCCCACGCCGCATCGGCCCGCGCATCGATCGGCAGCGCCGTGACCGCGTTGCGAACGCGATCCAATGCCCAGCGCAGGTTGACCGCGGTCGGCCGCGTCGCGTCGAGTAGAGCGTGCGCGCGCGCCAATTCGCGGTCGCTGGGGTCGGCGTTCAGGGCGAGCGCCAATCCGTACGCGCCGACCGCTCCGATCAGTGGCGCCCCGCGCACCAGCATGTCGCGGATCGCGCGGACCGCGGTCTCGAGGTCGGCGATCGTGACCGTGACTACGGCGTGTGGCAGCGCCCGCTGGTCGAGCACCTCAATGTGCCGTGCTCCGTGCGGCCTCAGCAGTGCGCGGTAGGTCGAGCAGTCTTCGATCGAATCGGGAAGGGCGACGGACATCGGACCGCTCGAACGGGTCTGCTCAATGCAGTCGCACGCTGGCTCGCGTGCGTTTAGTTTGACAACGCCGGTTCGCGCTTCATGCGTATTCGCGAACGGCGGCCGTGCGCGGACGATTGCCAGCACCTCGGAACGCGCGCAGCCATGGTGCGTAGTGAATGGCGCAGGCACTCAGGCGCGCGCGAGAACGCACGTCACGAGTTGATTGAGTGACACCCCTTCCTGCTTCGCCTTGCGCGACAACCGCGCGTGCACCGAACGAGGAACACGTACGACGAACTTGCCGCTGTAACGATCGAGGGGCTCGGACACCGAAGGTACGGGCACCTCACGGCCGGCCGCCTGCGCGGCCTCGAGCCACGCAACGATGGCGCGCTGGGCCTCGCGGACTGCACTGGCTTCAGTCTTGCCCCACGCCGAGCAGCCGGGGAGATCGGGTGCCTCGGCGATGAAGCCTTTGTCTTCCTCGCTCCAGAATACTTCCAGCGGATAATGGGTCATCGCTTCTCTCCGAACTTCTCGATCATCGCAATGAGCTGGCGCGCCTGGTAAGGTGGAATGCAGCCATCGCGGTTTTGGAAATTGAGGAGCATTGGCTCGCCGAGCCGCGCAAAGGCCCGATGCGAACCCGCGCCGCCCTTGTGCACGAAGCCCAGCGCCTCGGCCGCCTTGCAGGCATCGGAGAACCGCACGTCTTTCGGATTTGCCGCAATGGTGTCAAAGAGCTTGCCAGCTTTGCTCACCATCGTATGATACCACAGATAGTATTACTCTACTCCGCGATCCAGACCAGCGTGTGTGCGATGCCGTGTTGCGCGAGCTCCCACGCAGTGAGGCTCGCGCCCGCATGCGTGGGCGGCTCTCGCTCACCCACACGTGCAGTGGCAGGCCCTGCGCGTGGGCGAGGAAGAGCGGTGCCGTTGCGGTGCCCCAGCCGCAGGTGCGAGGGCGCCCGCATTGCAGTGAGTCATCACATTGATCGGCCAGGGCCGTCGAGGGGAAACCTTCCGCAGCAGCGCGCGGTAGGCCCGGTAGTCGTCGATCGTGTTGCTCACGGCGAAGGTTTCGTAGTGGCGTATATCATGGTAATATACGCGTATGTCCGATCTGGATTCCGTGATCGCCTTCCAATGGGATCAGGGCAATGGTCGAAAGAACGAAAAGCATGGCGTGTCGCAAAGCGAAGCGGAGCAAGCCTTCTTCGACCCTCGGCTGTTGATTGCCGCGGATGCGAGCCACTCCGCGGGCGAATCGCGATGCCACGCGCTGGGCAGAACCATCGCCGGTCGACTGTTGCACATAACATTCACCCTGCGGGAGCAGAAAACGTACATCCGGATCATTTCGGCGCGTCCGATGCATCGCAAGGAAAGAACGTTCTATGAGCACCAAGACTAGATTGCCGCGCTTCCGTTCCGAGGCGGCAGAGCGCGCGTTCTGGGAAACGCACGATAGCACCCCGCTGGTGGACTGGTCCAAGGCGAAGCGCGCTCGCTTGCCGAATCTCAAGCCATCGACACAGAGCATCTCGTTGCGGCTGCCGGTCCACGTACTGGAGCGCATTAAAGCGGCGGCGAACGTGCGGGACGTGCCCTACCAATCGCTGATCAAAGTCTGGCTGGAGGAGAAGCTCACCCCGTAGTCGGTCGCGGGTGATGCGCTTGCCATTCGGCTGCGCCGGACTCGCGAGGGCCTTCAACATGAACGACGAGCCGTTCTTCCCCGGATTCACCACGCTTCGCATCGGCACCTCGGAAACCGAGATACGTTGTGTCGTCGGCGGCGAGGGGCCACCGGTGTTGCTGCTCCACGGCTATCCGCAAACGCACGTGATGTGGCATCGCGTGGCGCCGGCCCTTGCTCGCCACTACCGCGTCGTGTGTGCGGACCTGCGCGGCTACGGCGATTCAGGCAAGCCGGCGTCGGGTCCGCCGCATACCGCCTATTCGAAGCGTGCAATGGCTAATGACATGGTCGAGCTGATGCGCGATCTGGGTCACTCGCGCTTTCGCCTGGTCGGGCACGATCGCGGTGGCCGCGTTTCGCACCGGCTATGCCTCGACCATCCGGATGCGGTGTCGCAGCTCGCGCTGCTCGACATCTCGCCGACCGCGACGATGTACGCGAAATCCGACAGAGCATTCGCGACGGCGTACTACCACTGGTACTTTCTGATCCAGCCTTTCGACCTTCCGGAGCGGCTGATCGGCGCCGATCCGGTCTACTACCTGCACCGCAAGCTCGGCGGATGGGGTACCGGGCTCGCGCACTTCGATCCGAAGGCGCTGGCCGAATACGAGCGCTGCTTCGCCAATCCCGAGACCATCCACGCGAGTTGCGAGGACTACCGCGCCGCCGCATCGATTGACCTCGAGCACGACCGCGAGAGTGCGAAGAAACGAATGGAATGTCCGGTGCTCGTGCTGTGGGGCGAGCGCGGGGTGGTTCAGCGCCTGTTCAAGCCGCTCGAGGATTGGCGGGCAGTGGCCCATGACGTGCGTGGTCATGCGCTGCCCAGCGGACACTACCTCGCGGAGGAAGTGCCCGAGGCAACGCTCGCCGAGCTGACGGCGTTCTTCGCGTCCTAGCCGTCGGCGGACCCTGCGGGGCGCGCAATCCGCGACCGGCCCTTACTTCAGCTTCGCGAGGATCGCGGCCATGTCCTTCTTCGAGAAGGCGCGCAGAGTCTGGGTGCGGATATGCCCGTTCAGACCGGCGTTGAGGCACACGGCGGTCATTGTCTCGTCGTCGGGCGCATCGAACTCGATGACGAGATCGTAGCGACCAACGGTCCAATGGATGTTCTTCATTGTCGCGCCCAATTTCTTGGTCGCTTCCATCGCAGCTTCGGCACGCTTGACGGTGTCCTTGACGTTGCGTATTCCCTGGTCGGTGAAGCTCGCGAGAACGATGTATGTCGCCATGCTGATCCCTCCTGGTGGCAACTGCACGTGGGGCTCGAGTGAACGGGGGCTGCTATAATCGCGACCGGCCGGCGCTGACGTATCAAGTGTCGGCCGTTATAGTTCATCAGGCCAAGTAGCTCAGTTGGTAGAGCAGAGGACTGAAAATCCTTGTGTCGGTGGTTCAATTCCGCCCTTGGCCACCCATTCCCCGATCCAACTGACCAAGCATACTCTGGCGCGCCGCCGGTGCGTGAAACCAGGGCCTGGCGTCACTGGCACGCGGCCGGATCGCGGATTGGCCCGGTATTCGGCGTCAGATCGCGACCACCGGGGGAGCGGTTGAATGGTCGCGGCTCGCGCGCCGCACGAAATGCGCATCGAAGGTGACGAAGTCGTCGCAGCCCGCGGCCAGTGCGTGATGAAGCGCGTCGGCAAAATCCCAGCCCTGCCGCAATCGGCCTGCGGCCGCGATTACCGCCTCCTGCTCGCCCACGATGGCATTTTCCAGGATGGCGAGCTTTGCGATCGCGTCCGCGATCGCCCTGGGTGATAGCCCGTATCGGGAGCGGAGCACCCACTCGAGCTCAAGGACGACCGTCACCGGAACGTACACCGGTTGGCCGTGAAGGCACGCCGCGGCGCGCCGTCCCTGCGCGGCGTAGTCCCGAATCAGCGCGCGCACCAGCACGTTGGTGTCCACCGCACGCATGCAGTCAGCCTTTGTAGTCCGTGACCCGCATGTGCTTCACGGCCACCCGCCGGCCGGAATAATCGATGGCGGCCTGGATGTCGGAGAGCTTTGCCCTGCTGCCGGGCGGCGCCGGCGTGATGAGGGCAGCTTTGCCCTGAATCCGGATATCGACGCGCATTCCGGGCTTCAGTCCGAGCGCCTTTCGGACGCTGATTGGAATCACGACCTGCCCCTTGGTCGAAACCAGCACTGCACTCATCGCTCATCCCGCGAGTTTTACCAGGTGGGTATTCTACCTCCGGAAGCGCATGGTGCTCCTGCCGCTCTGTGCATCTGCAGATGAGCTACGAGCAACTCGGCGGGGAACGGGCCGAACGATCCGGCGCCGCATTCGCGTCAGAACTTGGTACGGATACCCGCGGTGACGCCCTTCGGCAGGATCGAAACGAAGAACGGCTCGGCGCGGGTGGTCGCGTAATAGCCGAAAGCCGCTGCCGATGGCCCAGCCGGCCAGCACGTCGGTCTGCCAATGGGCGCGCGCCTTCATCCGGGCGATCGCCGTCGTAAAGCGGCAGCACCTCGAGTGCCCAGACCCACGGGTGTTCGGCGTGGTAGTTGACGATGATCGGCGTGACGAAGCTCGCCTGCAGCGTGACTTCGCCGCTCGGGAAGCTCTGGCAGCAGCTCCCCTTGAACCATTCGTTCGGATTGTCGGTCTGGCCGGGGCGCTCGCGGCCGAAAGCGTATTTGGCGACCTGCGCGGTAATGCTGCTTGCGACCGAGGCGTCGACGGTCTGCCACAGCGTGCGGCCGAACGGGTCGTCAGCACCCAGCCACAGCGCGCCACCCAGCTCGACGGCGATGACGCCGACTTCGAGCGCCTGCTGATCGCGTCGTGCCCAAATCCCCGAATCGTCGAAGCCGATCCGGTGATCGATGCCGAGCGGGCCACCACCTGCAATTGCACTTGGCCCGCTCGCCGTCAGCACGGCTCCGCCCAGCATGGCCGCGATCCAGGAAACGCCACAGGTCTTCATCGCAGGCTCCGCGTCGACCCGATGGCGTACAACTCTAGTCGCTGCCTGTTGCGAACGCAACGCGACAGCGCGCCAGTGTAGGCTTGCGCCATGGAAAGCCTCACCGCGTACGTTCTCACCCTGCGATTCGCCCTCGCCGCGTGGCTGTTTTGCGCATGTCCGGCGCACGCGGCAGCGCCCCCGCGCATCCCGACGACGCCCATCGAGCACCTGATCGTCATCGTCGGCGAGAACATGAGCTTCGACAACCTGTTCGCGACTTACGTACCCCCTCCGGGCGAATCGGTCGCGAACCTGCGCTCGCGCGGCATTGTGGATCGCGACGGCAATCCCGGGCCGAAATTCGCCGAGGCCGCGCAGCGCATCGGCGCCTCGAGCGGCCGGTACTCGGTGACGCCCGCGACGACGGGTGCGTATCCGACCCTGCCACGGCCGGGAACAACCTACGCGACCGGCCTGCCACGTTCGCAACCGGATACCCGTTTTCCGGCCGACCTTCCCAATGGCCCGTACCGCATCACGCGCTACGTTTCGTACACGGCGCCGGTAGGTGATCCGGTGCATCGGTTCTACCAGATGTGGCAGCAGTTCGATGGCGGGCGCCACGACCTCTTTGCCTGGGTCGCCGAGACGTCCGGATACGGCGCACGCGTACGCGGCGATCCGTCGTTGCCGACGGGCCAGGGCGGGGTCGCGATGGGCTTCTACAGCATGGCCAACGGCGACGCAGCCTATTTCCAGGAGCTCGCGCGAACCTACGCGATTGCCGACAATGATCACCAGCCGCTGATGGGCGGCACGGGGGCTAACTACTTTGCGCTCGCTAGCGGCGACGTCGGCGTCTATCTTGCGGACGGCAATCCCGCGAAGCCTCCGGCAAGCCAGGTCGATGATCCCGAGCCAGTCGACGGCAGCGCCAACTGGTATCGCCGGCAGAGCACCTACACCGGCTGCGCCGACGACACCCAGCCCGGAGTCCGGGCGATTCGCGACTATCTCGCGAGCCTTCCGTACAAAACCTGGAACGGGGGCAATTGCGCGCTTGGCGCGTACTACCTGATCAACAACCGCGAGCCCGGCCATTTCCCGGACGGAACGCCGCGCAAGCTCGGGTCCCACAGCCGCGCGCTGCCGCCTCAGGTCGCGCCGAACGTCGGGACGCTGCTCGCGGCCGCGAACGTCTCGTGGAAGTGGTACAGCGGCGGACGCACCGAAACGGGAACCGACTCGAAGCGCTATTGCGCGATCTGTGATCCGCTGGTGCATTCGACCGCGGTGATGACGAGCGACCTCAGGCAGAACCTGGTGGGGCTCGATGCGTTCTACCGCGACCTGCGCGACGCAAAGACTTTTCCCGCGGTAGCGGTCCTCGTTCCTCCGAACCAGGAATCGGGGCACCCCGCTAATTCGACGCTGGCGGCCTTCGAGCAATTCGTCCGCGACGTCGTCGCCCGAGTGCAGGCCGATCCCGAGCTATGGTCGAAGAGTGCAATCCTGATCACCACCGACGAGAGCGGCGGCTATTACGACAGCGGCTACGCGCAGATCCTCGATTATTTCGGTGACGGGACGCGGATCCCGTTGATCGCGGTGTCGCCGTTCGCGCGCAAGGGCCATGTCGACCACACCTACTACGATCACGCCTCGATCCTGAAATTCATCGAGCGCAACTGGCACCTCGGAACGCTGTCGGCGCGCAGCCGCGACAACCTGCCGAACCCTCTGATGAAAGGACCAGACCCCTACGTGCCGGCGAATCGACCTGCGATCGGCGACCTGATGGGGCTGTTCAGGTTCTGAGGTGGCCACCCGCCGCGGCGTCAGCGGCCCATCTCGACGTGTTCCCACGCCGAGTCGCCCTTGCGGTAGAGCTTGGAGTGGTGCTTGCGCAAGGTTGCGACCTCGTTTACGACGGCCAGTGGAAACCCCTGGCGCCCACCACGCTTGTCGATCATGAGTTCGTCGAGCAGACGCTCGCAGCGCGCCTGATCTTTCCACACCCGAGCCAGGCGGTTCGCAAGGCGCGCGTAGCGCAGTGCGAGCTGCTTGGGCCGGACCGTTTCGGGCAGTCCCGCCACCCACGCTACCGCCTCGTTACTCAGCGCTTCCGGGCCGCTGGCGTGGCGCTTTTCATCCCAGTTCTCGGTCTTACCCTTGGCCGCGTACTCGACCGCGCCCGCCTCCTCCAATACCTTGCGCGCGTCGGTGAGCGAGACCTTCTCGAACTCGAGCGAACCTGGATCGGTGGGCTTCGTGGAGCCTGGCATTGGCGCTCCCTGGTGGTCGATCGATGGCGGCAGTATACCGACGCCGACGACGCTGCGAACGCGGGGCGACCCGCGTCGGGGACCCGGCGACGGGCGGCGCCCGATAAAAAAGGGCCGGGCATGCGCCCGGCCTTCTCCAACAGACGAATTCAGTAAGTCAGACCGCCTGGATGTTCGACGCTTGCTTTCCCTTCGGGCCCTGGGTCACTTCGAAGCTGACCTTCTGGCCTTCCTTAAGCGTCTTGAAGCCCTGCATGTTGATCGCCGAGAAGTGAGCAAACAGGTCCTCACCACCGCCATCGGGAGTGATGAAGCCAAAGCCCTTCGCGTCGTTGAACCACTTAACAGTTCCGGTTGCCATTTCTGTTAATTCCTCAAGTACGAGAGTTAAACGGGACGTTGCCCGGACGATGTTTCGATCTCAAGGAAAGTACGGCGGTCGAACGACTGCGTGGCGGTCGTACAGAGCATGCCTTTACTGCCTGGAACAAAACACGGCGGGCACTATACGGGAAAACCCGTAAAAAAGCGATGGGTTTCGCACCGGGCTGCGCCGGGGGTGCCGCCGGATCCCGCGCCCGGCGCGCGATTCCGGATCAGACCCGTCCGGCGGGGGGTCTCTCAGGATGCGATTTCGCGCCGAACCAGCGCCGCGCCGGCCCCGAGCGCCTGGAGTTTGGCTCGCGCGAGCGGGCGGGCAAGCGGGACCAGGCCACAATTGGTGCAGGGCAGCAAGCGCTCCGCCGGGACGAACCTGAGCGCCGACCGGATCACCTTCGCCACTTCTTCGGGAGTCTCCACCGTCGAATTGGCGACGTCGATCGCCCCGACCAGGACATCCTTGCCTGCCAGCAGCCCGAGCAGGTCGATCGGCACCCGCGAATGCGCGCATTCGAGGGACACCTGGCCGATCGTCGATTTGGCGAGCAACGGGAAGGTCTGCTCGTATTGGCGCCATTCGCTGCCCAGACTCTGTTTCCACTCGATGTTCGGCTTGATGCCGTAGCCGTAACAAATGTGCACTGCGGTGGTGCAAGGCAGATTGCGAGCTGCGCGCTCGAGGGTTGCGATACCCCAGTCGCGGACTTCGTCGAAATACACGTTGAACGCCGGCTCGTCGAACTGGATCACGTCGATGCCCGCCGCCGCGATCTCGCGCGCCTCGTCGTTCAGGATCTCGGCGAACGCCCAAGCGAGCTTTTCACGGCTGCCGTAGTGCGCGTCGAAGAGCGTGTCGACCATGGTCATTGGCCCGGGCAGCGTGTACTTGGCGCGCTGCGCGGTCTCGCCGCGCAGGAACGCGGCATCCCCGACATAGATCGGATGGCGGCGTGCCACCGGCCCGGTCACGACCGGCACCTGCGCGTCGTAACGGTTGCGGATGTGGACAGTGCGCCGGTGCTCGAAATCGACGCCGTCCAGGCCCTCGATGAATGTGGTCACGAAATGGCGGCGTGTCTGCTCGCCGTCGCTGACGATGTCGATGCCCGCACGTTCCTGATCGCGCAGCGCAAGGCGCACCGCGTCGCGCTTGGCATCTTCGAGTGCCGCGCCGTCGAACTTCCACGCGGCCCAGAGCGTTTCGGGCTCGGCAAGCCAGGCGGGCTTGGGAAGGCTGCCCGCAATCGTTGTCTGAAGCAGGGTGTTAGTCGTCACGGGGGAGGTACGTTGGAGACTGGGAGGAGCTGCCATTCTATGCTCGGGCGCGCGCGACGGCCAAAACGCCGGTCCGACCGCTTGACCGGCCCGCGCGCGAGCGCGTACCTTTCGGCGACACCTCCCGCGGCCGCTTTCGCTCGCCGCCACCGGTTTCGCCGACCCCTGATGCCACGCGTTTTGAACTTGGTCATTTCTTGCGCGAGTGCGACCGCAGCTTCGAATGAGGCGCGATGGCCGAGGTGAGGATCTCCGCCGTTCACAAGCGATTCGGAACGACCGAGGTGATTCGCGGCGTCGACGTCGCGATCGCCGACGGGGATTTCTGCGTGCTGGTCGGGCCCTCGGGCTGCGGCAAGTCGACCCTGCTGAGGATGATCGCGGGTCTCGAGGAGATCAGCGAAGGCGAGATCGCGATCGGCGGCAAGGTCGTCAATCGCGTGCTGCCGAAGGAGCGCGACATCGCGATGGTGTTTCAGAACTATGCGCTCTACCCCCACATGACGGTGCGCGACAACATGTCCTTCGCGCTGAAGCTCGCGAAGGAAAGCCGCGGCGAAATCGACCGGCGGGTGGCGCGCGCTGCCGACATCCTCGGGCTAGCGTCCTACCTCGATCGCTATCCGCGCCAGCTTTCCGGCGGGCAGCGGCAGCGCGTTGCGATGGGCCGCGCCATCGTGCGCGACCCGCAGGTGTTCCTGTTCGACGAGCCGCTGTCGAACCTCGACGCCAAGCTGCGCGTTCAGATGCGCACCGAGATCAAAGAGCTGCACCAGCGGCTCAGGACGACGTCGATCTACGTCACGCACGACCAGATCGAGGCGATGACGATGGCCGACCGGATCGTTGTCATGCACGACGGACGGGTTGAGCAGATCGGCGATCCGCTCGCCCTCTACGACTCGCCGGTCAACACGTTCGTGGCCGGATTCATCGGCTCGCCCGCGATGAATTTTGTCCCCGGGACCGCCCGCATCGACGGCGCGACGAGCGAAGTTGAGTTCGCCGGCGGCATACGCCTGCCGCTGCCGCACCACGCTCGCGCGAGCGAGGGGCAGGCGGTGCTCTACGGGATGCGCCCGGAGCACTGCAGCCTGGCCAATGGCGCTGGGCTGCCGGCGGAGGTCGTCGTCGTCGAACCGACGGGCGCCGACACCCAGCTCTTCTGTCGCTTCAACGGTCAGGATATCTCGTCGCTGTTGCGCGAACGTGTGACCTGCCGTGCAGGCGATCGCATTTCCCTGGCGCCCGATCTCGACCGGGCGCACCTGTTCGACGCGGCGAGCGGAGCGCGCCTCGCCGCGTGACCTGTACGATGCTGTCGAGCCCTGTCCACGTCTATGTAGGTTGACCTGAAGGAGGAAATCCATGAGTGAGTTCAAGCGCCGCAAGTTCCTGCAAGCTTCGGCCGGCGTCGCCGCCGGCGCCGCGATGGGTCCGCTGCTCTGGTCGAAGGACGCCAACGCGCAGTGGCACAACGCGCCGGAGAAAGGGGCCAGCCTGCGCGTACTGCGGTGGAGCCAGTTCGTTCAGGGCGACATCGACCAGTACACGAAGAACGTCGCCAAATTCTCCGAAAAGTACGGGATTCCGGTGAAACTCGAGCACGAGGGTTGGGAAGACGTGCGGCCAAAGGCCGCAGTCGCGGCGAACACCGGCGCGGGTCCCGACATCGTTCTTGGGACCAACGACGACGCGAACCTGTATCCGGAGAAGCTGGTCGATGTCACCGACCTCTGCGCCTATCTCGGCAACAAGCTCGGCGGCTTCTATCCGGTCTGCGATGCGTACCTGCGTCCCGACGGCAAGCACTGGATCGGCGTGCCGCTCGGCGTCGCCGGGGTGTGCATGGTTTATCGCCGGAGCGCGGTGCAGGCGGCGGGCTTCGAGAGCTTTCCCAGGGATTTCGACGGTTTCCTGAAGCTGTGCCAGGCACTGAAGGCGAAAGGTACGCCGGCGGGCTTTGCGCTCGGCAATGCCACCGGCGACGCGAATACCTGGTGCCAGTGGCTGGTCTGGGGCTTCGGCGGCAAGCTCGTCGACACCCACAACAACGTCGTGATCGACAGTCCCGAGACCCTGAAGGCGCTGGAGTTCGCGAAAGAGCTCTACCCGACGTTCATTCCCGGCACGCTGTCGTGGCTCGATCCGAGCAACAACAAGGCGTTTCTCGACAACCAGCTCTACCTGACCAACAACGGCATCTCGATCTACTACGCCGCGAAGACCTCGTCCGACCCGAAGCTGAAAGAGATGTCGGCTGATATCTACCACGCCAACATGCCGGTCGGGACCGGTGGGCAGGCCGACCGAGTTCCAGCTTTTCTTCAATCAGATGATCTTCAAGTACACGAAGTACCCGAAGGCAGCGAAGGAGTTCCTGCGCTTCATGATGGAGCCCGAGCAGACAGACCCCTGGATCGAGGCGTCGATCGGCTATGTCACTCCGGCGCTGCGTTACTACGAAAAGAATCCGATCTGGACAGTCGATCCCAAGCACACCCCCTACCGCGACTCGATGAAGAACATGCTTCCTTCCGGCTACGCGGGAAAGATGGGTTACGCGTCGGCTGGCGCGCTCGCCGACTTCATCGTCGTCAACATGGTCGCCGAAGCGGCATCGGGGGCGAAGACTCCGAAGGAAGCCGCCGCGCGCGCGCAGAAGCGTGCCGAGCGCTATTACAAGGTGTGACATCGCGCCAGCCGGCTGCGTGCCCGTCGTTGCGGTGCGTAGCCGCCGCGTGACCGGAGGGCCCGATTCCCCATGACCCGGGCCCTCGCGCGCTTGCAGGACAACCGTAACGTGCTCGGGCTGCTGTTCATGCTGCCCGCGGCGGCGATCCTGCTCGTGTTCCTGACCTACCCGCTCGGTCTAGGCACCTGGCTCGGTTTCACCGACGCCAAGATCGGCCGGCCGGGCGTGTGGGTCGGCCTCGACAACTTCGAGTATCTGTGGGGCGATTCGGTGACGCGGCTCGTCCTTTTCAACACCATTTTCTACACGGTCGTTGCGAGCGTCATCAAGTTCGCGCTCGGCCTGTGGCTCGCGCTGCTGCTGAATGAGCGCCTGGCTTTCAAGGCCCTGCTGCGCGCGATCGTCCTGCTGCCGTTCATCGTCCCCACCGCACTGTCCGCGCTGGCGTTCTGGTGGATCTACGATGCGCAGTTTTCGGTGATTAGCTGGGTACTGATGCGATTGGGGCTGATCCACCAGTACATCGACTTCCTCGGCAATCCGTGGAATGCGCGGTTCTCCGTCATTGCGGCCAACATCTGGCGCGGAGTGCCTTTCGTTGCCATCACGCTGCTTGCCGGACTGCAGACGATCGCGCCGTCGTTCTACGAAGCGGCAAGCCTCGACGGCGCGTCGCGCTGGCAGCAGTTCCGCTACGTCACATTGCCGCTTTTGACGCCGATCATCGCCGTGGTGATGACGTTCTCGGTCCTGTTCACTTTCACCGATTTCCAGTTGATCTACGTGCTGACCCGTGGCGGCCCGCTCAACGCCACCCACCTGATGGCGACGCTGTCGTTCCAGCGTGCCATTCCCGGCGGCGCCCTCGGCGAAGGTGCGGCGATCGCCACCGCGATGGTGCCGTTCCTGCTGGCGGCGATCCTGGTGTCGTATTTCGGACTGCAGCGCCGCATGTGGCAGCAGGGGAGCAAGGACAAATGAGTGCCGAGCTCGACGCGCCGGGCATGCATTACCTGATGTCGCTGCCGCGGCGCGTGGTTACGATCTGGACGCCGCTCGCGGTGTTCGTGATCGTGTTGCTGTTCCCGTTCTACTGGATGGCAATGACGTCGTTCAAGCCGAACGCCGAGCTGCTGTCGCACGAGGCCAATCCCTTCTGGATCCACAGTCCGACGCTGGCACACGTCAAGTTCCTGCTGTTCGATACCGCCTATCCGAGCTGGCTGTGGAATACGCTGGTGGTATCGGTGGTGGCGACGGCGATCTCGCTCCTGTGCAGCGTGCTCGCCGCCTACGCGATCGAGCGTCTGCGCTTTCGCGGCTCGCGCTACGTCGGCATGGCGATCTTCCTCGCCTACCTGGTGCCTCCGTCGATCCTGTTCATCCCGCTGGCGACAATCGTCACCAAATTGCACTTGTTCGACACCCGGCTCGCGCTGATTCTTACCTACCCGACGTTCCTGATCCCGTTCTCCACCTGGCTCCTGATGGGATACTTCAAGACGATTCCTGTCGAGCTCGAGGAATGCGCGCTGATCGACGGCGCGAGCCGCCTGCAGATCCTGTTGCGCATTGTGCTGCCACTTGCGATACCCGGTCTCATTTCGGCGGGTATCTTCGCGTTCACGCTGTCGTGGAACGAGTTCATCTACGCGCTGACGTTCATCTCGTCGTCGGAGGTCAAGACGGTGCCGGTGGGTGTCGTCACCGACCTGGTCGAAGGCGACATCTACCACTGGGGGCCGTTGATGGCCGGCGCCCTGCTCGGCTCGCTGCCGGTGGCGATCCTGTACTCGTTCTTCGTCGAGTACTACGTATCGGGGCTGACCGGCGCGGTGAAGGAGTAAAATGACGAGTGATTTCAGCAGCCGGAGCCGGCCATGAGCAGCATTCGAGACACCATAGCGGACCAGGTCAGGAAGAACCACGTGGTCCTGTACATGAAGGGGACGCCGCAATTTCCGCAGTGCGGTTTCTCCGCCACCGCCGCCGAGATCCTGAAGCGCTGCGGTGTTGCCGATTACGCGTCGTTCAACGTGTTGCAGAGCCCGGACCTGCGCGAAGGGATCAAGGAGTTCTCGAGCTGGCCGACGGTTCCGCAGCTCTACGTCGACGGTGAATTCGTCGGCGGCTGCGACATCATGCGCGAGATGTTCCAGTCCGGCGAATTGCAGCAGCTTCTCGCAAAGGTGGGGTCAGAGCCGTAACCCCAATCAAGCACGCGTGCTACGTCGTGCTTGCGGCGCTTGTTGGCTGCGCGGCGCCGCGCGAGGCGATCGCGGGTGTGGACAACGGCATCTGCTCACCTGGGGACGGCACGCGCCCGCCCGTTTATCTGACGCTGACCAGCAGCGGTCTCGTGCGTCTCGAACTGGCGCCGTCAGTCCCCAACGGGCTCGCAACGGTTCCGGTCTCGCGGGAGGCAATCGCAGCGCTTTGTGCCGAAGGGCTCGATGTTCGCTTCCACGAACATGGTCCGTTGCCCGCGGCATTTTCGATCATCCGGCGTAACGGCGCGGTCTACGGAAACTTGTGGACTGCTGCCGCGACGCCGCCCGGCGCGTCCTCGCAGTGGGTGAAATTCGATCTGACGTCTGAATCCTTCGCGGGCAAGGGCGAGCACGCACCCATTGCGTTGTTCCTTGACGCACGGGCGCTCACTGCGGCGCCTCCTGCGATCGTCGGCAATGGCATGTTGTATGGCGACGTGCATCTTGCATCGAACGGTTGCGGAGGACCCGCTGCACCGGGAGCGCCGGTGTTCAATGCGGAAATCGAGGCTTTCTGGGCTTCCGGCAATCACCTGTGGAGCAGTTCCTGCGGGAGCGTCGGCTTGGCGGATGGCGCGGCGTATCGGATCGTCCTCGAGGCGGGGGTCGACGGTTCGGTGTCGTACGTGAATGCTAGCGGCGGGTCGGTTGATCAATCTGAGTACCGGTGATGGCGACGCTTCCGGAACGTCCGCCCCTTGTGACCGGCAACGGCGGCGTGATGGTGGCGTCGACGAATTTCTGCCCAGGATGCGGCGACTTCAGCCTCGATTTCTCCAACGTCGCTGCCGGATGGTCGATGGGCACACCGGACGGCGATGCGCTCTCCGATCAAGTGCTTCCATTGAGCCCCGGTGCCGACAGCGTTGTCTTTCCCGCGCAGCAGGAAGGTACGCCAGGACAGACACGCTTGGTAACGTTCGTGAACAGAAGTTCCGCTTCGCTGGACGTGACGTTCGACGTCACCGCCGGAAGCGGGCCCCACTGCGGCGGAACCGGCTCGACGTCGGCCTGCGCGCAGGAGATCGACGCGGCGCAGCGCAGTTACATCGTCACTGGCAACGGTTGCGATCCGGTGCTGCCCGGGAGCATCTGCACGGCATCGATTGCCTTCAATCCCCAGGGATCATTCCGCCTCGATGCCGTGCTGGCGTATCGAGCCGAAAACGAATATGTACCGGCGGTTACGCTCGAGGGCGTCGGCGTGCCCGCGCCGGTATTTGCCGATACCGTGCCGGCTGTCGAATACTTCAACGCGGTCCTCGGGCATTATTTCGTGACGACGCTGCCGACCGAGACGACGGTGCTCGATACCGGTGTGATCTCCGGCTGGCTGCGTACGGGACAGTGGTTCTGGGCGTTTCCGGGTACGGGCAATCCGGGGCCTGGCCACAGTCCGGTTTGTCGATTCTATGGCCTGCCCGCAGCGGGCCTCGACTCGCATTTCTATTCGGCGTCGCCGGCCGAATGCGCTGCGGTGCTCGAACGGTTTCCGAACGACTGGGTGCTCGAATCGTCGGATCTCTTCGATGTGGTGCTGCCGAATACCGGCACCGGGAGTTGTCCTGCGGGCTTCGCTTCGGTCTATCGGCTGTACAACGGCCGACCCGACGCGAACCACCGGTATACGACCGATGCGCAGATTCGCGCGAGCATGGTCGCCGCCGGTTGGATTGCCGAGGGTTATGGGCCGATCGGCGTTGTCATGTGCACGCCGGAAGCGGGGTCAGAGCCTCGCTCACTGCGTATCACGCAGTAAGGGTGACTCTGACCCCGCTTCCGGCGTGCACTTGCTACGTGCGCGCACGCTGGACGCGGCGCACGTCGGTGACGCGGCGCATCGCCCGCATCAGTTGTGCGAGATGGCGCCGATCGCGCACCTGCACGCCGAAGAACATCGCAACGTCGCCGCCGTCGGGGCGCTCCATCGACACCGTGTCGATGTTCACTTCGGCGTCGCCGATGGTCGTCGCGAGCTCGGCCAGCAGGCCGCGCCGGTCGGCGACCAGGACGCGCACTCCAGCGTCGAATACGCCTTCGACGTCGGGCGACCATTCGACATCGACGAGCTCGCCGCCATCGACGCGCTGCTTGCGCAATGTCACGCAGTCACGAATGTGGACGATCAACCCCTGGCCCCGGCGGAACTGGCCGATGATTGCGTCGCCCGGCAGCGGGCGGCAGCAGCGCGCGTACTGGATCGCCACCCCCTCGACACCGCGCAGCGACAGTGCACCGGGCTTCGCGGCGCTTCCGGGCACGGCATTCGCCGCGGTCTCGTCGCCCTTGCCGGCAGGGCGCGTCAGCGTCTGCGCAACGACGAACGACAGGCGCTTGCCGAGGCCGATGTCGGCAAGAATCTCGATCTGACTCTTGGCCCCGTATTCCCTTGCGAGCGCCTCCCAGCGCTCCCAGGTGATCGATTCCGGCTCGACCTTGAGTGTTGCGAGTGCCTGGTTCAGCAATCGCTCGCCAAGCGCCGCCGATTCCTGCTGCTGAAGACCTTTCAGGTAGTGCCGGATGCGCGAGCGCGCCTTGCCGGTGGTCACGAACGACAGCCACGACGGGCTGGGTCGCGCGGTCGGCGAGGTCAGGATCTCGACGTGGTCGCCATTCTTGAGCTCGGTGCGCAGCGGCAGGAGGTCGTAGTTGATCCTCGCGGCGACGCAATGGTGACCGATGTCGGTATGCACGCCGTAGGCGAAATCGACCGCGGTCGCTCCACGCGGAAGCGCCATGATCTTGCCTTTGGGTGTGAACAGGTAGATCTCGTCGGGAAAGAGGTCGCCTTTGACGTGCTCGAGGAATTCCTTCGAGTCGCGCGATTCGGACTGGATCTCCAGCAGGCTCTGCAGCCAGCGATCGGTCTCGCGCTGCGCTTCGGCGAGGTCGAGCTGACCGCCTGACTTGTAGAGCCAGTGCGCGGCGACGCCGGCCTCGGCGATGCGATGCATGTCGTGGGTGCGCAACTGCGCCTCGAGCGGCGTGCCGAAAGGTCCGAACAGCGTCGTGTGCAGCGACTGGTAGCCGTTGGCCTTGGGGATCGCGATGTAGTCCTTGAACTTGCCCGGGATCGGCTTGTACAACTCGTGCAGCACGCCGAGTGCCGCATAGCAGGTGGCCTTGTCGTTCACCAGCACGCGCACGCCGTAGATGTCGAAGACCTGCGAGAACGTGTAGCGTTTCTCGCGCATCTTCCGGTACACCGAGTAGATCGTCTTTTCGCGCCCGCTCACCGTGGCGGCGATGTTGGCGCGCGCAAAGCCGTCACGGATGACGTCGAGCAGCCGGTTCATCACCTCGCGCCGGTTGCCACGCGCAGTCTTGATTGCCTGCGCGAGGATCCGGTAGCGCAACGAATGGAGGTGCTTGAACGACAGGTCCTGCAGCTCGAGGAACAGCGCGTTCAAGCCGAGGCGATTCGCGATCGGCGCGTAGATGTCGATGGTCTCGTGCGCAATGCGCTTGCGGTGCACCGGCGCCATCGCGTCGAGCGTGCGCATGTTGTGCAGCCGGTCGGCGAGCTTGATCAGGATGACGCGGACATCGCGCGCCATCGCCAGCAGCATCTTGCGGAAGCTCTCGGCCTGCGCATCCTCGCGGCTTGCGAACTCGATCTGGTCGAGCTTCGACAGGCCGTCCACCATCGCGGCAACCGGCCGGCCGAACTTCGACTCGATCTCGCCGCGGGAGACCGGCGTGTCCTCCATCACGTCGTGCAGCAACGCCGCCGCGAGACCCTCGGCGTCGAGGCGCCATTCCGACAGGATGCTCGCGACCGCGAGCGGGTGCGTGATGTACGGCTCGCCCGACTTGCGGAATTGTCCGCGGTGGGCGGACTCGGAGAACTCGAACGCGCGCTCGACGAGCGCGATGTCAGGCGTCGGCAGGTAGTGGCCGAGATGCCGGGTGAATTCGGCAATCTCCGACATGCCGGGCCACCCGTCGGGGCCTACAACGTCACGGCAGGTGCGGTCTTGTGCAGCATCTCGATGCCCACCTTCCCGGCGGCGATCTCGCGCAGCGCGATGACGGTCGGCTTGTCGCGGTCAGCGTCGAGCAGCGGGGCCGAGCCCGACGTGATCTGGCGAGCCCGATTCGTGGCGGCCAGCGTCAACTCGAAGCGGTTGGGGATGCGTGAAAGGCAGTCGTCGATGGTAATGCGGGCCATGATCAGGTTCCAGGTTCGGGGGCGAGCAGTCCGGCGAGCGCCTTCGCATGCCGGATCTGCTGCCTCGCGGTGGTGAGGCGCGCGGCGCGCACGATGACGGATAGGTCGTCGATGGCCCGCGCAAAGTCCTGATTCATAATAACATAATCGAACTCCCCGCAGTGCCTCAACTCGTCGCGCGCCGCCTCGAGGCGGGTGGCAATCACCTCGGGCGGATCCTGAGCGCGCTTGACGAGGCGCTCCCGCAGCGCATCGATCGAAGGCGGGACGATGAAGATGTGAACGGAATCGGGGACCACGCGACGGACTTGCGCCGCACCCTGCCAGTCGATTTCGAGCAGCACGTCTTGGCCGGCCGCGATCTGCGCCTTCAACCATCCCGCTGACGTGGCATACCAGTTGCCGTGGACAAGGGCGTGTTCGAGGAACTCGCCACGGTCCTCGAGCGCGAGGAAAGTCGGGACGTCGACAAAGTGGTAGTGCTCGCCCTCACGCTCTCCGGGCCGCGGCGCGCGCGTCGTCCACGATACCGAAAGCCGGATGCCGGGCTCGCGCTCGAGCAGTGCGTTCACCATGCTGCTTTTGCCGCCGCCCGAGGGTGCGGCGACGACGAACAGGCAGCCCGATGCGCCGGGGCTCTGGGTGGTGATCGTCATTCTTGCCCCGCGGCACTCATTCGAGGTTCTGCACCTGCTCGCGCATCTGCTCGATTGCCACCTTGAGCTCGAGCGATACCTGCGACAGCTCGGAATCGACCGATTTCGAGCCGAGCGTATTGGCCTCGCGGTGCAGCTCCTGGGTGAGGAAATCGAGCCGCTTGCCGGCGCTGCCGCCCTGCGCCAGAACGCGCCGGAATTCGGTGACGTGAGCCGTGAGCCTCGTAATCTCTTCGGCAATGTCGATCCTGGTCGCGAACAACGCGAGCTCTTGCTTCAACCGGTCGTCGTTGGGGTCGAGCCCGGCCTCCTTCAGCCTCGCGCCAAGCTTGTCGACGAAGGCCGCGTGCAGTGCCGGGATTCGCGGAGTGACGCGGGCGATCTGCGCGTCGATGTCCGCGCAGCGCGCCTCGAGCACCGCGCGAAGCTTCGCGCCCTCCCGCGCCCGGGCCGCCGCGAGCTCGGCGAGCGCCTGGGCGAGCAGCGCCTGGACGCGCCCGGCGAGCTCTTCGGCCGGGAGCGTCGCTTCGATCATCACGCCGGGCCAGCGCAGAACGTCGCCGGCGGTCAGCGGCGGCGTACCGGGGATGGTGCGGGCAATCGCCGCCGCGGCTGATGCGAGCTCCCTGACGCGCGCAGCATCGACGGCGATGCTTCCGACGCCCTGTATGGTGCGGGCGAGGACGATCCGGCATTCGAGCTTGCCACGCGTCTGGGCGGCGGCAAGACGCTCGCGGAACTGGGATTCCAGGCTTCGCAGCTCCTCCGGAAGCTTGACGGTGAGGTCGAGGTAGCGGTGGTTGACCGAGCGCAGCTCGACAGCAAGCGAAATGCCTGGAAGCTCCGCGGCAGCGGCCGCGAAACCAGTCATGCTGAGAATCATTTGCAGATGAGGGCCGCAGGTGCCGGTTTTGAAAAGTTTTCCGGCGCTACCTCGCGACGGAGCATGCGCAGAATGTATGCGTTATCCTGGGCTTGCGCAAGGCGCTGCGGCAACCATGGCACGCGAATTGCAATCGTTATCTTTCGCCCACATTCCGCGCTTTCCAATTCTCGATGGCCGTCACCAACCAGGCCCTTCCCGGCGGCTACCAGCTGCTGAACTACCGGATTGACCGCCAGATCAGTCGCGGCGGCTTCTCGATCGTGTACCGCGCCTACGATGAGACCGGGACTCCGGTCGCCATCAAGGAATACCTGCCGTCGTCGCTGGTGTTGCGCACCGAGGGCGACATCGTCAACGCGAGCTCGGCGGAGAATCTCACGTCATTCCGTTACGGAATGAAATGCTTCTTCGAGGAGGGACGCGCGCTCGCCAAGATCAACCATCCGAATGTCGTGCGGGTGCTGAATTTCTTCCGCGCCAACGAGACCGTGTACATGGTGATGCGCTACGAGCGCGGGCGCACGCTGCAGCAGCACATCCAGATGCGCCAGGACCAGATGTCCGAACGCTTCGTGCGCAAGGGGTTCATGCACCTGATGAACGGCCTGCGCGAGGTGCATACGCACAAGATCCTGCACCTCGACATCAAGCCGGCCAACATCTACCTGCACAGCGACGGCAGCCCCGTGCTTCTCGACTTCGGCGCCGCACGCCAGACGCTGACGACCAACCGGCCGAAGCTCGCGCCGATGTACACACCCGGATTCGCCGCGCCCGAGCAATACCACGATCACGACCGGCTGGGGCCGTGGACCGACGTCTACGGAACCGGCGCATCGATGTTCGCCTGCCTCGCAGCATTCGCGCCGCAGGCCGCCGATGCGCGGGTGCAGGAGGACCACCTGGTATCGGCGAAAAAGATCTGGTCGGGACAGTATTCCGACAATCTGCTCGAGGTGATCGACTGGTGCCTGCGCCTCGACCCTCTCGAGCGGCCCCAGAGCGTGTTCGCGTTGCAGCGGGCGATCCGCGACATTCCACCGCAGAAGCGCAAACTCACTTTCCTGGGGAACCTGAAGCGGCTGCTGTTCTCTGAAATCGGCGCCTGAGGCGGCCGATGCGCTTCACGATCTTCCAGGAGTCGCGCAAAGGCGGGCGCGAGGTCAACCAGGACCGTATCGCTTACACCTACAGCCGCGCGACGCTGCTGCTGGTCATTGCCGACGGCATGGGCGGTCACGTCGGGGGCGAGATTGCGGCACAGATCGTCGTGCGCCTGTTCGTCGAGCGCTTCCATCGGGAGGCGAAGCCGCACTTGCGCAATCCACGCGCGTTCATGCAGGACACGATGCTGCGGGCCCATGCCGCGCTGGGCGCGTATGCCAGCCAGTTCTCGATGCTCGAGACGCCGCGAACCACCTGCGTCGCGGTTGTCGTGCAGGCCGGGCACACGTGGTGGGCGCACGTTGGCGATTCGCGCTTCTACCTGCTGCGCCAGGGCAAGCTGATCGGCGCGACCAAAGACCACTCGAAAGTGCAATATCTGGTGGATCAGGGCGAGATCACCGTTGCGGAAGCCGCAGTGCATCCGGATCGCAACAAGGTCTTCAGTTGCCTGGGAGGCCTGGTCGACCCGGTCATCGACCTGTCGCGGCGCACGCCGCTGCGCAGCGGCGACATCCTGATCCTCTGCACCGATGGTTTGTGGAGCGTCTACCCGCTTCCGGAGCTCGCGACGATGCTCACGTCGACACCCGTGCTCGCGACCGGACCGCGTATCATTCGCGACGCGGAGGCGCGCGGAGGATCCGACGGCGACAATGTGTCGGCGATCATCGTGCGCTGGGGATCGGAGACCCTTACCGACGAGCCCTCGACGACCACCGATGCGCTCGAGCCGGGGGAGTTCGAGACCGAGATCGAGGATACGGCGACGCTTTCCGATCGCCCGGGGACCGCGCGCGACCTGACCGAGGACGAGATCGAGCGCGCGATCGCGGAAATCCAGTCGACGATCCAGAAGTTCCGGAAATAGAGACGATGCGACAACTGCTGCTCGACACCGAGACCACCGGGCTCGATCCGAAGCAGGGCCATCGCATCATCGAGATCGCCGTGGTTGAGGTCGTCGATCGACGCCTCACCGGTGCGCACCTTGATTTTCGCCTCGATCCCGAGCGCGACATTGACGCCGGCGCGACCGAGGTGCACGGGATGACCCGCGAGGACCTGGTCGGGTCCCCGCGGTTTGCCGACGTCGCGTCCGAATTCGTCGAATTCGCGCGTGGAGCGGAATGGATCATCCACAACGCGCCTTTCGATATCGCGTTCTTCGACGCCGAGTTCAGCCGTGCGGGATTGCCGCCGTCGTCGTCGCTGTACGCGAAGCTCACCGATACGCTCGCGCTGGCGCGCGAAGCATTCCCGGGCAAGCGCAACAACCTTGATGCGTTGTGCGAGCGCTTCGGGGTTTCCAACACCCACCGCACGCTGCATGAAGCGCTGCTCGATGCCGAGCTGCTCGCGCGCGTCTACCTCGCGATGACGCGCGGGCAGGCGGCACTGACGATTGACATTGCTGCACCCGCATCGGCGCCGGCCGAGATGCTCCCGGGAGGAATGGCTGCCGCAGGATCCGCCGCAGCGCCGATCCGCGTCCACCCGGTGGGCGTGCCGGCAGTCGACGCGCAGTGTCATCGTGCCTATCTCGAGACGCTCGCGCGCGAATCGAGGGTCGGCTGCATGTGGCTCGAGCTCGAAGCCGAGGTGAACGGTTGACCCAGGGGTTGCCGTGAGGAATCGCGCGCTGCGGGTGGGATGACACGCCGACGCAGCGCGGGTAGCCTCACGCGATGGACCTGATCCTCTGGCGCCATTGCGACGCCGAGCCCGACGGCCCCGATCTCGAGCGGCGCCTGACGGCCAAGGGTACGAAGCAGGCGGAGCGGGTCGCGCAATGGCTCGACCGGTATCTGCCGGACACCTGCCGCATCCTCGTTTCACCAGCGCTGCGTTGCCAGCAGACGGCGCTCCAGCTCGATCGCAAGATCAGGACGCTGCCCGACCTCGCGCCGGGGGCCGGCCCCGACGAAGTTCTTCGCGCCGCCAACTGGCCGGACGCGCGCGAAAGTGCTCTTGTCGTCGCGCACCAGCCGACTCTGGGGTTGGTCGCCTCGCTGCTGCTCGCGGGCGAGCCCGCGGGCTGGCCGCTACGGACCGGCGCCGTCTGGTGGATTTCCGGCGTCTCGCGCGAGGCGGGTGCAGGCGTTGTTCTCAGGGTCGTGATCGGCCCGGACTACCTCTGAACCAGAAACCCGGGTTTCGTCCCGGATTTTGCTAGTCTTGGGGCGATGGCCGTCGACTATCTGCAGAAAATCCTCACCGCGAAGGTCTACGACGTCGCGGTCGAGACCCCACTTGAGCTGGCGCCGATCCTGTCGCGCCGGCTCGGCAACCGAGTACTGCTGAAACGCGAGGACCAGCAGAGCGTGTTTTCGTTCAAGCTGCGAGGTGCCTACAACAAGATGGCGCAGCTGTCGGCGGCAGAGCTCGCGCGCGGCGTCATCGCGGCCTCGGCGGGCAACCACGCGCAAGGCGTGGCACTCGCCGCTCAGAAGCTTGGGTGCTCGGCGACGATCGTGATGCCGGTCACGACGCCACACATCAAGATCGCGGCGGTCGAATCGCGCGGCGCGACGGTCGTGCTCCACGGCGACTCCTATTCGGACGCCCATGACAAAGCGCAGGCGCTGCAGAAGCGCAGCGGTGCGACCTTCGTGCACCCGTACGATGACCCGGACGTCATTGCCGGTCAGGGAACCATCGGAATGGAGATCCTGCGCCAATGGCAGGGTCCGCTCGACGCGATCTTCGCCGCGGTCGGCGGCGGCGGCCTGGTGAGCGGCATCGCGGCCTATGTCAAGCGCGTGCGCCCGGAGGTCAGGATCGTCGGCGTCCAGCCCGAGGATTCAGATGCGATGGCACGTTCGCTTGCGGCGGGACGGCGGGTGCGGCTGCCACACGTCGGGTTGTTCGCCGACGGCGTCGCAGTGCGCCAGGTCGGAAAGGAGACGTTTCGCCTTGCCAGGAAATACGTCGACGAGATCGTGCGCGTCGATACCGACGCAATCTGCGCGGCGCTGAAGGACGTATTCGAGGACACGCGTTCGATCCTCGAGCCGGCCGGTGCGCTGTCGGTCGCGGGGGTCAAGTCATGGGTCGAGCGCGAGCGCACCAGGGACCGCAACTACGTGGCGATCGCCTGCGGCGCGAACATGAATTTCGACCGCCTGCGCTTTGTCGCCGAGCGCGCGGAACTGGGTGAAGAGCGTGAGGCGGTCATCGCGGTATCGATTCCCGAGCAACCGGGGAGCTTTCGCGCGTTCTGCGAACTGCTCGGCAAACGCTCGATCACCGAATTCAACTATCGCTATGCGGACCCGAAGACCGCGCACCTTTTCGTCGGCGTCGAGGTCGCGAACCGGCGCGAGACCGAACAACTCCTTGCGGCACTTAAGAAGAGGCGTATCGACGCCTACGACCTGTCCGACAACGAGATGGCCAAGCTTCACGTGCGCCATCTGGTCGGGGGCCACGCGCCCGCGGCCGAACACGAGATCCTCTACCGGTTCGAGTTTCCGGAGCGGCCGGGTGCACTGCTGCGCTTTCTCGAAAGCATGAGCGCGGGCTGGAACATCAGCCTGTTCCACTACCGCAACCATGGCGCCGACTACGGGCGGGTACTGGTCGGCATGCAGGTGGCGCCACGCGACAACGCCCAGTTCCGCCGCTTTCTCGACCGTCTCGGCTATGATTATGTCGACGAGTCGGCGAACCCTGCCTACCACATGTTTCTCGGCCGCTGAGCCTGCGCCGCGCTCCCGGCCGCCTTGCGGCAGTCCCTGCCCCACCGCGGCAGCGGCCGGCCTGGAAATCTGTCCTTCCTGTTGCGTTCTTGTCAGAATCGGCGCTTACCGCCGATTCCGGCAAGCTTTATGCTATGGTCAACCCGGGTGAGCCATGGCAAACTCAGCTCTGGCCCCTAGCGCGGGCATGCCAGCGCGATTACGCCGCGAGACCCAGAATGGCAAGCGATACCCCCGGCCGCAGCCCGATGCAGGGCATCAAGGTGATGGTGATCGATGATTCGAACACCATTCGACGCAGCGCGGAGATCTTCCTGCTCCAGGCCGGCTGCACGGTGATCCTGGCCGACGACGGCTTCGACGCGCTGGCCAAGATCGCCGACCACCAGCCGGACCTGGTGTTCGTCGACATCATGATGCCGCGGCTCGACGGCTACCAGACCTGCGCGCTGATCAAGAAGCACGGGCGCTTCCACACCACGCCCGTGATCATGCTTTCGTCGAAGGACGGCCTGTTCGACCGCGCGCGCGGCCGGATGGTCGGATCGGACCAGTACCTGACCAAGCCGTTCACGAAGGAGAGCCTGCTGAAGGCGGTCGCGGCGCACTGCAGCGCGGCGGCGGCATGAGCGATCCGGTCACCGCGCGCGATGTCGTCGCGAAGGTCAGGTTCGCGCCCGACGAAGGGAAGGCACGCATCATGGGCAGCATCCGGAAAATCCTCATCGTCGACGACTCGGCGACCGAAAGGCATGTCCTGCAGGACATGCTGACCCGGGCCGGTTACGAGGTCCTGGCAAGCGACAGTGGCGAAGACGCGATCGCCAAGGCGCGCAGCGTTCGTCCCGATCTCATCCTGATGGACGTCGTGATGCCGGGCCTCAATGGCTTCCAGGCGACGCGCGCCATCGGCCGCGACCCGCTGACGCGCTCGATCCCGGTCATCATGTGCACGTCAAAGAGCCTGGAGACGGACAAGATCTGGGGGCTTCGGCAGGGCGCGCGCGACTACGTCGTGAAGCCCGTCGTGCGCGACGAACTGCTGGCGAAGATCGGTTCCCTCGGCTGAGCCGGCCCGGGATCGTTGCGATGAGCCGCGCCGCACGCCTCGATCTGCGCTCGTTCCAGCGGGAGCTCGCGACCCGCCTTGCCGCCAAGACCACGGCGCAGGTCGAGAGCTCTCGCCTGGGTTTCGTCTGCGCGGGCGTTCGCTGGCTGCTGCGACTGCCCGATGCGGGGGAGGTGATCGCGGTGCCGCAGATTGTGCGCGTTCCGCTCACCCGCGACTGGTTCCTCGGGCTCGCCAACATCCGCGGCAGCCTGCACGGTGTCGTCGACTTCGCCGCATTCCTGGGCCACGCACCGGTCGCGCCCGGCGGACTTGCCCGCCTCGTCCTGTTCCACTCGCGCACGGGTGACTTGAACGCGGCGATCGTCGTCGAACGGGTTGCGGGACTGCGCAACGTCGCCGAACTCACCGCGGCACCGGCCGTTGCCGGCGCGCACGACTGGTACGCACAGCGCTGGACGGATGCCGAAGGCAACGCCTGGCAGGAAATCGATCTCGGCGCCCTCGCGCGCGACGCTGCCTTCCTGCAGGTCGCCGCCTGAGCGCGCGGCCGCGGCGAAGCCGGGGCCGACAATGAATGCGGAGGATCCATGGCACTGCGAATGCCCAAGCTGCACAGCGCCGATGCGCCGGCGGCGGAGAACGTCGAATTCGATCCACCGACCACGCAGGTCCGGATGATCGCGGCGGCGACGGGAACCTACGATCCGCTCGCCTCGACGTCGGCGATGGACCAGTTGCGGTCGGCCGCGAATGCGGCGCCGGTGGCTCCGAAGCTGCCGCTAATTGGCAGTCTGCCGGTCGTCCGGCAGTTCCAGATCCTGGGCGCGCTGACCCTGCTCTTCGTTGTGCTCGCCGCGCTGGTGCTGTTCCTCGACAACCGCGCGAGCTCGCAGCAGGCGCTGCGCGCTGCGACTGCGACCGAGATGCAGATGCTGTCGCAGCGGCTTGCGCGTGCATCCTCGCTCGCGGTTCACGGGCAGGCGGGGGCGTTCGCCGCAGTTCGCGACAGCCGCGACCGCTTCAAGGCCGATCTCGAGGCACTGGCCAATGGAGGGACGGTCAAGGGTCTGGCCCTCGATGCGACCCGGAACCCGGCGGCCGTTGATGCGCTCGGCCTGGTCCAAAGGCGCTGGCAGGGAGTCGACGCCGCGGCAACGCAGTTGCTCGAGAACGAGCGCAGTCTCACCGCGCTTGCGAGCGGGGTGGGTGCGATCAATCGTGACAATGCGGGGTTGCTCCAGCTTGCGCAGCAGGCGGCGCAGCAGATCGGACAGGGAACGGGCACTGCGCGCGAGGTCGACTACGCGAACCAGCTCGCGATGCTCTCGCAGCGCATGGCCAAGAACGCGGCTCTGCTCGCATCCGCCGACGACGTCGATCCCGAAGTCGCGTTCGTGCTCGGCAAAGATGCCGCAACCTTCCGCGACGTGACCGGCGGCCTCGCCAAGGGCAGCGACGCGCTGCGGCTTGCCCCCGTCAAGTCGGACGACGCGCGCGCAACGCTCGGCGAGCTCGCCAGGCGCTTCGCCTCCTTCGACGCCGGCATCAACGCAATCCAGGCGAACATCAAGGGACTGGGCGCGGCGAAGCAGGCGGCACGCAGCATCAACAATGACGCCGAACCGCTGCTCACCGATTCAGGGCAGCTCACCGACGCGTACCAGCCGGCCAGCGGCAGCTCCCATGCACTGACGCTCGGCCTGGCATTGGTTTTCGGCGTGCTGGCGCTTGCCGGCCTCGCCCTGATCGCCAAGGCGTTTCTCGACGACGTGCGCACCCGTGCGCAGGAGAGCGAGCACGAGAACAAGCGCAACCAGGAAGCGATCCTCCGGCTGCTGAACGAGATGGGCAATCTCGCCGATGGCGATCTCACCGTCCAGGCGTCGGTGACCGAGGACGTGACCGGCGCGATCGCCGATTCGATCAATTTCACGATCGACGAGTTGCGCGCATTGGTGCGCGGCATCAATTCGGCGACCGACCAGGTGACCAAGGCGACGCAGGAGACACAGGCGATCTCCGGCCGGCTGTTCGATGCTTCGCAGCACCAGAACCGCGAGATCCAGCAGGCGTCGGCAGCGGTCCTGACGATGGCCGAATCGATCAGCGAAGTGGCCGACAATGCGGCGCAATCGGCCAAGGTGGCGCAGATCCAGCTTACGGCCGCAGAGAAGGGCGGCAGCGCGGTGCAGAACCAGATCGCGGGGATGAACGACATCCGCACGCAGATCCAGGAGACCTCGAAGCGCATCAAGCGGCTCGGTGAATCGTCGCTCGAGATCGGCGAGATCGTCGAACTGATCTCCGACATCACCGAGCAGACCAACGTGCTTGCGCTGAACGCCGCGATCCAGGCGGCGTCGGCAGGAGAGGCCGGCCGCGGCTTCACCGTCGTCGCCGAGGAAGTGCAGCGCCTGGCCGAACGCTCGGCCGAGGCGACCAAGCAGATTGACGCGATCGTCAAGACCATCCAGGCGGACACCCAGGACGCCGTGGCGGCCATGGAGAAGTCGACGGTCGGAGTGGTCGAAGGGGCAAAGCTCTCCGACGCCGCCGGACAGGCATTGGCCGAGATCCAGCGCGTGTCGCGCGAGCTTGCCACCCTGATTGGACAGATCTCGGCGCGGACGCAGACGCAAGCGGCTTCGGTGTCCGAGGTGACGCACGGCATGCGCGGGATCCTTCGCATCTCGGAGGAGACGACCGAAGGCACCAAGCAGACCAATGTGTCGATCGGACAGTTGACCAAGCTCGCTGCGGAGTTGCGCAGCTCGGTCGCAGGCTTCAAGGTGTGATGACCAGGGCTATCGAGGAGCGCACGCGCCGTGTCCACTGAAACCGCACGGGAATTTGACCTGGGCCCGCTGTCGTGGGTCCACGCCGAGATCGATCAGGCACTCGCGCGAGGGATCGACGCGCTCGCAGCATTCAGCGCGAACCTCTCCGACGCCGCCGCGCTGAAGCACGCGCGCGCACACATCCATCAGGCGGCAGGTGCGATCCAGATGGTCGGCCTCGACGCGGTCACCGCGTACACCGACGAGATCGAACGCTTGCTGGCCTGTATCGACGAGCTTCCTGTGGTCGATGCACCGACGTGGATCGAGCGCATCGATCGCGCCTGCCGCAGGTTGCAGGTGTTCCTGGATGAGATCGCCGGTGGTGCGGCCCCGGTGCCGCTCAAGCTCTTCCCCGACTACGAAGCGATGCAGAAGCTGCGGGGCGTCGCGGCACCTGCGCCGGCGGACCTGTTCTACCCCGACCTCGACGTGCGCCCGCCGCGCACGGCGTCGCGCGAAATCATGCCTGCGGCGAGCCTGACTGCGCACCTGCTGAAGGAGCGGCGCGATTACCAGCACGGCTTGCTCGAATGGCTGCGCGGCGGCACCGCGGGCGCAACGACGATGCGCGCAGCAATCACGGCGATCGAGGACGTCACCTCCCAGGCCAACCTGCGCGCATTCTGGTGGACCGTCAGCGCGTTTCTCGAGGCGCTCGACCACGGCCTGCTTGAAAAGAGCTTTGGCGCCAAGCAACTCGTCGCGCGCATCGACCTGCAGATTCGCCGCGCGACCGAGGGCAGTGCCAAGGTGTCGGATCGGCTGCGCCGCGAAGTGCTTTATTACGTCGCGGTTAGCGCGCCAGGCGCGGAACTGGTCGAGATGGTGCGGCGCGCATACCGCCTCGCGGACCTGATTGCGTCGAGCGAGGCGCTTGCCGCCGACGTCGTGCGGCTGCAGCCTATATTGCGCGAGGCGCGCGAGCAGATCGCGAGTGCCAAGGAGGCGTGGCTCAAGGCGGCATCGGGCCGCACCGACATCCGCCCTCGGCTGCGGCAGATTCTGGCATCGATTGATGCCAAGGCGCGCGAGATCGGTCCCGAGGCGCTCGCTCGCCTCACGGCCGCGCTTGGCGCTCGCTTCGACCAGTTGGGCGAGGCGGCGGTCGCCGAACCGGTCGCGATCGAATTCGCAACCGCGTTGCTGCTCGTCGAAAGTGCGTTCGGGAACCACTCGAACCTGTCGCCGGAATTCGGGAAGCAGGTCGACGCGATGCTCGGTCGACTGGACGACGCGCAGGTCGGGCGCGAATCAAGCGCAGGGGCACCGGCACTCGACGAAATGTCGCGCCGCGCGCAGGAGCGCGCACTGCTCACCCAGGTGATGCGCGAGGTCCAGGTGAATCTGCGGCACATGGAACAGGTGCTGGACGCGTTCTTCCGCGACAGCTCCAAGCGCGCAGATCTCGTCGGCCTGGCGCGGGACGGCCAGCAGATCCGCGGCGCGCTCCGGATGCTCGATCTCGACGACGCCGAGCGCCTGCTCGCGCTGTGCCAGACACAGATCGAGGCGTATTCGGACCCGCTGACCAAGATCGACGACGCAGGTCTCGAGCTCCTTGCCGAGTCGCTGTCCGGATTGGGCTTCTACGTCGACGCAGTGTTGCAAAACCGGCCAGGCCGCGAGCACCTGATCGCGCCGCTGATCGCACGGCGGCTGGGCGAAGACCCGCAGCCGGTCCCGGCGGACCGGCAATCCGCCGAGCATTCGGTGATCGAGCTGCGCGCGGCGCTGCCGCGGCTCGTTGCAGACGTTCGCGACGCTCCCGCGGATGGCGCGGTGCGTGCTGAACTGCGCGGGAAGCTCGCGAACCTGCGCGGCGACGCCGAGCTGATCGGCGACACCGAGCTCGCATCGCAGGCCGACGCGGTGCTGCGCGAAATCGACGCCGGTGCCGCCGATGCGGCGGTCGCGAAGAGCGTCGACCTGATTGTCGAAACGGGGGCCGCGCCCGTGCCCGTGATTTCCGACGAAACTCGGCGCCTGCTCGCGACCGATGCGGGCGCGCTCGACGCCGAGCTCCTCGACATCTATCTGATCGAGGCGGACGAAGTCCTGGACACGGTCCACGATGGGTACCAGACGCTCACGCACAACAGTTCCGATCGCGAGGCGCTCGCGACCGTGCGGCGGCAGTTCCATACGCTGAAGGGCAGCGGACGGATGGTCGGGTTGACCGAGCTGGGCGAGCTTGCATGGGCAGTCGAGCGCGTCCATAACCGCGTGCTCGAGGAAGATCGGCGCGTGACACCGGCGCTGATTGCGCTGATTCGCACTGCGCTGACGAGCTTCCGGCAATGGGTGCGCGAATTGCGCGAGGCCGGTCGCATCGCGACCGAGCCGGCGCAGTTGCAGGCGGCATTGTCTGCGATTGCCTCCGAGTTACCGGGATTCGCGCCGCTGCCAGCTCTGGTGGAGGCGAAGGCCGCGCCGGAATCGGCGCCTGCCGCTGGCTCGGAGATAGCCTCTGACGCGGGACGCCGAGATCATCGACCTGCCTGAATTCGGCGCCCCCGTCGCGGACGGGGCAGCGCCAGTCGTTACTTCGACCGAAGCTTCGGTCGAGGAAACCATCGAAATCGGATTGCCCTCCGATGGCCGCGATTCGCACAAGCCGATGCTGCGGGTTGTCGCCGACAACACGGCGGCGCATTCTGCTGCGGCCGATGCACGCGCGCGGCATCTCCGCGCATGCGCCCGGGCTCACGCTTCTGACCGATGGGACGCATGCCGACGTCGGCCAGACCGGGGCCGGGCAGGATAGCGATGCGACTGAAGCGGTGGAGACCCCCGGAGGCAGCGCTGAGGTCGATCTCGGAAACGTCGCGATCGGTTCGATCACTCTCTCGGCGGCACTGTGGTCGATCCTCTGCGACGAAGCCGAACAGAACGTCGCCATCCTGCAGCACGAAGTGTCGCTGATGCAGTTCGACCCCGACCACCCGCCGATTGCGGCCATGGTACGCGCGAGCCACACGCTGTGCGGCATTCATCGCACGGGAGGCATTGCAGTGATCGCCGAGGTGGCGCAATCGCTCGAGCTGACGCTGCTTGCACTCGAGCAGCATGGCTCGCCTTTCCCGGGCGGTGCCCATCCGGTGCTTGCTCGCGCCAGTGCGGGCCTCGCCCATCTCGTGGGGCGCGTCAGGGCACGCGAGGCCTTCAGCGCCGGCGACGAGCGTGAGGGCGCCGATATCGGCGTCGAACTCGACGAGTTGCGGCAGGAGGCGGCGGCCAATGCGCCTGCGCTCGATCTGCTGCTCGGCGACGACGACCTCGACCGAGGTGCAATCGGGCCCGATTCCGGTGCCGCGGCCGGCGACGAGTCGCCTGCCGAATCAGGATCGGCGATAGCCGAAGCTGCCGTGGCGGCCGAATCCGCTGGCGCTGCCGAAATTGCTGGCGCTGCCGAATCCAACGCCACTGCCGAATCCGACGTCGCCACAGGATCCGAAGCCCCGGCGGCGCTCGCAGCAACAGCGGAATCGGCAGACTGGGGACCCGGGGCCGGGGAGCTGGAAGCGGCAACCGAAGCGCGTATCGGTGCGGCGGCTGCAGTGTCCAGTGACATGTGGTCTCCGTCGACGCAGTTCGCGCCCGCGCCGCCGCTGGCGCCGGCAATTCCCTCCGACGAGACGCTGCTCGACGTCACCGACGATGTCGACGAACAGGTGGTGCCGATCTTCCTCGAGGAAGCCGCCGAGCTGTTCCCACGCGCGGGAAGCGACCTTCGGGACTGGCGCCGCGAGCCCCGAGGATGACGCGGTCGTTGCGTCGTTGCGCCGAAGCCTGCACACGCTGAAGGGCAGTGCGCGAATGGCCGGTGCCATGCGGCTTGGCGAACTCGCACACCGGATGGAATCGCGGCTTGTCCCCGACGTACACGAGCTTGTGCCGACACCCGAATTGTTCGAGGCGCTCGACACCGATCTCGACCGCATCGGCTTCGTGCTCGACGCATTGCGCGAAGGCAAGGCGAATATCGTGCTGCCGTGGCTCGCGCCGCCGGTCGAGCCGGGAGCCGCCGACGCCATGGCACCCGCGCCTGACGCTGCGGTTGGTTCGCAAGCGAGGCCCGACACGCAGCTCCAGACGCAACCGGCGCCGACGGACGTGACGCCCGCCGGGAATCTCAAGTCCACTGCGGCGATCGTCGAGCGGCGTCACGCGCCGCGGCATACCGAGGTGCAGGTCGGCGCTCGCGCGATGCTGAGGGTGCGTGCCGACATCGTGGATCGGCTGGTCAACGAAGCAGGCGAGGTCTCGATCGCACGAGCGCGGGTGGAAGGCGAGCTGCGCGGACTCAAGGCGAATCTGCTCGAGCTGACGGGCAGCGTGATCCGGCTCCGCGGCCAGATCAGGGAAATCGAGCTGCAGGCCGAGACGCAGATCCAGTCGCGGATGTCCGCGGTCCAGTCGACACACGAGGGTTTCGACCCGCTGGAGCTCGACCGCTTCACGCGCTTCCAGGAGTTGACGCGCTCGCTCGCCGAAGGCGTGAACGACGTGTCGACGGTGCAGCAGGCGCTACTGCGGAACCTCGACGACGCCGATGTCGCGCTTCTCTCGCAAGCGCGGCTGTCGCGCGACGTGCAGCAGCGGCTGCTTGCGATACGGACGGTTCCGTTCAACAGCCTGACCGAGCGGATGTACCGGACGCTGCGCAAAACCGCGCGCGAGCTCGACAAGCGCGCCAATCTCGAGATCAACGGCGCGCAGACCGAGCTCGACCGCTCGGTGCTGGAGAAGCTCGCCGGCCCGCTCGAGCATCTCCTTCGCAATGCGCTCGACCATGGCATCGAATCGCGCGGCGAGCGCATCGACGCCGGCAAGCCCGAGACCGGCGAGATCGCGCTGTCCGTCCGCCAGGCAGGCAACGAGGTCGCGATCGAGCTCACCGATGACGGACGCGGAATCGACTTCGCGCGCGTGCACGAGCGCGCGGTCGCGACGGGCCTGATCGCCGCCGGTGCACAGACCAGCGAGCAACAGCTTGTCGAATGCCTGTTCCAGCCTGGTTTCTCGACGGCTCAGGAACTGACGCAGATCTCCGGCCGCGGCATCGGGATGGACGTCGTGCGCAACGAGATCGCGTCGCTAGGTGGTCGCGTCGACGTCCATTCGGAAGCGGGCAGGGGGACACGCTTCAACCTGTTCCTGCCACTGACGCTCGCCGTAGCGCAGGCGGTACTCGTACGGGCGATGGGCCGGCTGTGGGCACTGCCCGCCACGATGGTCGAGCAGGTCCAGCAACTGAAGGCCGATGCGGTGGCGGCGATGTATGTGGCGGGATCGACCGATTGGCGCGGGCAGACGTACCCGTTCCACTACCTGTCGCGGCTCGTCGGCGATGCGGCCGCGGTGCCGGAGCTCGGGCGCTCCAACGCAGTGGTAATCGTGCGCAGTGGCCAGGGAACGATTGCCATTCACGCCGACGAAATGGTCGGCAACCAGGAAGTCGTGGTCAAGAACATCGGCGCGCAGCTCGCGCGCGTTCCGGGCCTGTCCGGGGCGACCGTGCTGGGGACCGGCGAGATCGTCCTGATCGTGAATCCGGTGCAGCTTGCCCAGCGTGCCGACCTGCAGGTGCTGCGCGCCGCAAGCGTCGACGAGATGCTCGGCGCGCCAAAAGCCGCGGCGCGGGCGGTGCCCGAGCGCAGTCTGGTGATGGTCGTCGACGACTCGCTGACCGTGCGCAAATTCACGACGCGGCTCCTGTCCCGCGAAGGCTACGAGGTCATCGCCGCGCGCGACGGGGTCGACGCGCTGCAGGCGCTCGGCGAGCGCGCACCCGACGCGATTCTGCTCGACATCGAGATGCCGCGGATGGATGGTTTCGAGTTCGCGAAATCGAGTCAGGAGCAACGCGAAGACCGCGCGCATCCCGATCATCATGATCACGTCGCGGACTGCCGACAAGCACCGCAATCGCGCGCTGGAAATCGGCGTCGACGCCTTCCTTGGAAAGCCCTTCCAGGAAGAGGAGCTGCTGCGCAACCTGCGCACCGTGCTTGCCGCCACCGCGCGCGTCTGAAACTCCTGGCGCCATCCGGGCTGACACCGTCGCGCCCAAGCGGTACATTCCTCCCATTCCAACGGAGGAACCGCCATGGCGCGATTCGCGACGGAGAACATTCGTACTGTAGCGCTGGTAGGTGACGGCGCTTCGGGCAAGACGACGCTCACCGAAGCACTGCTGGCGCGGGCGGGAGCCATTCCCGCGGCGGGGAGCGTCGAGCGCGGCAGCACGGTCAGCGACTTCGATCCTCTCGAGAAGTCGTACCAGCATTCGCTGCGCGCCGCGCTTGCCCACCTGGAGTCCGGCAACACGCGAATCCACGTCGTCGACACTCCGGGTTTCCCCGATTTCATCGGTCAGGCGATCGGCGCGCTCGACGCGGTCGAGACTGCGGTGGTGGTCGTGAACGCGTCATCCGGCGTCCAGATGATCTCGGCGCGGATGATGGAATGGGCGGCCAAGCGCGGCCTGTGCCGCCTGGTCGTCATCAACCGCATCGATGCCGAGAACGTCGATCTGCCGGGTGTGCTCGCCGCAGTGCGTTCGGCGTTCGGCAAGGAATGCCTGCCGATCAATCTTCCGGCGGAAGGCGGCAAGCGTGTCGTCGACTGCTTCTTCAACCCGTCGGGCGAGGCCGATTTCTCGTCGGTGGCGGACGCCCATCGCGCGCTGGTCGACCAGGTCGTCGAAGTGGACGAGGACCTGATGTCGATCTATCTCGAGCAGGGCGAGGTAACGCCAGCCGAGCTGCATGCGCCGTTCGAGAAGGCGCTGCGCGAGGGTCACCTGGTCCCGGTGTGCTTCACTTCGGCACGGACCGGTGCCGGAATCGCCGAACTGCTCGACGTGCTGGTGAAGCTCGCGCCGCATCCGGCCGAGGGCAATCCGGCGCTGTTCATCAAGGGCGAAGGCGCGGCTGCGGTCGAATTCCATTCGGTTCCCGATGCCTCGAAGCATGTGCTCGCGCACGTCTTCAAGGTCGTCATGGATCCGTTCGTGGGCAAGCTGGGCGTCTTCCGCGTGCACCAGGGCACCGTGACCCGCGATACGCAGCTCTTCGTCGGTGACGGCCGCAAGCCCTTCAAGGTGGGCCACCTGTTCATGCTGCAGGGAGGCAAGTACGTCGAGGCCGACGCTGCCGTCCCGGGCGACCTCGCCGCGGTGGCGAAGGTCGACGAGATCGAGTTCGACTGCGTGCTCCACGATTCGCACGAGGAGGATCACATCCGCATGCGGCCGCTCGAGTTCCCGGTCCCGATGCACGGATTCGCGATCACGCCCAAGCGCCGCGGCGACGAGCAGCGGATCTCCGACGTCCTGCACAAGATGATCGCCGAGGATCCGACGCTGGTCGTCACGCACGATCCCAACGTCAACGAGACCGTACTGCGCGGCCTGGGCGAACTGCATCTGCGCTCGGTGCTCGAGCGGATGGCGACCCAGTTCAAGCTCGAGGTCGAAACCCATCCACCGCGCGTCCCCTATCGTGAGACGCTGACCGCAAAAGCCGAAGGGCATCACCGCCACAAGAAGCAGACCGGGGGCGCGGGGCAGTTCGGCGAGGTGTATCTGCGCGTCGAGCCGCTTCCGCGCGGCGGTGGCTTCGAATTCGTCGATCAGGTGAAAGGCGGTGCGATCCCGACTGCACTGATTCCGGCGGTCCAGAAAGGTGTCGAGCAGGTGCTCTCTGCCGGGCCGGTCGCCGGTTTCCCGATGCAGGACCTGCGTGTCATCGTCTATGACGGCAAGTACCATCCGGTCGACTCGAAGGAAGTCGCTTTCGTCTCTGCCGGCCGCAAGGCGTTCCTCGATGCGATCACCCGGGCGCGGCCGATCGTGCTCGAGCCGATCGTCGGCGTCGAGATCAACTGCCCTGCGGCGACCATGGGTGACGTTGCCGGCGACCTGTCATCGCGGCGTGGCCAGGTGACCGGAACCCAGACGATGCAGGCCGGGATGCTCGCAGTGAACGGGCTCGCGCCGTTGTCGGAGCTCGACGGCTATGCCGCACGGCTGAAGTCGATGACCGGTGGCCACGGCGCGTGGACGATGGCGCTGTCGCATTACGAGCAAGCTCCTCCCAATCTTCAGAATCAGCTCTCCACCGAGTACGCCAAGCATCGGCGTCACGAGGAAGATTGATCAGAACCCGTATTCGACCTGGGCGCGCAGCGTCCGGTCGGGTGTCGCGCGCGTTGCGCCGAACAGGTACGCCGCGTTCCAGACCAGCGCCTGCTTGCCGTCGAGGCGAAGTTTGCCGAAGATCGCGGGTCCGAGCGAGTGCGCCTGGGTCCGGGTCGCGTCCCAGTCATCCCACTTTCCCACGTTGCCGAAGCCCTGTGCACCGAGCTCGAAGGCCTCCCGCCATCGGTACTTGAGCTGCCACTGGTACTCGAGTTCCGTTGCCGCGGGAGCCGCGGCGCGGTAATGACGCTCGAGGAACAGGTTTGCATTGGCCTGCAGAGGTCCGAAATCCTTCTGCAGCAGCGGACCGATGCGCAGCTCGTAGCCCTCGTCGCGATCGTGCGGGAACTCGACCTCGACAAGCAGGCCGGCATCGACCGGATATGCGCCCGGCTCGGTCAGCGCGAACTTGTTCTCCCATTCGAACGCGTCGAAATGCGCCGAGCCGCTGCCGAAGCGGTTGAACTTCGCATAGCCTTCCGTGAACCACCATTGCGTGAGTCCGTAGCCGAAAGCGACCGATCCTGCGCTCGCCCGTTCATCGGACGCGCTCGTCGCCGTGCCGGCGCGAAGCTCGATCTCACGTTCGCCATACTCGACCGACGGCGTCGAGACGTAATCGTCGGGGTCGGCGTACGCTGCCGAGCACACTGCGGACAGCGCCAGCGCCGCGAGGAGCGCCGCGGGCTTCATTGCACGACGACCGCGCCTTGCGCGGTCGCGGCATTGAACTCACCCATGAATGGGTAGCGTCCCGGCGCGAGGGGTCCGATGTAGATCGTCGCGGTGGTTCGCCCCGGGATCACCTTTTCCCGGTTGAGCGCATAGCTGTCGAATTCCTCGGGAGTCGAATCCTGATTGTCGACGACGAGCCTGATTTTGGTGTTGGCGGGGATCCGGATCTCGGCCGGGTTGTAGCGGTGAGCGCGCAGCGTGATATGCATTTCGGCGGGCGCCGCGGCCGCGGCCGCGGTCGACGTGGCGAAGAGCACTGCGAGGGTAAGGGTCGCGGGTTTCATGGTGTTCTCGCGGTGCCTATGGGGGGTGGGTTGAGTTCGACGTGAATGATAACGGTTCGCATTCGCATTGCACAAGCCCCCTCGACGCCTACCCCAGGGCAACGCCGCCGCGGTGCGCGCAACGATGAAGAGCCTTACAATTGCGCCACCCGCGCCACGATGAATCTGACCCATCACTTCCTGATTGCCATGCCGGCGATGTCGGATCCGAATTTCGCCAATACGCTGACTTACATCTGCGAGCACAATCCCGAGGGTGCCCTGGGCATCGTGATCAATCGTCCAACCGGGTTGACCCTCTCCACACTGTTCGAGCAAATCCGGATTCCGCTGGACGATCGGGCGCTGCGCGAGGTCTTCGTCCATTTCGGCGGTCCAGTGCAGGCAGACCACGGTTTTGTGCTTCATCGCCCGGTCGGCCACTGGCAGTCGACGCTTGCGGTCGACCGCGATATCGGTCTCACGATGTCGAAGGACGTGCTTGAGGCCGTTGGCCGCGGCGAAGGACCGAAGGATGTCCTGGTGTCTCTGGGCTACTCCGGCTGGGATGCCGGACAACTCGAGCACGAACTCACGCAGAACGCCTGGCTCACGGTCGAAGCTGATCCCGAAGTCGTATTCGAGCTGCCGGTCGAGGACCGGTTGCCCGCTGCGGTGCGGCTCCTCGGGATCGACATTTCGCGTCTTTCCGACGACGTTGGCCACGCGTGATCTCGCGAGCGGGGGGTGGGCCGGCGACGGTGCTCGCGTTCGATTTCGGCCTGCGCAGGATCGGTGTCGCGATCGGCAACACGCTGACTCGGGTCGCGCAGCCTCTCGCGACCATCGACCCAGCCGAACGCCATGCACGCTTCAGTTCGATCGCGGCGCTGGTCGATCAATGGCAGCCGGCGCAACTCGTCGTCGGCTTGCCGACGCATGCCGACGGCACCCCGCACGCGATGACCGCAGCGGCGCGTTCGTTCGCCGCGGAGCTCGGCACGCGTCATGGCCTGCCTGTCGACCTGGTCGACGAGCGTTGGACGAGCGAAGTCGCGCGCGACGAGCTCGCTGCATCGGGCCGCGGCGGGCGTGCCGGCCGATTGCTTCGCGACGAGAAGGCTGCGCAGATCATCCTGCAGGCTTGGTTCAACGATGCCGATGACTCGCGCGGAACTGCCTGATGCCGAGGCGGCGCTCGCGGCGCTGGTCGAGCGCATGCACCCGGCCGTTGCGCACGACGCCGCGTTCGTCGGAATCTTTTCCGGAGGCGCGTGGGTCGCCGAGCGGCTCGCCGCGCGCGTTCCGGGCCGGCATCCCCTCGGCTTCATCGACGTTTCGTATTATCGCGACGACTACGCGCTCACCGGGCTCAAGCCGAACGTCCGGCGCACGTCGTTGCCTTTCGACGTCGCTGGCGCCACGATCGTGCTGATCGACGACGTCCTCTACACCGGGCGTAGCGTGCGTGCGGCGATCAACGAGCTGTTCGACTTCGGGCGCCCGGATCGCATCGAGCTCGCGGTGCTGGTCGATCGCGGTGGCCGCGAGCTGCCGATCGCGCCTGCTTACGTCGGCGCCCGGGTCACGGTCGCACGCGAGCTGTCGATCATCCTGTCGCGCGATCCGGGCGGGACGCTGTCGCTCGGCGTCGAGCCCACCTCGGGCGTCGCATGAGCGCGGCGAGGCCCCGCGGGGAATCCGGCGCGTGAGCCGCAATCCCCAGCTCGGCAGGAACGGCGAGCTCGTCCACTTGCTGTCGCTCGAAGGGCTTCCGGCCGAGGTGATCAGCCACATCCTCGACACCGCCGAGCCGTTCGTGTCGGTGGCCGAGCGCGAGATCAAGAAGGTCCCGCTGCTGCGCGGCAAGGCGGTGTTCAACCTGTTCTTCGAGAATTCGACGCGCACGCGGACGACCTTCGAGATCGCGGCCAAGCGCCTGTCAGCGGACGTCATCAACCTCAATATCGGCGTATCGTCGACGTCGAAGGGCGAGACGCTGCTCGACACGGTCGATAACCTCTGCGCGATGAACGCCGACATGTTCGTCGTTCGCCACGCGCAGTCGGGCGCGCCGCACCTGATCGCCTCACACCTGACTGCGACCAGCCGCACGCAGGTGCACGTCGTGAATGCGGGGGACGGACGCCATGCGCATCCGACCCAGGGCCTGCTCGACCTCTACACGATCCGCCACTACAAGAAGGAGTTCCGCTCACTGACCGTGGCGATCGTCGGCGATGTCCTGCACTCGCGGGTCGCCCGCTCGCTGATCCACGGGCTCACGACGATGCAGACGGCGGAGGTTCGCGTGATTGCGCCGCGCACCCTCATTCCCGCACAGATCGAGTCACTCGGCGTGCACGTCCACAACGACATGCGCGAGGGGCTGCGCGGCTGCGACGTGGTCATCATGCTGCGCCTCCAGAACGAGAGGATGAAGGGCGCGCTGCTGCCGTCGCCGGGCGAGTATTTCAAGCATTACGGGCTTACCGACGCGAAGCTTGCGCTGGCGAAGTCCGATGCGATCGTCATGCATCCGGGGCCGATGAATCGCGGCGTGGAGATCGACACTTCGGTGGCCGACGGGGCGCGCTCGGTGATCCTGCCGCAGGTCACGTTCGGCATTGCGGTGCGGATGGCCGTGCTCTCGATTGTCGCCGCGAACTGACGCGCAGTGAAGCTCGAAATCAACCGCGGCCGCGTGATCGATCCGATCCAGGGAATCGACCGCGTTGTACCGCTCTACATCGACGGCGGCACGATCGCTGCGGTGGGCGAGATGCCGGGCGGCTGGCGTGCCGACAGGAAGATCGATGCGCAAGGCTTGATCGTCTGCCCCGGATTGGTCGACCTCGCGGCGCGCCTGCGCGAACCCGGACTCGAGCACAAGGCAACGCTCGAATCGGAGCTTGCGGCAGCGGTCGCGGGCGGAGTGACCAGCCTCGCCTGTCCGCCGGACACCGATCCCCCGCTCGACGAGCCCGGACTGGTGGAAATGCTCAAGCACCGCGCGCGTGCCCTCAACCAGGCGCACGTCTATCCGGTGGGAGCACTGACCGTTGGTTTGCGCGGTGTAGCGCTGACGGAGATGAGCGAGCTCGCCGAGGCGGGTTGCGTCGCATTTTCGCAGGCCGACGCGCCGCTCCCCGACACGCAGGTGCTGCTGCGCGCAATGCAGTATGCCGGAACCTTCGGGCATCGCGTCTGGCTCCGCCCGCAGGATCCGCATCTCGCGCGCAGTGGTGTCGCGCACGACGGCGAAGTTGCGACGCGGCTGGGGCTGCCATCGGTTCCGGTGCTGGCCGAGACGATCGCGTTGGCGACGATCACGGCGCTGGTGCGCGAGACCGGAGTCCCGGTGCATCTTTGCCGCCTCTCATCCGCTGCGGGAGTGGCGATAGTTCGCGCGGCAAAGGAAGAGGGACTGCCGGTGACCTGCGACGTCGGTGTCCACCACCTGCACCTTGCGGACATCGACATCGGCTGGTTCGACCCGCTCGCGAACCTGACTCCGCCGCTGCGCAGTACCCGAGATCGCGCAGCGCTGCGCGCCGGCGTGTCCGACGGCACCATCGACGTGATCTGCTCCGACCACGCGCCGGTGGACGACGACGGCAAGCAGGTTCCTTTCGCTGAGGCGGAGACAGGCGCGACGGGGCTGGAGTTGCTGCTGCCCTTGACCCTCAAATGGGCCACCGCTGACCGCGTTCCGCTCTCGAGGGCGATCGAAGCGATCACTTCCAGGCCGGCAGCCGTGATCGGGCTTGCCCCGGCGACGCTTGCGCGCGGGAGCGCGGCCGATCTCTGCCTGTTCGATCCTGATCTCGCGTGGACGGTGCGCCGCGAGTCGCTCCGCAGCCAGGGCAAAAACACGCCGTTTCTCGGACTGGAGCTCCAGGGGGCCGTTCGGTACACGCTGGTGGGTGGCGATGTGGTGTTTGAGCGTCCCGCCGAGGAGTGACACAATGCAGGTCGATGCCGCATTCGTGACGATTCCCACCGCTGACCGCGAGATTCCCGCTTACCGCGCGATGCCGGATGCGGACGGCCCTTTTCCCGTGGTGCTCGTCGTCCAGGAGATCTTCGGCGTCCACGCCTGGGTCCAGGACATCTGCAAGCGGCTCGCGGGCGCCGGCTACTTCGCGATCGCGCCCGATCTCTACGTCCGCCAGGGTGATCCGAGCCCGATCACCGACATGGGCGCGCTGATCCGCGATATCGTGAGCAAGGTCCCCGATGTGCAGGTGATGAGCGATCTCGACGCGGCCGTGGCCTATGCGCGCCGCTCGCGGCGGGCCGATGCTTCACGATTGGCGGTCACCGGCTTCTGCTGGGGCGGGCGGATCGTATGGATGTATGCGGGGCATAATCCGGTGGTCAGGGCCGCGGTTGCGTGGTACGGGCCGGTAGCGCGTGTCTACCATCCTGGCGACGCGACTGCGCTCGAGATCGTGCCGCGCATCGAAGCCGCGGTGCTCGGACTCTACGGTGGCGACGACCCCGGCATACCCAACGACACCACGGCAAGGATCGCCGAGTCGATGCGATCTGCGGGCAAGACGGTCGAGATCGTCACCTACCCCGATACGCCGCACGCCTTCCTCGCCGATTACCGGCCGAGCTATCGCAGGGGACCCGCCGAGGATGGCTGGAAGCGGATGCTCGACTGGTTCGCCAACTACCTGCGCTAAAGCAGCGCCAAAACAGGGACGGACCACGTTTTCCGGAGCCGGAAAACGTGGTCCGTCCCTGTTTTGGCGCTGTATTCGGCGTTTGGCTACTTCGCTTTGGGAATGCGCCCGAGCGTATAGAACTCGTCGTTCGGACGCATCGCGATCAGGTTCGCCATCCGGTTTGAAAGCGCAAAGAACGCGGCGATCGCCCCGATATCCCAGATGTCCTCGTCCGAGAATCCATGCGCATGGAGTGTGCCGAAGTCCGCGTCCTCGAGTTCGACGCTGCTCAGCGCAACCTTGAGCGCGAACGCGAGCATCGCCTTCTGACGCGGCGTGATGTCGGCTTTGCGGTAGTTCGCTGCGACCTGGTCGGCAATGAGCGGCTGCTTCGCGTAGATGCGCAGGATTGCGCCATGGGCGACGATGCAGTAGAGGCAGTCGTTCGCCCCCGAGGTCGCCACGACAATCATCTCGCGCTCGGCCTTCGACAGTCCGCCCTCCCTTAGCATCAGCGCGTCGTGATAGGCGAAGAATGCACGGAACTCATCGGGGCGGTGAGCCAGCGTCACGAACACGTTCGGCACGAAGCCCGCTTTCTCCTGCACTTCGAGGATTCGAGCACGGATGTCGTCCGGCAAGTCGGCGAGCGCCGGGACGGGATAGCGGCTGATCGGAGGTTCGGTGCGCATTCGAACGAGTCTACCAGCCGGGAGGAGCTACGCGTTCGAAGCGAATCCGATCGAGTGAGCATGTACCGGCTGGTCGAATCCCTTGAGCGCAATCGGGCCGACGTCCCTGAACGGCAGCGCCTTGCCGATGCACAGTTCCGCGACCACGTTCGCCACCAGGATCTGTTCCGGTTCGGCGTGGGCGCAGAGCCGTGCGGCCAGTTGCACCGTCGAGCCGAAAAGATCGTTGTGATGCTCGATCGGCTCTCCCGCGGCCACACCGACGCGCACCTTGAGCGGCTGATCGGGGTGCGTGCTTCGATGCCGCGCGAGGTCCTGATGGACGTTGATACCGCAACGAATCGCCGAAGCGGCCGAAACAAAGACTGCCATGATGCCGTCGCCCGTGTGCTTCACCTCGCGTCCGCTTGTCGCGCCCAGCGCCGTGCGCACGATGCGATCGTGCACTTCGAGCATGGCGAGGGCGATCTCATCGCCGAGGCGCTGCGTCATGTTGGTCGAGCCCACGATGTCCGTAAACAGAACGACGCGCGTACCCGGGTCATGCTCGGCGTTTCCGGGAAGGAGCGCTGCACCCGCCTTGTCGATCTCGGCCGCGCCCATGAACGCCTCCGCAAGATCGGGTGTCACCTTCAGGATCCGCGCGGCCGCGAGGCCGTGGGCCTCGCGATGCACGGCGTCGGCGGCTTTCGCGTTCGGCGCCCTGCACAGGCAGTAGATTTTTCCCTGCTTCTGGTTCAGCCAGTATTTGAGGTATTCGACGCCGTGGCTCGCCTGAATCCGCACATCTTCGAGGTGCGCCTTCGCGACGTCCTCGGCAGTGACGCCGGGCACGTCGTGGATGTCCATGTACATTGGCACGGGACTCTCCCCGTGGAGGATCGCAAGCCTATATCAAATGCCGGCGGCGGCCAACGTTCGGGCGATCAGCGCGCCGCGGATGCCCTTCCTCTGCGTGCGAGAATGACCGGCGTGCCATCCAGCATACCGCCGCGGGTCGAAGTGGTCATCGAGGTTCCGCGCGGCAGCTTCGTGAAGCGCGGTTCCACAGGCCGCGTCGACTTCATCTCTCCGTTGCCGTGTCCGTTCAACTACGGATCGGTGCCCGATCTCGTGGGACTCGAAGGCGATCTGCTCGACGCGCTGGTTCTGGGGTCGCGCCTTTCGTCTCGGTACCCGCATCACGGTTCCCGCCTGGGGTGCGGTGATGTTGACGGACCGCGGGATGGTCGACGACAAGCTTGTTTGCAGCGACAGGCCACTTCGCGCGTCGCAGCGTCGAGACGTCCTGAGATTTTTTCGCTTCTACGCGAGATGCAAAGGAGTTTTGAATATCTGGCGCGGGCGTCCGGGTCGCAATGCATGCGAGGGCTGGTGCGAAGCCGACGCAGCCATCGCGCGCGCCCACCCGCGCGACGAGACGTGGCTCGGGCCGCAAGTCGAATTCTAGGCATCGGGGCCGCTCGATCGCGCCCGGCGCGGCGCCCGCCGCGCGCGCGGATCACCGCGTGGGCGGCACGTAACCGGGCGGCAGCTCGGCGCCGGCCGCCGAAGAAGTGCTTCTCCATCTGCTCGGCGAGCCACTTGCGCGCGCGCGGGTCGGCAAGCGACAGCCGGTTCTCGTTCACCAGCATCGTCTGGTGCTTCAGCCATTGCGCCCAGGCTTCCTTCGACACCTGCTCGTAGATGCGCTTGCCGAGCTCTCCCGGATAGGGTGGAAAGTCGAGCGCCTCCGCCTCGCGGCCAAGCTTCACGCACTTCACCGTTCTCGCCATGTTCCGATTCCTTCGCGATCCCCCGGGCATGCCGGGGAGGGCTACAGGGTCTTGAGATACACCAGCGACTTGCGCTGGTAATTGTAGAGCGCCTGCTTCTGCTGCGGCAGCTCGGAGATCTCGGAGGCCCTGAAGCCGCGCTCCAGGAACCAGTGCGCCGTCCGGGTCGTCAGCACGAACAGCGACGCGAGCCGCAATCTGCGCGCCCGCTGCTCGATCTCGTGCATCAGAGCCTCGCCATAGCCTTCGCGGCGGAAGTCGGGATGAACGGCGAGCGCAGCCAGCTCACCGACCCGCTCGCTGGGAAACGCGTACAGTCCGGCGCAGCCGATGATGTGATTGTCGTACTCGGCCACGACGAAGCGCTCGATCTCGCTCTCGAGCCGCTCGCGCGAACGGCGCACGAGGATGCCCTGCTCCTCCAGCGGTTCGATGATCGACAGGATGCCGCCGACGTCGTCGATCGTCGCGCTGCGGATATGGGCGAGTGCGGTCGCCGCGATCATGGTCCCGATGCCATCGCGGGTGAAGAGCTCGAGCAATAGCGCGCCGTCGTGACGCCGGCTGATCAGGTGCGCGCGCTTGACACCGTTGTTGCAGGCACGAATTGCCGCCGTGAGACACGCGCGAACTTCCGGGGCGAGCTTGTCGGCACGCGCGAGGAGCGCATCGGCGTCGGCGGTCGAAAGATCGGAGAGGAGCTGACGGCGGGCGTTGCGAACGCCGTCGGCGTCGATCAGGAAGATCAGCTTGGTCGCGTCCATGCGCACGGCGCATTGGGTGGCGACCTCTTCCACGGTCAGGTTGAAGATCTCGCCGGTCGGCGAATACCCGAGCGGAGAAATCAGTACGATGTCGCCGTCGTCGAGGCGCTGCTGGATCGCCTCGGTATCAATGCGTCGCACTTCGCCGGAGAGCTGCATGTCGACTCCGTCGACCACCCCCAGCGGTTTGGCAGTGAGGTAGTTGCCGCTGGAGACCCGGTTGCGGGCGCCGGCCATCGGAGAATTCGCGAGTCCGAGCGAAAGCAGCGCTTCGATGCGCGAGCGCACTTGTCCCGCCGCCTCGAGCACGCAGTCCATCGTCTCGGCGTCGGTGACCCGCAGGCCACGCGCGAAGCGGCCGGGGATGTTCTGCTGCGCCAGGATCGCGTCGACCTGCGGCCGGCAGCCGTGCGCGACGACCAGCTTGATGCCGAGGCTGTGTAGCAGATTCAGGTCGTGAACCACGCCCAGGAAGGATTCGTCGGCCACGACCTCGCCGCCGAACGCGATGACAAATGCGTGACCGCGAAACGCGTGGACGTAAGGCGCCGCGGCGCGAATCCAGTGCACGAACGAGCGCATCGTCGCGGAGTTGGCGGGCGGCTGGTCGTCGGGTGTGCGTGGCATCGCAGTCGTAGTCGGTATCGAGGTGTTGTGCTGCGGTGTCGGGGTGCGGCGTCGAAGCGCCGCGGATTATAGCGCCTGGGTCTGCAGCGCCGCCGCGCCGGCGGAACCCGACGGCGCGACGCCTATAATTCGATGCGATGTCTTCGCCCGACCTGTCCGACCTCAATGCCGAGCAGCTCTCCGCGGTCACTCTTCCGCACGTGTCCGCGCTGATCCTCGCCGGCGCCGGCAGTGGCAAGACGCGGGTGCTGACGACCCGGATCGCGTGGCTGTTGGCGACGGGCCACGCGTCACCAATGTCGATCCTCGCCGTCACGTTCACGAACAAGGCGGCGCGCGAAATGCTCCTGCGGCTTTCCGCGCTCACGCCGATCGGCACCCGCGGCATGTGGATCGGCACCTTCCACGGCCTGTGCAACCGGATGCTGCGCGCGCATTACCGCGACGCTGAGCTCCCCCAGCTCTTCCAGATCCTCGACACCCAGGACCAGCTCGCGCTGATCAAGCGGATGTATCGTGCGCACGGCATCGACGACGAGCGCAATCCACCACGCGAGCTGCAGTGGTTCATCGCCGACGCAAAGGAGCACGGCCTGCGACCCAATGCGGTGGAGGCGGGTGACGAAATTACTCGCCGGCGCGTCGAGCATTACGCGCTGTACGACGCGATGTGCCAGCGCGAGGGCGCGGTCGATTTCGCGGAGTTGCTGCTCAGGAGCTTCGAGCTGCTGGAACGCAACGACATCATCCGTGCACATTACCGGAGCCGCTTTTCGGAGCTCCTCGTCGACGAATTCCAGGATACCAACGTCCTGCAATATCGCTGGCTGCGGCTGCTGGCCGGACCCGAGGCGGCAGTGTTCGCGGTCGGGGACGACGACCAGTCCATCTACGCGTTTCGCGGCGCGAACGTGGCGAACATGCGGCATTTCGAGCGCGACTTCGCCCGGCCGGGCGCACCGGTCGCGCTGATCAAGCTCGAGCAGAATTACCGCTCGCACGGGCACATCCTCGACGCGGCCAATGCGCTGATCCGGCACAACGCGGCACGGCTGGGAAAGAACCTGTGGACCCACGACGGCAAGGGCGAGCCGGTGCGCGCCTTCGCGGCAGGAAGCGATCTCGACGAGGCGGCGTTCATCATCGACGTCGTGCAGGGACTGTTCGGCGACGGACTCGCACTCGACCAGATCGCGCTGCTCTACCGCAGCAACGCCCAGTCGCGCGTGCTCGAGCACGCACTGTTCGGCGCAGGACTGCCGTACCGCGTCTATGGTGGCATGCGCTTCTTCGAGCGCACCGAGGTCAAGCACGCGCTCGCCTATTTGCGCCTGCTCGCCGAGCCGGGCGACGACGGAGCGTTCCTGCGCGCCGTAAATTTCCCCCCGCGGGGCGTCGGCGTCCGCTCGGTGGAGCTGTTGCAGGAGGCGGCGCGTGGCCAGGGATCGACGCTGTGGCACGCCGCCTGCGCAGGTACGATCAAGGGCAAAGCGGGCGCCGGTCTCGCCGAGTTCACCCGCGCGGTCGACCAGGCGCGCGCGGCGACCGCGCAACTACCGCTGGACGTGACCGTCCGGCACGTCCTCGAGGTGTCCGGCCTCCTCGCCCACTACCGCCAGCAGAAGGACGGTACCGAGCGCGTCGACAACCTCGAGGAGCTCGTGAACGCAGCGCAGGCATTCGTCCGCGAGGCCGATCTCGCCGTCGACGCATCGATCCAGGAAGGTGATGGCGGCGTGGAGGGTGCGGCCGATCCCCTGACCGCATTCCTCTCGCACGCGGCGCTCGAGGCCGGCGATACCCAGGCCGCCGAGGGCCGCCCCGCGCTGCAATTGATGACGATGCATTCGGCGAAGGGGCTCGAATTTCACACCGTATTCGTCACCGGGCTCGAGGAAGGGCTCTTTCCCCACGAGAACAGCCGCAATGAAATCGACGGCCTCGAGGAGGAGCGCAGGCTGATGTATGTGGCCGTGACGCGCGCGCGACGGCGTCTCTATCTGACTCTGGCGCAGACCCGCATGCTGCATGGGCAATTGCGCTACAACGTCCCGTCACGCTTCGTCGACGAGATTCCGGCGGAGCTGGTGCACTGGCTGTCGGCACGGGAGCGGCGAGCAGGATCACGCGTTCGACGCCGCGGGGCGGGGCCGCCCGGCGGAAACGTCGCGGGGAGCGAGTAGCTCCCGCGCGCCTGCGCCGTCATCGCGCGCCGCTGCCACTTCTTCGGCGGCGGGTTGGCGCATCGGCCAGAGCGTTCGTCATGCCAAGTTCGGCCTGGGCGTAATCATCGACGCTGAAGGCCGGGGCGGCGACGCACGCGTGCAGGTCAATTTCCGCGACGCCGGGCTCAAGTGGCTGGCGCTCGACTACGCACGCCTCGAAGCCGCATAAATGCGATCCGTCACTGGGGGGACCCCATTGACTTGATCGGCGCGAGCGGTTCTCCGGCGTGGAAAACGTCGCGATAGCTGACGTAATCGGAAATGTGCAACGTCGTGACGAACAACGCGAGGTAAGGAAGCAGCAGGGCCAGCGCGAACGTCGCAGCAAAAGGCGCCGGGACGATCAGGGCGACGAACCCGGTGATCAGCGATGGGACGATTCCGCCCAGCAGGAAAATGACGGCGGCGTAGCGCAGCACCGGTCGCCAGTTGGCAAGCGCCGCCCGGAGGCTTGCACCGAGCGCGGTCGGCAGATTCGCATCCTGAAAGACGATGAGCGCAGGCGCCCACCACAGCGCGAGCAGCGTGGGTAGCGCGCATAGCGCGCCGAACAGCATCGCGAATTCCGCCCGCGGCGACGCGAGGGTCTCGTGCAGGCGTCGCGCCGCGGCCGCCGCGTCGGGGTCGGCCGGCGCAGCACCATAGAGGAATTCGAACAGGCGGCCGCCGTCGACGAGCGAGGTCGCCGCGATGGCGAACGACACGCCCGCGACGAGCACGAGCCCCAGCGGCAGCAGCGACCGCAGGTTGGCCCGGAAACCCTGGGCGAGCATCGCGAGTTGCGGCCGTCCGCCGCGCTCCTGCGTCCAGGCCGCGGCGAGGAAAGCGACCGACAGCAGAGGCTTCATGACGGGTGCCACCCAGACGCCGATCCAGGGCAGCGTCTCGACGATCGCGAGCGCCAGGTAATAGGCGACGACAAGGGCGAGCCACGGCAGGCGCTGCCGCGACAGCATCGCGTAGCTTTCGGCGAGCCACGCGACCCCGCGCCGCCCGTCGTAGCGCGTGAACGCGATGTCCTTGGCCCGGACCGTCATCGAGTGCGATTTCCGGAGGCGTCGGCCAGCCCGATTCCGAGCTCACCCCCGGCGGCGACGCGCGCGCGCAGAATGCGCTCGAAGGGCCGAGGATCGTGGGCGTGAGTGAGTTCGCCGGGTCGTGGGCAATGCAGATCGTAGAGACGCGAGACCCAGAAACGAAGGGCGGCGGCGCGCAGCAGCGCAGGCCACTGCAGGCGTTCGTCAGACGTCAGCGGACGGATCGCGCAATACCCGCTGACCAAAGCCTCGACCCGGCGCGGATCGAGTGTGCCGTCCGCATTGCCTGCCACGCACCAGTCGTTAGCGGCGATTGCGAGGTCGTAGGCGAGGAAATCGGTGGCGGCGAAACCGAAATCGATGATCCCCGCGACGCGCTCACCCGCGAACAGCACGTTGTCGCAGAACAGGTCACCGTGAATTGCGCCTTTCGGCAGCTTGCCCTTGCCGAAGCCGACCTGGAATCGGACTTCGCCCGCGAGGAGCTCGTTCTGCTCGGCGGAGAGGAATGGGCGTACTGCGCGCGCGGCCTGGCGCCACCACGCCGGGCCGCGCCGATTGGTGAGCCGGGCAGGATAGTGCCGGGACGCGACGTGAAGCCGCGCGAGCGCATTGCCGACGGTTGCGCAGTGCTCGGGCGCAGGAAGCGGGATCGCCTTGCCGTCGATGCGGCTCACCAGTCCTGCCGGCCGGCCGTTCAGCATCGAGAAGTATCCGCCGGTGCGATCGGCGGCGGGCACCGGCACCTCGACGCCGGCACGCGCGAGGTGCGCCATCAGGTTGAGGTAGAACGGCAGTTCGTCGGCCGGCAGCCGCTCGTAGAGCGTGAGGACGTAGCGGCCGCGCTCGGTCGTGACGAAATAGTTCGTGTTCTCGATGCCCGCCGTGATCGGCGCGAGCTCGACGAGCGTGCCGAGCGCATAGCGGGAAAGCCATGCATCGAGATCCTCGGTGGTGACGGCCGTATAGACGGACATGAGAACGCGCGTCGCGTCTGCAGCGCGCGCAGGGCATTCGGAGCGATCGGTGACTAGCCTAAAAGGAAAACAGCACCCACAGCGGAACCTTGAGCGACGAATCGAGACTGTCGCGCCGGATGTAAGTTGCGCCGTTCACGTCTGGAATCAGGTAATAGGACCTGCCGTGGTTCGGTGTCACGCGGATGTAGCGCAATTGTCCCCCGACGCGAACTTCCTCGACCACCTGCTCGTCACGCCGGATGATCGTCACCTGGGGCGCGAGGTCCGTATCGCTCCCGATGTCGGGCAGCGGGGGCGGCGCTGCGGGAGGTGGCGGCGCCTTGGCCCGATCCTGTGCCGATGCCCCGTTCATTAGCGGACGCGAGAATCAGCGATATCAGGAGCGTGCGTGCGATCATGGGGCCCGGCTATGGACGCTTCGATCGTATGCGCCGGCCGGGACATCGATTGCGGCAGTCGCACCGGCGACGCGTACATTCTACCAAATGGCGACGCGCGCCGCGCGTGCCGTCACAGGTTGAGGATTTTCTCCCGGTCCTCGCGCGAAGCCTGGAACCCGCGGGCCTCGTAGTATCGGAAGATCGCGTCGACAACCGCATCGGGTTCGTCAATCACCTGCATCAGCTTGATGTCGTCCTCGCTGATCATGCCTTCGCGGACGAGGCGCTCCTCGAACCAGGTCAGGAGGCCGCTCCAGAATGCGGAGCCGACGAGGATGATCGGGATGCGGTGGCTCTTGCCGGTCTGCACCAGCGTCAGGCATTCGGACAGCTCGTCGAGCGTGCCGTAGCCGCCGGGAAGCACGACATAGGCCGACGCGAAGCGCACGAACATCAGCTTGCGCGTGAAGAAATAGCGGAAGTAGAGACTGACGTCCTGGAAGCCATTGCGCGACTGCTCGTGGGGCAGCGCGATGTTGAGGCCGATCGCAGGCGAGCGCCCGGCGAACGCGCCCTGGTTCGCCGCCTGCATCAGGCCGGGCCCGCCACCCGAGATCACCGAAAAGCCCGCATCCGAGAGCTTGCGCGCGATCAACCTTGCGGTGGAGTAGTACGGATGTCCGTCGGCGATCCGCGCGCTTCCGAATACGCTGACCGCCGGATGCACGCTCTTCAACTGGTCGGCCGCGGTCTGGAACTCTGCCATAATCCCCAGCACCCGCCACGCTTCCTGGCCATTGGTCGCGTCTTCCGATTGCGGATCGATCAGCTCGGGAATCTTGTGCGTTCGCGACTGCATGGCAACGCTCGTCCTCGTCGATGGTTCGTCGTACCTGTACCGCGCGTTCCATGCGCTTCCGGATCTCCGGACCTCGCGCGGAGAGCCGACCGGTGCGCTGCGCGGTGTGCTGTCGATGTTGCGCCGATTGGTTATCGACGGCAAGCCGGATTACTTCGCCGTGGTGTTCGACGCTCCCGGGCAAGACATTTCGCGACGCGTGGTATCCGCAGTACAAGGCGAATCGTCCGCCGATGCCCGATCCGCTCATCGCGCAGATCGGCCCGCTGCACGAGCTGGTACGCGCCAACGGCTGGCCGCTGCTCGTCGTCGACGGTATCGAAGCGGATGACGTCATCGGTACGCTCGCGCGGCAGGCGCGGGCGGCGGGCATCGACACCCTGATCTCGACGTCGGACAAGGATCTCGCGCAACTGGTCGAGCCGGGCATCACACTGGTCAACACCATGATCAACGAGCGCCTCGATCACGACGGCGTCGTCGCGCGCTTCGGCGTGCGCCCCGACCAGGTGCTCGACTTCCTGACCCTGACCGGTGACGCGGTCGACAACGTTCCGGGCGTGTCCAAGGTCGGGCCGAAGACTGCGGCGAAATGGCTCGCGCAGTACGGCGACCTCGAGAACCTGCTCGCGCACCAAGACGAGATTGCCGGGGTCGTCGGCGACAATTTGCGTGGAGCGCGCGACTGGCTGCCGCAAGGCCGGCGCCTCCTCACGGTGAAGGTCGATTGCGAGCTGCCGCTGTCGGTGACCGACCTGAAGCTCGAGGCGCCCGACGCCGAGCGGCTGCGCGCGCTCTACGAACGCTTCGAATTCAGGAGCTGGCTGCGCGACGCCGATCGCAGCGCCGGTGCGGATCACGGCGTCATCGCGGATCAGGCGCATGTCCGGCCGGCGAGATTGCCGCGGGAAGGCTCGCGGCGCGGACGGCGCGCATCGACGCGGCACGCCGTTTCCAGGAACCGTCATCCGATGGGGAGACCAGCGCCGGCGCGGCCGCTGGCGCAGGGGCCGCGCCGCGCACGCACTACGAGATGGTCGAGGACAACGACGCACTCGAGCGCTGGGCCGTGGCGATCGCGAAAGCCGACCTGGTGTCGATCGACACCGAGACGACGAGCCTCGATCCGATGCAGGCCGAGATCGTCGGCATCTCGTTGTCGATCGAGCCGGCCACCGCGTGCTACATCCCGGTCGGACACCGCTATGCGGGCGCGCCGGCACAGCTTTCGCTCGCCACGGTGCTGCAGCGTCTTGCGCCCTGGCTCGCCGATCCGGCGCGGCGCAAACTCGGCCAGAACCTGAAATACGACCAGCACGTGTTCGCGAACCATGGGATCGCGCTTGGCGGATGCGCGCAGGACACGCTGCTCGAATCCTACGTCCTCGAATCACACCGGCCGCACGACATGGACGCTCTGGCGCGACGGCATCTCGATCTCGCGACGATCACCTACGACGACGTCACCGGCAAGGGCGCCCGGCGCATCCCGTTCGAGCAGGTGGCAGTCGATCGCGCGACCGCGTACGCGGCCGAGGACGCCGATGTCACGCTGCGCTTGCATCGCGCGCTCCATCCGCGTCTCGAGCGCGAGCCAAAGCTGTTGCACGTCTACCAAGCGATCGAGATGCCGGTGCGCGAGGTGCTGTTCGAAATGGAGCGCGAGGGCGTGCTGATCGACCGCGAGCTGCTGGGCAGGCAAAGCCGCGATCTGGGCGAGCGCGCGGCGGCGCTGGAGCGCAAGGCGCACGAGCTCGCGGGCGGGCCGTTCAACCTCGGCTCACCGAGGCAGCTCGCCGAGATCCTTTATGTGCGGATGAAGCTGCCGGTGCGCAAGAAGACGTCGACCGGGCAACCGTCGACCGACGAGGACGTGCTCGACGCGCTCGCGGCCGACTATCCGCTGCCGAAGGCGCTGCTCGAGTACCGCGCCCTGACCAAGCTCAAGTCGACCTACACCGACAAGCTCCCGGCGATGGTGAACCCGCGGACGGGGCGCGTGCACACGACGTTCTCGCAGGCCACCGCGGTCACCGGACGTCTCGCCTCGGTCGATCCCAACCTGCAGAACATCCCCGTGCGCACTGTCGACGGGCGCCGCATCCGCGAAGCCTTCATTGCGCCCCCAGGACGCGTGCTGGTATCGGCCGACTATTCGCAGATCGAGCTGCGCATCATGGCGCATCTTTCCGGGGATCCGGCACTGCTCCAGGCGTTTCATGAAGGCGCCGATATCCATCGGGCAACGGCGGCCGAGATCTTCGGAGTCACCCTCGCGGACGTGAGCTGCCGAGCAGCGCCGCTACATCAAGGCCGTCAATTTCGGTCTGATCTACGGCATGGGGGCTTTCGGACTGGCAACGCAACTCGGCATCGAGCGGGGGGCGGCACAGCAGTTCATCGACCGCTACTTCGCGCGCTATCCCGGGGTTGCTGCGTTCATGCAGCGCACGCGCGAGGTCGCGCGCGAGCAGGGTTACGTCGAGACCGTCTTCGGCAGGCGGCTTTACCTGCAGGACATCAACGCAGGGGGCGGTCCGCGCCGCGCAGCCGCGGAGCGCGCCGCGATCAACGCGCCGATGCAGGGGACGGCGGCCGACCTGATCAAGCTCGCGATGATCGCGGTGCAGGGGCACGTCGAGCGCGAGGGGCTCGCCGCAAGGCTGATCCTGCAGGTCCACGACGAACTGGTGCTCGAGGTTCCCGACGGCGAGGTCCAAGGCATCCTGCGCGATCTTCCGCGGCTGATGACCGATGTCGCGCAGCTACGCGTTCCGCTCGCGGTTGAAGTCGGACACGGCGCAAACTGGGACCAGGCGCACTAGCGCTGGCGGTCGCCCGTGTGTGGTGTGTGGCGCGCGTCACGCGCGAACCGCTTAGCGGTCCAGGTCGAACGCGCGCGCTGTGTCAGCCGCTTAATGCCGACAGCAGCCCTGCGACGCCGAGCCCGAGCGCGGCGAGCGCGTCGCCCGCAATCAATCCGCCGCCGACTAGCGACGTCGTACTCATGTCCTGCGGCAGGTCAGATGCCCGCGCTTCATGGCCGCGCAGGCTGTTGACGAGGCTGGAAAGGACGCCGCCGGCGGCAAACCACGACGACGTCGCCAGGTTGAGGAAGCCGCCGAATGACGACGCATACGGCGAGGGCAGTACTACGGCGTCGAGGAGGAAGTCGACGCTGAAGCCTACCTTGCCCGATGCGACGAAACGCAGATAGCCCGGACGTGCCTTGATCAGCTTGCGCAGCACTTCGGTCACGAAACCGATTGCTACGCCCACCCAGATCGCGGTCCGCTGGTAGGCCTTGTCCTGCGTGAGACTGCGCAGGACGCCGACGAACTTGTAGGTCATCGCCGACGTCCATTGCGCGGGCTGCTGATCAGCGGGAAGCACGGTCTGGTCCTGGAGCAGAATCGGATAGGCGCTCATGAACAGTCGCGCGAAGACGACGGCGAGGATCGCGCCCATCACGATGCCGGCAACCTGGAAGCGAAACTGGATCGTTCGATTGGTCCCGAGCCGCCAGCCGGTCGAGCGGTCCTGCTGCATGTCGCAGGCCTCGCTGGTCGACACCAGCAGCACGGTGGCCGCGATCAGCCCGACGTTCGGATCCTTCAGCCCGACCGCGGCCATGAGGACGACGGTGACCACGAACGCCGACGAGATCGGATTCGAATCGACCATGCCGACCGAGATGCCGTTGACCATCGCGAACACGAACACCAGCAGCACTGCCATCACCAGATAGCCGACGGGCTGGTGGAGAACCCGCGAGCCGACGAGCACAATCGCCGCGCCCCAGAACACGACCCAGACGACAAGCCTGCGGATGTTGGTGCGTTTCCAGTCTTCCTGGGGCGGCGCGGGCTCGGCGTTCGCCTGCCGAGCGCGCTGCCAGGCCTTGACGAGGATCAGCGACACGTCGATCAGCGCCGCGCCCATGATCATGCCCAGCGCGATCAGGAACGTGATCTTCCGGAACGGATCGCCCGGGGCGAGCCAGCCGATCGACACGAAGAAGGGTATCGACGCCCAGCCGACGAGTCCGCCGACCAGCGCCGCGACGCCGATCCGCGCACCGACGATCATGCCCGCACCGAACGTTGACGCGGACACGTCGAGCGCGCCGATGAGCGCAATCTTGGCCGAACCCACGCCACTGACGATGCCGAGCGCCATGCCGCCAAAGAGCCGCGCAACCGATTTCCTGAGCAGCACCGGGTCCGTCAGGGCACGCAGGATGTTCGCCACCGCAAGACCGGACGGGAACGTGAGCTGCAACCGGTCGACGAGGATCGGCGTATACAGCATGCCGACGCCGACCCCGAACATCCCGATCGTCAGCATGTAGAGGATGAGCTGCCACACCGGTGGTTGCGGCAGGCCGAGCCAGGTCATCGCCTGGATGACGACCGCCATCGCGCTCATGCCCGCGACGGATGCGGCAGTCGTCTGGATGAAATTGGCCCCGTGGCGCCCTTGCGCACCGTAGCCGAAAGTGACCGCCGAGCCGAGGATCCCGGCGAGCACCTGGCCGCCGACGAAAAAGCCGAGCGAAAAATTCATGTATGACGCGGCAAGCCCGCCCAGCGGACCGAGCACCAGGATGCCGGCCGCGGCGAGCAACGCGTAATACTTCCAGGTGCCGGGCGCGGGGAGCCAGCGCCAGCGCAGCGCGGCCGGGGCGGGCACGTAAGGGGTCGTACTCATCGCGGGCCGGTCGCGGCGCGGACTTCGCCTGTCGCGCCAAAGATCGTGCGCCATCCCGCGTAACAGCTTCCGGTGACCATCGGTCCCAGCAGCAGCCAGCCGAGGAAGACGGGAATCGACGCGACTATGGCGAGCCCGATGTAGATCAGCCCGTAGACCAGGAACGCCCCGAAATTTTCGAGCGACGCGTCGAAGCTCTTGCGCAGTGCCGACCACGGCGCCTCGCCGTCGAGGACGACCAGTGCCGGCGCGAACCAGTACGCCATCGCGGCAACGACGACGGCGCCCAGCACGAACAGGATGAGAACGATGAACACGATGCCGGCCGAGGCGAGCAGGGGGCCCAGCACCGTGATGTCGGTCTGGGCATCGGATCCCAGTGCCATCAATGCCGCGACGCCCGAGGCGCCGAGGGCGACGAACGCGATCGAAACGGCGATGATTGCGAGCACGGCAAGAAGTGCAAGCCAGAGAAGTCCAAGGGTGAACAGCGGGCCGAAGCGGCCTTTCTGGAACCCCTCGAACAAATGGCCCACCGAGAGCGGGTCGCCGCGCGCGAGCGCATGGCAGCCCAGCATGACTCCGCCGGCGAACACCGGCGTCAACATCGACTGTGCCATGCCCCCGATGACGGGCAGGTGGAACAGCAGCAACGACACGACGGCATACACGATGACAATGCCGAGCCAGGGGAGCGGCGCGGCAAGAAAGATGTGCCAGCTCTCGCCCCACCAGGCAGCACCCGCCGCGGCGTCGACCGTGCGCGGCGCGGGCGCTGTCCCGGTACCCCGTGGAGTGTCCGCCGGTCCAGGCGATGTTTCCATGCGCGAGTCTCCGTTGGCGCCGATCGCTTATGCTTGCTGGCGCATCCCGCTGCACCGGGGCGCCCTCGCCATTGTCGCGCAGGTTCGCCGCCCTGGCCGGCATTGTCGCGTAGCGGGCGGAAAAAGACGAGGAGCATTGCGTATCGACGCTGCCGCACGCATCTTTCCAGCCCTTTCATCGCGCAGGACCCGCACCTGATGGATGCCATTACGCTGCAACTGAACGAGTACGGCGTCGCGCTGGTGGGCCTGAATGTGCTGCTGCAGCAGCTCGGTCTGCCGATTCCTGCCGTACCGACGATGATGCTTGCCGGGGCGCTTGCAGTCGCCGGCAGGCTCGACCTCTTGCAGGCGTTCGCCATCGCGATCCTGGCGTCGCTCATCGCCGACCTCGCATGGTTCTGGGCGGGCCGCCACTATGGCTACGGCGTACTGCGCCGGCTGTGTCGAGTCTCGCTGTCGCCCGACACCTGCGTGCGCCAGACCGAAGGCATCTTCGAGCGCTGGGGCATCCTCTCGGTCGTCGCGTCCAAGTTCATCCCGGGCTTCTCGATGGTTGCACCGCCGATCGCCGGAGCGCTGCGGATGCGCACGGGTGCATTTGTCGCGGCATCGGTCGCCAGTGCCGCGCTGTGGGCCGGGGCCGCGCTGGCGGCGGGTGCGGTGTTCTCGCATCAGATCGGCGCGGCACTTGCCTGGACGGAAGGCCATGCCGCCGCAGCGATCGGCGCCATTGCGCTGCTCGTTGCCACCTACATCGGCGTGAAGGCCCTGCAGCGCTGGCGCACATCGCGCTTGCTCGCGGCAGCGATGATTTCGGTCGACGAGCTTCGAGCGGCGCTGTCGGGTGCGTCGCCGCCGATGGTGATCGACGTCGGCTCGCGGCTTGCACAGGCTGCACGCGGGCGCATTCCCGGCGCGCTGCTGCTTGGGCTCGACGAGCTTGCGTCGCGAAGCGATTTCCCTGCTGACCGCGACATCGTGCTCTATTGCGCATGCCCGAACGAGGAATCGTCGCGCCGGGGCGCGCAATTGCTGCTGCGCAAAGGCTTGCGCCGCGTGCGGCCACTCGAGGGCGGAATCGAGGCGTGGATCGCGCGCGGTTATGCGATCGAGGCCGGCACCCCGGTCGTGATACTGCCGGCCGGAAGCGGGCTTACGGGTGCTCGCGGCGCGGAACTGGCCGGTGATCGTGGCGCTGCGATAGCCAATGACCGCGGCGCCGCGCCGGGTGCGTGAAACGATTGCTTGCAAATCGGTGCCCCGCGAGTGGCAGGTATTCGGCGACGATCGGCGAACCGGCGGTCTCTGCGATAATCTGATATCACTCCATGGAACATCCGCCGTCCGCCTCACCCGCCACGCCTGCGACCTCGGCGCCGAGCTCCGGAGCACAGCGCCGCCGCTGGCTGGGAAGCGTCGTGTCCATCTTGGTGCTGGTGGCCGTCGCGGCCTTGGCCTGGTATCTGACGCACCGAGCGTCCCCAGCCACGGAAGGCAGGTCCGGGGCACTCTGGCGCATCCGGGGCCCGCGGCGCGCCGCCGAGCACCGTCGGCGTCGCGACTGCGCGGCATGCCGACATCCCGGTGATCATCGATGCCCTGGGCACCGTGATTTCGCCGGCCACGGTAACGGTCGCGCCCCAGGTTTCGGGCGTCGGTGACCCAGGTGCTCTACAAGGAAGGCCAGATCGTCGAGAAGGGGCAGGTGCTCGCGACGATCGACCCCAAGCCATTCCAGAACGCGCTCGACCAGGCGATTGGCGCGCGGATGCGCGATGAGGCGCAACTCGACGCTGCGCGGGTGCTGCTCGAGCGCTATCGAGTGCTGCTCGCGCAGGACTCGATCGCCCGGCAAACGGTCGATACGCAGGATGCGCTGGTGAAGCAACTCGTCGGCACCGTGGCGCTCGACCATGCCAATGAAGACAGCGCGCGGCTCAGCCTGCAGTGGTCCCGCATTGTCGCGCCGATAGCCGGCCGCGTCGGGCTGCGGCCGGTCGATCCCGGGAACTACATTGCCGCCGGCAGCGCGACCGGAGTCGCAACGATCACCGGGATCTCACCGATCGACGTGCAGTTCTCGATTCCGCAGGATCGCATCCCCGACGTGAAGGCGCGCATCGACGCCGGCGCCACGCTGCCGGTGACCGCGTGGGACAGTGGGCGCACCCGCGAGCTCGAGGCGGGCAGCTTCATGACGCTGGACAACCAGATCGACACCCAGACCGGCACGATCAAGGCCAAGGCGCGCTTCCAGAACACCGACGGTACGCTGTTCCCGAACCAGTTCGTCAACGTACGGCTGCTCCTGAGCACGATCGACGGCGCGGTCGTCATTCCGGTGATCGGGCTGCGCCACGGCCCGAGCGGCGACTTTGTCTACGTCGTCAACGCCAACCATACCGTGGCGCTGCGCAGCGTGAGCGCCGGAATCTCCGGTGTCAACGACGTCGCGATCACGAAAGGGCTTGCGCTCGGCGAGGAGGTCGTCACCGAAGGCGGCGACCGGCTGAAAGATGGCGCGAGCGTGCGCACGAGCGCCGACCAGGCGGCCGGCCCGGCGGCGGGTGCCGCCAAGCCACGCGCCGGCCGGGGCGCCCGGGGGGCGGCGGGCGCAGCGAAGTGATGTCTGTGCCGACGAGAGGACCGGGGCCATGAGTCCATCCCGTCCGTTCATCGAACGCCCTGTCGCGACGTCGCTGCTGATGTTGGCGATCGTGCTCTCCGGTCTGGTGGGCTTCAGGTTCCTGCCACTGTCGGCGCTGCCGCAGGTCGATTACCCGACGATCCAGGTGCAAACGCTGTACCCGGGCGCGAGCCCGGAGGTGATGAGCAACACCGTCACGGCGCCGCTCGAGGGCCAGTTCGGCCAGATGTCGGGTCTCGACCGCATGAGCTCGACGAGCGCGGCGGGCGTGTCGGTGATCACGCTGCAGTTTTCGCTCAACCTGTCGCTCGACGTCGCCGAGCAGGAGGTGCAGGCGGCGATCAACGCCGGTGGCTCGCTGCTGCCGGCCGACCTGCCGGCGCCCGCCGGTATATGCCAAGGTGAATCCCGCCGACGCGCCGGTGCTGACGCTCGCCGTGAGCTCCGACACGCATGCCGCTGACCGACGTGCAGAACCTGGTCTACACGCGCCTCGCGCAGAAGATCAGCCAGGTCTCGGGCGTCGGGCTGGTCTCCCTTTCCGGTGGGCAGCGGCCTGCAGTACGCATCCAGGCCAATACCCAGGCGCTGGCGTCGTACGGGATCGGACTGGACACCCTGCGCACGGCGATCAGCGCGGCCAACTCGAACGCCGCCAAGGGAAATTTCGACGGCCCGAAGCGGGCGTACACCATCAACTCGAACGACCAGCTCCTGACCGCCGACGACTACCGGCACCTGATCGTCGCGTACAAGAACGGGGCACCCGTGCGCATGGACAACGTCGCGAACGTGGTCGAGAGCGCGGAGAACAATCAGCTCGGCGCCTGGGCCGGGCTCCCTTGCGCACCGCGTGCCGCCAGCCCGGTGCCCGTTGCGCAACAGCCCGGGGATGAGTGCCGCGGCAACGACGGCGCGGCCCTGATCCCGGCCATCATCGTGAACGTCCAGCGCCAGCCGGGCGCGAACGTGATTGCCACCGTCGACGCGATCAAGGCGCAATTGCCGGCGTTGCAGGCCGGGCTGCCGGCATCAATAACGGTCGATGTGCTCGCCGACCGCACGAGCGGAATCCGCGCATCGGTCAACGATGTCGAGAAGGAGTTGCTGCTCGCGGTGGTGCTGGTGGTGCTGGTGATCTTCGCGTTCCTGGGGAGCTTTCGCGCGACCGCGGTCGCGAGCATCGCCGTGCCGATTTCGCTGATTGGCAGCTTCGGGCTGATGTATCTGCTCGGCTACAGCCTGAACAATCTGAGCCTCATGGCGCTCACGATCGCGACCGGCTTCGTCGTCGATGACGCGATCGTGATGATCGAGAACATCTCGCGCTTCATCGAGCACGGCGAGCCGCCGATGCGCGCGGCCCTGAAAGGCGCGACGCAGATCGGCTTCACCATCATTTCGCTGACGATCTCGCTCATCGCGGTGCTGATCCCGCTGCTGTTCATGAGCGACGTGGTTGGCCGCCTGTTCCGCGAGTTCGCGGTGACGCTCGCGATCACGATCTTGATTTCTGCAGTCGTCTCGCTGACGTTGGTCCCGATGATGTCCGCACGCTGGCTACGGAGCAAGCGCGACCAGCCTGCGCCCGGCACGCCGGCGGCGCGAGCGCAGCGCTTTTTTGCGACGGTGATGCATCGCTACGATCACTCGCTCGTCTGGGTGATCGACCATCAGGGACTCACGCTGATCGTGGCGCTGGCGACGTTCGCGATTACGGTGCTGCTCTACGTCACGATACCCAAGGGACTGTTCCCGACCCAGGACACCGGGCAGCTCCAGGCGCGCATCGACGCTGCACAGGACGTTTCGTTCGATCGCATGGCGCAATTGCAGGCGCAGGCCGCGCGGGCCATCCTCTCCGACCCCGCGGTCGCGAACCTCAGCTCGATTGTCGGCGTCGATGCCGCCAACAACACGATGCTGCAAACCGGCAGCATGCTGATCAACCTGACGCCCTCGCACGGCGACCAGCAGGCCGTCATGAACCGATTGCGCGACCACGTCAGCGCGGTGCCCGGCGTAACGCTATACCTGCAGCCGACGCAGGACCTCACGATCGACGCCGAGACCGGGCCGACCGAGTACCGCGCATCGCTCGAAGGGGTCGACAGCGCACAGATCACGCAGTGGATGACTGCGCTGATCGCGCGGCTGCAAAGCGCGCCGCAGGTGCTCAACGTCAGCAGCGACGCCGGCGTGCAGGGCCTGACCAGCAATGTCGCCGTCGACCGTGACACCGCTTCGCGCCTGGGCATCACAGCGAGCGCAGTCGACGACGCACTGTACAGCGCGTTCGGCCAGCGTATCGTTTCGACGATCTTCACCGCCACCAACCAGTATCGCGTCATTCTCGAGGCGCAGCCGGGACTGGCAACGGACGCCGCGGGTGTAGGCAAGCTGAACCTGATCTCGAGCAGCGGCCAGCCGACGCCGCTGTCGGCCTTCGCCACCATCACCGAGCAGCTCGCACCGCTGCAGATCACGCACGTCGGTCAGTACCCGGCGAGCACGCTCAACTTCGACACCGCGCCCGGCGTTGCGCTCGGACAGGCAGTCGACGCCATTCGCAAGGCCGCGAGCGACATCGGGCTGCCGTCGACGATCACGATGACCTTTCTCGGCGCGTCCGGTGCTTACGAGCGCTCGCTCACCAACGAGCTCTGGCTGATCCTTGCCGCCGTCGTGTGCGTTTACATCGTGCTCGGAGTGCTCTACGAAAGCTATGTGCATCCGCTGACGATTCTGTCGACGCTGCCATCTGCCGGTGTCGGCGCATTGCTCGCGCTCATCATTACTGGCAACGACCTCGGGGTGATCAGCATCATCGGCATCATCCTGCTGATTGGCATCGTGAAGAAGAATGCGATCATGATGATCGACTTCGCCATCGACGCCGAACGCAACGAAGGCATGAGCGCGCGCGATGCGATTCACCAGGCTGCGCTTTTGCGCCTGCGGCCGATCCTGATGACGACGCTGGCGGCATTGTTCGCGGCTGTGCCGCTGATGCTGAGCTGGGGCGTGGGCGCCGAGTTGCGGCGACCGCTCGGCCTCGCGATCTTCGGCGGCCTCATCGTCAGCCAGATGCTGACGCTGTTCACGACGCCGGTGATCTATCTCGCCTTCGACCGGCTGGGCGGCGCCCCCACGCGCCCCGTCGCGCCCGACGACATTGACGGGCCGCCGCATCACGCGGCGGAGCACACCGCGTGAACCTGTCGCGCCCGTTCGTGCTGCGGCCGATCGGTACCGTGCTGCTGACGGGCGGTGTCGCGCTCGCGGGTGTCGCAGGGTTCTTTGCGATTGCCAGTGGCGTCGCTGCCGGCGATCGACCTACCGGTGATCTCGGTCAATGCCAACATTCCCGGCGCGAGCCCAGACACGATGGCGAGTAGTGTCGCGACTCCGCTCGAGCGCCACCTCGGCACGATCTCGGGTGTCAACGAGCTGACGTCGGTAAGCTCGGTCGGCGCGACCCGGGTGACGCTGCAGTTCGACCTCTCCCGCGACATCGACGGTGCAGCGCGCGACGTGCAGGCGGCGATCAACGCCGCGCGTATCGATCTGCCGGCGACGCTGCGCACCAATCCGACCTACCGCAAAGCGAACCCCTCGGCGGCCCCGGTGATGATCCTGGCGCTGACGTCGAAGACCAAGACGCCGGGGGAGATCTACGACGAAGTCTCGAACGTCGTTAACCAGCAACTCCTCCAGGTCAGCGGCGTCGGCGACGTGCAGATCGGAGGTGGATCGCTGCCGGCAGTTCGCATCGAGCTCAAGCCGTTCGAGCTGAACCAGTATGGCATCAGCACCGAGGACGTACGCGCCGCGATCCAGGCGAGCAACGCGAACCGGCCCAAGGGCATCGTTCAGGGACAGGGGCGCAGGTCGCAGATCTATACGCAGACCCCCGGGCTCCATGCGAGCGATTACGCGCCGATGGTGGTCGCGTGGCGAAATGGCGCCGCAGTGCGGCTCAGGGACGTCGCTGACGTCGTCGATGGAGTCGAGGACACGCACACGCTGGGGCTCTACAACGGGGACAAGGCGGTCATCGTGCTGATCCGCAGCCAGCCGTCGGCCAACGTGATCGAGACCGTCGATTCGGTGCGCGCGCTGCTGCCGGCGCTGCAAGCCGAGCTGCCGGCCGATGTGGAGCTGCACGTCGCCTCCGACCGCACGCATTCGATCCGCGCGTCGCTCTCCGAGGTCGAGGTCACGTTGATCGTATCGGTCATCCTGGTCATCCTGGTGGTCAGCTTCTTCCTGCGCAGTGTGCGCGCGACGCTGGTTCCGGCGGTTGCCACCGTCACCGCCCTTCTCGGCACCTTCGGCGTGATGTACCTGCTCGGGTTCAGCCTCGATAACCTCAGCCTGATGGCGCTGACCGTCGCGACCGGCTTCGTCATCGATGACGCGATCGTCGTTCTCGAGAACACGAGCCGCCACATCGAGGCCGGCATGGTGCGAATGCAGGCAGCCCTGCTCGGCGCGCGCGAGGTCGGATTCACCGTCGTGTCGATGAGCTTGTCGCTGGTCGCGGTGTTCATCCCGTTGCTGTTCATGGGCGGGCTGCCCGGGAGGCTGTTTCGCGAGTTCGCGGTGACTTTGTCGCTCGCCGTCCTGATTTCGCTGGTCCTCTCCCTGACCACCACCCCGATGATGTGTGCGTGGCTGCTCAAGGCCGGAGGAGAGGGCGAGTGCAACCGAAAGCCGGGGTGGCTGGCGCGCCAGGCTGAGCGCAGCTTCAACTGGACGCTGGCGCGCTATGCGCAAAGCCTCGACTGGGCGCTCGGGAATAAATGGTTGGTGATGCTGATTCTGCTTGCCGTCGTCGTGCTGAACGCGTACCTGTTCGTGGTCGTGCCGAAGAGCCTGTTCCCGCAGCAGGACACCGGCCAGTTCCTCGGCGGGCTGCGCGCCGACCAGAGCATCTCGACCAAGGCCATGGGCGACAAGCTGCGCCAGGTCGTCGACATCGTGAGACGCGACCCGGCGGTCGCCTCGGTGGTGGGCTTCATCGGCGGCTCGCGCGCCGGTGGCGGCTTCATGTTCGTCGAGTTGAAGCCGGTGTCCGAGCGCAACGTGCGCGGCCTGGCCGTGATTGCGCGCCTGCGCCCGCAGCTCGAGCGCGTTACCGGGTTGCGGCTGTTCCTGCAGCCGGTTCAGGACGTGCGATCGGGCGGACGTTCGAGCAGCTCGACCTACCAGTACACGCTCAAGGGCGATAACAGTGCCGATCTGCGCCAGTGGTCACGCCGGCTCCTCGACCAGTTGAAGACGTCCAGCGTGCTGACCGACTTGGACAGCGACGACCAGGAAAACGGCGTCGAGACCAATGTCGACGTCGATTCGGACGCCGCCGGCCGCCTCGGGATCCGCGCCAACGCCGTCGATGCTGCGCTCTACGACGCGTTTGGTCAGCGTCAGGTCGCAACGATCTACACCGAGCTGAATCAGTACCACGTCGTCATGGAATGGGCACCCAATTACACGCAAAGCCCGAATACGCTTGCCGACGTCCATGTGCCCGGGAACGGCGCTGGTGAACAACGGTGGTCAGGTCGTCGCGACCGAGAGCGCTACGGCCGCTGTGTCTTCGGCAACGGCAACCGCCGGAAATGCCACCGCAACGACGCTGCCGGTTTCGCCGAATCCGGCGCTGCGCAACGCCTCGACCGGGAACGTGCTCAGCAACACGGCCACCAACCTGGTGCCGCTGTCTTCCATCGCGCGCTTCGTCGACCTGCCGACCGCAACCTCGGTGAACCACCAGGATACCGAGCTCGCCACGACGATTTCATTCAATCTCGCCGCAGGCGCGACACTGGACGATGCGGACCGCGCCATCACTCAGGCCGAGGCCGACATCGGCATGCCGACGACGGTGCGCGGTGCGTTTGCCGGCACCGCGCTGCTGGCGCAGCAGACGAACGGCCAGCAACTGCTGCTTATCGGCGCCGCGCTGATCGTGATCTATATCGTGCTCGGCGTGCTCTACGAGAGTCTGGTACATCCGATCACGGTGCTGTCGACATTGCCGTCGGCGGGCGTCGGTGCCGTACTTGCATTACTCCTTTTCAGGATGGATTTCTCGCTGATTGCGCTGATCGGCGTATTCCTGCTGATCGGCATCGTGAAGAAGAACGCAATCCTCATCATCGACTTCGCACTCGACGCCGAGCGCGGCCGTGGCTTGAGTGCGCTCGAGGCGGTGCGCGAGGCCTGCATACTGCGCTTTCGTCCAATCCTGATGACGACGCTCGCCGCGGCGCTCGGTGCGTTGCCACTGGCGATCGGCTTCGGCGAAGGCGCGGAACTGCGCCAGCCGCTGGGCGTGGCGATCATCGGCGGCCTGATTGCCAGTCAAATCCTTACCCTGCTGACGACGCCGGTCGTCTACGTGCTGCTCGACAGACTGCGCCGGCGCGGTTCCAACGAGCGCCACCTGAGCCGCGCAGGCGACGCTCGGTTGCTGCCCGTGGAGGCGACATGAACGCTCGCCCTCGGATGACTCATCGCGGGGTGGCGTGGCTGCCGGTTGCGGCCTTGGCGTCCCTGGCGGCGCTGGCGATATTGTCCGGCTGCGCGATCGGGCCGGCATACCAGCGACCGGACACGAATGTGCCCGCGGCCTTCAAGGAGGCGCCGGCCGCCGATTCGAACTGGTTCCCGGCGGCGCCCGCCGATGCGCTGGATCGCGGTCCCTGGTGGCAGCTCTTCGACGATCCGGCATTGAACGCGCTGGTGGAGCAGGTCGAGGTGTCGAACCAGAACGTCGCCGCCGCCGTTGCCGCGTATGCGCAGGCCCAGGCGCTGGTGCGCGAGCAGCGCGCGGCGCTGTTTCCATCGCTTGCGCTCGACGCAGCCGCGACGCGAAGCGGGGGGGGCGGGGCGGGCGGAGTTGGTGAGGGCGGGGCGGGCGCGGGCGGCGTGGGCGCGCCGCAAAGGCATACGAATCTGCAGCTCGCCGCTTCGGCGAGCTGGGAGCCCGACATCTGGGGCAAGCTCCGGCTTGGCGTGACGAGCGCACAGGCCAGTGCCGAGGCAAGCGCCGCGGATCTCGCTGCGGCGCGTCTGTCAGCGCAGGCAGCTCTCGCCACCGACTATTTCGCGCTGCGCGAGGCCGACAACCAGATCGCGCTGCTCACCGACGCAGCCACTGCCTACGAGCACTCGCTGCGCATCACCACGAACCAGTACAACGCTGCGATCGCGCAGCGTACCGACGTGCTGGAGGCACAGACCCTGCTCGAAACGACGCGGGCGAATCTCGTCGAAACGGTGGGTCAACGCGCGCTGCTCGAGCATGCGATCGCGTTGCTCGTCGGCAAGACGCCGGCCGCTCTCAGCATCCCGGTCGCACCCCGCAATGCGAGCGTTCCGGCGCTTCCACTGATCGTTCCTTCCGAGCTGCTGCAGCGCCGCCCAGACATCGCGGCGTCGGAACGCGCCGTCGCGGCGGCGAACGCGCAAATCGGCATCCAGCGGACGGCTTATTTCCCGAGCCTCGGCCTTTCGGCGTCCTATGGAAGCGCAGGCACGAACCTGGCAAACCTGTTCCTCGCCTCTAACACTCTCTGGTCGCTGGGCCTTTCTGCGGCGCAGACGCTGTTCGACGCGGGTGCGACCGCTGCTCGTGTCGAAGCTGCACAGGCGGCCCGCGATGCGGCGGTGGCCAACTACCGGCAGACCGTGCTCGCCGCGTTCCAGGCGGTCGAGGACCAGCTCGCGACGAGCCGCTCGCTCGCCGAGCAGGTCGACTTGCGCCGCGCCGCATCGGCCGACGCCGACCGGGTCGAGCAGTTGACGCTGAATCAATATCTGCAGGGCCAGGTCCCCTACACCAGCGTGGTCACCGCCCAGGTGACGGCGCTCTCCGCGCGCCAGACGCTGTCGCAGCTCACTTCAAGCCGGCAGGGAGCGGCAATTGCGCTGATCCAGGCCATGGGCGGCGGCTGGCACGCGCCGCCGCTTGCGGATCAATCCCTCTTGCAATAGCGCCACGGCTACCCTATTATTAGCACTCGCAGTCGTCGAGTGCTAGTAGCGTGCGGGTAGCACCGATACACGCGGATTCGAGCGCGCCGTGATACGGCGCAGCATTCTTGCTCGACGGCATGCGTCTAACTCATTGTTTCAAGACGAATTCCATTCTAGGAGTGAGCACCCACATGAAGCTTCGTCCCCTGCACGACCGGATTATCGTCAAGCGACTCGAAGAGGAGCGCAAGTCTGCCGGTGGCATCGTAATTCCCGACACCGCCGCGGAAAAGCCCTCGATGGGTGAGGTCGTCTACGCCGGACCCGGCAAGACCGACGACAACGGCAAGCTCGTCGCAATGGGCGTCAAGGCCGGCGACAAGGTGCTGTTCGGGAAGTACTCGGGCCAGGAATTCAAGATGGACGGCAAGGACCTCCTTCACATGCGTGAAGACGACATCATCGGCATCGTCGACTGACCCCCCGATCCCCCAGCACCAGTACCAGGAGAACAGAACATGGCAGCCAAAGACGTCCGCTTCGGCGAACACGTCCGCAACAAGATGGCGAATGGCGTGAACATCCTCGCCAATGCCGTCAAAGTCACCCTCGGCCCCAAGGGCCGCAATGTCGTCCTCGAGCGTAGTTTCGGCGCTCCGACGATCACCAAGGACGGCGTGTCCGTTGCCAAGGAAATCGAGCTCAAGGACAAATTCGAAAACATGGGCGCGCAGATGGTGAAGGAAGTTGCGTCCAAGACCTCCGACGTCGCCGGCGACGGTACGACAACGGCGACGGTACTCGCGCAGTCGATCGTGGCCGAAGGCATGAAGTACGTTGCCGCCGGCATGAATCCGATGGACCTGAAGCGCGGCATCGACAAGGCGGTGATCGCCGTCGTCGAAGAGCTGAAGAAGATCAGCAAGCCGTGCTCGACATCGAAGGAAATCGCGCAGGTCGGCTCGATCTCGGCCAACGCCGATGAATCGATCGGCAAGACGATTGCCGAGGCGATGGACAAGGTCGGCAAGGAAGGGGTGATCACCGTCGAGGACGGCAAGGGTCTCGAGAACGAGCTCGATCTGGTCGAGGGCATGCAGTTCGACCGCGGCTACATCTCGCCGTACTTCATCAACAATCCGGACAAGCAGGTTGCGGTCCTCGAGGATCCGTACATCCTGCTGCACGACAAGAAGGTCTCGAACATCCGCGACCTCCTGCCCCTGCTCGAGCAGGTCGCGAAGTCGGGCAAGCCGCTCGTGATCGTCGCCGAGGACGTCGATGGTGAAGCGCTCGCCACGCTCGTCGTCAACAATATTCGCGGCATTCTCAAGACGGTCGCAGTCAAGGCGCCCGGTTTCGGCGACCGCCGCAAGGCGATGCTCGAAGACATCGCGATCCTCACCGGCGGCACGGTGATCGCCGAAGAGCTCGGCCTGAAGCTCGAGAACGCGTCCCTGAAGGATCTCGGCCGCGCGAAGCGGGTCGAAGTCGCCAAGGAAGACACCACGATCATCGACGGCGCGGGTGAGAAGGCGGCGATCGAGGCGCGGGTGAAGAATGTCCGCAAGCAGATCGAGGACGCAACCTCCGACTACGACAAGGAAAAGCTGCAGGAGCGCGTGGCCAAGCTGGCGGGTGGCGTGGCCGTCGTCAAGGTCGGGGCGGCGACCGAAGTCGAAATGAAGGAAAAGAAGGCGCGCGTCGAAGATGCGTTGCACGCGACGCGTGCGGCGGTCGAGGAAGGCATCGTTCCCGGCGGCGGCGTGGCGTACCTGCGCGCTCGCTCGGGCCTGAAGAACGTGAAAGGCGACAATCCCGATCAGGACGCCGGCATCAAGATCGTCATGCGTGCGCTCGAAGAGCCGATGCGGCAGATCGTCGCCAACGCCGGCGACGAGCCTTCGGTGGTCCTGAACAAGGTGGTCGAAGGCAAGGGCAATTACGGCTTCAACGCCCAGACGGGTCAGTATGGGGACCTGGTGGAAATGGGTGTCGTCGATCCGACCAAGGTGGCGCGCTTCGCGCTGCAGAACGCGGCCTCGGTTGCAAGCCTGATGCTGACCACCGATGCGATGGTCGCCGAGTTGCCGAAGGACGACAAGCCGGCGATGCCCGGCGGCGGTGGCATGGGCGGCATGGGCGATATGGACATGTAACCGTCCAAGTCTTCCAGCACGGCAAAAGCCCGCGGCAACGCGGGCTTTTTTTGTGCGTCACTCGGGGGTGGCGGTGGGGCGGGCATGGCGCCCGGGTGCGCGGCGCCCTGCCGTGCGCCAGCGCCAGGCACGCACTGCGCCCTAGCGCGTGCCGGCAACGAAGTTGCGTGCCGTGGCCCGCCGTGCGCCGATGACGAAGTTTTCGATCTGTGAGCAAAATGCATTAGACTAGCCCCCGAGCGCCGGAATCGCCACAAAACACCATTGCTTATGCCTCGGTCATCCTCGGCAGTTGGCAGCTCTCCAGGCAGGTTGTCGACTCCATGATCTCGGGGCTGATCTTTGCGCTCGCGCTCGCGCTGCTTGCGATCGTCATTGTCGTGGGGTTCCTGCGGCGCAGTCGCGAGGCTGCCGCGGATGGCCACGCTGCGCTCGACGGTCCGACCGCGGTGGCGCAGTGGACCGAGGGCGAGACGACGCGGCTGCTTTCCTCGGCCGAGGTGCCGGGGCTCTACCTGCTGCGTTCCCGGTTCCTGTCCAAGACTGAAGCAGCGGTGTTTCTGCTGCTCAAGGCGGCGTTTCCGCGTCACGAGATCTTCGCGCGGGTCCGGCTCGCCGACGTGCTTCAGGTGAAGATCGGCCCGCAAGGCATGGAGCGCCTGCGCGCGTTTCGCAAGATCGCCAACCAGCACGTGGGCTTCGTCGTCTGCGATCGTGACATGACGATCGTTGCGATCGTCGATACGCGGGAGCCCGACCAGGTGATCGACCCTCGCGACCAGAAGCTCGAGACGATCAAGCAGCGCTGCCTGCAGGCGGCGCAGGTAAAGTACGTCTGCATCTATCCGCCGCAACTGCCGCGCTATCGCGACCTGCGCGAGCAGATCCTGGGCCCGGTCGCGGACTTGTCCTGACGCCCCCGGCCCGGGGCCTGCGCTGCCTACTGCAGGTAGTTCACGTAGATCCAGAGCACGATCAGCGCGCCGACGATCGAGAGAAACCACCCGGCCGGGTGGAACTTGCCGTCGGGCGAGCGGAACACCAGCCCGCCGATCACCCCGCCGATCAGCGAGCCGATGATGCCAATGATCGCGGCTCTCCAGAATCCCAGATGCTGTGCACCGGGGTAGATCGCCTCTGCGATCAGACCGACGATGAACCCAACGATGATCATCGAGATGATGTGGAATAGTCCCATCGAATCCTCCTTCGGTCGGCACAGGCGCCGATTTCGGCGCGACGGCGAGCGTAGCATGACGGCGCGGGTGCCGCATGTAAGACTCCTGCGCTGCGACGGCCGACACGCTCCCGATGATCCGCCTGTCTGCAATCTTGTTGACCGCGGCGCTCTGGCGCTACCGGCGCTCACCGTCCACGCCGCGCCGGCCTGCCATGCCCAGAGCGGGGCGACCGCAGTCCCGCTGGTCGAGCTCTACACCTCCGAAGGCTGCGACAGTTGCCCGCCCGCGGAGCGCTGGCTCGCCGCGAATCCTTCCTGCGGCCAGGGGCGCGTCCCTACCGGGGATCGCGCTCGAGTTCCACGTCGACTACTGGGATCGCCTCGGCTGGGTCGACCGCTTCGCCGCCCATCGCTACACGGAGCGCCAGTACGCTGCGATGCGCGCCAATGGCGCGTCGTTCGTCTTCACGCCCCAGGTGCTGCTGCAGGGGCGCGATTTTCCTGCATGGCAGCACGCCGATGCGGCGGCGCTGATCACCGCGGTCCGCGCAGCGTCCGGCCCGGGCCCGGGTCACGCTCGACGTGGACGTCGCAGGAACGTAGGTCAGCGTCGGGGTGAGCGCGCAAGTCGACGACCCGTCGCAGCGAGTGGGTGCCGAGCTTTTCGTCGCCTATGCCGACAGCGGCCTTGCTTCAAGCATCGGTGGGGGAGAGAACCGCGGCCTGCGGATGATCCACGACCACGTCGTGCGCACGCTCGAGCGCACCGGCGCGATCGATTCAGGCGGAGTTGCGCACGCCAACCTCGCATTGCGCACGCCGGCGGAGGCGGGTACCGCGCCGTCTGTCGTCGCGTTCGTCCAGCGCGCGTCGGACGGCGAAGTCCTGCAGGCGCTTGCGGTGCCGCTTGTCGACGTGCGCGCTTCGCGTCAGTGCACGACCTGGCGCAACTCCCCGTCCCGGTAGCGCGCCGCCATCGTCGTAAGCGGAACTGCCCTGATCTTCGACCCCATGCCGGCGCAGCCGAACTGCTCGTAGCGCTGCTTGCAGACTGCCTTCGCCGCGAGCATCGCGGGCTTCAGGTAATCGCGCGGGTCGAACTTGGCCGCTGTTCTCGGCGAGGAAGCGCCGGATCGCCCCGGTCATCGCAAGCCGGATGTCGGTGTCGATGTTGATCTTGCGCACGCCGTGCTTGATGCCTTCCTGGATCTCCTCGACCGGCACGCCGTAGGTTTCCTTCATGTCGCCGCCGAACTCGCGGATCTCGGCCAGCAGGTCCTGCGGCACCGATGAGCTGCCGTGCATGACGAGGTGCGTGTTCGGGATGCGCCGGTGGATGGCCTTGATGCGGTCGATGGCGAGGATGTCGCCGGTCGGCTTGCGCGAGAACTTGTACGCGCCGTGCGACGTCCCGATCGCGATGGCGAGCGCGTCAAGCTGCGTCGCGGCGACGAAATCCGCAGCCTGGTCGGGATCGGTGAGCAGCATCTCGCGCGTCATCGTGCCTTCGGCGCCGTGGCCGTCTTCCTTGTCGCCCTTCATCGTCTCGAGCGATCCGAGGCACCCGAGCTCGCCTTCGACGGTGACGCCGACCGGGTGCGCGACCTCGACCACACGCCTCGTGACGATCTTGTTGTAGTCGTAATCGGCGATCGACTTGCCGTCCTCCTTGAGCGAGCCGTCCATCATCACCGACGTGAACCCCAGCCCGATCGCCGATGCGCATACCGCGGGCGACGGTCCGTGATCCTGATGCATGACGACGGGAATGGTCGGGTAGGTCTCGACCGCCGCCTCGATCAGGTGGCGCAGGAAGGTCTCGCCGGCGTATTTGCGCGCGCCGGCCGAGGCTTGCATGATGACCGGGCTATCGGTCTCGGCGGCGGCCGACATGATCGCCTGCACCTGCTCGAGGTTATTGACGTTGAATGCGGGCAGGCCGTAGCCGTGCTCGGCCGCGTGATCGAGGAGCTGTCGCATCGAGACGAGGGGCATGGGGTTCTCCGGGGCGTGTCGGCTCGATGGGGAATTCTACCTGCTGCAGGCGGAATCGCATGGCGCGCACCTGACGCGCAACGATGGCGCCGAGTCACGCGCGATGCTCGCCGACCCTGCACGATTTTCATCGTGTTGGTCCCGCCGGACTTGGCCATCGGCTCGCCGACGGTGAGCACGACCAAGTCGCCGGGCTGCACGTCGGATCGGGTCGAGCAGCAGGTCCTCCGCGGCGCGCAACACCTGGTCGCGGTCGAAGCCCTGCTCGAGAAAAAGCGGAGTGACATTGCGCATCAGCGCCATCCGCCGCTGCGTCTCGACCTTGGGCGTCAGCGCGTAGATCGGGCAACCGCTGTTGTGCCGCGACAGCCACAGCGGCGTCGAGCCCGTATCGGTGAGCGACGCGATCGCTTTCGCCTTCAGGTGGAACGCGGTGAACAGCGTCGCCATCGCGATCGACTGGTCGATGCGGGTGAAGGTGCGATTGAGGAAATCGCGGTCGAGCTCGACGGGCGCCGACCGCTCGGCTTCGACGCAGATCTGCGCCATCGTCTCGACCGTCTCGACCGGATAGTGCCCGGTGGCGGTTTCGGCCGAAAGCATCACCGCGTCGGTGCCGTCGAGCACTGCGTTGGCGACGTCGGAGACTTCGGCGCGCGTCGGCACCGGGTTGTGGATCATCGACTCCATCATCTGCGTGGCGGTGATCGACAGCTTGTTGCGCTCGCGCGCAGCGCGCAGCATGCGCTTCTGCAGTCCGGGCACCGTCGCGTTTCCGACCTCGATCGCCAGGTCGCCGCGCGCGACCATGATGCCGTCGGAGGCGTCGATGATCTCCTCGAGCGCCGGGATCGCCTCGGCGCGCTCGATCTTGGCGATGACGAGCGCGCGGCTGCCTGCGGCGCGCAGGAGCTGCCGCGCCATCTGCATGTCTTCGCCGCTCCTGGGGAACGACACGGCGATGTAGTCGGCTTCGATCTGCGTCGCGACCTTGACGTCGTCCATGTCCTTGGGCGTCAGCGCCGGGGCGGACAGTCCGCCCCCGAGGCGGTTGATCCCCTTGTTGTTCGACAGCGTGCCGCCGACCACGACGCGGGTAACGATGCGCGGGCCCTCGACCGCTTCCACCTCGAGCCGGATGAGGCCGTCGTTCAGCAGCAGCACGGCACCCGGGCCGACGTCGTTGACGAGCTCGCGGTAATCGAGCCCGACCTGCGTTGCATCGCCGAGCTCGCAGTCGGCATCGAGGACGAAGCGCGCCCCGGCGGCGAGGTCGACCTGACCCTGGGCGAATTTGCCGATGCGGATCTTCGGCCCCTGCAGGTCCGCCATGACCGCGACTTCGCGGCCCTCGGCCTTCGCTGCTTCGCGCACGAGCTGCGCGCGCTCGACGTGGTCTTCAGCGCGGCCATGGGAGAAATTGAGGCGCACGACGTCGACTCCGGCGGCGAGCAGCCGGCGCAGGATCGCGGCTCACTGCAGGCCGGGCCGAGGGTGGCAACGATGCGGGTCGAGCGCGGCATGTCAGGCTCCGGCGCGTTGTTCGAGGATCGCGACGGCGGGCAATGCCTTGCCCTCGAGGAATTCGAGGAACGCGCCGCCTGCGGTGGAGATGTAGCCGATTCGGTCCGCGACCCCGAACTTGTTGATTGCCGCGATCGTGTCGCCTCCGCCGGCGATCGAGAACGCGTGCGACCTGGCGATCGCGTTGGCGAGCGCGCGGGTTCCGGAGGCAAATGCGTCGAATTCAAACACGCCGACCGGGCCGTTCCAGACGATCGTTCCCGCGTTTGCAAGCGTGGCGGCAAGCGCCGCTGCGGTGTTGGGGCCGATGTCGAGGATCAGGTCGTCGTCATCGACGTCGGCAACCGCCTTGACCGTGGCTGTCGCGTCCGCAGCGAAGGCCTTGGCGCACACGGCGTCGACGGGGATCGGCGACCTTGCCCGGAAACTGCGCGAGGATAGCTTTAGCCTCGCCGGCGAGGTCGGGCTCGGCAAGCGATTTTCCGACGCGGCCGCCGGCGGCGAGGATGAACGTGTTGGCGATGCCTCCGCCAACGATCAGGGTGTCGACCCGGGCGGCCAGCGCGCGCAGGATCGTAAGCTTGGTCGACACCTTCGATCCGGCGACGATCGCGACCAACGGCCGCGCCGGTGCGGCAAGCGCGCGGCTGAGCGCGTCGAGCTCCGCCGCCATCAGCGGTCCCGCGCAGGCGATCGGCGCATAGCGGGCGATGCCATGGGTCGTCGCCTCGGTGCGATGCGCGGCGCCGAAGGCGTCGTTCACGTACACGTCGCAGAGCTTAGCCATGTTCCGCGCGAGCACGGGGTCGTCCTTCTTCTCGCCGCGGTTGATCCTGCAGTTCTCGAGCAGCACGAGATCACCCGGCGCGAGCGCATCGTGCCACGCGCCTCCATCGACCCAGTCGCGAACCAGCGGCACGTCGCGGCCAAGAATTTCGCCCAGGCGCACGGCGATCGGCGCGAGCGAGTCCGCGGGCTTCCACACGCCTTCGGCCGGCCGGCCGAGGTGGGAAGTGACCATGACGGCGGCACCGCGCCCGAGCGTGTCGCGGATGCCGGGGACCGACGCGCGGATGCGCGTGTCGTCGGTGATTTTTCCCGCAGCATCCTGCGGCACGTTGAGATCGGCGCGAACGAACACGCGCTTGCCGCGGACATCGACGCCGGACAGGCGCAGGAAACTCATCGCGCGACCGGTCGTCGGGTTCCCGCCGCGTCCGGATTGCCGGATGCGGCAGATCTGGGCATCATCGGCGTGCCGCATTCGCGGCTCATTGCGTACATCCTGGAGAACATCATGGCGATCACCAAGACCATCGAGCTTACCTCGGCGTCAAAGAAGGGCTTCGACGACGCGCTCGCGTCCGGCCTCGCGAAAGCGGCACAGACGGTGAAGGGGATCAACGGCGCATGGATCGCCGATCACAAGGTCGAGGTCGCCGACGGCAAGATCGCGAACTACATCATCCGGATGCAGGTGACATTCACGGTCAAGTGACCCGCCGCAGCGGTGCGGTGGCGCGCAGTGGCAAGCGCCGCGCGCACCTCCGGCCATCTGGCTGACGTTCATCGGGCCGACATCAGCGCCATCGTGGTATCGAGCATCCGGTTCGAGAAGCCCCACTCGTTGTCATACCACGCCGAGGCCTTGACCAGGCGGCCGATTACCTTGGTCAGCGTCGCGTCGAAGGTCGACGATGCCGGATCGTGGTTGAAGTCGACCGACACCAGCAGCGCGGTGCTGTAGCGCAGGATTCCTCCGGAGAGCGGCCCGCGCTCCGCCGCTGATTTCATCAGCGCGTTGACCTCGTCGGCGCTGGTGTCGCGCGCGGCAATGAACGACAGGTCGACGAGCGACACGTTGATCGTCGGCACGCGGATCGCGTAGCCGTCGAGCTTGCCGGCCATTTCCGGCAACACCAGACCCAACGCCGACGCGGCGCCGGTCTTGGTCGGGATCATGCTCATCGTGGCGGAACGCGCGCGTCGCAGATCCTCGTGGTAGACATCGGAGAGCACCTGGTCGTTCGTGTAGGCGTGAACGGTCGTCATCAGCCCGCTGACGATCCCGATGCCTTCGTGGAGAGGCTTGACCAGCGGCGCGAGGCAGTTGGTCGTGCACGACGCGTTCGAGATGACCGTGTGCGATGCCGTCAGTACCTGGTGATTGACGCCGTAGACGACGGTGGCGTCGACGTCCTTGCCGCCGGGTGCCGAGATGATGACTTTCTTCGCCCCGCCCGCGAGATGCGCGCTTGCCTTCGCCTTGCTCGCGAAGAGCCCCGTGCATTCGAGCACGACATCGACGCCGAGCGCTCCCCAGGGAAGCTTTGCCGGATCGCGCTCCGCGAGCACACGGATGCGATCGCCATTGACGACCATTGCATCGCCGTCGACGCGATGCTACCCGGGAACTTGCCGTGGACGGTGTCGTGGCGCGTGAGGTGGGCGTTGGTCTCGGGGCTCCCCAGGTCGTTGATCGCGACGATGGCGAGGTCATGCTTCTTCCCGTCCTCGTAGTGCGCGCGCAGGATGTTGCGTCCGATGCGGCCGTAGCCGTTGATGGCAACTTTGATGGTCATGCTCTCTCGTGGAAATGCTTGAACAATTCGTGGGAGGCTCCGCGACGGCAATGCGCCGCGAGGTACGCGATTGAAAACTGCCGCCAACGCCAAGTATTGTGCCATAATCAACCGTTTAGGCCCGCCAAACGACGCTTTGGCGCGAACATCACGCTGGCCAAGCTTGCTCCGGGATCCGGCACGCGCCGCGGGGGGAGCAGTTCCTGGAGGGAAACGCCATGGACGGTATCCATCTGCTGGGCGAATGGTACGGATGCCCGGCCGACCTGCCTGTGGTCACGCGGGCCGATGCGTTGCGGAAGTTGTGCCTGGACGCCGTTGCCGCAGCAACGCTGACGATCGTCGGCGATCGCTTCCACCAGTTCGAGCCGCAGGGCGTCACCGGCACCGTGCTGCTGGCCGAATCGCATCTCGCGATTCATACCTGGCCCGAGACGGGCTTCGTCACCGTCGACGTCTACGTCTGCAATTACACGACTGATAACACCGCGAAGGCGCAACGCGTGTTCGAGGCGCTCGCAGCGGCGCTGAAGCCGCGCCGCAAGCGATTTCAGGCGATCCACCGCAGCGGCAAGGATGACTGACGCGCCGTCCCCCGGCGATCTCGCGCCGGGCGTCATGACTGAGTATCTGACGGACGACTGGGGATCGTTCATCCGATCACGCCGCACGCTCGAGAGCTTCCGCTCGCAATGGCAGGCGGTGGAGGTGCACGACACCGTGCCATTCGGCAAGCTGTTTCGGCTCGACGGGCATTTCATGACGTCGGAGAAGGACGAGTTCTATTACCACGAGAACCTGGTCCACATCGCCGGCCTCGCGCACGCGGGGCCCGAGCGCGCGCTGGTCATCGGCGGCGGCGACGGCGGATCGACCGAGGAACTGCTCAAGTATCCGTCGATGAAAGCAGTGACGGTGGCCGAGATCGACGCAGCGGTCGTCGACATCGCACGACGCCATCTGCAGGAGGTGCACCACGGCGCCTTCGACGATCCCCGCGTCAAGCTCGAGATCGGCGATGGTTTCCAGTATGTGCGCGACAGCAAGGAGAGCTACGACCTGATCGTGCTCGACCTGACCGATCCGGGCGGTCCGTCGACCGAGCTGTACACCCATGATTTCTACCTGGCCTGCGCGAAGCGGCTCACATCCTCGGGCGCGCTCACGCTGCACGTGGCGAGTCCGGTGGCTCATCACCTGCGCATTCGCACCACGATCCACGAGCTTCGGCGCGCGTTCCACGCGCGTGACGCCGTATCTCGCGTCGATACCGCTCTACGGCGGGCTGTGGATGATGGCCTGCTGCGCATCGAACCTCGACCCGCACGAGCATTCGGCGATGACGATCGACCTGCGCATCTCGCAGCGCGGGATCCGCGATCTGCAGTACCTGAACGGCGACACCTATCGCGCGGCGCTTGCGCTTCCGAACTTCGTCCAGGCGCTCCTGCGCTGATTGTTCATCCGCGCTCCCGCGCCGATTGCCCGCCGTCGGGCGTTGCGCTCGCTGCGCATGCTTGACCGCGGCTGGGTGATACGCATATCTGTAAGATCATGCGTGTAATGCTCGCGCGGGAGAGGACGATGGACAGGCAACGCAGGCAGGTGCTCAAGACTGGAGGCGGCATGACGCTGCTTTCGCTGCTCGGGGCTGCAGGCTGGATCCCGGCGGCCCACGCCGAGGCGCCCGGCTGGAACACGAGTGCGTTCACGACGCATTCGATGGACGCAACACTCAAGGCGCTCGGCGACGGCAAACCCGGATCAAGCGACCAGGTCGCATTCTTCTCGACGCCGGACATTGCCGAGAACGGCGCTGTGGTGCCGATCGGCGTCACGAGCAAGCTCGCCAACACCGAATCGATCGCGATCCTGATCGAGAAGAACCCGAACACGCTTGCCGCGGTCTTCGACATCCCTCCGGGGACCGATCCGTCGCTGTCGACCCGCGTCAAGATGCGCGAAACCTCGAATGTCTACGCGCTGGTGAAGGCGGGTGGCAACTACTACATGAGCTCGAAGGAGATCAAGGTCACGCTGGGCGGCTGCGGCGGCTGAGCCCCGGGTGGTGGTGGTCGTTCTGAATGCAAGGTGCCGGTGCAGTCGCACCGGCAGCGCGTGGAGGAGTCAATGGCAGATCCGATGAAAATCCGGGCGAATCTCGTCGGCGACACGACCGTGGTCAAGGTCCTGATGGCCCACGAGATGGACACCGGCCTGCAGAAGGACGCGCAGGGCAAGCTGATACCCGCCTGGTTCATCCAGACGGTCAAGGTGACGCACAACGACAAGGTGGTGCTGACCGCACAGTGGGGCACGGCGGTCGCGAAGAATCCGTTCATGTCCTTCAAGTTCAAGGGCGGGACCAAGGGCGACAAGGTGACGATCACCTGGATCGACAATCACAACGACTCGCGTACCGACAGCGCAATCATTGCCTGAGGACACGTCGCGCGGCAGCGGCACTCGAGGAGTAAAGATGAATCGCAACATCCAACGCATGCTGTCGATCGGCCTCGCATCCGCGGCGTTCGCTGTGCTCGCTGCATTCGTCGGCAGCGCCGTGGCAGCGACGTCGGTCGAAGAAGGCATCGAGCAATATCGCCAGGACCTGCAGGACTGGCAATCCGGCCGATCTCTGGGTTGCGCGCGGCGAAGCAGATGTGGTCGACGCCACGCGGTCCGAAGAAGGTTTCGTTCCAGGCCTGCGACCTCGGCCTCGGGCCGGGTGTGGTCAAGGGCGCGTATGCCGAGCTTCCGCGCTGGTTTGCCGATGCCGGGCGGGTGATGGACCTGGAAACGCGACTCGTCTGGTGCATGGTCAACCAGCAGGGCTACACCCATGCCGAAGCCACCAAGGTTACTTTCGGCAAGCGGTAGCCGGAGCCGTTCCGACCTCGAGGCGCTTGCCGCCTATGTGGTGTCCGAGTCGGATGGTGTGAAGATGAACGTCTCGCTCGCCGACCCGCAGGTGCGCGACATGTACGCATTGGGCGAGAAGATGTTCAACTATCGCGCCGGAACGCACGATTTCGGCTGCGTGTCCTGCCACGGTTCCGATGGCACGCGGATCCGCCTGCAGGACTTGCCGAATCTGACGACGATCGCCGGTGCGCAGAAGGCGTACACGACCTGGCCTGCGTACCGCGTCTCGCAGGGCGAGCTTCGCACCATGCAGTGGCGGCTGCACGATTGCCTGCGCCAGCAGCGCTTCCCGGATTTGATCTACGGCTCGGACGCGTCGATCGCCCTCACGACTTATCTCGCCGCGCGCGCGAACGGCGCGGCGTACGCCGGGCCGGGCCTCAAGCGCTGATCGACGATGACGAAGGCTGACCTTTGATGACAATCCGTTTCTGCACCTCCAGGCTGCTCGTGGCCAGTCATCGCAATCGCAGCCGCCGGCGCGGTCGCGTACGGCTGCGCGAGCGCTCCCGCGGCCTCCGACGACGCGACGCTCTCGGCACGCGCGGCCGCAATGTTGAGGGCGTCATTCAAGGCGCATGGCCAGGCAGGGCTCGACCGTCTCGACCAGGACGACACGCAGCGGGTCTGCAGCCGGTACGCCGACGGCAAAGCTTCCCGAGACACTCGCGAAGAAGGTCGAGGCCGAGAACCTCGCCGCGGTCCGTTACCCGGCCGACGGAAAGCTCGTCGGCGACTGGAAGGCCGGCGAGAAGATCGCCCAGACCGGGCGCGGACTGCAGTTCTCCGACGATCGCGAAGAAGCCCAATGGTGCGAATTGCTACGCCTGCCACCAGCTCGCGCCGCAGGAGCTGTCGTACGGCACGATGGGTCCGTCGCTCTACCAGTTCGGCAAGCGCCATGGCTACAGCGATGCAACACGCCGCTATGCGTGGGCGAAGATCTACGACGCCGAGGCGTATTCGGCGTGCACCAGCATGCCGCGTTTCGGGCAGCATGGCATCCTGACCGAGCAGCAGATCCGCGACGTCGTCGCGCTGCTGGTCGACCCCGCCTCATCCGTCAACCAGTAGGCCGGGTGTCGTGCGGCGCCGCGAATTCCTGCAGGGTATCGCATGCGCGGCGCTGGCCGGGCTGCCGGTGGATTCGCCCGCGGCAACCGACCCGTCCGATTCGTCTGCAGCGGCGCATTTCTACGACGCGCTCGCGCCGTTCGGCAACGTCGGGCTGCTGCACATCACCGACTGCCACGCGCAATTGCTGCCGATTCATTTTCGCGAGCCCAGCGTCAATCTCGGCGTAGGCGCTGCGCGCGGCAGGCCGCCCCATCTCGTGGGCGAAGCGCTGCTCGAGCATTTCGGCGTCGCCGCGGGAACTCGCGACGCGCATGCGCTCACCTACCTCGATTTCGAACGCGCGGCTCGGGCCTACGGGGCCATGGGCGGGTTTGCCCACCTCGCGACCTTGATCAAACGCCTGCGCGCCGAGCGGCCGGGCGCGCTGCTGCTCGACGGCGGCGATTCCTGGCAGGGATCGGCCACCTCGCTGTGGACGCGCGGCCAGGACATGGTCGATGCGTGCCTGCTCCTCGGCGTCGACGTGATGACAGCGCACTGGGAGTTCACCTACGGCACCGCGCGGGTCAAGGAGGTTATCGCGAAGGATTTCGCCGGACACATCGATTTCGTCGCCCAGAACGTGCGCACTGCCGACTTCGATGACCCCGCCTTCCCTTCCTATGTGCTGAAGGAGGTCAACGGCATCGCGGTCGCGATCATCGGCCAGGCATTCCCCTATACGCCGATTGCCCACCCGCGCTACCTGGTCGCCGACCTGAGCGTTCGGCATTCATGACGCGAACATGCAGCGTGTCGTCGATGAGGTGCGGGCGAAGGGGGCGCAGGCGGTCGTGCTGCTGTCGCACAACGGGATGGACGTCGATCTGAAGCTCGCGACGCGCGTCACGGGCATCGACGTCATCCTCGGCGGTCACACTCATGACGGTGTGCCGCGGCCGTCGGTGGTTGCCAATCGCGGCGGGAAGACGCTCGTCACCAACGCGGGAAGCAACGGCAAGTTCGTCGGCGTCCTTGACCTCGACGTGAAGGCCGGAAAGGTGGCCGATATGCGGTACCGGCTGGTGCCGGTGTTCGCGAACCTGCTCCCGCCCGACCCCGCGATGGCGGCGCTGATCGCGCGGGTGCGCGAGCCTTACGCGGCGAAGCTCGACGAATCGCTCGCCGTCACCGAGCAACTCCTCTATCGCCGCGGCAACTTCAACGGGAGCTACGATCAGTTGATCCTCGATGCGCTGATGGCCGAGAAGGGTGCCGAGATCGCGTTCTCCCCGGGATTTCGATTTGGAACGACGCTGCTGCCGGGCGACCCGATCCGCTACGAGCGCCTGCTCGACCAGACCGCAATCACCTACCCGTACGTGACGGTGACGAGCATGACTGGAGCGACGATCAAGACGATTCTCGAGGACGTCGCCGACAACCTGTTCAATCCCGACCCGTATTACCAGCAAGGTGGCGACATGGTTCGCGTCGGGGGAATGCGCTATGCGATCGCCCCGGACGCTGCGATGGGCAAGCGCATCACCCGGATGGAGCTCAACGGCAAGCCGATCGACGCGGGCAGGCGCTACAAGGTGGCGGGGTGGGCCCCGGTGTCGGAAGAGGCCCGCGATGCCGGTCTCGAGCCGGTGTGGGATGTCGTCGCGCGCTGGCTGCGCGCCCAGAAGAGCGTCGCGCCGCGCAAGCTCAACCTGCCGCAGATCGAGGGCATCGGCCGCGATCCCGGCCTTGCCTCGTAAATGCGGAAATCAGGGACGGACCACGTTTTCCGGAATCCGGAAAACGTGGTCCGTCCCTGATTTCCGCATTTACTTGACGGTGACGCGGGCGAACCTGCGCTTGCCCGCCTGCACGACGACGGTCGAGCCCGACGCGATGACCAGCGACTTGTCCTCGATGACGTCGCCGTCTACCTTGAGTCCCCGCTGAGCGATGAGGCGCAGCGCTTCGGACGTCGACGCGGCGATGCCCGCCTGCTTGACGAGCTGGGCGATCGGGACGCCGGCTCCGTTCGCGTGCAGCGTCACGTCCTGCATGTTTTCCGGCAGCGCACCGTCGCGGAAGCGCGCCTCGAACTCGGATAGCGCTTCGTCGGCCGCGCGGCGCGAGTGGAAGCGCGCAACGATCTCCTGCGCGAGGAGCACTTTGGCCTCGCGCGGATTACGCCCTTCGGCGCATTCGCGCCTGAGCGCGGCGACCTCGGTGTCGGAGCGGAACGACAGCAGCTCGTAGTAGCGCCACATCAGCGGATCCGAAATCGACATCAACTTGCCGAATATCGACGCCGGGGCCTCGGTGATGCCCACGAAATTGTCGAGCGATTTCGACATCTTGTTAACGCCGTCGAGTCCCTCGAGCAGCGGCAGCGTCAGGATGCATTGCGGCTCCTGCCCGTAATGGCGTTGGAGCTCGCGGCCGACCAGCAAGTTGAACTTCTGGTCGGTCCCGCCCAGCTCGACATCGGCGCGAAGCGCGACCGAATCGTAACCCTGAGCCAGCGGGTACAGGAATTCATGGATTGCGATCGGCTGCCCGGCCTTGTAGCGCTTGGCGAAATCGTCGCGCTCGAGCATCCGCGCGACCGTATATTTCGCGGCGAGCCGGATCATGCCGTCAGCGCCGAGTGCCGCGAGCCACTTCGAATTGAACGCGACCTCGGTTTTCTCGCGGTCCAGGATCAGGAACACCTGGTCGGTGTAGGTCTTGGCGTTGGCGTCGAGTTCTTCGCGCGCGAGCGGCGGGCGCGTAACGTTGCGCCCGGTGGGGTCGCCGATCAAGCCGGTGAAATCACCGACGAGAAAAATGACGTGGTGGCCCAGGTCTTGCAGTTGGCGCAGCTTGTTGAACTGGACCGTGTGGCCGAGGTGCAGATCCGGCCGCGTCGGGTCGAAGCCTTCCTTGATCCGCAGCGGCGCACCGCGGGCGAGCTTGGCGCGAAGCTCGGCTTCGACGAGGAGGTCGTCCGCCCCGCGGCGGAAGACGCCAAGCTGGTGTTCGATGTCGAATGCCATCATCGCCCTGCGGCACATCGATCGGCCGTTCGCTTGGCAGCGACCGGCATCCTGCTACAATCGCCCGCGGACCGCGTCCCGGGGTGCGGTTGATTCGCAATCATCGGCTCGACCACATGATGGATGCGCGCGAAATCCGCATGGCGCGCAAGGTGCTTCGTTGATCTCGCATAAGCCACAAATTCTAGCGCAGTCGCTCGGGAAACTCGTCCGTGCGCTCTCGCCCGCACCACTCGTCCGCGCGCTGTCGCCCGGGCAGGCGCTCGCGATCGTGATCCTCGGCCTTTCCGGGGTGGCCGCCTTCGGCATCACGCCGGGTACGACGCTGGACGCGGCGCTGACGCACGAGGTCTCGCGCGCGCTTGCACTTCCTCCTCTCGACATGGATGCCGACGCCTCTGCCCGCTACTGGCACGAGGAACGGGTGAAGCGCGGCGACACGATCGGCAGCCTGCTCGCACGGGCAAACGTCGACGATCCGGCGGCGATGGATTTTCTGCGCACCGATCCGTCAGCGCGCCCGCTCTATCAGCTTCGTCCCGGACATGCATTGCGGATCGCCACCGGCGACGACGGAAGGCTCGTGGGGTTGCGTTTCCTCGCCACCGACGGCGAGATGTTCTCGGTCAAGCGCGATGCGACGGGTTTCAGCGTCACGTCCGGGGGACGAGCCATCCGACGTGCGCCCGACGCTGCGGACCGGCGAAGTCGAGTCATCGCTGTTCAGCGCCGCGGATGCCGCAGGGCTTCCCGACGCGATCACGCTTGCGCTGGTCGACGTATTCGCCGGAGACATCGATTTCTACCATGACGTCCGGCGTGGCGATCGCTTCTCGGTGATCTACGAAACGCGCTACGTCGACGGCGAACCGGTTTCCACCGGGCGCATCCTCGCCGCGGAATTCGACAACCAGGGCATCGCGCATCGCGCGTTTCTGTGGCGGGCGCCCGACGGCAGCGAGTCCTACTACACCGACGATGGCCGCAGCCTGCGGCGTGCGTTCCTGCGCTCGCCGGTACCGTTCTCCCGGATCACGTCAGGTTTCACGCTTGCGCGCTTCCACCCGTTTCTGCATATCTGGGTCGCCCACACGGGAACCGACTTCGCGGCGCCGATCGGCACGCCGGTGCACGCGACCGCGGACGGCGTGGTGAAGTTCGTCGGCAAGCAGACAGGCTACGGCAACGTGATCATGCTGAAGCACGATGCCACCTACACGAGCGTCTACGCGCACCTGTCGCGCTTCGAAGATGGCCTGCATGTCGGCGAGCGCGTCCATCAGGGCGACACGATCGGTTTTGTCGGGATGACCGGATGGGCGACCGGTCCGCATCTGCACTACGAGATGCGGGTGGCAGGCGTTCCTCGCGATCCGATGAAGGTCGCACTGCCGGCGGCGGCGCCGATCACGCCCGACGAGAGGGCCCAGTACCTTGCCGATGTCGCGCCGCGCGTCAGTGAGCTCGCGGTGGTCGACCAATTGTCCGCAGTACGGGTGGTAGCGGCCGAGTAACGAGCGCCGGGCGCAGCCCGAAGGCAATGAACCGCGAGCTGTTCGCCGGCGTAATGTCCGGCACGAGCCTCGACGGCGTCGATGCGGTCGTTGCCGATTTCGCGCCGGCATCCGGCGCGCCCTGCGCGACGCTGGGTGCGGCGCACGTGGCCTACCCGACGATGCTGCGCGACGAATTGCTGGCGCTGCAGCAGTCCGGCGACAACGAGCTCGCGCGCGCTGGCGCCGCAGCCAACATCCTCGCCGAACTGTACGCCGACGCAATCGCGCGCGCGCTCGCCGCTGCCAAGCGCTCCGCCGGCGAGATTCGCGCGGTCGGTGTTCACGGCCAGACGCTGCGGCATCGACCGGATCGCGGGTTCACCGTCCAGCTCAACAATCCGGCGCGCGTCGTCGAGCGTTCGGGAATCGCGGTCGTCGCCGATTTCAGGAGCCGGGACGTCGCGGCCGGCGGGCAGGGCGCACCGCTGGTGCCCGCCTTCCATGCCGCGCTCTTCTCGCGCTCGGGGCACCACCGCGTGATCGTCAACATCGGGGGGATCGCGAACATCACCGACCTGCCCGGCGACGGAACGATCCGCGGCTTCGACACCGGCCCGGGCAATGTGCTGTCGGACCTCTGGTGCGGGCGCAGTCGCGGCACGCCCTTCGACGCCGAGGGTGGGTGGGCCGCGACCGGCAAGGTGGACGATGCGCTGCTGCGGGTGCTGCTGGCTGACCCGTACTTCGCCGCGCCGCCTCCGAAGAGCACCCACCGTGACGCCTTCAACCTCCAATGGCTCGAAGCGAAGCTTGCGGCGGCGAAGATCAACGACCAGGCCGAGAACACCCAGGCAACACTGGTCGCGCTGACCGCGCGGACCATCGCCGACGCCATCCGGTCGATTGCGCCAGACTCCGAGGAAATCCTGGTCTGCGGCGGGGGCGCCAACAACGCGACACTGATGCGCGGGCTGACCGACGAGCTTGCGCCGCGTCGCGTCGCGTCAACCGCCGACGAGGGCGTGCCGGTCGAACAAGTCGAGGCGCTGGCGTTCGCCTGGCTCGCCCGCGAGGCCCTCGCGGGCCGCCCAGGGAACCTTCCCGCGGTGACGGGCGCGAAAGGGCCGCGAGTGCTGGGGGCGATCTACCCCCGGTGAGCGAAAAACTGGGTCAGACCACGCTCAGGCGGAGAAGCTCGATCCGCAGCCGCAGGTCGTGGTGGCGTTCGGATTCTTGATCACGAATTGCGCGCCCTCGAGCCCTTCCTGGTAATCGATCTCCGCGCCGACCAGGTACTGGTAGCTCATCGGATCGATCAGCAGCGTCACGCCGTTCTTGTTCATCGACGTGTCGTCGTCGTTGACCGCTTCGTCAAAGGTGAACCCATACTGGAACCCCGAGCAGCCACCGCCCGAGACGAACACGCGGAGCTTCAGCTCCGGATTGCCTTCCTCGTCGATCAGCGTCTTCACCTTTGCCGCTGCGGCGTCGGTGAAGACCAGCGGACTCGGCATCTCGGTCATTGCGTTCATCGTCACTCCAGTTGCCATCCCTCGATACGCCTCATTATCCGGGTCTGCGGGCGGGGAGTCAAAGCGCGCTGGCGGCCCCGATCACGCCCTGGCGCGTGTTTCAGTTCGACCGCCGGGGCGCATCGGGGTTCGGCCCGCCCGGTGGGTTGGGACGCCGCAGGTTCCCCTGGGGGCTTTACGGCAGGACAGGGACCGCGGCGAGACCCGCCGTTTCGGGGAGACCGAACATCAGGTTCATGTTCTGGACGGCCTGCCCCGCAGCACCTTTCACCAGGTTGTCCTCGACCGCGATGATCAGCGCCAGATCCGAGTCCGGGGGCCGGTGCACGGCGATCCGCAGTATGTTCGATGCGCGGACGCTGCGGGTATCCGGGAGCGATCCCGGCGGCATCACGTCGATGAACGGCTCGCCGGCATAGCGCTTCTCGTAGAGCGTCTGGAGATCGACGCCGGGATCACGCAGCGGCGCATAGAGCGTCGCGAGGATCCCGCGGATCATCGGCGTCAGGTGCGGCGTGAATACGAGGCGCACCGGGCCGCCCGATGCGCGTTTCAGACCCTGGACGATCTCCGGGGCATGGCGATGCCCTGCGATGCTGTAGGCTGCGAGGTTGTCGGAGGCCTCCGAGAAGCTGAGAGCCAGCTCGCCCTTGCGACCCGCCCCCGACACGCCGGACTTGCAGTCGGCGATAAGGCGGGACGGGTCGACCATGCCTGACTCGACCAGTGGCAGGAAGCCAAGCTGCACGGCCGTGGGATAGCAGCCCGGGTTGCCGACGATGCGCGCCTTGCGGATTGCCTCGCGGTTGATCTCGGGGATGCCGTACACCGCCTCCTCGAGCAGGTCCGGGCACGCGTGGGGCATTTTGTACCAGTGCGCGAATTCCGCCGGATCGGAGAGCCGGAAATCGGCGGCGAGGTCAACAATGCGCACGCCCGCTCCGACCAGTTCGCGCGCCTGTGACATCGCCACGCCGTGGGGAGTGGCGAAGAACACGACGTCGCAGGAACGAAGGTCCGCCTGCGCCGGATCGACGAACGCCAGCTCGTAGTGTCCGCGCAGGCTCGGAAACATCTGCGCGACGCGGGTGCCCGCGTCCTTGCGCGAGGTGATGGTGCGCACGTCGACTTGCGGGTGCTGCGCGAGGATGCGCAGCAGTTCGACGCCTGTGTAGCCCGTACCGCCGACGATGCCGATCCTGATCATGCTGCCCGCCCGTGAGTGTCGGAAATTCTAAATGCAAAAGGCCGCGCGTGGCGGCCTTTGCTTCGAGGGAACGACGCGCCGTCAGCGCTTGGAGAACTGCTTGCGGCGCCGCGCCTTGTGCAGTCCCACTTTCTTGCGCTCGACCTCGCGCGCGTCGCGCGTGACCAGGCCGGCCTTGGACAGCGTCGGCTTGAGCTGCGCATCGTAGTCGATCAGCGCACGCGTGATGCCGTGACGTACGGCACCCGCCTGTCCCGATTCGCCGCCGCCCACGACGTTGACCATGATGTCGAAGGTCTTCTCGTGACTGGTCAGCACCAGCGGCTGGCGCGCGACCATGCGCCCGGTCTCCCGCGTGAAGAACTGGTCGATCGGCTTCTCGTTGACGACGATCCTGCCTTCGCCGGTCTTCAGGAAAACGCGGGCGACCGACGTCTTGCGCCGCCCCGTGCCATAGTAGTAGTTGCCGATCATTGCAGTTCCAGCGTGACAGGTTGTTGTGCCGAGTGCGGATGCGCAGGGCCGGCGTAGCACTTGAGCTTCTTGAACATCGCGTAGCCCAGGGGGCCCTTCGGCAGCATCCCCTTTACTGCCTTTTCGAGCACACGTCCGGGGAAGCGCGCCTGCATCTGGGCGAAGCTCGTAGTGGTAATGCCGCCGGGGTAGCCGCTGTGGCGGTGATAGAGCTTGTCGTCGGCCTTGGCGCCGGTCACGCGGAGCTTGTCGACATTGGTCACGACGATAAAATCGCCGGTGTCCATGTGCGGCGTGTAGATGGCCTTGTGCTTGCCGCGCAAGCGAGCGGCGATCTGCGTGGCGAGTCGGCCCAGCACCTTGTCGGTGCCATCGACGACGTACCAGCCGCGAGTGATGTCGCGCGGCCGGGCGGAAAAGGTCTTCATCTGCGATTCTCCGCGCTCGCGGATCGGTTCGGCAAAGTCGATAAGTATACTATTTTTTGCGAAAACAGGGACGCACCACGTTTTCCCTGTTCTCTGTGCCGTGCGGAAGCGACGCGGGAAAACGTGGTGCGTCCCTGTTTTCGCACAGGAAAACGTGGTGCGTCCCGGGTTTCAGGGTTGGCGGCGGGTGGGCGATCGGCCGCGGATGCTGCGGCGCAAGATAGACAAACTGGGCAAAAAAATGGCGCGATCCTGGGGATCGCGCCCGAGAATTCCGCCATAGGAGGAGAATGGAGGAATGTATCCGCGGTGCCAAAGGAGGAGATGGCGGGTCCGCGAACGGTGACTAGCATCCCATATTGCGGTGCACAAAGCAAGTCCGCCCAACGAATGGTTGCAATTTGGGTATCGACGGGGGCGTCTGAGCGGGGAGACCGGTGAAAACCCGTGTCAAGTGGGTCGAGGGCGTGTCATTCGTGGCCGAATCGAGCAGCGGGCACGCGGTCGTCATCGACGGTGCGCCGGAGGCCGGCGGCCGCAATCTCGGCATGCGCCCGATGGAGCTCGTGCTGGCGGGCGCCGCGTCCTGCACTGCGTTCGACGTGGTGTGGATCCTCAAGAAGGCGCGCCAGCCTGTCACCGACTGCGTCGTCGAGGCGGACGCCGAGCGCGCGCCGAGCGAGCCCAAGGTGTTCACCCGGATCCACCTGCACTACACAATTACCGGGCGGGGCCTCGATCCCCGCCAGGTCGAGCGCGCGGTGAAGCTCTCGAAGGAAAAGTACTGCTCGGCGACGATCATGCTCGGCCGGATGGCCGAGATCACCTACGACGTCTCGATTGTCGAGGCGCAGTCCGGGCCCTGATCACGAACTCACGCGGGATCGCGCAGCAGCCGGATGAGGCTCGACGTGTCCCAGCGGCCGCCACCGCGCGCCTGGATCCGCGAGTAGAGCTGGTCGACGAACGCAGTCGCGGGCAGTGCGGCACCGTTCGCGCGGGCCTCGTCGAGGCAGATCCCGAGGTCCTTGCGCATCCAGTCGACGGCGAAGCCGAAATCAAACTTGTCGGCGACCATGGTCTTGCCGCGGTTTTCCATCTGCCAGGACTGTGCTGCGCCCTTGCTGATCACGTCGAGCACGAGGTTCGCGTCGAGGCCCGCGCGCTGCGCGAAATCGATGCCTTCGGAGAGCGCCTGGACGAGGCCGGCAATGCAGATCTGGTTCACCATCTTGGTGAGCTGGCCCGCGCCAGGGCCGCCAAGCAGCGTGACGGCGCGGCCGTAATGGGCGAGGACGTCCTGCGCCTGGCTGAATGTCGCCGCTTCGCCGCCGACCATGATCGTCAGCTTGCCGTTTTCGGCGCCCGCCTGCCCGCCGGACACCGGCGCATCGAGGAATGCGACGCCGCGCGCGGCGGCAGCAGCGTGAATCTCACGCGCAACCGCGGCCGACGCCGTGGTGTGGTCGACCAGGATCGCGCCTGCGTGCATCGCGGACAGGGCGCCGCTCGCCACTTCGCGCACGTCGCGGTCGTTGCCCACGCACATCAGGACGATGTCGGCCCCGCGCGCGGCCATTGCCGGCGTCGTGGCCGGGTGACCGCCGTACTGCGCTATCCACGCCGCCGCCCTGGCCTGCGTCCGGTTGTAGACCGTCACGTCATGACCGGCCTTGGCGAGGTGGCCCGCCATCGGATAGCCCATGACGCCCAGGCCCAGGAATGCGAGTTTCCTGCTACTCATGTTGGCTCCTTCAAAATCCGGGACGCACCACGTTTTCCGGTTCCGGAAAACGTGGTGCGTCCCGGATTTCAAGCGAGGCGCGGGCGGCGGCGATCGCGGCGCGCACCTGGCGCGGCGCGGTGCCGCCGGGATGGTCGCGGCTATGCACCGAGCCTTCGAGGCTAAGCACGTCGAACACGTCGGCGTCGATCAGCGTCGAATAGCTGCGTAGATCAGAAAGCGGCAATTCAGCCAGGTCGCAGCCGCGCGTCTCCGCTTCACGCACTGCGCGCGCAACGGCTTCATGCGCATCGCGAAACGGCAAGCCCTTGCGGGCCAGGTAATCGGCGAGGTCGGTCGCGGTGGCGTAACCTTCGCGCGCCGCCTCGCGCATTCGCGAGGAGTCCGCAGTGATTCCGCTTGCGACCAAATCGGTGGTGATCGCCAGCGTGTCGACCAGCGTGTCCACGGTGTCGAACAGCGGCTCCTTGTCCTCCTGGTTGTCCTTGTTGTAGGCGAGCGGCTGCCCCTTCATCAGGACAAGCAGCGAGGTCAGCGCGCCGATCACGCGCGCCGACTTGCCGCGGACCAGCTCGGGCACGTCGGGATTCTTCTTCTGCGGCATGATCGAGCTGCCGGTACAGAAGCGCTCGGCGAGGGTCACGAAGCGAAAGCGCGGAGTCGACCAGAGTACAAGCTCCTCGGCCAGGCGCGACAGGTGCACGGCGACCAGCGCCGCCGCGGCCTCGAATTCGATCGCAAAGTCGCGATCGGAGACCGCGTCGATCGAATTGGGCGCGATGGCCTCGAAGCCGAGCTCGCGCGCGACGCGCTCGCGGTCGATCGGAAAGCTGGTCCCGGCGAGCGCAGCGCTGCCGAGCGGGAGGCGGTTCACGCGCCGCCGGCAGTCGGCGAAGCGCTCCATGTCGCGCGCGAACATCGCGTCGTAGGCCATCAGGTGATGACCGAAAGTGACGGGCTGCGCCACCTGCAGATGCGTGAATCCCGGCATGATCGTATCCGCGTGGCGCTCGGCGAGGTCGAGCATTGCACGTCGAAGCGCAGCGAGCTGCAACGACAGTCCGTCGATCGCAGCCCGCAGCCAGAGCCGCAGATCGGTCGCGACCTGGTCGTTGCGCGAGCGCGCCGTGTGCAGGCGCTTGCCGGCGTCGCCGACCAGCTCGGTCAGGCGCCTCTCCACGCTGAAATGGACATCCTCGTCCTCGATCTTCCACACGAAATCGCCACGCTCGATCTCGGCTTCGATGATCGCCAGGCCACCTTCGATTGCGGCGAGATCGGCCGCCGCGAGGATCCCGGCGCCAGCCAGCATCCGGGCGTGCGCACGTGACCCGGCGATGTCAACGCCGGCGAGGCGGCGATCGAATCCGATCGACGCGCTGAAACGCCGCATGCGCTCCGACATCGGTTCAGTGAAGCGTCCGGACCAAGTGCCGCCACGCGGCAGTGCGGTGCCCGCGACATTGCCGCTCGATCCACCGGGGTCCACCGGTCGCGACTGCGCGGGAGAGGGCGCCGCCAGACCTGCGCCTGAGGTCATCGCCAGACCTGCGGCTGGGGGCGTCGCCGGAGCTGTGGGCGGCGGGCGGGTAGGCGGGGGGCTGGGCATCGTCGTTCCGGACGCAATGCCCCTACACGCGGGGACGGCATGCCGCTGCCCGGCATGATGATTGCATAATACGTCCGCTATGCCGCGAATTGTAAATCAAGCGCCCGAAATGCCTGCAGTGCCCGATTTCCGCAACCTGGGAACGATTCTGCGCATTCTGGTCGGCATCAATGCGGCAGCGCTGGTGATCGCGTTTACCCGGGAACCGCGGCTCTTCGCACTGGCAGGCGAGTGGGCGGTGCTGTGCGGGTACGTCGAGTTGCGGCTTTTTCCCGAGCTTCTCGTGCTGTGGATCCTCGCGCCCTGGCTGACGCGGCAACGGCCAGCCGTGAGCATTGCGGCCGTGACCGCAGTAACGATCGCGATCGGGGTCGGCGTCCAGGGATTGTTGCCGAGGATGACCTTCGACGTCCGCGCATGGTCACCGCTCGATTCCGCACCGCTCGTGCGCAATCTCGTTTTCGCGCTGCTCGCGCAGTTCGTGCTGCTGGGCTATTTCCGCCTGCGCGCACGCGCGCTGTCGCCGGCGATCACCGAGGCGCGCCTGCAGGCGTTGCAGGCGCGCATTCGCCCGCACTTCCTGTTCAACAGTATTACTGCGGTGCTGTCGCTGATGCGCCGCGAGCCGCGTCGCGCCGAGACTGCGCTCGAGGATCTGGCCGAGCTTTTCCGGGTGCTGATGCGCGACAACCGCGAACTCACCCCGCTTGCCGACGAAGTCGAGCTGTGCCGTCAGTATCTCGAGCTCGAGCAATTGCGCCTCGGTGACCGGCTGGCCGTCGACTGGAACGTCAAGAGCATGCCGCCCGATGCGCTGGTGCCACCGCTGGTGCTCCAGCCGCTGCTGGAAAACGCGGTCTATCACGGTGTCGAACCGTCCACCGAGCGGAGCCTGATCTCGATCAACATTTTTGCCTCGCGCGATGAAGTCCACGCTGTGCTTACGAACCCCTACGTCGTCAACGGCGAGCGTCATCGCACTGGCAACAACATGGCGATCGCCAACATCCGCGAACGCCTCGCACTGCACTTCGACGCCGAGGCAAGCCTCGATTCGCGCATTACCCGCAATGGCTACGAGGTCCATATCCGGATGCCCTATCGGACGGTGAAGTCTTCAACTGCGGGCGAGCACAGGGACGACGCAGAGCGGCGCGAGCCTTTCCTTGGCAATGGAACCCATAAGCGGCGTGAGCCGCATCCGATGCGGGCGCTGCCCGGCATGCAGGCAGCGAAGGTGAGCCATGGATGAATCCCCACTGCGCGTCCTGATCGTCGACGACGAATCGCCGGCGCGTCACCGGTTGCGTGAACTGATCGATGACTGTGCCGCGGTGTTGCCGATCGTCGTGGTGGGTGAGGCCCAGAACGGCCGCGAGGCCCTCGAGCTACTGCACGCAGTCGTCGCCGACCTCGTCCTGACGGACATCCACATGCCAGCGATGGACGGTATCGAGCTGGCCCAGCATTTGCTGAAGCTTTCGCGTCCGCCGATCGTCATCTTCACGACCGCGTTTCACGAACATGCGCTGGCAGCGTTCGACGTCAATGCCGTCGACTACCTGGTCAAGCCGGTACGCGTCCAGCGCCTGCTCGCCGCGCTGCAAAAGGTGCCGCGATTGAAGCCCATGAGCGTCGAGAAACTGAACCAGTTGCCGGCGTCGGCCCGGCGCTTCCTGTCGGTCACCGAGCGCTCGCGCGTGGTCCTGGTCCCGCTGGACGACGTGGTGTACCTCAAGGCCGAGCTCAAGTACATCACCATTCGCACCGCCCAGCGCGAGTTTCTGCTCGAAGAATCGCTGACGCGCCTCGAGCAGGAGTTCGGCGCACGCTTCGTCCGCGTCCACCGCAACTGCCTCGTCGCGCGCGATTTTATCCGCGGCTTCGAGCGCCGCGCGAACGACGACGGCGACGCGCATTGGGAGGTCCTGCTGCACGGCATCACTGAAACCCTTCCGGTGTCGCGCCGCCAGCAGTACGTCGTTCGCGAGATCGGGCGCGAAGTGGTGAACGGCGCAGCGGCTTGACGCCGCCGATGCGCACCCTCGTCTGCGGTTCGCTCGCGTTCGACACCATCATGGTGTTTCCGGACCGCTTTGCCCGGCACATCCTGCCCGAGCAGACGCACATGCTGTCGGTTTCGTTTCAAATTTCCGACATGCGCCGCGAATGGGGCGGCTGCGCCGGGAACATCGCCTACAATTTGCAGGCGATCGGCGGCACTCCTGTGGTCATGGGCACGCTCGGCCATGACGGCGGCGCCTACCGCGATCGCCTGGCCGCGCTTTCCATCGCCACCGACGGCGTCGTGATGATCGATGATGCGTACACTGCGCAGGCGTTCATCATTACCGATCTCGACGACAACCAGATCACCGCCTTCCATCCCGGTGCGATGAACGCGTCGCACCGAAACCGCGTGGCGGACGTCACGGACATCGGGCTTGGCATCGTCGCACCCGACGGCAAGGAAGGTATGCGCTCACACGCGGCGCAGTTCGCCGCGGCGAAGATTCCGTTCCTGCTCGATCCCGGGCAGGGACTGCCGCTGTTCAGCGGCGAAGAGCTGGGCGAGATGATCGACGCAGCGAGTTTCCTCGCCGTCAACGACTACGAAGCAAGGCTCCTCTCGGAGCGCACGGGCTGGTCGATCGCCGATCTCGCCGAGCGGGTCGACGCGCTCGTCGTGACCTTGGGCGGCGAGGGCTCGGTGATTCACGCCGGGGGCGCGACGTACACGATTCCGGCGGTACGTGCCGAAGCCGTCGTCGATCCCACTGGCTGCGGCGATGCCTACCGCGCGGGGCTCCTCTATGGCATCGCGCAGGAGTGGGACTGGGAAGCTACCGGCAATCTCGCCGCAGTCATGGGTTCGCTCAAGATCGCGAGCCGAGGCGGGCAGAACCATTCGATCGACCGCGAGCGCGTCGCCGAGCGCCACCACGCGGCCTTCGGCACCCGACCCTGGTAGTTCGCCGGAATGGATTCGCCGGTATCGACCCCGCGCCGCACCGCGCGCGCACTGCGCACGACCCTCCACCTCGTCGAGGGGCTCGCGACGACGGTGATCGTGTTTCCGTGGTTGTCGGCCGCATCGCGCCGGCGCCGGGTGCGCCGCTGGTCTGCGCGCCTGCTGCAGATGCTCAAGATCGACGTCCGCATGGTCGGTGCGCTCCACAACGACGGCAACCTGCTGATCGTCGCCAACCACGTATCGTGGCTCGACATTTTCGTCCTCAATTCAGTGCATCCAATGCGCTTCATCGCCAAGGCCGAGATCGCGCGCTGGCCGCTGCTCGGAAGACTGGTGCGCGACGTCGGCACGCTATTCGTCGAGCGCGCGCGCCGCCATGACGCGCACCGGGTCACAATCGAAGCGCGCGACGCGCTGGCCGGCGGCGACATTGTCGCCGTCTTTCCCGAGGGCACGACAACCGACGGAACAACGTTGCTGCCGTTCAAGAGCTCGCTGCTGCAGCCGATCGTCAATGCGCAGGGCGCGCTGCAACCGGTGGCGATGCGCTACTGCGGCGCCGACGGGCGACTGTCCACCGCTGCGGCTTACGCCGGCGATACGACTTTCATGGAATCGTTCTGGCGCATCTGCGGTGAGCGCTCGCTCACGGTCGAAGTCTTCGTCACCCCCGCGCTGCCAACGCTGGCCCGGCACCGGCGCGAGCTCGCGCGCAGCGCCGAGGCTGCCATCTTGTTTGCGCTCGATCTGCCCGCCGCCTCATTGCCCGTGGGTTAGCGCCCGTTGCCCGCGGGTTAGCGCCCGTTGCCCTCGGGTTAGCGCCCGTTGCCAACTTCGCCGGTTGATTGCCTGCTAGGCCGCGACTGCGCGGTCAGCGCGAAGCGGAAGGAATCGGCGCGATCGCGGCGCGGCTGGGCACCTGCCAGACTTGGCGGTCCGGAAGCCGGACTGCGGTGAGAGCACCGCCCCACAGGCAGCCCGAGTCCAGCATCAGCACATTGGGTGCAAGCGTCAGGCCCAGCGTCGACCAGTGGCCGCAGACGACGCACGTGCCCGCCGTGCGCCGCTCTTCATGCGCGAACCATGGCGCGAATCCCGCGGGCGTGAATTGTGCGCCGCGCTTCTCGCGGAACTCCATGCGCCCGTCCGCGGTGCAGAAGCGCAGACGGGTGAGCGCATTGACGATGACGCGCAACCGGTCGTGGCCCTTGAGGTCGCCATGCCACGCGTCGGGTTGATCGCCGTAGAGCACGCACAGGAACGCATGAGCCTCGCCGCCCGCGAGCACCGATTCGACTTCGCGCGCATGAAGCAGCGTGTCCGCGGTGCTCCATTGCGGCAGCGCGCCGGCGTGGACCATGAGCAGGTCTTCTTCGGCCACCGCGAGCGGACGCCGCGCGAGCCAGTCGAGGAGCTCGTCCCGATCGGACGCCTCGAGGATCGGGCCAAGGGTGTCGTTGCGATGCGGACGTCGATGGCCCGCGGCGACGGTCAGCAGATGCAGATCGTGATTGCCCAGTACCGTCGTCGCCGCGTCGCCCAGCGCCATCACCTCGCGCAGCACCGCGAGCGAGGCGGGGCCGCGATTGACGAGGTCGCCGACAAGCCACAGGCGATCGCTCGCGGGCGAGAATCCGATCAGCGACAGCAGATCGCAGAATTCGGCGTGACAGCCCTGGATGTCGCCGATCGCGTAGAGCGCCACGGAGTTTGGACGAGCCTCGCGCCTGATGCCAACAGATCACGCCTACTTCGCGGCGGCCGTCATGTAGTTGACCCCGGCCTTGACCTCGGCATCGGTGAGATTCGCGTTGCCCCCGCGTGGCGGCATGCTGCGCAGTCCGTGCAGCGCGGCGTTATAGAGCGCGTCCATGCCGGTCGCGATGCGCGGCGCCCATGCCGCCTTGTCGCCGAACTTGGGCGATCCCAGGAGCCCGGTCGCATGGCAGACGTGGCAGGTCTCGTCGTAGACCTTCTTGCCGGCGTCGGACCCTGCGGCCGATGCGACCGCGACCGCCGGAGCCGCTGCGGGGGCGGCGGCAGGCGCGGCCGGAGTCGCGGCCGCGGCGACGGTGCTAGCGGCAACCGCCGTGGCCGCAGCGACCGCAGCGACCGGGGCAGCGTTTGCCGTTGCAATCGAGGCTGGGGCCGTCGACGCAGGCTCTTTCCATCCGGCGCCGGCGAGATTCGCCATGTAGACGACCGCGCGATGGACTTCGTCGTCGGTGAGGCTCGCGCTGCCGCCCTTCGGGGGCATGACTCCCGACTTGCCCTGGAAGCCGTCAACGGCATGCTTGAACAGCGTGGCCTCGCCTTCCGCGATGCGCGGACCCCACGCTGCCTTGTCGCCCGCCTTGGGCGCGCCGACCAATCCGGCTTCGTGGCAGGTCTTGCACACGTTCCCAAACACCTGCTCGCCGGTCAGGTCGCCCTGCGCACTCGAAGCCTCTGCCATGACAATGGTACCCACGGGCTTGATCCGCGCGATGACCGCGGCCTTGCTCTCGTCCGTTGCCTTCGAACCGCTGGTTGCGAGTTGCGACAGCAGGCCCGCGAGCGTAATCGGGATCGCGAACGCGAGCACGACGACGATGATGAGTTGCTTCGGAGTCTTGATCGGGGAGGAGTGCGGGTCGTGTTCCATGGCGAGTGTCGACGATCGGGGAAAGGTGCCGGGCCGCCGTGGCGACTGCGCGCCATTCGACGGCAAAAACCAAGCATTATAATCGGTGCCACGACGCGCCCGTAGCTCAGTTGGATAGAGTATTGGTTTCCGAAGCCAAGGGTCACAGGTTCGAATCCTGTCGGGCGCGCCATCTTCCACAATGGACGGGATCTGCCCCTTTCGCCAAGGGAGAGGCGAGCCAGGATAAAGCGGGGTTGGCTATATGCTGCTTTCAGAGCTTGGAAGCAGGCAATGCCCTTCATTCAAAGTCCGCGCCCGCCGGAACGGCAGGTTCCAGGGGACCCTCGAAGCCGCCGGGTTCCCCCGGTGAGTGGCACTTTCCCCGATGAAAAAAAGTCGACCCTCTGGAACGGAACAGGCCAGAAGCAAAGTTGCGGTGGCTGTTCCAAAACGTGCTGATCGTGGGCTACTGCTTCGGCATCCCGTTGGAGCGGCGGCCGAGGCGCATGTCCTGCGGATGCGAAAGCGCGAACGAGACCGACGTCGAGGCATCGGTCCCAGCTGCAGGGTCGCGCACTCGGCCGCGAGAGCGACCGCGAAACTCGATGCCACCGGACCCAGCGCGCGACCAACCATCGAAGTGCGTGGCTTCAGGTGATCGGTCAGCGCGTCGCGCCCAGAAGTTGCGCTAGGAAGCCTGGACCGAGAGCTCGTTCACGACGTTCTTGACGCCCGGCGTCGCCATCGCGATCCGCTGTGCGCGCGAACTGAGGCTCTTGCTCGCCACACTGCCGCTCAGGGTCACGGTCGCATTAGCGGTCGCGACCGTGATCGGCTGCGACTCGAGCGTCGACTCGGACTTGATCGCCGCCTCGACCTCGGACGAGATCGTGGCGTCGTCGGTGCCGGTGGCGGCCGGCGAGCCGAGCATCTGGCTTTCGCTGGCGTCCGGTGCTCCCGCCGCCGGCTTGGCGGCGCTGTCCGGTGCGGACGCCATGTCGGACGACGCGGACGGCGGCGCCTTAGACGGGCTGTTCGCGGCCGCCATGTCGGACGACAGGGCCGCCGGCGGGGTGTTCGCCGCAGATTTCGACGTGTCGGAAGGTTGTCCGCAGCCGGCCAATGCGGTTGCGAGACCCGCCATGGCTATGCATGCCACTGATTGCAGCTTCATTGTGATCCTCCACGATGGGTGAGTACACCGTCAGACTGCGCCTTGCGCGGCGCGCCGTCAGCCGGACGGCGCCGCAACTTCGCGTGGTCCGGCCATTTCGCGGGCTGTCGGAGCATTGCCTACAGTGGCGAAGGGCGGTGCGTGACGGCCTTGCTTGGCGGCCGCCGTTTCCTGCTCGAGTTGGTTGACCAGATCGACGATGTTGAAGAAGCGTGCGCGGCGGTTGGTCTTGACCGGCTGAATCGCCAACGCCAACCCGAGATGGCTTTTGCCGGTGCCAGGCCCGCCGACCAAGACGATGTTGCGGGTTTCCTCGGTGAAGCCGCCTTCGTGCAGCGCGCGGAGGCTGCTGCTCGTTGACCGGCAACGCGGCAAAGTCGAAGGTGGCCGCGCCGGGCGTAGGCGATCGCCGGACGGCCCCGTCAGTGCTCGTCCGATGTGAATTTGGGTCGCCCGCCGTCATGCCGAACGATCGCGAAGCTGTAACTTTCGCATTGCCACGAAGATGTCTCTCGGCGTCGCGCTGCGGGGACCACCGAATGGAGGTGCGAATGCAAATGGTGCAAACGAAGGCTCAAGTCGAAGGCTCAAGTCAGGTTCGGAAAGCCTTCGAAATGCCAGCACGTCGCGCGCGCATTGGGGGACCGTGCCATCGGTTGCCAAACGGTTCTCCAACGACCTGGCTGGAAAGCTGCGCCGCGACGCTCATGCGTGGATCACACGGATGAATCTAGCGCATCGCGATAATCGGCCGCGGATTCACCACAAATCCTGCGGGTGCTTACGGAAACTCGGGGGTCGATTTGTGAACCGGCCCAACAGACCAACATAAGCTTTGGACAAGAAATGATATCGATAACTCAAATTCCGCGGGCGTCAAAGATGCGTGCGCACGCTGTGGCTTTCGATAGTCCGCAGGTCATGGCGAGGCCCGTACCCATGCGTCAATCGCCATCGTCGCGCGCAAACAGGGTCTTGGCATCGATCAAGTCCACCGAGTTCGATCGAATCGCGACCGAATTGGCCTCCGTGAACATGTCCGTGGGCGAAGTACTTTACGAACTGGGTTGCAAGCCACGGTATATCTATTTTCCGACGACCGCGATTGTGTCGCTCGTATGCGAAACGGCTGACGGTGCGTCCAGTGAAATTTGCGCGGTTGGCAATGACGGCGTGGTCGGGTTCGAGTTGTTCACGGGTGGCGATACAGCTTGCAATCGGGCTATCGTCACGAACGCCGGTCATGGTTATCGCCTGGAGGCGCGTCATCTCAACTGCGAGTTTGGCCGTATGACCTTGCTAATATCCGAAGTGCTGCGTTGCACACAAGCTCTGGTAATGCAGATTGCACAGGCCGCGTTGTGCAATCGTCACCATTCCGTGGAGCAGCGGTTCTGCCGCCGTTTGCTGTTTAGTGTTGATCATCTGCCCACCGGCGAGCTCCTTTTGACCCAGGAGCAGATTGCCCACCTGCTTGGCGTTCGCCGCGAGAGCGTCACCGTCGCGGCCCGTAAGCTGCAATCCGCTGGGGTGATCCGCTACCTGCGGGGACGCATTCAAGTCCTCGACCGCCCGGCATTGGAGTCGAGAGCATGCGATTGCTACAGGGATGGCATCCAGAACGGGGGGCAAACGGTGTCGGTCGGGCGGCGTGCCGTTCAAGTTGCGGCCTAGTCCTAATCCATGTGGGAGTCATCTGCATTATGTCGGTCGACGCAGAAATCGCGCGATCGCCGCGATTTTCATTCGGCCATCACACGAGCCACCGCCGCTATGTCCGATCAATCAGGCGGTGTATTACAGCGCCGCTAGCACACACATAGGATGATCGCAGCGTGGAGGCAAAAATGCGAATCGCTCCTGCACTGATCGCGGCTGCGTACGCCCGCGTTGCGCTGGCGGCGCTGCCGCCATCCTCCGACGAAGAGAAGGCGAAGGCGGCCGATACTGCGGCGAAAGCGGCCTGAACCGACAAGGTCGGGCTATACAAAGCTGCCGAGGCCAGCGCATTGGTTGCGTGCATGGCATTTTGATGCCACACTAAATGCCATGAAGATCACCATTGATGCGGCCGGCCGTATCGTTGTTCCAAAACCGCTGCGCCAGGCCCTGGGCCTGAAACCCGGTGTCGCTTTGGAAATCCGGGCGGGGGACGGGTGCCTCGAAATCGACATCGCCGCGACTCCGATGCGACTGAAGAAGCGCGGGAAAGGGTTGGTGGCGGTGCCAGAAGCGGCGCTACCTGAGCTCACCGCCGATCAGGTACGCGATACGCTTGAGCGCATCAGGCGTTGAAGGCGGCGGACACCAGTCTGGTGGTCGCTGCATTCGCGTCCTGGCATGAGTCTCACGAGGCCGCACGCCGTGCGCTCGATGGCGGCCTGCGCCTCATTGCGCATTGCGCGCTCGAAACGTACTCCGTACTTACCCGCTTGCCTCCGCCTCATCGGTCGTCCGGATTTGTGGTCCGCGATTTTCTGACGTCTCGCTTTCCTGGCCGGTTGTTGCGATTGAGCCCTTCGGCCTACGAAGGTTTCATTCGGGCCCTCCCCGACCGTGGCGTTGCCGGTGGCGCTGCGTACGACGCGCTGGTCGCTGCGACGGCCGCCGGCTGCGGTGCAGAACTTGTCAGTTGCGACCGGCGCGCGCTGACGGTTTACGAGCGCTACGGCGTCCGCACGCAGCTTGTTCGCTGATTTACGCGGGTGCAATATCATGCGTCAGGCAACGTTCACGGAGCTGCGCAATCGCGCGAGAACCTTCTTCGCCGCCGCCGGCCGCCGCGCGCGTCCAGCGTTCCGCCCAGCGTAACTGGCAGGTCGGAGGTGTCGGCGCGAGTCGGACGCGGTGGCAATGGCTCTCGAGGCAGCATGAACTGTCGTAGAGGTTCCTCGATGCATGATGCAGGCAACGCACCCACGCTTCCGGGTCTTCGCAGCCGCGCCTTTCCCGCCGCGGTTGCCCTTGCGTACTTGTTGCTGATGGCTTTCGCCCTGCCAGCACCGGCCCAGGATTCCGTAGTGCCCGTCGACGAGGCGAAGGCGCGCCGCATCGTTGAGGACGCCGATCGTATCCGGTTCCCAGCCGAGGGCTTCCAGGTCGATGTCACGATCGTCACCACGTCGCCGGGCGAGGCTTCGGAGGAGCGCGACTACCGCGTGCTGTCGAAAGGCAACGACCGGACCATCGTCATGGTGACGGCACCCGCCGACGAGCGCGGCCAGATCCTGCTGATGCGCGAGCACGATCTGTGGGTGTTTCTGCCCAACGTGTCGCAGCCGGTGCGCCTGTCGCTTGCCCAGCGCCTGACCGGCCAGGTCGCCAACGGCGACCTGGCACGTGCCAACTTTGCAGGCGATTACAACCCGAGACTGCTGCGGATCGACACCATCGACGGGGTCAAATACGACGTCCTCGAGCTGACGGCCGTGGACAACAGCGTCACTTACCGGCGCGTGCTCTACTGGGTGCGCGAATCGAGCGACGCACCGTACAAAGCCGAGTTCTATTCGGTGTCGAACCGGTTATTGAAGACCTGCATCTACGAAAATTTCGAGACAATGGCCGGCAGGCAGCGCCCAACCCGATTGGTGATGACCGACGCGCTGCGCGCCGGCGAGCAGTCGGTGCTCGATTACCGCGGCATGAAGCTGCGCGAGCTGCCGGACAAGGTCTTCACGAAGGACTACCTGAAGAAGCTCGAATGACGCCTTGAGCGGGCGGCAGGGCCTTGACACGGATATACGCAATATATATCATATATATCCTCATTCGGAGCCATGCACATGTCAGCTCGCGTTCCTGCATTGTTGCTCAAGTTCAAGGAAGACACGCTCGCCACAGTCAGCCGGTCTTCCGTCAAGGTCATGGCCAAAAAATTGGGGTTCAATGAAACGCAGGTCACGCACTATGCGCTTGCGCGCCTCCGGGAAGAGTTGTTGGTGGGTTCCGGTCGCCCGACCTTAGCCGCCGGGCATCGGGGCCCTGGCATTCAGGACGGCGACTATCCAGCGCTCACTGCCGAACAGTTGCAGATCATTCGACAGCACGCACCGAAGCGGCGCGGAAAGCCACTCACATCGGATTCGCTGTTTTGACTGCGCGATATTGGTCGCCGCCGAAGCCGGGCGACATTGTTCACTGTCGGTTCCCTCAAGACGCCTTCGCGATTCCCGGACCGAAGGAGCGCCCGGCGCTGGTCACGCGGGTTGAGACGCGTGAGGGCGTCGCGGACATCGAGGTCGCGTATGGAACCTCTCGGGGGATCGATGAAGTGCATGCAGGCGAGCTTATCGTGCCCAAGACTGATCCCGATGCAGGATTGGACAAGGATACGAAGTTCGATCTCTGCAATATCGTAGCGCTGCCATTCAACGAGGATTGGTTCGCCCCCGATCCAGCAGGGCGGTTCGGCAGACATCCCAAGCGGGGCACGCTCAATCTTGAAAACCTGCAGAACAAGAAGAAGCTGCAGGCCGCAGTCACCGAGGCAAAGTGTGCCAGGAAGACCCCAATCCGACGCAATCGGAATGTGTGACCGAACCGAGCCGATGGCGGCGATCGCCCCGCACCCGCTTTCCTGCCGAAGGCCTCCAGGTCGACGTCACGATTGTCACCACGTCGCCGGGAGAGGCTGCGCAGGAACGTGACTACCGCGACATGACAGGCGACGAGGAAAGGCAAATGAACAAGCTCGGCGATGAACTTGTACAGTCGATGGCACAGGCGCTAGCTCATGCTCGTGGAAAGCACGGCGGGGTCGCACGCACAGGATCGACGTCAAACCGGACGAGATTCAGAAGGCCCGCAAGAAGCTTGGCCTTTCGCAGGATCAATTTGCCGACGCCCTTGGCGTGAGCGCGTCGACGCTCAGGAAATGGGAGCAAGGCCAGCGTTCGCCGACGGGTGCCGCGAAGACCCTGCTGAAGGTCATCGAGCGCGAGCCAGACGCTGTGGCAAGGGCCCTCAAGGCAGCATGAACCGTCGAAGAGGTTCCTTGACGCGTGGGGCGGGCGGGAGGGAGGGCCTCAGTTTCTGGCCGCCCCCCTCTGATACGCGGTCTCCATCTCGCCCGCGATCACCGCGAATAACGGGCGGACAAAGAAGTTTAACCCCTCGATGACCTCCTGCACCGACATCATCGACGGGTAGCGCAGCCCGCGGTGCTCGATCGGGGGACCGACGGCCGTCAGGTTCACGCCGAGGCGGGTGAGCTGCTTCGCAAGCCGGCGCTCGGTCAGCATGAACAGCGTCTCGATACCGTGATGCCGCGCCTGCGCGATCATGCCCAGGTAGAGGCCGGCGGCGATGTACGGGAAGCGCGGGCGATCAGGAGTGCCGAAATCGCCGTCGTCGAGGCCGATGGTCACCTTTTGCTCGCCCTTGCGCCTTCGGTAGCGTCCGACGACCGCCAGCCTTGAGACCTCGGCGATCTTGCGGCGGTCGATCCTTTCGAGATCGACAATCGAGCGATCGAGCGTGGGTCCGCAGCGTTGCTCGAATGGCAGGGGCGCGCGGGGATCGCTCTGCGCGCGCATCACCAGCCGCACGCAGCCGACGTAGTCGCGATTGGTGACGCTCTGGAGCAGGCAATGAACGGAGCGTTCGTCGAACGGGTCGCTCTCCATGCCATCGGGGCGGACCGGCTCGTAGCCGAGTTCCTCGCAATAGACCGCGTGACGAATCCGGAACGCCGCCGCCCGAAGGGCGTCATCCAACGCTGGGACGGTCTGGAAGTACTTGCTGAAACCTGCGCCCAGGTTCAGGAATTCGGGCAGGTACATGGATCCTGTCGCGAGCCGCCCGCGAAAGGCTCGGCACGTCGGGCTTCGATCCTGCATTGTAGCCTGTGCCGTCTGACGGGCCCGCGGCCGGCTCGCCCGATGCGCGGACCTCGACAACGTGTTTTGCAAGTCTTACGCGTCGCGCAACGGAGACACTATTCCGCCGCGAATTTCTCCGCTAGACTGCGTGGCGTTCAACGTGTAGTGCTTCTGTTGCATGCGGCGGCTGCACGATTTTTCGGTGCCGCGTCACAGGATGGGGAGGGCGCATATTGACAGCCTTGGCTAGACGGCAAGCGTTTCACACGCCGATGGGCGGCGACACCATCGTCACCGTTCCCCGTCACCCGAATCCGGTTCGACTCTGCGTCGAGGATCCGGAGTCCCGCCGACTCACGACTGCACCGCATGCCAATCTGTTCAAGGTCAGGCTGGCGAACACCCGTGCCCGCCATGAATCCGCGAGCTATCTGATCAGGCGACGTTACGCCTGGCGCGGATATTCGGTCGGTGAGCACGCAGTGCCTGAGCCGACCCGCATCGCCATCGCTGCGCACGATCCCGACGGCATCGTCGGCACCGTCACGGTCGGTCTCGATTCCCCGGGCGGGCTGTTCATCGACGGCCTCTACGCCGACGTGTCCGACCGGCTGCGGGCCGAAGGGCGGCGGCTCGCCGAATTCACCAAGCTTGCGGTCGACAACAACATCAATTCCAAGCCGCTGCTCGCGGCGCTGTTCCACATCGCCTACATCTGTGCGCGCCGCATCCATGACTGCACCGACCTCTTGATCGAGGTCAATCCGCGGCATGCGGCGTTCTACCGACGCATGCTCGGCTTCGAGATCTATGGCGAGGTCCGCAGTGATCCACGCGTCGGTGCCCCGGCGCAACTGTTGAGGATATGCCTCGACTGGGGAGAACGCGAAATCGCCCGCATGGGCGGAAAGATCGAGCTCGCCGCGGACACCCGATCGCTGTATCCGTACTTCTTCAGCGCACACGAAGAGATGCGGATCGAGGAGCGCCTGCGGGCACTGGGCTGACAGTCAGCCCCCAATGGCGACCGGCAGAGCCGCAGATACGCCGGAGCCGAGGCGAGATTTCTCGCCCTTCCGCTGCCGAGCCGCGCCGCCCAGCGTAGCGCGAAGGACCACGACTTGAAATCCAGCCTCGCCGACTACCTGGCTTGCGGAGCTGCCATCGGCGCAGTCCTCATCGGCACTGTGGCGCTGGTCGCTTTCGCAGTCCGGCCGCTTTCAACGATGGCGCTGGCGGAGTACCACGTCATCGCGGATTTCTTCGCCGGATTGCTTTGCTATGGGTTGCTTTCCGCGCTGGTCGTCCGGGTGATGATCGCCGTTCGCCCCGTCGAGCCGGGCGACTACGCAATGGACTCCCCGGTCTTTGCGTACTGGAAGGTGTTGACGATCGTCTATCGCCTGGGCCAGAAGGCGCTCCTTCCCTTCACGCCGGAATTCGCGCGACCCTTCGTCGTCCGCCTGTTCGGTGGGCGCGTGGGCTCGGAGGTCGCGATCGGCGGCACGGTCGACGACCCGTACCTCATTTCGATCGGGGTCGGCGCGATACTTGGCAACAACTCGCTGGTTTCGGGAAGCGTCATTGCGCAAGGCAGGATCACGCTTGGCAGGGTCTCGATCGGGGCTGGCGCAACGGTCGGAGTGAATTGCGTCGTTTTGCCCGGAAGCGAGATCGGAGAACGCGCGCTGCTCGTCGGGGGATCGATCATGCTGGCCGGGACCAAGGTTCCTCCGGGAGAAACCTGGCGCGGAAATCCGGCGAGGAAGTGGGTCTATAGGGTCTAGGCTGAAGGAAAAGAAAAGAGGCCCCGCAGGGCCTCTTTCTGGTTCAGGCGTAGCCGTTCAGACTGAGCCGCGCTTGCGCCGAACGCTCCAGCCCATCGCCGCGAAACCCAGCCCTAGTAGGGCCAACGACGCGGGTTCGGGGACTGGTCGTGAACGACTGATTTCCGTCTGCCTGGAACACGAGGTCCGTTCGACCTTGCAGCGGAACTAAAGGCGGTGCCACCAAAGGCCGGCGTTCGTAACGACGTCTCGCGGGTCCCCATCTGCAGCGTCGATACGAGGACGTCGTTCCGCCGAGCGGCGGATTGACGTAGGTCGGATTGGTACTGGTAACGATGCCAAACAGCGTCGTGCGTATTGAGCCGTTCACCGGATGTCGACGTCTGAACGTTGTGTCCGGGCCGGAAACACGGTGCCCGACATGATCGAGATACCGTCGGTGAAGCCCGTGCCGCGTCCTGGCGTTCGCGTTGGGACGACGTTGTGTCGTAATAAATATTGAAAGTTCCGCCGGTGACGCTGAAGTGCAGCTACCGTTAATTCCGCAGGAGTTCACGGTCTCATTGAGCGTCGCCACGATCGTATAGTCGTACTTGTCCCCGGTGTTTGGAACGGTCGGGCAAAACCGGGCCGGGGCACCATTCGGAATCGTGTCCAGCCCCGTGGGGATTGTAGTTGACGCCGCTGCACGTCAAGGCCGTTGCCACGGCGAAGTAGTGCAGCGAGAACGTGCTCGGGGTTACGCTCGGAGTGAATCCCGTCGTATACGCCGTCCCGCCCTGCGCCCAGTCGAACCCACTAAAGGGCAGCGAAGGGCCATCCACATTCGAGATCGTTGCCGCACCGGCCGAACCTGCCGCCAGCGCCAGCGACGCTGCAACTGCCAAGGCCTTCATTCTCATTTCCGCCTCCGTCCTGGAAAGTATTCAAACTGCGAAATCTCTATCTGACGGCTCCTTCAAAGCAATCGGTGTGCCCAGACGTTTACTTTATACAAAACAAAGGGTTGGTAATTTTGCGCGCCACAGGGGGATAAGACAACTGTAAATTTTCTCGACGATTTGGCACTGCCGCACGATGCCTCTACCAATGTGACCGGTAGCCGGGATGTCCAGTGGACGGGCCTACTCGGGACGGCAGCCGTTCGACCCAGCGCCGCGCATTAGCCGCGGCGTCCGCCGGTCGCTGCCTTGGTTCGGGGCGCTGACTCCGGGCGCAGTTGGCTGCGGCATTGGCGAGCAGCTCGCGGATTGCGTCGCCGATCGGCCGGGGTTTCGCTTCGACGACTCGGACCGAATGGCGGGCATCGGAGCGTCCGATGGCCAGTGAGCTCAGGATCTGGTCCAGGTTCGTCGGTACGGCTACGGCTGGGCATTCCGGCCGCCAATGCGGCGTAGATTGCAGGGGTGCCCCCGTTGCAGACGACTACCGATGCGCGCTTGCATGCTTGCGAATACGGCAGGAATTCAGCGAAATAGCACGCAGTTGGCGGGCATCGCGCGCGCGCTGCCGCTCGCGCCGGTCGCAACCACTCAGCGCATCGACAGATGCGCGATCGCATCGAGCGTACGACCCAGCGTCCGTCCCGATCCCGAGCTCCCCAACGACACAAACACGATCGGCGGCCCGTCCTGGAACTCAGGCAACGGCTCGGCTCCGACGGGCTCCCATGCCAGTGGCCCGATGAAAATGGGCGCATCGGTCGCGCCCGGCGTCGGTTCGTAAAATGCTTCGACATCGGCGAACGCCGTCGCGTCGGAAGTGGTGTAGACGTCCCGGATATCGAGGCCCGGAGATCGACGCCGTACGACCGGCACGCGCGGTGAAAAGGTAGCGCGTGCCACGCGAATGCCGCTGGGTAGACGGCCCGAAAGATCGGGTCGGCCAAGCGCCGCGGAAGCCACGACAGCGGCGCAACCTCCGGGGCGTCCACGCCGCTCCAGTACCGCCGGGACCAGTACGCATTGGCAATCGCCCCGTAGGGCTTGCCGGCGAGGCGTGCGCTGATATAGAGCGACAAGCGGAAATCACCGATGACAATATCCGGGGTCCACGCCGCAATTGCGCGCAGGTCGTCTTCGACGTATCGTTTGAGCGTCGTGGTGTCGTAGGGCGGCGACCCTCGTTCGAGCGCGCGCAGGAACGCGGTAGAAGCGATCGAGTCGATCTGCTGGCGAGCCACCTCTTCCGCGTCGAGCCAGCGGTCGGCGGCCGGGGCTGCCGCGATGCAGACGTCGTGCCCGAGTTCGCGAAGAATGCGCGACAGCGCAATCGGCCGGGCGACATGCGCCAGCGTCACGGCTTCGGCGAAGATCAGGATGCGGCTCACGCGGATGACCTATTCCATTGCCCATTGACCGCCGCCGAGTATAGGGCGTGGCGATGCTCTATACCGAGCTCAGACTGGCCTGGCTCAATCTCGCCCGCGAGCGCAAGCGGACGCTGATCTCGCTGGCGGCGATTGTCGTCGGCGTTGTCGGTTACCTGCTGGCGGGCGGGTTCATCGACTGGATCTTCTGGGCGATTCGCGAGTCAGCGATTGACAACGGCCTCGGCCACGTCCAGGTCTCGGCCAAGGGATTTCGTGATGCCGGGCAGGCTGATCCAGGCAAGTTCGTCATCCCGACGGACGGGCCGCGGCGGGCCGCCATCGCGCGCATCGATGGTGTGAGCGCCGTCGGCGCGAGACTGATGGTCGGTGGCCTGGCCAGTCACGGCGATGTCTACGGTTCCGTTTGCCGCCGAGGGCGTCGAACCGTCCATCGACCGTCGTATCGCGCGGGACCTCGTCGTCGACGGAGAGCCACTCGACGACAGGGCTCCACACGGGGTGATTCTGGGCCGCGGCCTCGCCCGGGCGCTGGGCGTCGCGCGCGGGGACAAGGTGGCCTTCATCACGTCGACCGCCGGCGACGGCATGAGCGGCGCGGAGGGGGTTGTCCAGGGCGTGTTCTCGACGGGCGTCAAGGCGTACGACGATCTGGCCGTGCGAATGCCTTTGGAGATGGCCCAGCACCTTGCGCGCACCAAGGGTGTGCATTTGTGGGTGGTCAGACTGAACGATACCGACCGCACCGACGCGGTCGCGCAGGCGGTCAATCGGATCGTTGCCCATTCCGGGATGGAAGTGCGGACCTGGCATCAGTTATCCGACTTCTATCGCAAGACCGTGACGCTGATGTCGCGCCAGATGGCAGTCGTCGCGGTCCTGATCTCGGCCATCCTCGTGCTCGGGATCGCCAACCTGCTCACGATGAGCACGCTCGAGCGCACGGGAGAAATCGGCACGATGCTCGCGATGGGAACTTCGCGGCAGAGCATTCTGCGGATGCACTTCGCCGAAGGCGTGCTGCTCGGTAGCGCCGGGGCGTTCCTGGGGGTATTGATCGGAATTGTCCTCGCCCTGGTCATCTCGTGGGTCGGCATCCCGATGCCTCCACCTCCTGGGCGCGACAGCGGCTACCGCGCGCAGATCACGGTGGCGCTCCCGGTGATCCGGAACGCGATCGCGCTGGCCCTCGCCAGCGCCGCCGTGGCAGGCATCTACCCGGCATGGAAAGCGTCGCGGATGCCGATCGTCGACGCGCTTCGCAGCAATCGCTGATCGACTTCGATGCTGATTTCGATCGCCGCCCGCAATCTCGTCCGGCAGCGCACGCGCACGTTACTGACCCTCGCATCGGTAAGTCTGGGGGTAGCGAGCCTCATCCTCGCTCGCGGATTCGTCGACGATGTCCTGTCGCAATTGCGCGAGGCGACGATCCGCTCCCAACTCGGGCACTTTCAGGTTTTCGCCCCCGGCTATATCGACGGGGCCAGGCGCGACCCTCTTGCGCATACCCTCGCGCGGCCGCGCGATGCGACCGCCGCGCTGCACGCTGTCGCGGGCGTCGACACGGTCGCGCCCCGGCTGTCGTTCTCAGGCTCGCTGTCCAACGGAAGGGGCCAGGTCGCCGTCATCGTCGAGGGCGTGGATCCGCCAGCCGAGGCGCGGATTGGAACCGCGCTCAGGATCGTGGCAGGCATGCCACTCGAACGCGTCCCCGGCCCCGCCGTGGTTGTCGGCGAAGGTGTCGCGCGTGCGCTGGCACTGCGTCCTGGCGACACGGTCACCCTGCTTGCATCCACACGCGAAGGGGCGCTCAATACATTGGACGCGCCGCTGGCGGGGGTCTTCCGCAGTCCCTTCAAGGACTACGACGCCGTTGCGACCCGGATCAAGCTCGATGACGCGCAGGCGCTCGTCGGTGCCGATTCGGTGAACTCTCTGGTCGTGCTGCTTGCTCCAGGGACCTCTGTGGAGAAGGCGATCGCGGCCGCGCGTCACGCTCTCCCGTCCGACCATTACGAGGTTCGCGCATGGTGGGAGCTCGCGGACTTCTACCAGGGAACCGCGGCCCTCTATCGCCGCGAGTTCCTCGTCCTGCTTGTCATCGTGTCGCTGATGGTCTTGCTGAGCGTGGCCAACAGCATCGGCATGTCGCTGCACGAGCGTCGGGGCGAGTTCGGCACGGTTCGCGCGCTGGGCTACCCTCCGGGGACGGTGTTTCGCCAGATCGTCATCGAATCGCTGTTGCTGGGCGCATGTGCCTCCGTCGTCGGGCTCGTCGTCGGAGTCCTTCTTCTGGCATGGGGAATTTCGGCAGTCGGCATTGCCATGCCGCCTCCGCCGAACTCCGAAGTCGGTTACGTCGCTACGATACGGCTGTCGGCCCCGTCGCTCGCGCTTGCGGCCCTGGTAGGGCTGCTAGCATCGGTCGCGGGGGCGATCCTGCCGGCGCGACGCCTCGCGCGAATGCCGATTGTCGAAGCCCTGCGTCACGCGGCCTGACGGCGACGCCATGCTCATCCGCATCGAATCAGTCGGCAAGACCTACCAGCTCGGCGTGCAGACCGTCACCGCGCTGCGCGATGTCAGCCTCAACATCGACGAAGGAGCTTTCATTGCGCTATCCGGCCCCTCGGGCAGCGGCAAGACGACGCTACTCAACATCATCGGCCTGATCGACACCCCGACGTCGGGACGCCTGCTCATCGACGATCACGACGTCACGGGGCGCGCGCCAGAAGTGCTGGCGCACCTGCGTGCGTGCGCGATCGGATTCGTCTTCCAGACGTTCAATCTGCTGCCGGTGCTGACGGCGGAGGAGAACATCGAGTTTCCGCTGCTCCAGTTCAGGGAATTATCGGCCCGGCAGCGCCGCGAGCGCGTGGCGCAACTGCTCGATCTCGTCAAGCTCTCGGATCACGCCAAGCACCGGCCCAACCAGCTCTCGGGCGGCCAGCGGCAGCGCGTTGCGATCGCACGCGCGCTGGCGACCGGCCCGCGGGTCGTACTCGCCGACGAGCCGACCGCGAACCTCGATCACCGGACCGGCAGCCGCATCCTGCGACTGATGCGCAGGATCAACCGGAAATTCGGGACGACGTTCATCTTCTCGACGCACGACCCGCGCGTGCTCGAGATCGCCGACCGCCGCGTCGACATCGAGGACGGGACGATCGTGCGCCTGGGCGTACGCGTCGGCGACACTGGTCCTATGCACAGGAACGTGGCGCGCCGAACCCCGCGCACCGGCGACGCGACTTGAAGTAAGTGCGTTGTCAGCGGGGGATGGGGCGTGGAGCGCCACCGGCGGGTGGCGCACGACGAGCGTCGCCAGCGGCAGTCGCAGCGAGCGCCCGCGCACGCGCCGCGCAGGCCCGATCCGCGCGAGCCATGCGACGTTCGCTGCGGCCACGCCCGGAATCGCGGTGTCGATCGATGCACGCAATCGCTGCTGCCTCCGCCTGGCGCGGGAACTGTGGGTGAATTCGCGGTGCGAGCGGACATAGCGCGCGAACACCAGGGGCGTGTACTGCGGCTGCATCTGCAGGCCGAGCGTAGTCGCGCGCAGCCACACGCGCTGGATCGCCCGGCCGGCGGCGATCCGTTCGCCCAGCGTTGCAAGCTCCCGGTCGGCGACGAGCGCCATCTGTGCGCTGCAAAGAACGCCCGGCAGGAAATCGAGCGCGAGGCGCGGCAGGAGGGTTCCGGTCCAGCGATTCAGGCGATCGAGCCGCTGCCAACTGACCATCGCGCTGCGCATCATCGCCAGCAGTATCGGGCCGGCGCCGAGCGACGCGTCCGGGAAGCCGATCCTCGCTGGTCGTCTCGTGCCACGCGATCACCGATCGATGCGCGGCGTAGGCTTCGGGAATGGTCATGCGGATGCGCGCATTCCTCGCGCACAGCGACGGCAACGCGTGCGCGTGCGGACAACGATTCGAACCACGCGATGCGCAGTGGCTGCGCCGACTCCTCGAGAGACGCACGCTCGATCGGCAGTCAACGCCCGCGGGCGCATCGGCCATCGCTGCACGGATCGTTCGACGATCACGGCGGCCAGCGGGTCGGGGGGCAGCGAGGCGTCGGGATCGAGCCGCACGCGATAGTGCAGGGGCGGCGCCGCGACGCAAGATCGAGCTGCGCAGCATCGCCTCAGGAAGCGCGATATGTCGCCCGGCAGCCATAGCGCGTCGCCGCGATCGCGATCGTCTCGAGCAGCATTCCATGGGCGAAGCTGGCTCGACCAGCCATCGAGATCGTAGACGCAATAGCTTCGGGTGTCGTAGCCGTAAACGTCGAATTCGCGCTCGGAAGCGATGCGGAATCGCCACGGTTGCGAGTTGTCGCCGCTGGGCCCCAGCGGCAAGCTCCAGCACGTTCTCGCAGCGAGGGGCATCGGGTGCCGGATCCGTTGAATGGCGGGCGCCCGTCACCGGCGCCGAGCTGCCGCCGCGCAACCGCCGCTATCACGCTGCAACGGATTGCGCCAGCCCCAGGGCCGCCAGGTTCGCGTCAACTTGTTCCGATAGCGCGTCGAAATGTACCCCGTGCGGCGCCGCCACGACTGATCGCGTTGCAACAGCAGCTTCGGCGCACTCGGTCGCCGCGATGCCGGCACAGATATGGCACGCCATCGCCGTCGACGGCCCGCGTCCCGACTCCAGAGATCGACGAAGTGACAGGTCCGCGAGATAGCGCCGATGCAACATCGCGGGGGCGAGACCGAGCAGGAACCGCAGCGGTCGCTCGGAGCTGGGGCACTTGGCGAACCCGAAGTAATCGGCGAAGCTCATTCCACCTGGGAGGAAGTTGAGTAACGCCGCACCCATGCCCAGCGGCGCAACGGTGACCGCAGGAATTCCCCGTGCGCGACACGCGGCGAAAACAAGCTCGCGCGTGTCGAAGGCGAAGAAGTCGAGGCCGTCGACAAAGACATCGACGCCATCGAGGAACGCATCGACGTTCGCGGCATCGACGCCTTTGGCGAAGACATTGAGCTCGAGCTCGGGGTTGACGTCACGCGCCCGGCCGGTCATGACCTCGAGCTTCGGCAGTCCAAGGGTGCTCAATGTCGCGCCGACCTGGCGGTTGAAATTGGCGAGGTCGTAGCGGTCGAATTCCGCAAGGTGGAAGCGCCCAATGCCCAACCGCGTAAGCGTCAACAGGTGCAACCCCCAACACCGCCCAGGCCGGCGATAGCGACGCGCTTGGTACGCAGTGCGCGCTGCTCATCGGGGGTCACCCATCCGAGATTGCGCGCGAACGCGGAGTCGTAGTCGAAGCTCGGTGCCATCGTCTGTGCGCCCGGCGGTGTTCCGTCCGGCGACCGCGATTCATCCGATGACCTGTAGCCGCTGCGCAGTCCCCGCGGCCGAGGCTCAGAAGTCGTAGCGGACCTCGGTATACACCCGATCGCGGTCGTTGAACTGGCCGAACAGCCCCAGCGGCGGCCCCTTGAACACGTCGATGCCGAAGCGCAGTTGCCAGTCGGTGCGGAAATTCCAGCGCAACGTGCGGCCGCAGCATCCAGTCATTGCGCGTCAAGCTCGTGACCCACAGCATCTCGGCCTCGAAGCGATCGTTGAACTTGTGGTTCAGGAGCAGCGTGAACCCCGGCTCGTTGCGCTTCTGAATGATGTCGGGGTCGTGATCGAAATACGTCCGGTTGAAGAGCTGCAGGTCGAGCCGCGTGTCGGCGGGCAGCGCGAAATCGAGTCCGCCGATCAGGTCGAGGGTGTTCTGGCGCACGACGCCGTCGGCCGGCTCGAGGGCCAGCACGTCGTAGCTGCGGCCGCCGGTGTACACCGCCTCGGCCTTGAATACCGCGGGTCCCAGGTCCTTCGATAGCGTCCCGCCGAGCTGGTCGATCTTGTCGTGCCGTGCCTGGTACACGAACGCCGGCTGCGGAATCGTAACGATCTGGCGATAGAACGTCGGCTGGGCGTCCATGCTGTGGTAATAGAAGCCGGACATGTCCCAGCCGTGCAAGAGATAGGACAGCCGCAGCCCGTAGTTCGTCTGCGCCCAGCGTGCGCCGGGGAAACTGCTCGTTGCTGTAGAGCGTTGCATATCCCGGCGGGGGGGGCGGGGCGCCCGGGAAGAACTCCGCGCCGGGCTTGCCGATGTCGTCGTAGCTCGGGACGGGAATCCAGATGGCTTCGGCGTGGAAATCACCCTTGAAATACTCGGCCCGCCCGGCCCATTGCGGAATCCTGATCTGGTCGAAATCGGGGAGGATGAATTCGCGCAGGTCCTTCGCCGAGACGACGTCCGCAAGGAACAGGCCGACCATCTCGCCCCACACGATCTGCTGGCGTCCGATGCGGTAATCCCAGTCACCGGAACCGAAGTCGAGATAGTTCTCGCGCAGCAGCACGTTGACCTGCTGGTCGCTTTTTCACGTCCGGCGGGTAGAAATTCGTCGCGTCGTAGACGAAGTCGTAATCGAGCCGCGCGCCGAGCTTGTACTTGACGCCGCCGCCCAAACGCCCTCCGCGTCGAGCTCCGAGCGCACGAGCATCTTCGACCAGTGGGAAGGGCTGGCGTAGGTGTCGGCAAGCTCGCCCAGCATGTAGCCACGCCACGGAGACCGGGGCGGCGCGCCGAGGTCGTTGCCGAACAGCGCGTCGCGCGAACCACTGCCCGCGGCGCTCCCGCCCGGGGACGCGGGCGGCGCCGGGGCAGCTTTCTGGTCGTCCCCGAACAGCGCGTCGCGCGAAATCGGCGTCTCGTCTGCGGTCATCAGCCATGGGCGGCCCGGCGATCGCCGGCAGTCGCGGTGCCGGCCTCCCCAAGCAAGCCGAGCGCCGCAAGGGCTGCGCAGATTGCAAGACGATTGCGGATGTGGCGAGTATTCGGCATGCGGTCGCCTGAACAGTCAGGACCCTGGGCGCACTGAATCGTGCAAAATGGGGCGATTGTAGGCAAGAACGGCCACCGTCGCCCGAAAATATTGCCAAAGCTGGCGGCCAACCCTGCGCAGCCCGATCGTCGACGCGAGGCAACGCCCGTCGGCCGAGCGCTCCCGCCATTCGGCAATTCGATAGAATTCGTCGCCGATTCCGTGCCCTGGCTGTCGTCTGCGCTTGGTTGGCACAATGCGTGCTTCGATCAACGCTTTGAAGTTCGGCTCAATCATTACCGGACCGCTGCCGCTGATATGATCGCCGTTCCTCATCGGCATCCACTTGTGGAGGAAGCATGAACCAGGAAATGCAATGGCCCGGCTGTGCCGGATCGCCATCGGAACGCCGCTGGCTTCGCTGGGCGTTCGGCCTGATCGCGTCGCTCCTCCTCACCGCCTGCGCGACCACGCACTACCCACCCGCCCCCGGCTCGCTCTGCAATGTCGACTACAACTACCATATCGGGCCCTCGGACGTCGTCAACGTGATCGTCTGGCGCAATCCGGAATTGTCGATGTCGGTGCCGGTGCGGCCGGACGGCAAGATCACGACCCCGCTGGTCGATGACCTTCCCGCGCTCGGCAAGACGCCAACCGAGCTCGAGCGCGACATGGAGAAGGCGCTGTCCAAGTACATCCGGGACCCGGTGGTCACGGTGATCGTGACGAACTTCGTCGGCCCGACGAGCCAGCAGGTCGCGTGATCGGCGAAGCCGACCAAGCCGCAGATCCTTCCCTATCGCAAGGACATGTCGGTGCTCGACGTGATGATCGCGGTGGGGGGCTTGACCGACTACGCCGACGGCAACCAGGCGCGCATCGTCCGCGCCGCCGACGGCGGGAAGATCTACAGCGTGCGCCTGAAGGACCTGCTGAAGCGCGGCGACATCAGCGCCAACGTCGACATGCGGCCGGGGGACATCCTGATCATTCCGCAGAGCTGGTTCTGAAATGCAAGAGCTCTACCAACAGGTTCTGGCCCTCCTGCGGGGCATGTGGCATCGCCGCTGGATCGGGCTCGCGGTCGCGTGGATCGTCGCGATCGTCGGCGTCGCCGTCGTTACCCGCATTCCCGAGAAGTTCGAGGCGAGTGCGCGCGTCTACGTGGATACCGAGTCGCTGCTGCGGCCGCTGCTGGCCGGGCTCGCAATCCAGCCGAACCTCGACCAGCAGGTCGCGCTGATGAGCCGCACGCTGATCAGCCGTCCCAACGTCGAAAAGCTGATCCGGATGGCGGATCTCGACCTTGCCGCGCGGACGAACGATCAGCGCGAGGAGCTCGTCGACCAGATCACGCGGTCGATTCGCCTCGACGGCAACGTGGCGTCGAATCTCTACGTGATCAGCTACCGCGATTCGGATCCCAACCAGGCCAAGAAGGTCGTCCAGTCGCTGCTGCAGATCTTCGTCGAGTCGAGCCTCGGCGAACAAGCGACAGGACACGCAGGACGCAGTCAAGTTCCTGAATGACCAGATCAAGAGACTACGAGACGAAGCTCGAGGCGGCGGAGAACCGGATCAAGGCATTCAAGCTCAAGTACATCGGTGTCGCGGGGGGTCAGGGCCAGGATTACTTCGCGCGCATGACGCAGCTCGGAACGGAGATCCAGGCGGCGCGCCTCGATCTGGAGAGCGCACAGCAGGCGCGCGACTCGTACAAGAACGAGCTCGCCGGGGAGCGGGTGCCGGATCTGCTCCAGGGCTCGGCGGACAGCAGCGTCGACGAAGCGGTGCCGGAAATCGACACGCGCCTCGCCGCGCTGCATGGCGATCTCGACAACTTGCTGCGCAAATATACCGACGAGCATCCGGACGTCGTCTCCACCCGGCGCCTCATCGGGCAGTTGGAGGCGCAGCGCAAGGCGGTGATCGCCGCGCGGCGGAAGGCAGCGCAGGCCGCGCAGGCGGCCGGCAAGACGCCCTCGCCGACGGCGCAGGACCCGGTCTATCAGCAGATGAAGCTGTCGCTGGCCGACGCGGAGGCGAGCGTGGCGTCCGCGCGGGCCAAGCTGGCCGGGCTCGAGGCCGAGCAGAGCCGGATGAAGGCGAAGGCGGAACTGGTTCCGCAGGCGGAGGCGGAATACACCCAGCTCACCCGCGATTACGACGTCCAGAAGCGTACCTATGACAGCCTGCTGTCCAGGCGCGAATCCGCGACCATGGGCAAGGACGTGCAGGACACCGGCGGCGCGCAGTTCCGGATCATCGATCCGCCGCGGGTGTCGCCGAAGCCGGTGGAGCCGAACCGGATCGCGCTGCTTGCGCTGGCGTGCCTGTTTTCGATCGCTGCGGGTCTCTTCGCGAGCCTCGCCGCGAGCCAGCTCATACCCACGCTCCATGATGCGCGCACGCTGCGCGAGGTGAGCAAGCGGCCGCTACTCGGCATGGTGTCGATGCTGCCGAGCGAGGCGCTGCACCGGTTGCGCAGGCGCGACTCGTGGTTCTTCGCCAGTGGGCTGGGCGGCCTGTTCGCCGCGTTCAGCGCGGTCTTCGCGTTCGTGCTGCTGATCGTGCGCGGCGCATGAGGAACCCGGCATGAGCAGCCTGATCGAGCAAGCCGCCAAGCGGCTCGAGGAGTTGCGCCGCGCGGGCGTCGAGCCCGGTGGCGACGCGACACGGTGGCGCCCGGCGAGCGCGATCCGGCACCGGCGCCGACACCCGAAGCGATGGTGCTGGCGCTCGAGGGCCGCATGCACGCCGCTCCGGGCGCGGGCCACGAGGGCCGAGTGGCCGATCGCGCCCGCGATCGCGCGGCGGTCCTGCGCGACGCCGGCGTCGTGCGGCGCGTCGAGATCGACTTCGCGCGCCTGCGCGCGCGCGGCTTCGTCACGCCGGACGCGGGCACCACCCAGATCGCCGAGGAATTCCGCGTCATCAAGCGTCCGATCATCCGCAACGCGCTCGGGCAGGCAGGCACGAAGGTCAAGAATGGCAATCTCGTCATGGTGACCAGCGCACTGCCGGGCGAGGGCAAGACCTTCACGTCGATCAACCTGGCGATGAGCATCGCCACCGAGGTCGACAACACGGTACTGCTGGTCGATGGCGACGTCGCCCATCCATCGCTTCCCGAGTCTGCTCGGCGCTCCGCACGGCCCGGGGTTGCTCGACCTGATGACACGCGACGACCTCGATTTCTCGGACGCGCTCGTCAAGACCAACATCGACAAGCTGGCGCTGCTGCCCGCAGGATCGCGCCACCGCCGCTCGACCGAGTTGCTGGCGAGCGAGCAGATGGCGAGCCTGCTGCGCGAGATCGCGTCCCGCTATCGCGACCGCATCATCATCTTCGACTCGCCACCGCTGCTCGCGACGACCGAAGCGCGCGTCCTGGCGGCGAACATGGGGCAGATCCTCATGGTCGTGGCGGCCGACGCAACCTCCCAGCATGCGGTCACCCAGGCGCTGGCGACGGTCGAAGCCTGCGACATCGTCCTGATGGTCCTCAACAAGGCAAGCCGAACCGACGTTGGCACCTATTATGGCTATTACGCGAACGAGGCGAGCTAGCGCGCGCAAGGGTCTCCTGGTCGCGGTGTCGATCGTGGCCGTGTCGCTGATCGGAGCGGCGCAGGTCAGCGCGCAGGTTTCGAATGGCGAGCCCGCGATGTCGCACAGGCGCAGGCGAGCGGACGTTCAGCGGCCCGGAAACGCCCGCACTTGGCGCGCCGACGGCCGGCACCCCAAATGCAGCGGAGACCGCGGCGATCCGCGCGAAGCATGCCACCGGGCGCGGATGGACGATCGAGCCATCGATCGCCATCGAATCGACGCTGACCAACAACGAGGGCCTGGACCCTTCGAACAAACGCCGATCCGACTGGGTCAACCAGTTCACACCGGGCGTGCGCTTCAACGCGGCGAGCGCGCATACAACGCTCACCGGCGACGTCTCGGTCCCGTTGCTCGTCTACACGAGGACTTCGAGCAGGAATTACGCTGCGCCGGAAGCGAACGTCAATGGAACGCTCGAGGCGATCGACAAGCTGCTGTTCGTCGATGCTTCGGCGAACGTCTCGCAGCAGTACCTGAACCCGTTCGGACCGCAGTCGGTCAGCCTCGCCAACGCGACGCAGAACCGGTACACCTCCCGGGTGTACACGGTCAGTCCCTATCTCAAGGGTACCGCCCCGGGCGACCTCGATTACGAGCTGCGCCAGCGGAGCACCTGGTCGGATGCGTCGGGGTTGTCGGGAGTCGCGGTATCGAATCGCAGCTACACCGACGACGTGGAGATGCACCTGTCGCGCAAGCCGATGCCGGCCGGGTGGAACCTCGATTACGCGCATTCGGACATCACCTTCAGCGACGAGCCCGGACAGGATCGGGAAACGACCGAGATCGCACACGCGACCGCGAAGTACCAGATCGACCCCGACGTTCCAGGTGGCTGCGACGGGAGGCTATGAGAGCAACGAATTCTTCGCGAGCAGCGACAGCGGTCCGGTCTACGGCGTGGGCGCGGAATGGCATCCGACCGACCGTGCGAGCCTGAAGGCTTCCGCCGAGCACCGCTTCTTCGGAACCGGTTACTCGCTTGCGTTCGACAACCACACCCATCTCACCATCTGTCGCTCAAAGCGTCGCGCGACATCACGAGTTACCCGCAACAGGTCGCGGCACTGCCGGCCGGCGTCAACGTTGCGGGATTGCTCGACGCCCTGTTCGCGTCGCAGGTCCCGGATCCCGCGCAGCGCCAGGCGCTGGTCGATCAGGTCATCGCCGACCGCGGGCTACCGCAGGTGCTGAACAGCCCGGTCGCGCTCTTTGCGCAGCAGATCACCCTGGTCGAGTCGCAGACCGGAACCTTCGGGATCCTGGGCGCGCGCAACACCATCCTCGTCACGGCGTACCGGGCACGCAACCAGCCGATCGCCGGAGCGGACGACAGACGCGCTGTCGCCGTTGCTCGCTCAATTCCTCAACAACACGCAGGTCGGCACCAACGTCATCTTCACGCATCAGCTTGCGCCCATTGCTGACGCTCAGTGTCAACGGAGCGTGGACGCGCGTGACCGACAATTCGACGGTCGGAGGCACCACCCGGCTCTACACGCTGCAGCCCATGCTTTCGCAGGTGCTGACGCCGCTGACGTCGATCTACGCGGGTGCGCGCTATCAGGATGCGAATTCCAATGTCTCCACCGGCTACCGGGAATTCGCGGTCTTCGTCGGGCTCACGCACACGTTCCACTGACGCCCGGCATGTACGAAGAATTCTACGGGCTGGCCGGCAAGCCGTTCCAGCTCAATCCCGATCCGGCGTTCTACTTCGGCAGCCGCGGCCACAAGCGCGCGTTCGCCTATCTCCAGTACGGCCTGTACCAGAGCGAGGGTTTCATCATCATCACCGGCGAAATCGGCGCCGGCAAGACGACGATCGTACGCAACCTGTTCGAGCACCTCGACCGCGACCGCCTGGTTGCGGCACAGCTCGTCAGCACCCAGCTCGACGCCGACGACATGCTGCGCGCGATCGCCGTGGCCTTCGGCCTGCCGATCAAGGCGCTCGACAAGGCGTCACTGCTCGCGTCGCTCGAGGCCTTCCTGTGCCAGGTCGCCGTCGACAAGAAGCGCGCGCTGCTGGTGGTCGACGAGGCGCAGAACCTGACGCCGCGCGCGATCGAGGAACTGCGGATGCTGTCGAATTTCCAGCTCGGCGACCAGGCACTGCTGCAGAGCTTCCTGATCGGCCAGCCCGAGCTGCGCAACATGATGCAGGGCCCGCAGATGCAGCAGCTCAGGCAGCGCGTCATCGCGTCCTACCACCTGGGGCCGATGGATCGCGCCGAAACGCAGGCCTACATCGAGCATCGTCTCGCGCACGTGGGCTGGAAGGGCGACCCTCGATTCGAGCCCGAGGCGGTCGATCTCGTCCATGTCGCGAGCGGCGGCATTCCCCGGCGCATCAACACGCTGTGCAATCGCCTGCTGCTCGCCGGGTTCCTCGGCGGGAAGCATGCATTCAACGTGTCCGACGTGCAGGCGATCGTGCGCGAGATCCGCGACGAGATGGGACCCGAGGGGACGCTGGCGACGATCCACTCCTCCACCGACGATGCGTCGACCGGTGCGTCCGGTCGCCACCGATGCGGCCGCGGTTGGCACCGGGGCCGTCACGGTTGCCGCCGGGCGCCGCGACCGCGGTCATCGCCGGCCCGCTGGCGGATGCGCAGGCGGTCATCGGCCACCTGCGCGAGGTCGAGGCGCGCATCGATCGCCTCGAGAAATCGGTCGGTCGCGCGATCGGCCTGCTGCAGCGATTGCTGCACCCGGAGCGCCTCGGCAAGCCGGGCGCCCCGATGGGACGATGATGGGCGACATTCTCAGGCCCAGGGGTCCCATCGTCTGCGTCGTCGGCGCGCGGCCCAATTACATGAAGATGGCGCCGCTGATCCGCGCATTCGCCGCAGAGCCGGGGCTGCCGGGTGCGGTGCTCGTGCACACCGGGCAGCATTACGACCTCGCGATGAACGAGCGGCTGTTCGCCGATCTCGAGCTGCCGGCCCCCGACCTCAATCTCGAAGTGGGTTCCGGAACCCACGCGGTGCAAACCGCCGAGGTGATGCGCCGCTTCGAGCCGGTGGTCGACGATTTGAAGCCCTCGTGCGTGATTGTCGTCGGTGATGTCAACTCGACGCTGGCCTGCAGCCTGGTCGCAGTGAAAAAGCGCACGCCGGTTGCGCACGTCGAGGCAGGTCTGCGAAGTTTCGATCGCGATATGCCGGAGGAGATCAACCGCCTTCTCACCGACCAGATCGCGGATCTCCTGTACACGACCGAGCGCGACGCCGCGGACAATCTCGCCCGCGAAGGCGTCGACGCCGCGCGGGTGCAGTTCGTCGGCAACGTGATGATCGATTCGCTGCTGCACCATCGCGGAAGGGCGCTTGCTCCGGCGGATACACTGTCTCGCGCAGGCATTGACGCGTCGCGATACGTCGGATCGGCCGGGTACGGTGTCGTCACCCTCCACCGTCCGTCGAACGTCGACGGACCCGATGTGCTTGCCGAGGCGCTGACATTGCTGTGCGATGTCGCTTCGCGCATTCCGCTGGTCTGGCCGGTGCACCCGCGGGCCCGCGTCAACATCGAGCGTTTCGGCCTGGCCTCAATGCTTTCCGGCTCGGCGATCGCGCTGCTGGAACCGCAAGGTTATCTCGAGATGCTGGGGCTGCTCGCCGAGTGCCAGGCTGGTGCTGACCGACTCCGGCGGCATCCAGGAGGAAACCACCGCGCTCTCCGTGCCCTGCCTGACGATGCGCGAGAACACCGAGCGCCCCATCACGGTGAGCGAGGGCACGAACACGCTGGTGGGGCGCGATCGGAAGCGCGTTGCCGCCTGCGTCGACGCGATCCTCGCGACGGGTGGCAAGCGCGGCTGCGTTCCCGAACTGTGGGATGGCAATGCGGCGCTGCGCATCGCTGCGCACCTGCAAACGTGGCTCGCCGCGCGGGGGGCGCCGGTCGAGGCGCGCATCGCATGAGCACCCTGGCCGCAGCGCCGGCACTGGAGCGTCCGGCAGCACGCACGGCGACGATCGTCAACGCGCTGACGATCGACGTCGAGGATTATTTCCAGGTCTCGGCATTCGCGCCGCATATCCGGCGCGGCGACTGGGATTCGATGGAATGCCGCGTCGAGCGCAACATCGAGCGCGTCCTCGAGCTGCTCTCCGACGCGGGTGCCAGGGCGACGTTCTTCACGCTGGGCTGGATCGCCGAGCGCTATCCGCAGGTGGTGCGCAGCATCGGCGCGGCGGGCCACGAGCTGGCGAGCCATGGCTTCGAGCACCGGCGCGCGAGCGAGCAGGACCGCAATGCCTTTCTCGCCGACATCCGGCTTGCCAAGGCGATCATCGAGGACATCTCGGGCCGCGAAGTTCGCGGTTACCGTGCCCCGAGCTTCTCGATCGGCACGGCGAACCTGTGGGCGTTCGACGCGATCGCGGAAGCCGGCTACCGGTACAGCTCGAGCCTCTACCCGATCCGGCATGACCATTACGGCGTGCCCGATGCTCCGCGCTTCGCGCACGCGGTGCGGCCGGAACTGATCGAGGTGCCGATCGCGACGGTGCGCCTGTTCCGGTCCAACTGGCCGGCAGGGGGCGGCGGTTACTTTCGCCTGCTTCCATACCTGGTTTCGCGCTGGTCGATCCGGCGCATCAATGGCCGCGACGGCCAGCCGGCGATGTTCTATTTCCACCCCTGGGAGCTCGACCCGGAACAGCCGCGCGTGCCGGGCCCCGGGATGAAGACCCGTTTTCGACACTACCTGAACCTGCACCGGATGGCGCCACGGCTTGCGCGCCTGTGTCGCGACTTTCGCTGGGACCGTGCCGACCGGGTGTTCCTCGATGCGACCGCATGATGGAGGCTGCCGCCGACATCACCGTTGACACTGCGGACACAGCGCGCACCGCGGACGCCGCGCACGGAACGCTGCCCGCCGCGCGCGTACGCGCGTTTGCCTCCGGTGACGAAGCCCGCTGGGAAGACTTTGTCTCCACCGCAGCGCACGCGACTTTCTTCCATCGCGCGGGCTGGCGCGACATCCTCGAGGGCGTTTTCCGGCATCGCTGCCATTACCTGATCGCCGAGCGCGGCGCCGCGATTTGCGGCGTGCTGCCGCTCGCCGAAGTGAAGAGCCGGCTGTTCGGCCATGCGCTGGTCTCGCTGCCGTTCTGCGTCGATGCCGGACCGCTCGCGGCGGACGCCGCAGCCGAAGCAGCACTGATCGACGCTGCGGTCGACCTGGCACGCTCATTGCGCGTCGACTATCTCGAGCTGCGTAACCGCAGCGCCAAGCGCCCCGACTGGCCGCAGCAGGATCTGTACGTGAACTTCCGCAAGACACTCGCCCCCGATCCCGATGCGAACCTGCTGGCGATCCCGCGCAAGCAGCGTGCGATGGTGCGCAAGGGCATCGCCCGCGGACTGCGCGCGGAATTCGATCCGACGCCCGAGCGCTTCTTCGAGCTCTACGCCGACAACATGCACCGCCACGGCTCGCCGGCGCTGCCGCGGCGCTATTTCGAGCGGCTGGTCGTCGACCTTCGGCGATGCATGCGAGGTGCTGACGGTGACCACTGCCGAAGGCCGGCCGGTGAGCGGCGTGATGTCGTTTCGATTTCGCGACGAGGTACTGCCGTATTACGCCGGCGACACGATTGAGTCGCGCGAGCTTGCAGCCAACGATTTCAAGTACTGGGAGCTGATGCGCCGTGCCTGTGAGCGCGGGGTGCGCACGTTCGACTACGGCCGCAGCAAGCGCGGCACCGGCTCGTTCGATTTCAAGAAGAACTGGGGCTTCGAACCCGTGCCACTGGCTTACGAGTACCAGCTCCTGCGGCGCGATAGCGTGCCACAGAACAACCCGCTCAATCCGAAGTACCGCGCGTTGATCGCCCTGTGGCAGCGCCTGCCGCGGCCGGTGGTCGACAGCCGTCGGGCCGCTGCGTGGCGCGCAACCTCGGGTGAGCTGGTCACCATGAAGCGCGACCCACTTCCGTCGATGGCCTCGACCGCGCCGGTGACTCGCCACTGCGCCGCAGCTGGCGTGGCGCGTCGCGACTGGCGCATTGCTCGCCTGCGCTCTTGCTGCTCGTTGGCTCATCGCTGCTTACTGCGAAACCGCTGCGCGAGCATGGTCGCGATCTGGGCGCGCTCGGAAACCTTCGCCCACGGTTTCGTCGTGGCGCCGATCTCGCTGTGGCTGATCTGGCGAATGCGTGACCGACTGCGGCCCTCGATCCGCGCCCGTCGTGGCTCGCCTTCCAGTGCTGGCGGCGGCGGGATTCGCGTGGCTGCTCGGTGAGGTCGGCGCGGTCAACGCGGTGTCGCAGTTCGCCTTCGTCGCGATGCTGGTGCTTGCGGTTCCCGCGATCCTCGGGATCGAAATCACGCGCGCGATGCTGTTTCCGTTCGGCTTCCTGTTCTTCTCGGTGCCGCTCGGCGAGTTCCTGCTGCCGACGCTGATGGCGCACACGGCGGATTTCACGATCGCCGCGCTGCGCGCGATCGGGCGTGCCGGTCTATCGCGAAGGCATGCGCAGTTCACGGTTCCCAACGGCCGCTGGTCGATCGTCGAGGCCTGCAGCGGCGTGCGCTACCTGATCGCTTCACTGGTCGTCGGAACGCTGTTCGCCTACCTCAATTACACGGCGATGTGGCGCAGGCTGGTGTTCGTCGGCGTCTCGATCGTCGTGCCGATCGTCGCCAACTGGATCCGCGCCTACATGATCGTGATGCTGGGCTACCTGTCGAACAACCGGATCGCCACCGGCGTCGACCACATCATCTACGGCTGGCTGTTCTTCGGCATGGTGATGCTGATCATGTTCATGATCGGCGCGCGCTGGCAGGCAACCGGCGCCATTGCACGCGCCGTGCGCGCGATGCCGGGTGCGCACCTCAAGCGCGCGGAGCGTCAAGCCGGCACGTCGCCTGTCCGCGCTGTGGGCGGCGACGCTCGCCGTGCATGGCGGTGACGGCGATCTGGCCGCTGGCCGACTGGCGATCGAGCGCAAGCGTCGCAATGTCCGCGGTGACGCTCGCCGGCCATCGAAGTGCCCGGCTGGCAGGCGATGCCTGCCCCCGCGGGGGCTTTACGCCGCATTTCGTGGCGATCCTCGGCAGTGCGGCACGAGATCCTGCGCCGGGGCGACGAGGCAGGTCGGGCTGTACGTCGCGTATTACCGCGGGCAGGATTTCGAGCACAAGCTCGTCAGCTCCGACAACGTCGCTGGTGTCGCGCCGAAGACAAGTTCTGGCACGCGATCGCGGGCGGCTCGCGCACGATGGACATCGGCGGCAAGACGGTTCCGGTACGCGCGGCACGCATCCGCGGCGCGGGGGGTCAGGCGATCGAGGCGTGGCAGTGGTACTGGATCGACGGCGCACTGACGTCGAGCGACGCGCTCGCCAAGGCGCGGGTCGCCTGGCTGCGAGATCACCGGCCGCGGCGACGATTCTGCCGTGGTCGTCGTCTATACGCCTGCCGGTGACGGATACGCAACCCGACGCGACGTTGCGGGCGTTTGTGCGTGATGGCTGGCCGGCGATCGCGGCGGCGCTTGCCGGCGCGAGGGACGGCGGGAGGTGACGTCCGCCCGAATCGCGCCCGCTGGTCGCGCACGTCGTCTATCGGTTCGACGTCGGCGGGCTGGAGAACGGCGTCGTCAACCTGCTGAACCGGATGCCCGCCGAACGTTACCGGCATGCAGTGATCGCGCTGACCGGAAGCACAGCGTATCGGGCCCGCGTCGCTGCGTGACGACGTCGAATTCGTCGAGCTCACAAGGCTCCGGGGCATGGCGTCAAGCTGTTCCCGCGGCTTTATCCGCCTGTTCCGGCGCATGCGTCCGGCGATCGTGCATACGCGCAACCTCGCCGCGCTCGAGGCGAGCATCCCGGCGTCGCTCGCCGGGGTTCCGGTGCGCGTTCACGGCGAGCACGGACGCGACATCGGCGATCTCGACGGAACGAACCGGACCTATCGGATGGTGCGCCGCCTGCATCGCCCCTTCGTGACCCAATACGTCGCGCTATCGGGTGACCTCGAGCGCTACCTGGTCGAAGCGATCGGCGTACCCCGGCGGCGGGTCGAAAGAATCGTCAATGGCGTCGACATCGAGGCCTTCGTGCCCGCCCGAGCGCGAGCGACGCTCGCCGGGTGCCCATTCGGCGATCCCGACTGCGTTCGTGTTCGGAACCGTCGGGCGACTGCAGCCGGTCAAGAACCAGGCACTGCTCGCGCGCGCATTCGTGCGGCTGCTGGAGCTGGCGCCCGAACTGCGCGAGCGCGTGCGGCTCATCATCGTCGGCGACGGACCGATGCGCGGCGAGATCGCGGACATACTTGCTGGCGCGGGAGTGCGCCGCGCTCGCCTGGCTCCCCGGCGCGCGCGACGACGTCGCCGCAGGTGCTGCGGCGCATTCGACGTGTTCGTGCTGCCTTCGCTTGCCGAAGGCATCTCGAACACCATCCTCGAGGCGATGGCGAGCGGCCTTCCGGTGATCGCCACCGACGTGGGCGGCAACGCCGAGCTCGTCGACCATGGCGCGACCGGCATGCTGGTGCCGTCGGAAGATCCTGAAGCGCTGGCGCAGGCAATGCTGCGCTATGCGCGCGATCCGGCGCTTGCGCGAGCACAGGGCGCCGCCGGACGCACCCGTGCCGAGCGCCTGTTCAGCCTCGACGCGATGGTTGCGCGGTACACGGCGCTCTACGACCGGCTGCTGCAGGGCCGGCACGGTGCCGTGCCGGCCGCAACCCGGGCACCCGCCGCGCCCGCGACGACGCAGAGCCACTGACCATGTGCGGCATCACCGGCATCTTCGACACGCGCGGACGCCGCGAGATCGATCGCGCGACGCTCGTGCGCATGAACGAATCGCAGCATCATCGCGGCCCGGACGAGGTCGGGCTGCACGTCGAGCCCGGCGTGGGTCTCGGTCATCGGCGGTTGTCGATCATCGATCTTTCCACCGGGCAGCAGCCGCTCTACAACGAGGACCGCAGCGTCTGCATCGTCTACAACGGCGAGGTCTACAACTACCAGGCGCTGATCGCCGAGCTGACGGCACTCGGGTACCGGTTCCGGACCAAGAGCGACACCGAGGTGATCGTCCATGCCTGGGAAGCCTGGGGCGAGGACTGCGTCAAGCGCCTGCGCGGGATGTTCGCGTTCGCGCTGTGGGACCGCAACCGCGAAACGCTGTTCCTGGCGCGCGACCGCCTGGGCGTCAAGCCGCTGCATTACGCGCTGCTGCCCGACGGCACGCTGCTGTTCGGGTCCGAGCTCAAATCGCTGCTCGCCCACGGCGCAATGCGCCGCGACATCGACCCCTGCGCGATCGAGGAGTATTTCGCGCTCGGCTACGTCGCGGAGCCGCGGACGATCTTCCGTGAAGCACGCAAGCTCCCCCCGGGCCATACGCTCACGATCAGGCGCGGCCAGCCCGTGCCCGAGCCGCGCGAATACTGGGACGTCCGCTTCTCCTGCGATCGGGCGATCGGCGTGACCGAAGCGTGCGAGGAATTGCAGCGCCGTCTCGATGAATCGGTGCGCTTGCGCATGATCGCCGAGGTGCCGCTGGGGGCGTTCCTGTCCGGCGGCGTCGATTCGAGCGCGGTCGTCGCGACGATGGCGGGACTGTCCGACGACCCCGGTCAACACCTGCTCGATCGCGTTCTCCGATCCGGCGTTCGACGAATCGCGCTATGCGAAGCTGGTCGCCGAGCGCTACCGCACCGACCATTATTCCGATCGGGTCGAGAGCGACGATTTCGACCTGATCGACACGCTGGCGCGGCTCTACGACGAGCCTTACGCCGACAGCTCGGCGATCCCGACCTATCGCGTGTGCCAGCTTGCGCGCAAGCACGTTACCGTCGCGCTCTCGGGTGACGGCGGCGACGAGAGCTTCGGCGGCTACCGGCGCTATCGCCTGCATCTCGCCGAAGAGCGCTTGCGGGCCGCAATGCCGCTGGCGATGCGGCAGTCGCTTTTCGGTCCGCTCGGCCGTGCCTATCCGAAGCTCGACTGGGCGCCGCGGATGTTTCGCGCCAAGACGACCTTCGAAGCGCTGGCCCGCAATTCGGTCGAGGCGTATTTCAACAGCGTCTCCTACCTGCGCGACCCGCTGCGCGTGCAGCTCTACAGCGCGGGCCTGCGCGCCGAGCTCGGCGGCTATCACGCGCGCGAAGTGTTCGACCGCCACGCGCGGAACGCGGCCACCGACGATCCGCTGGCGTTGATCCAGTACCTCGATCTCAAGACCTACCTCGTCGGCGACATCAACACCAAGGTCGATCGCGCGAGCATGGCGCATTCGCTCGAGGTGCGCGAGCCGCTGATGGACCACGAGCTGGTCGAGTGGCTGGCGAGCCTGCCCTCGGATCTCAAGGTCCGCGGCGGCGAAGGAAAGTTCCTGCTCAAGAAGAGCATGGAAGGCCGGCTTCCCGATGAAATCCTGTACCGGCCCAAGATGGGCTTTGCCGTGCCGCTGGCACGCTGGTTCCGGGGACCGCTGCGCGGGCGGGTCCAGAGCACGCTCGAGCGAGGCGCGCTGATCGAGAGCGGGCTGTTCAATCCGCAGGCGCTCGAGCGCATCGCCAGCGAGCACTTCGCCGGCGCACGCGACCACAGCACGCCGATCTGGACGCTGCTGATGTTCGAAGCGTTCCTGCGCAACGTGGTATCGGGCGAGGCGCGCCGCGCCGCTGCACCGGGCGGCTTGAGCATCGACATGCGGGTGCTCCACGTCCTCGACCATTCGCTGCCGCTGCACAGCGGCTACGCGTTCCGCAGCGCAGCGATCCTGCGCGAGCAGCGTGCGATGGGCTACGAGACGCTGCAACTCACCACGCCGCGCCAGCATGGCGGAGCCGGCCTGGCCGACGATGTCGATCACCTGCGCTTCCACCGGACGCCGCTTGCGCCAAGCGCTGCCGACCGGGTGCCCGGAATACGCTACGCACGCGAGGTCGCCGCGACGGCGGCGCGCATCGACGCGCTCGCGGCGCAATTCTCGCCCGACATCCTGCACGCGCATTCCCCGGTGTTGAACGCGCTGCCCGCGTTGCGGGTAGGTCGCAGGCGCGGCATTCCGGTCGTCTACGAGGTGCGCGCGTCCTGGGAAGACGCTGCGGTCGACCATGGCACGACCCGCGAAGGCAGCCTGCGCTACCGGGCCTCGCGCGCGCTGGAGACCTGGGCCCAGCGCCGCGCCGATCACGTCACGACCATCTGCGAGGGTCTGCGCGGCGACATCGTCGCGCGCGGCATTGCTTCCGAGCGCGTCACCGTCATCCCGAACGCGGTCGACACGCGCGAATTCACCTTCGGCGCGGCACCCGATCCCGAATTGCGGGCGAAGCTCGGTCTCGACGGCAAGCGCGTCATCGGCTTTGCCGGATCCTTTTACGCCTACGAAGGGCTCGACCTGCTGATCGAGGCGCTGGCGCTCCTCGCCCCGCAGCGGCCGGAGCTGCGCATTCTGCTCGTCGGAGGCGGGCCGCAGGAGGCAGCACTGCGCAGCCAGGCGTCGTCGATCGGGCTCGGTGAACGGGTGATCTTCACCGGCCGTGTGCCGCACCAGCAGGTGCAGCGCTACTACGGGCTGATCGACGTTCTGGCCTACCCTCGGCGCAGCATGCGGCTGACCGAGCTGGTGACGCCGTTGAAGCCGCTGGAAGCGATGGCGCAGGGCCGCATGTTCGTCGCCTCCGATGTCGGCGGCCACCGCGAGCTGGTGCGCGACGGCGTCACCGGATTCCTGTTCAAGGCCGGCGATGCGAATGCGCTCGCGCAGCAGATCGGCAGCGTTCTCGACGACGAGGCTTCGTGGCCGCGCATCGCGGCACAGGCGCGGCAGTTCGTCGAGGCCGAACGGACGTGGGCGAGGAGCGTCCGCCGCTATCAGGATGTGTACGCGAGCGTGCTCGAATCCGCGCACGGCGTGCAATCGGCGCGGGCCTGGCGCTGAACGCCGGCGACCGGTTGGCTGAAGCGAAGCTACCGTTGAAGATTCTCTTCGTCTCGCATCGCTTTCCCTATCCGCCCGACAGCGGAAGCAAGATTCGCGCATTCAACATGATCCGGCACCTGCATTCGGCGCACGAAGTCACGGTTGCGTCGATCGCACGCTCCGAAGAGGAGGCCGAGGCCGGTCGTGGGCTCGCTGCCTATTGCACCCGGTATGAGATGGCGCGCGTGCGGACACCACTGCAGATTGCACGGATGATCGCAAGCCTGCCTACGCTCGAGCACGGCCTCGTCCGCATACTTTCATTCGCCTGATCTCGCGGCGCGAATCCGCGGGTTGCTTGCTACGGAGTCTTTCGATCTCATACTGGTGCATTCCTCATCGGTCGCGCATTACGTCGCGCACGTCGCAGCCATTCCCAAGATCCTGGATTTCTGCGACATGGATTCGCAGAAATGGCTTGCGTATTCGAATTTCAAGCCGTTTCCGGTCAATCTCGGCTACCGGCTCGAGGGGGCGAAGCTCGAGGCGGAAGAGCGACGCCTTGCGGGTGCCTTTGACGTCTGTACGGTCGCGACCCAGGCAGAACTGAAGACGCTCGCTGGCTATGGAACACGTGTATGCGCCGATTGGTTTCCCAACGGGGTCGACATCAACTATTTCAGTCCATCCGCCGAACCCTACGATCCTGACGTGATCAGCTTCGTGGGCAGGATGGATTACTACCCGAACCAGAGATGCGTACTCGATTTCTGCCGGCAGACATTTCCGCGAATCCGGCAGCGGCGTCCCGAAGCGAAGTTCCTGATCGTCGGGGCGGACCCAGCTGCCGCGATACGCAGGCTCGGCCAGATTGCCGGGTATCACGGTGACTGGATCGGTACCCGATGTACGGCCCTATCTTCGGCGGTCGGCCGCGATGGTCGCTCCGCTCGAAATCGCGCGCGGGACACAGAACAAGATCCTCGAGGCGATGTCCGCCGGGGTTCCGGTCGTGACGAGCAGCGTCGCGGCAGGAGGCGTCGATGCGATCCCCGGATGCCACATTTCTCGTCGCCGATTCGCCGTCGCGAAGTCGCCGCGGCGACGCTGGAGCTCATGGCGAAGTCCGCAGCGTCGCGACGATTGCCGCCGCCGGGCGGGCGCGCATGCTGTCGCACCACGCCTGGGACAAGTCGATGCGCCGCCTCGATGGCATCATCGAGCGGTGCCTAGCGGGCCATGCACCGGCCGGGGCGGTGGTCGCCTGGCGTTGACGCGAGCTCACTCGGCGACCTCGAAGCATGATGCGTATCCTGACTTTCACATCGCTGTATCCCAGCGAGTCGCGTCCCAGACACGGGACCTTCATTGAGGCGCGGCTGGTCGCGATCAGGCAGACGACTGGAATCGCCGCGACGGTCGTTGCTCCCGTTCCGTGGTTTCCGTTCAGCAACCCTCGCTTCGGGGCTTACGCTCGTCTTGCTCAAACCTCGCGCCAGGAGCTGCGGAATGGCATCGAGGTATTCCACCCGCGGTACCTGACTCTCCCTTGGGCTGGCATGTACCTGCAGCCGTTCTCGATGGCTCTGGGGGCCGTGAGCAGCTTGCGTAGACGAATGCGGAGCGGCGGGGATTTCGATGTTATCGACGCGCATTACGTCTATCCCGACGGAGTCGCGGCGGCTCTCCTGGCCGGGTGGCTGTCGAAACCGCTGGTGATCACTGCCCGGGGCTCCGACGTCAATCTCCTCGCCCGGTTCGCCTGGCCGCGGCGGCTGATCACCTGGGCCGCCAGCAGAGCTGATCGGCTCGTGACGGTCTCAACCGCGCTTGCGGATCGTCTTGCAAATCTCGGTGTCGGAATCGAGGCAAGATGACCGTGATCCGCAATGGCGTGGACGTCGAACGCTTTGCCCCAGTGGACCGGGATATTGCCCGACGACGCCTTGGTCTCTCGGCGACTGGTGCGGTCGTCGCCTCCGTGGGAAACCTTGTTCCGGAAAAGGGCCACGACCTGGTGATCGACGCGCTCACCGAGCTGCCCGGTGTGCAGCTTCTTAATCGTGGGCGATGGACCCGAACAGCTCCACCTGCGACAGCACATCGCCCGGCGGCAGATGCAAGGGCGAGCTATGTTGCTGCCGTCGGTCCCCCAGGATGAGCTTCGCTGCAAGGAATCTATGGTGCTGCAGACGCCGTCGTATTGGCGTCGGAGCGAGAAGGGTTGCCCAACGTGCTCCTCGAGGCACTCGCCTGCGGGGTACCGGTAGTTGCGTCACCCGTGGGTGGTGTACCGGAGATCATCACAGATGCGGCGATGGGTCGCCTTGTTACCGATCGGACGCCGGAAGGCTTCGCGAGCATGATCGCCGAGGTTCTGTCGGCACCGCCGCCGGGCGGCGCTGTGCGGCGTCTAGTCGAACGTTTCAATTGGTCGGTCACGGCCCGAGCGCATACCGAAGCGCTGGAGCGCGCCATCCGCTCGATTCCCCGGAAGCCGCTCGATCGCGCGAAGGCTTAACCGATGCGTGACATCCTGCTCGTGCTGACTGTGGGCCGCGTTGCGGCCGTGGCGCTGTTCCGCCCGTGGACCGGCGTCATGGGGTGGACCCTCTCAGCATCATGAATCCGCACCGGTACAGTTGGCGGGTGCAAGACTGGCCCCTGGCTGCCGCGGTGGCCATCGCGACGCTGATCGGGCTCGCGCTCACCCGCGACCGCCGCGATTGGTCCGTGTCGACGCCGGCCGTCGCCCTGTTGGCATTTATGGGGCAAGAGTAGCGTTAGTTGGACAGCGATGTATCAGCGTTCGTTGGACAAGTTCTTGTAGTGTGCGGGATTTGTGATCGGGCTGATATGGCTAAAAAGGATCAGTTGAGTTGCGCCGCAAGGCGATGCTCAGGGCGGTTCGGGCCGGCATGAACATACGTCAGGCGGGTCGACAATTTGGATTTCCTAAGAGCACGGTTGCGTTCTGGGTTCAGCGCACTTACGGCGAGCGCCTGGACCGCATTGATCTTGCCAATCGAAAACCGGGCCGCGCCTCGAACCGTACCGCGTTCGATGTCGAGCAACGTATTGCGCAGCTGCGCATCGATCTGCGTGAAAGCGTCCTGGGCGAATACGGGGCGGCGCAATCCGAACCGCGTTGCAGGCTGAAATGGCGCGCGTGCCTTCGGAGTCGAGCGTTAATCGTGTGCTCGCGCGTCTTGGACTGCAGGATGGCGTGCGACGCATCCGCCGTCCCGCACCGCCCAAGGGTTGGTATCTGCCGAGCGTGGTAGCGGGCCAGACCGAGGTTGACTGCTTTGACTTCATCACGGAACTCAAGATCGCCAGCGGGCCGCTGATCGATGTACTGACCGCCAAGAGCCTGCAGGGTCGCTGACTAATGCCTGGGCCATCGCGAGGAGCACCGAAAGCACCATACCGTTGTTGCTGGGGCGCTGGCAGCGCGACGGCCTTCCCGCCTATGCCCAGTTCGACAACGACAACGTGTTTCAGGGCGCGCATCATCACGCACATGCTGTGGGCCGCGTCAGTCGTGTGTGCCTGCAGCTCGGAGTGGCGCCGGTGTTCGTGCCACCACTCGAGCACGGGATGCAAAACACCATCGAAAGCTTCAACGCGCTGTGGCAGGCCAAGGTCTGGCTGCGTCACCGCGTGGCCGACGTGGCTGAGCTCCAAGCATGTTCCGATCGATACATCTCGGCGCATCGTGGTCGAACGCAAGCGCTCGCCGAAGCGGCCCCTCGGCGTCAAGCGATGCCCAAGCATTTCCGATTTGACCCGCATGCCCCGCTGCGCGGACACATCGTCTTCATTCGCCGGACTGACGAGACCGGCCACGTCTATCTGCTCGGCCAGCGCTTCGCCGTAAGTCCAAACTGGGTGCATCGCTTGGTGCGCTGCGAAGTTGACTTCGATCATTCTTGCATCCGCTGCTTCGCTCTCCGACGCCGCGCTCCGGCTGAACAGCCATAATTGCGGACCATACCGTACCGCCGTCCCGACACAGCCCTTCAAAGCGCCGTGTAAGTGTCCAACGAACGATGAGACGTCGCCACGTCGACGCAAGAGCTGTCCAACTAACGCTGGGGTCGCCCATTTATGGCTTGGATGTGCATCACGCTTCCCTTCTCGTTCTCCGTCACCGATTCGCTCGATATGTGGAGGCGGGTCATGAAGATCGACCTGATGATCCTGGTCGCTATGGTGGCGATCTCGACGCGGAAGCAGCTGATGACTCTCGCTCCGATCCTCGCGATCTCGATCGGCATCTACGGGGTCAAAGGTGGGCTTTTCACGTTGCCGCACGGTGGTGCGTAAACGGTGGGGCCATCGGGGGCACCGGTTGCCGCAGGTGAAGCAGGGG
>CAVPBR010000010.1:0-190472 GCA_963701885.1 uncultured beta proteobacterium
CCGGTGGCACGACAGACTTCACAATAAACGATGCATATCGAATCCGTACAACGGGCGGGATGAGCGTCCGCCGCTTCGCTCCCGCTCCGCTTAACCCTCGCCTACGCTCGGGTTAGCGGACGCCCGATGCATCGGCCATCGGCCGCCGCATCGTCCAAACCCGCGTTAGGGGATTACCCTAAACACGCTTTCCAGGCGTGCGACTTAAACCGCTCATCCACCTCTCCGGACTGCCGATTTTACCGCACGCCCGCCCTCGGGACGAATCTGCCGCGCGGCGATCATCACACGAAGAACGCCGCCAGCATCGCCACCACCGTGATTCCCATGACCGCGGTCGCGAACCAGCCCAGGCGCTTCAGGCGGCGCTTGATGACGAAGCTGCCCATGATGTCGGGGCGCACCGCCATGCGCATCATCACGATCATGATCGGCACGGCGACGATGCCGTTCAGCACGGCGGACCAGATCAGCGCCTTGATCGGGATCGACCGGGGTGAAGTCGATGCCGGCGCCAAGCAGCGTCGCCGCAATGATGATGCCGTAGAAGCCTTTGGCCTCCATCGGCTGCAGGCCGTGGCCGATCGGCCATTCCATCGACTCGGCGACGGCGTAGGCGGCCGAGCCAGCGAGCACGGGGACCGCAAGCAGTCCGGTGCCGATGATGCCGGCCGCGAACAGCAGGAACGCGAAGTTGCCGGCGATCGGGCGCAGCGCCTCCGCGGCCTGGGCGGAGGTCTGGATGTTGGTGATGCCCGCGTCGTGCAGCGTGACTGCCGTTGTCAGCATGATGGCGAATGCGATGGAATTCGACAGGATCATCCCGAACCAGGTATCGATCCGGATGCGCCGCAGGTGCTCGCGCGCGCCGCCATTGCCCTGACGCAGCGGCATCTCGCCGGCGACCATCCGCTGCTCCTCGACCTCCTGCGACGCCTGCCAGAAGAAGAGGTACGGGCTGATCGTGGTGCCCAGCACTCCGACCAGCAGCGTCAGGTAGTCGCGGGTCAGCTCGACCGGGGGAAGAATCGTCGCGGCGATCAACTGCCCCCAGGGAATGGTCACGGTCAGCAGAACCGCGACGTAGGCGAACAGCGACAGCGTCAGCCACTTCAGCAGCGGCGCAAGCCGCCGATACGGGATGAAGAGCTGCATCAGCACCACCAGGATGCCGAACACCAGCGCGTGGCCGTGCTTCGGCCCGCCGACGACGAGCTGCAGCGCCTCGCCCATCGCGCCCAGGTCGGCGGCGATGTTGAGCGTGTTGGCAACGAGCAGCAGGCTCACGATGAATACGAGCAGCGGCCGCGAATAGTGGTCGCGGATGTTCCGCGCGATCCCATGCCCGGTGACGCGGCCGATGCGCGCGCTCACGACCTGGATGCCGACCATCAGCGGCGTGGTGAGCAGCACGCTCCACAGCATCCCGAGGCCGAACTGGGCCCCGGCCTGCGAATAGGTCGCAATGCCGCTCGGATCGTCGTCTGCGGCGCCGGTGATGAGACCCGGGCCGAGACGCTCGAAGAAGCGATGGGCGCGCCGGATCATGGGAAAGCCCCATGACGAATCGGCAAGCCTCGTCTCAGGCCACGATCATTCCGGGGGCGCCGGAGTATAGCAGCGGTGCCCCCCGTTTCCTGGTGAAATTTCGGGCCGGGCGCGACCGCGCTACGCCTCGCGGTCGATCGTGCAGTCGACGACCGTCAGCGCGGTCATGTTGACGATCCGCCGCACCGTCGCCGACGGCGTCAGGATGTGCACCGGCCGGGCCACACCCAGCAGCATCGGGCCGAGGGTGACGCCCGCGCCGGATGCGACCTTCAGCAGGTTGAACGAAATGTTGGCCGCATCGAGCGTGGGCATGATCAGCAGGTTCGCATCGCCGGCCAGCCGCGAACCGGGGAACGCCGCGTTGCGCACGGATTCGCTCAGCGCGGCGTCGCCGTGCATCTCGCCATCGACCTCGAGTTCCGGCGCGCGGCGGTTGATCAGCACGAGCGCATCGCGCATCTTGGTTGCCGACGGGTGATCGCTGGTGCCGAACGACGAGTGCGACAGCAGCGCGACCTTGGGCGTGATCCCGAAGCGGCGAATCTCGGCGGCACAAAGCGTCGCGATCTCGGCAAGCTGCTCAGCCGTGGGGTCGGGATTCACGTAGGTGTCGGCCAGAAACACCGTCCTGCCCGGCAACAGCACCGCGTTCATCGCGGCGTAGATGCTCGCGCCCTTGCGCAGGCCGATCACCTGGTCGATGTAATGGCGGTGCAGCGCATGGGTGCCGAAGGTGCCGCACAGCATGCCGTCGGCGTCGCCCAGGTGGATCATCATCGCGCCGATCAGCGTCAGCGTGCGGCGCATCTCGATCTGCGCGTACTGCTGCGACACGCCCTTGCGCTCGGTCAGCCGGTAGTACTCGGTCCAGTAGCTGCGATAGCGGGCATCGGCCTCGGGGTTGATCGACTCGAAATCGGCGTCGGGTCGCAGCCGCAGACCGAATCGCTCGATCCGGCGCGCGAGCACCGCCGGGCGTCCGACGAGTATCGGCCGGGCGAGGCCCTCGTCGACGACCACCTGCACCGCGCGCAGCACTCGCTCGTCCTCCCCTTCGGCATAGACGATGCGCTTCGGCGCCTGCTTCGCCAGGGTGAAGATCGGCTTCATCAGCAGACCCGAGTGGTAGACGAAGCTCGTGAGCTTCGCCCGGTACGCGTCGAAATCCTCGATCGGCCGCGTCGCGACACCCGAGTCCATCGCCGCCTTGGCCACCGCGGGAGCGATCATGACGATGAGGCGCGGATCGAAAGGCCTGGGAATCAGGTAGTCGGGACCGAAGCGCAGGTTCTCGTGCAGGTTGTACGCGGTCGCGACGATGTCCGACTGCTCGACGGTCGCGAGATCGGCCAGCGCGCGCACTGCGGCAAGCTTCATCTCTTCGTTGATCGTGGTCGCGCCGACGTCGAGCGCGCCGCGAAAGATGAACGGGAAGCACAGCACGTTGTTGACCTGGTTCGGGAAATCGGAGCGGCCGGTGGCGATGACCGCGTCGGGCCGCGCGGCTTTCGCGACATCGGGCATGATCTCCGGTTCCGGATTGGCGAGCGCCAGAATCAGTGGCTTCGCGGCCATCTTCGCCACGCCCTCGGGCTTCAGCACATGCCCGGCGGACAGGCCGAGGAAGATGTCGGCGCCAGGCAGGATTTCGGTGAGTGTCCGGGCCGCGGTCGGTTGCGCATAGCGCGCCTTGTTGTCGTCCATCTCCTCGGTGCGGCCTTTCCAGACCACGCCCTTGATGTCCGACACGAAGATGTTCGCAGGGCGCAGGCCGAGCGAGACGAGGAGGTCGAGGCAGGCGAGCGCGGCCGCACCCGCACCCGAGCAGACCAGCTTGACGTCGGCGATCGACTTGCCGACGACTCGCAGGCCGTTCACGACGGCGGCGCCGACGATGATCGCGGTGCCGTGCTGGTCGTCGTGGAACACCGGGATCTTCATTCGCTCGCGGCAACGGCGCTCGATGTAAAAGCACTCCGGCGCCTTGATGTCCTCGAGGTTGATGCCGCCGAACGTCGGCTCGAGCGCGCAGATCATGTCGACGAGCTTGTCCGGGTCGCGCTCGGCAAGCTCGATGTCGAAGCAGTCGAGGCCGGCGAACTTCTTGAACAGCACGGCCTTGCCTTCCATGACCGGCTTGGCGCCGAGCGGGCCGATCGCGCCCAGGCCCAGCACCGCGGTGCCGTTGGTAACGACGCCGACCAGGTTGCCGCGCGCGGTGAGGTTGAACGCCTCCCGCGGATCGCGGACGATTTCGTCGCAGACCGCGGCCACTCCCGGCGTGTAGGCGAGCGCCAGATCGCGCTGGTTGGTGAGCTGCTTGGTCGGCAGCAGCGCAATCTTGCCTGCAGGCGCGCGTCGGTGGTAGGCGAGGGAATCCTCGCGAAGATTGGGTTCCTGGTCGGACATGACAGGCGCTCCGCTATCGGTTGGCGAGTCGAGAAACAATCATAACGCCGCCACGACGCAGTGCCTGCGTCGGAGCGCAGCCGCGCAGCGACGCGGGATGCACGGCACGTCGCTATAATGCGCTGGCCGCAATCAGTTCCACGGGGACCACTCCGGCTCCATGCCCATCGTCACGCTGTTCTGGATCGTCGCCCTGGTGCTCGTCGCGGCGCCCGTTTTGATGCTCGTTCGGCCGCTGCTCCGTGACCCGGTGGACGATCCGACCGGCGGCGAGGCTCGCGCGTCGACGTACGTGTTCCGCGACCAGAAGCGTCAACTCGACGCCGAATGCGCGGCGGGAGCAATCAGCGCGGAGGAACGCGATGTGGCCATCGACGAGCTTGCGCTGCGCCTGTCGGCCGACCTCGACTCGCATGCGGCAACGCCGGCCGCAAGATCCCCGCGCGGGCGCATGGCATGGGCATTCGCGCTGATCCTCGTGCTGCCAACCAGTGCTGTCGCGCTCTACGCGCTGCTCGGAAGCCCGAACGCGATGCGCCTGTCCGCGGCGCGGGAGCGCCCGGCGGCGACCCAGGCGCAGATCATCGCCATGGTCGACAAGCTCGCGGCGCGCATGAAGGCGAATCCCGAGGATGCACAGGGCTGGAAACTCCTCGGACGATCCTACAGCGCGCTCGGTCGCTACCGTGAAGCGGCCGATGCGTTTCGCGAAGCGTCGGAGCGGACCCCGGCGGACGCGACGGTGATGGCCGACTGGGCCGATGCGCTGGGCATGGCGAACGGCGGGACACTCGAGGGCGAACCATCGCGTCTGATCGAGCGCGCACTGGCGATCGAGCCCGCCAATCCGAAAGCGCTGACCCTCGCCGGCGCCGCCGCAGTCGAGCGCAAGGACTTCGACGCGGCGATCACGTCCTGGCGCAAGCTCAAGCAGGAGTTTGCTCCCGGAAGCAAGCAGGACCGCGAGCTCGACCAATTGATTGCGCAGGCGAACGCGGCAGGCGCGCGCGCGGCGCGCGCGCCCCGGTGAAGCTCGAGGCGCGCGCACTCACCGCCCGGCGAGGCGACGCAACGCTCTTCCAGGGTCTCGACCTGTCGCTCGCGGCGGGCGAGGCACTCGTGGTCTCGGGACCCAACGGCAGCGGCAAGACCACGCTGCTGCGGATCCTCGCGGGGCTCACTGCGCCGGCCGAAGGCGAGGTTTGTCTCGGGGGTACGCCGATGAGGCCATTCGACCCGCGATTGCGCGACGTCGTCGTGTTCCACGGGCACCTCCCAGCGCTGAAGGACGAGCTCACCGCGCTCGAGAATCTCGCGGCGTGGACGACGCTCGGGAACGAGGCGCAGGGCCGCGACGCGCTGCTGCAGGCGCTGGAGCGATGTGGCGCTGCGCGAACGTGCCAGGCTTCCGGCGCGCGCGCTGTCGCAGGGCCAGCGCAGGCGCATCGGCATCGCGCGGCTCGCGCTCTCGCGGCGCCCGCTGTGGATCCTCGACGAGCCGCTGACCGCGCTGGACGGTGACGGCATCGAGGTGCTTGCTGCGCTCCTCGCGGCGCAGCTTCAGGCAGGCGGAGCGGTCGTCGCGGCTTCGCATCAGCCATTGCCGGTTGGCAGCGCCCGCGTACTCACGCTCGATCTCGGTGCCGGGCCATTGCGACTCACGCAGCCTTGAACGCGCCCGTGAGTGCACCCGTCAACGCAACGGCGAACGCGCTGGGGCACCCCGATTCCGGGTCGATAACGTCGGCGTTCGCATGGGCGCTTGCGCGCGACCTGCGCGTTGCCCTGCGCTCGAGGGCGGAACTCGGCGTGCAACTGATGTTCTATGTCATCGTCGTGTCGCTCTTTCCCCTGGCCGCGTCACCGTCGCGCGAGGTGCTGGCGACGCTCGGTCCCGGCGTGCTGTGGACCGCGGCGCTGCTGGCTTCGCTCTTGTCCTTGCCGCGGCTGTTCGCCGCCGATTATGGCGACGGCACGCTCGAGCAGCTCGCGCTGTCGCCGCGGCCGTTGCCTGCGCTCGTCTCCGGTAAAATGGCGGCTCACTGGCTCACCACCGGCCTTCCTGTCACTGTGCTCGCGCCGCTGCTGGCTGCGCAGTACGCGATGGACGGTCCCGGGCAATTGATCCTCGCGGCCGGGCTGCTGCTCGGCACGCCGATCCTGTCGCTGCTGGGGGCGATCGGCGCGGCGCTGACGCTGGGCGCGCGCGGGGGCGGCAGCCTGCTCGCCCTCATCGTGCTGCCGTTGTATGCGCCGGTGCTGATTTTCGGCGCGGGAGCCGTCGACGCCGTACGCAGCGGGATGTCGGCAGCTCCGCAGCTTGCGCTGCTGGCGGCAGGAGCGCTGCTGGCGCTGGTCGCGGTCCCGTTCGCCGCCGCGGCGGCGGTGCGCATTGCGCTGGATTGATCGATGATCGTCAACTGGTTCCGTTACTCGTCGCCGATTTCGTTCTACCCGCTGGCCGGGAAGCTCGCGCGCCTGTTCGCGGTGCTCGCAGTGTTATTCACCGTTGCGGGCCTCTATCTCGGGCTTGTCGTCGCGCCGACCGATGCAACCCAGGGCGACGCGTACCGGATCATCTTCCTGCATGTCCCGACCGCGTGGATGGCGATGCTGATCTACGTCGTCATGGCCGCATGGAGTGCCCTCGCGCTCGGATTCAACACGCGGCTGTCGGCGATGATGGCGCAGGCGCTGGCGCCGACCGGAGCACTGATGGCGGCGCTCGCCTTGTGGTCCGGCGCCTTCTGGGGGCGGCCGACCTGGGGCACCTACTGGGCGTGGGACGCGCGCATGACGTCGACGCTGATCCTGCTGTTCCTCTACCTCGGCGTGATCGCGCTGCGCGGCGCGATCGACGATCCGCGCCGCGCGGATCGCGCCTGTGCACTGCTCTCGGTCGTTGGCGTGGTCAACATCCCGATCATCTATTTTTCCGTGCAGTGGTGGAACACGCTGCACCAGGGCTCGTCGATCAGCCTCACGGCCGCGCCGAAAATGGCGCTGATCATGCTCGCAGGGCTGCTGGTGATGACCGCCGGCATCTGGTGCTACTGCATTGCCGTGGTGCTCGCGCGGGTGCGCACGATTATGGTCGAGCGCGAGCGCGGGGCCGGCTGGGTTGCATCGCTGATCCTGCCGCAGGGAGCGAGATGAGCGCATTCTTCGCGATGGGCGGCTACGCGTGGTATGTCTGGATGGCCTACGGCGCAGCCGTAGTGGTCGCCGTCGCGGAGACCGTTGCGCTACACCTGCGGCGCCGGCGCGCATTCGATCTCGCGCGGATGACCCAGGGTGTCGATGCCGCCCACGGCGGCGCGTTCTTCGATTCCGGGAGCGCAAGGTGAAAGCCCGGTACCGCCGGTTTGCCTGGATCGGAGCGGGCCTCGCCGCGGTCGCGATTGCGCTCGCGCTGGTGCTCTCGGCGTTCAGGTCCAACCTCGTGTTCTTCTTCACGCCGTCGCAGGTGGTCGCCAACGAGGTGCCACTGTCGCGGCCGTTTCGCGTCGGCGGCCTGGTCGAGGCCGGGAGCCTGAAACGCGACCCGAACACGCTGACCGTGCATTTCCTGGTGACCGACACCGCCAAGACCATCCCGGTCACTTACACCGGCCTGCTCCCGGACCTGTTCAAGGAAGGCAAGGGGGTCGTCGCGCAAGGGCGCATGGGGGCCGACGGTACATTCAACGCGACCCAGGTGCTCGCGAAGCACGATGCGAATTACATGCCCCCCGAGGTGAAATCGGCGATCGAGCAGGCGCGCCACGGTCCCGAATCGATGCCGAGCCTGCGGCAGGCCCAGGCGCAGTGACGCGATGATTCCGGAACTGGGCCACTTCGCGCTGATCGTCGCCCTGCTGGTCGCGATCGTCCAGGCGGTCTTGCCGATGATCGGCGCCGCGCGCCGCGACCATGCGCTGATGGCGGTCGCCGTTCCCGCAGCGCGCGCGCAGTTCGCGCTGGTCGCACTTGCGTTCGGCTGCCTCGCCTGGAGCTTCGTCACCAGCGACTTCTCGGTGCAGAACGTCGCCGCGAACTCGAACTCGCAGCTCCCGCTGCAATACCGCTTCGCCGCCACCTGGGGCTCGCACGAAGGCTCGCTGCTGCTGTGGTCGCTGATGCTTTCCGGCTGGGGCTTTGCGGTAAGCCTCCTGTCGAGGAATCTTCCGCAGGCGCTGCGGGCACGGGTGCTCGCGGTGATGGGCCTGATCGCGATCGGCTTCCTGCTGTTCATGCTCGTCACCTCCGATCCGTTTACCCGGCTGCTGCCGCCGCCGGCGGAAGGTCGCGATCTGAATCCGCTGCTGCAGGACCCCGGCATGGTCGTGCATCCGCCGATGCTCTACATGGGCTACGTCGGCTTCTCGGTCGCGTTCGCGTTCGCGATCGCAGCGCTGATCGGCGGCCGGCTCGATGCATCATGGGCGCGCTGGTCGCGTCCGTGGACGACGGTCGCCTGGTCGTTCCTGACCATCGGCATCGCACTCGGCAGCGCCTGGTCGTACTACACGCTGGGCTGGGGCGGCTGGTGGTTCTGGGATCCGGTCGAGAACGCCTCGTTCATGCCCTGGCTCGCGGGAACGGCGCTGATCCATTCGCTTGCGGTCACCGAGAAACGCGGCGCATTCCGGAGCTGGACCGTGCTGCTCGCGATCCTGGCGTTCTCGCTGTCGCTGATCGGAACGTTCCTCGTGCGCTCCGGCGTGCTGACCTCCGTGCATGCGTTTGCGACCGACCCGGCGCGCGGCGTATTCATCCTTGGATTCCTCGCCATCGTCATCGGCGGATCGCTCGCGCTCTACGCAGTGCGCGCCGGCGCGGTCGGCGCGGGCGGCGGCTTCGCGCCGCTGTCGCGCGAGTCACTGCTGCTCGGCAACAATGTGCTCCTCGTCACCGCGCTCGCAAGCGTGCTCCTCGGCACGCTCTATCCGTTGATGGTCGATGCGCTGCATGCCGGCAAGATCTCGGTCGGCCCGCCGTACTTCGACACCGTCTTCTACCCGCTGATGGTGCCGATGATCTTCCTGATGGGCGTGGGCCCGCTTGCGTCCTGGCGCAGGGCGCAGCTACCCGATCTCCGGGTGCGGCTCGCGTGGGCCGCCTGCGTGGCGGTTGCGCTCGCGGCGCTCATCCCGCTGGCAATGGCGCGGTGGAAGCCGCTGGTGGCATTGGGGCTGCTGCTCGCAGCCTGGGTCGCCGCGGCAACCGCAAGTGCGTTCCTGCAGCGGCTCTCGGCCGCGCCACAGCGGAGCATCGTGGCGAAGCTCCGCGCCAATGCGCCGGCATGGTACGGGATGCTGATCGCGCATTTCGGCGTAGCGGTGTTCATCGTCGGCGTGACACTCGTCAAGGGCTACGAGGTCGAGCGCGACGTGCGCCTCGACGTCGGCCAGGGCGTGACGGTGGGAGCCGACACCTACACCTTCCGCGGCGTTGCCGCGCAGGAAGGACCCAACTACGACGCGCTGATCGGAACCATCGACGTCTCGCGTGGAGGGCGCCATGTCGTGACGCTCAGGCCGCAGAAGCGGACCTTCCATGCGTCGGGCGAGGTGATGACCGAAGCGTCGATCGACCGCGGCGTTACCGGAGATCGCTATGTGTCGCTCGGCGAGCCGGTGACCGCGCGCGGCGCCGCGGGCGCGTGGGCCGTACGGATCTACTTGAAGCCCTTCGTCGACTGGATCTGGTTCGGCTGCATGCTGATGGCGCTCGGCGGATTCACCACAATCGCCGATCGGCGCTACCGCATGGCGTTGCGGCGCAGGGCTGCCGCGTTGGTGCCAGGCGCTGCGCCGGGCGTTGCGTGATGTCGCTGCACGCGGCCAGCGGGAGGCGGCGCGCGAGCGCAACGTACCGATGAAGATCCTGCGCTGGTCGATCCCGCTTGCCATCTTCGTCGTCGTGGCGGGGTTCCTTTTCGCGGGTCTGTTTCGCGATCCGCATGAAGTTCCGTCGCCGCTGATCGGCAAGCCTGCGCCGCAGTTCTCGCTCGCCGAATTGCACCATCCCGAGCGTAGCCTCGCAACCGGCGACCTGCGCGGCAAGGTGTGGTTGCTGAACGTCTGGGCGTCGTGGTGCGTGTCGTGCCGCGAAGAACATCCACTGCTCGTCGCGCTGTCGAAGGCCGGCATCGTGCCGATCATCGGCCTCGACTACAAGGACAAGCCCGAGGACGGGCTCGCGTGGCTGACGGGCAGCGGCGACCCATACACCACATCGGTGGTGGATCTCGATGGGCACGTCGGCATCGATTGGGGCGTCTACGGTGTGCCGGAGACTTTCGTCGTCGACAAGACCGGCATCATCCGCTACAAGCAGATCGGCCCGATCACCGAGGACGCGTTGAAACGCAAGATCCTGCCACTGCTGCGAGAGCTCCAGCAATCATGATCCGGCGTGCGCCATACCAACTGGCTCGCGGGAATGGCTCGGGATTCAGCCGCGGCCCGACATGCGTGCACGCTCCGGCATGCCTTGCCTGCTGGTGCTGCTTGCTGTGCTCTGCGCGGCGCCGCCTGCGGCCAACGCCGACGAGGCTCTCGACCAGAGGTTGAAGAAGCTCGAGACCGAGTTGCGCTGCCTCGTGTGCCAGAACCAGACACTCGCCGAGAGCGGCGCGGACCTCGCCGCCGACCTGCGCAAGGAGGTCCGTCAGCTCGCCGTCGCGGGCAGGACCGACGACCAGATCAAGCAGTACCTGGTCGCGCGTTACGGCGATTTCGTGCTCTATCGGCCCCCGGTCAAGCCGGTGACGTGGCTGCTATGGTTCGGCCCGTTCGTGATGCTTGCGGGAGGCGGCATCGTCTGGTGGGCGGTGGCGTGCCATCGCGCGTCCGGCGCAGGCGCCGCGCTTCCACCGTCCGCTACGCAAGACAGCACTGCGCCGGCTGTTACGCTCGCCCGCGCTCGCGCGCTGCTCATCGAGGACGATCCGGCCGCCTGAATGCGGTCAGGTCAGCGCGGTCCCGCATTTCCAGCACAGGTCGAAGCTCCCTGGCGATTGCTCGCCGCATGCGCGGCACGAACGCGGCGTGGTGCGCGCGGCATCGCGCTCCATGTCGCGCAGCACCTCGCGGGCGCGCGACTCGTCGCGATCGTCGGCGATCCAGACTTGCGGCTGCGCCACGTCGGGAGGAACGTCACCGACGATGCTCGACATGTGCTCGTTGAAGACATGCGCGCGGACACCTGCCTGGTTCAGCCGGTCCGCGACCAGGTAGGCATCGAAACGCTGGCGCGCGACGTAGACGCGGATCATCGATCAGTAGCGGCCGCCATTTTTCTGCCACCGCCATGCATCGGCGCAGATCGCGTCGATGTCCCGGGTTGCGCGCCAGTCCATATCCCTGGCGGCGCGTGCAGGATTGGAACAACTCTCCCGTACGTCTCCCGGCCGGCGGGGTCCGATCACGTGCGCAATCGGACGGCCGCAGGCACGCTCGAATGCACCGAGGACCTCGAGCACCGAGTGGCCCTTGCCGCTCCCGAGATTCAGCGTCAGCGTCTCCTTCCGCGTCGCCAGGAGACGCAGTGCACGGACGAAGCCTTCGGCAACGTCCTGCACGTGGACATAATCGCGAACGCAACTCCCGTCGGGCGTGCCCCAGTCATCACCGCTGACGATCACCGCATCGGTCTCCCCGGCCGCAGCGCGCGCGAGTTGCGGCAGCAGGTGGGTCGCGGGTCCCCGCGGCGCTTCGCCCATCATTCCCGACGCATGCGCGCCCGACGGATTGAATCCGCGCAGGATCGCAATGCGCCAGTTGGCATTGGCCCGGGCCAGGTCGCGCAGGAAGCTCTCGACGATCAGCTTGGTGCGACCGTGGACGCTTGTTGGCTGCGTCGGCGCGTCCTCGTCGGTCGGGGTACGCGCGTACTCGCCGTAGACGCTGGCGGCGGAGCCATATACCAGCGTCGCGACTCCTGCCTCGCCCATTACCCCGATCAGCGCGAAGGTGCCGCCAACGTTCACGTCGTAATACGCAAGCGGTCGCGCCTCCGATTCCGCGACCTGCTTCAACCCGGCGCAGTGGACAACTGCGTCGATCGCGTAATCGTGGAACGTGGCACGCAGCGCGTTCACGTCGCGCACGTCGGACTGGATGAACGGCACCGGGAGACCGGCCACCGCCTCTAGCCGCGAGCGGATCGCCGGCGTGCTGTTCGAGAAGTCGTCGAGCACGACCGGCCGGTATCCCTGCCTGCCGAGTTCGACGACCACATGCGAGCCTACGAATCCGGCCCCACCCGTAACCAGAGATGCGATCGGTCATGGGAGGCGATGCTACACGTTTCAGGTTCCGCGTGTCGTCGCCGTCGCGCGTTCATTGTGCCAACGCGCATTCATTGCCGGCGCGCCTCAGTGCCCGCGCGCGACTTCATCGCCAGCGCGCATTCGATCGCCGGCGCAGGGCAGGGCGCTGCGCGCGACTTCGGTGGCGCAATGCGCGTCGGCGAGCGGGTCCCGGCGCGACGGCGCTCGAGTACAGCGGTACCCATTCGCGATGATCGGGCTCGCTGGCCGCGCGACCGCTTCACGCCGACTGCGCCACAGGCGTCGCACGCAGCGCCCTGCCGTGCGCCGGCGACCGAACGCGGCAATGGTGCGAGTGGCGCCGATGCGCTACCGCGATGCGGCGAAGCTGCGGGCGATACCGCGACCATGCGCGGTGCAGATACTGCGACGACGCTGCGACGATGCGCCGAACCGGTTCCGCGGGGGCGGCAGTGGGGCGTGCAGCGCCCTGCCCCGCGGAGTCAGTAGCTCAGGCTGCTTTCGCGGCCTCGTCCGTGCCTGCTTCGGCGGGCCGGTCGACGAGTTCGACCAGTGCCATCGGCGCCGCATCGCCCTGGCGAAAGCCGAATTTCATGATGCGCAGGTAGCCGCCCGGGCGCGCCTTGAACCGCGGACCGAGGTCGTTGAAGAGCTTGGTGACGACGTCGCGGTCGCGCAGGCGGGCGAAGGCCAGCCGGCGATTGGCGAGAGTCGAATCCTTGCCCAGCGTGATCAACGGCTCCGCGACGCGCCGCAGCTCCTTCGCCTTCGGCAGCGTCGTGCGGATCGCCTCGTGCGTGAACAGCGAATTGGTCATGTTGCGCAGCATCGCGAGGCGATGCGCGCTGGTGCGATTGAGCTTGCGCAGTCCGTGGCGGTGACGCATGTCGTCTTCCTTGGCTTTACGGCCGGTCCAGCCCTGCCGGCGGCCAGTTCTCGAGCTTCATCCCCAGCGACAAGCCGCGCGACGCGAGCACTTCCTTGATTTCGTTCAGCGACTTGCGGCCCAGGTTCGGCGTCTTCAGGAGCTCGGTCTCGGTGCGCTGGATCAGGTCGCCGATGTAATAGATGTTTTCGGCCTTGAGGCAATTGGCAGAACGCACGGTGAGCTCGAGATCGTCAACAGGGCGCAGCAGGAGCGGGTCCACCTGCGGCGACGCGCGCTCGGCCGAGGGCTGATCGGTGCCCTTGAGGTCGGCGAACACCGACAACTGCTCGACCAGCACGCTCGCCGCGTAGCGCACCGCCTGCTCCGGCTCGACGACACCGTTGGTCTCGATGTCGAGCACAAGCTTGTCGAGGTCGGTGCGCTGCTCGACGCGCGCCGACTCCACCGCATAGCTCACGCGCCGCACCGGAGAGAACGACGCGTCGAGCAGGATGCTGCCGATAGTGCGGCCGCCCTCGGACTTGCCGCGCGTGGTCGCCGGCTGGTAGCCGCGGCCTTTCTCGACCTTGATCTCCATCTCGATCTTGCCGCTGGCCGTCAGGTGCGCGATCACGTGCTCGGGATTGATGATCTCGACGTCGTGGTTCGGCTCGATGTCGGCCGCGGTGACCGGACCCTCGCCGCTCTTCGACAGCTTCAGCATGACATGGTCGCGGTTGTGCAGCTTCAGCACCACGCCCTTGAGGTTCAGCAGGACGTCGACAACGTCCTCCTGCACTCCGTCGAGCGCGGAATATTCATGCAGCACGCCGGTGATCTTCACTTCGGTCGGGGCGTAGCCCGGCATCGACGACAACAGCACGCGCCGCAGCGCGTTGCCCAGCGTGTGCCCGTACCCGCGTTCGAACGGCTCCATGACGACCTTGGCGTGGAATGGCGACATGCTCTGCACGTCGATGATGCGAGGCTTCAACAGTACATTGCTCAGCATGCGGAACCCTTATGCGAGTCGGGACGGATGACGAGGACCTTCGGCACGGCGCCGATCACTTCGAGTACAGCTCGACGACGAGGCTTTCGTTGATGTCCTGCCCGAACTCCGAGCGGTCGGGCGCGCCCTTGAACGTACCGGTCATCTTCTTCGGATCCACCTGGACCCATGACGGAAAGCCAACCTTCTCGGCAAGCTGCAGCGCATCCTGGATGCGGAGCTGCCCCTTCGCCTTGTCGGTCGTCGCGACGACGTCGCCGGACTTGAGCAGCGCCGACGCAACATTGAGGACCCTGCCGTTGACCGTGATCGCGCAATGGGACACGAGTTGCCGCGCCTCGGCGCGGGTCGATCCCAATCCCATCCGGTAGACGATGTTGTCGAGCCGCGACTCGAGGATTTGCAGCAGGTTGGTCCCGGTCGAGCTCTTGCCCTTCGTTGCTTCAGCGAAATAGCGCCGGAACTGTCGCTCGAGCACGCCGTAGATCCGCCGCAGCTTCTGCTTCTCGCGGAGCTGGTGGCCGTAGTCCGAGGTCCTGGCACCCGACCTGACGCCGTGCTGACCCGGCTTGGTGTCGAGCTTGCACTTCGAGTCGAGTGATCGCCGCGCACTCTTCAGGAAGAGGTCGGTCCCCTCCCGTCGCGCGAGCTTGCATTTGGGTCCGATGTATCGAGCCATTGCGCTATCCAGTCATTCGGTTAGATCCTGCGCCGCTTCGGCGGACGGCAGCCGTTGTGCGGTACCGGCGTCACGTCGGAGATGCTGCTGATCTTGAGTCCCAGCGCGTTCAGCGCCCGCACGGCCGACTCGCGGCCGGGGCCAGGGCCCTTGATCCGGACTTCCAGGTTCTTCACGCCGCATTCCTGGGCGGCGCGGCCTGCCGACTCGGCGGCGACCTGCGCGGCGAACGGCGTCGATTTGCGCGAGCCCTTGAAGCCTGCGCCGCCGGAAGTCGCCCACGAGAGTGCGTTGCCCTGGCGATCAGTGATCGTGATGATCGTGTTATTGAAGGACGCGTGGATGTGCGCGATGCCTTCCGACACGCTCTTCTTGACCTTCTTGCGCGTACGCGCTGCTGCGGTCTTCTGCGAGGGTTGCTGTGCCATCGATGATCCTTGCGCGTATTGCGTTCGTTACGTCTGCGGTTATTTCGTGACGCCCTTCGAAAGCGCGACCGTGCGACCCTTCTTCGGTCCCTTCCGCGTGCGCGCGTTGGTCCGCGTGCGCTGGCCGCGTACCGGCAGGCCCTTGCGGTGCCGCACGCCGCGATAGCAACCCAGGTCCATCAGCCGCTTGATACTCATCGTCACTTCGCGGCGCAGGTCGCCTTCGACGGTAAATTTGGCAGATGTGCTCGCGCAGCTTGTCCATCTGCGTGTCGGTCAGGTCCTTGACCTTCGCGTTGGGGGTAATGCCCGCCGCGGTGCAGATCGCTTTGGCGCGTGGGCGGCCGATGCCATAGATCGCCGTCAGCGCGATTTCGGCGTGCTGATGGTTCGGAATGTTGACGCCTGCAATACGGGCCATGATTTACCTGTCGTTCGTTTGCGGTGTACTGCCGGTCGTATTCAGTCCCGGCTGCCGGCACATGCCGTCAGCCCTGCCGCTGCTTGTGCCGCGGGTCGGTGCAGATCACCCGCACGACGCCTTTGCGCCGGACGATCTTGCAGTTGCGGCAGATCTTCTTCACCGATGCCAGCACTTTCATTTCGATCTCCCGACTCCCGATCCTCGAACTACCGCGCGCGGAACGTGATCCGCGCCCGCGACAGGTCGTACGGCGTCAGCTCGACGGTGACCTTGTCGCCCGGCAGGATCTTGATGTAGTGCATCCGCATCTTTCCCGAAATGTGCGCAAGGACCATATGTCCGTTCTCGAGCTTCACGCGAAACGTCGCGTTCGGCAGCATTTCCGCCACCTCGCCCTGCATTGCTATCGTTTCTTCCTTCGCCATCAGCGCGTCGGTACTCCGCCCTTGAAATTGGCTTTTCGCAGCAGGCTCTCATACTGCTGCGACATCATGTACGCCTGGACCTGGGTCATGAAATCCATCGTGACCACGACGATGATCAGCAGCGACGTGCCGCCGAAGTAGAACGGCACGTTCTTCCAGGCAATCAGGAAGTTTGGGACGAAGCAGACGACCACAAGATAGATCGAGCCGATCAGCGTGAGGCGTAGCGTGATCTTCTCCAGGTACTTCGCAGTCTGCTCTCCCGGCCGGTAACCCGGGATGAAAGCGCCGCTTTTCTTCAGGTTGTCGGCCGTATCCTTCGGGTTGTACTGCAATGCCGTGTAGAAGAAGCAGAAGAAGACGATCGCAGCCGCATACAGGATCTCGTGGATCGGCTGGCCGGGCGCGAGCGTCGCCGCGAGATCGCGGAGCCAGATGGTATTCTCGCCGGTGCCGCCCCACTGGGCCAGCGTCGCCGGAAACAGGATGATCGACGACGCGAAGATCGGCGGGATCACCCCGGACATGTTGATTTTGAGCGGCAGGTGCGAGCTCTGGCCCTGGTAGACCTTGTTTCCGACCTGGCGCTTGGCGTAGTTCACCAGGATCTTGCGCAGTGCGCGCTCCATGAACACGACGAACGCCGTCACGACGACCACCAGCCCGGCGATGCCGATGATCAGGAGCCACGAGTAGGCGCCGGTGCGGCCCTGCTCCAGCGTCTGCCCGATCGCCCGCGGCAGTCCCGCCGCGATGCCCGCGAAGATGATGAGCGAGATGCCGTTGCCCAGGCCGCGCTCGGTGATCTGCTCGCCCAGCCACATCAGGAACATCGTGCCGGTCACGAGCGTCACCGCCGAAATGAGGCGAAACGACATGCCAGGATCGATGACGAGCCCCGGCTGCGCCTCGAGCGCGGTCGAGATCGCGAACGCCTGGAACAATGACAACCCGACCGTCGCATAGCGCGTGTACTGCGTGATCTTGCGCTGCCCGGCCTGCCCTTCCTTCTTCAGCGCCTCGAGCGAAGGCACGATGACCGTGCACAACTGCATGATGATCGACGCCGAGATGTACGGCATGATCCCGAGCGCGAAGATCGAGAAGCGCGACAACGCGCCGCCCGAGAACACGTTGAGCAATCCGAGCAAGCCGCCCTGCTGCCCGCGGAACAGTTCGGCCAGTACCTGCGCGTCGATGCCGGGAACCGGAATGTGGGTTCCGACCCGGTAGACGACGAGCGCGCCCAGCAGGAACCACAGGCGACGCTTCAGGTCGCCGTACTTGGTGCCGCTCTTGAGGGCTGGATTGGTCGTTGCCACGTGTTGTTCCGGGTTCCCGTTCGATCAGGCGACGCTGCCACCCGCCGCTTCGATCGCCGCCTTCGCACCCTTGGTCGCGGACACGCCGGTCAGCTTGACCGCTTTCTCGAGCGTGCCCGTCTTGATGACCTTTGCATGCTTCGCGATCGCGGGAACGAGGCCCGCGGCCTTCAGCGCCAGGAGGTCGATATCCGGCACCGGCAACCGCGCAAGATCCGCGAGCCGGACTTCGGCGGTGTCGTAGCGGCTGCGGGAGACGAAGCCCCGCTTGGGAAGCCGCCGCTGCAGAGGCATCTGTCCGCCTTCGAATCCGACCTTGTGGAAGCCACCCGAGCGCGACTTCTGGCCCTTGTGCCCGCGGCCGGCAGTCTTGCCGAGACCCGAGCCGATGCCGCGGCCGACGCGGCGGCGTGCCTTGTTGCTGCCCGCGGCGGGCTTCATCGTATTCAGACGCATCGCGTGCTCCACGAACTCACTCGCCGGCGACCTTGAGCAGGTAGCCGACCTTATTGATCATGCCGCGGACCGCCCGGGTGTCCTCGACCTCGACGGTGTGGTTGATGCGCTTCAGGCCGAGCCCGCGCACCGTGGCCCGATGATCCTCGCGGCAGCAGTTGGTGCCCTTGACGAGTGTCACCCGGATCTTCCTGTCGTCCGGCATCATGCCTCCAGGATTTCTTCGACGGTCTTCCCGCGCTTGGCGGCGATGTCGGCGGGAGCGCTGATCGCCTCGAGGCCGTTGATCGTCGCGCGGACAACGTTGTACGGGTTGGTCGAGCCGTGGCACTTGGCGAGGATGTTGGTCACGCCGACCACGTCGAAGACCGCGCGCATTGCGCCGCCCGCGATCACGCCGGTGCCGTCGGATGCCGGTTGCATGTGCACCCGGGTCGAGCCGTGCCTGCCTTCGACGGCATGGTGCAGTGTCCCCTTCTTGAGCCGTACCTTGACCATGTTGCGCCGCGCCTGCTCCATCGCTTTCTGCACTGCTACCGGCACTTCCTTTGCCTTGCCCTTGCCCATGCCGATGCGGCCGTCGCCATCGCCGACGACGGTGAGCGCCGCAAAGCCGAGAATGCGGCCGCCCTTCACCACTTTGGTGACGCGATTGATCGAGATCATTTTCTCTTTCAATCCGTCGCCGCGGTCGTCCTGCTGCTGCGATTGGCGTGGGTTGGAACGTTGCTGTGCCATTTGAGATTCCCGCTCAGAACTTGAGGCCGCCCTCGCGGGCCGCATCGGCCAGCGCCTTGACGCGGCCATGGAAACGGAAACCCGCGCGGTCGAACGCCACCGACTCGATTCCGAGTGACTTCGCGCGCTCGGCGATGCGCTTGCCGATCACCGTTGCCGCGGTTTTGTTGCCGCCGTTCTTCAGGCCGCTGCGCAACTCGGCTTCGAGCGTCGACGCGCTCGCCAGGACCTGGTCGCCCGTCGGCGCGATGATCTGCGCATAGATATGGCAGTTCGACCGGCCCACGACCAGCCGGATCGCACGCTGCTCGGCAATGCGCACCCGGGTTTTGCGGGCGCGGCGGACTCGAGCTTCCTTCTTGTTCATCGACAATGACTCCGATTACTTCTTCTTGGTTTCCTTGATCACCACGCGCTCGTTGGCATAACGGACGCCCTTGCCCTTGTACGGCTCCGGCGGACGATAGGCGCGGATCTCTGCGGCGACCTGTCCCACCTGCTGCTTGTCGATTCCCTTCACGACGATCTCGGTCTGCTGCGGGGTCTCGACCTTGACGCCCTTGGGCATCAGGTGCACGACCGGGTGCGAGAAGCCGAGCGACAGGTTGAGCTTGTCGCCCGCCGCCTGCGCGCGATAGCCCACGCCGACCAGCGTCAGCTTCTTCTCGTAGCCTCGCGTCACGCCCGTGACCATGTTCGCGACCAGTGCCCGCAGGGTTCCCTGCATGGCGCGCGCCTCGTCGTCGGCCGCCTTGAAGACCAGCTCCTCGCCGTTGCGCTCGATCGAGACCCGCGGCCCGATGCGCCGCGACAGCGCGCCGAGCGGGCCCTTGACCGAGATCTCGCCCGCGCCGAGGGTGACTTCCACTTTCGGCGCGATCGTGACCGGGCTGTTGCCGATGCGTGACATCTCGCTTCCCCTCAGGCCACGATGCAAATCACTTCGCCACCGACACCGGTGGCACGCGCCTTGCGATCGGTCATCACGCCCTGCGACGTCGAGACAATCGCGATCCCGAGCCCGTTCATCACGCGCGGGATGTCGTCCTTGCCCTTGTAGATGCGCAGACCGGGCTTCGACACGCGCTCGATCTTCTCGATCACCGGGTGGCCGGCGTGGTAGCGCAGCGCGATCTCGAGTTGCGGCTTCTTCGCTTCGTCGCCGGCGATCCTGAATCCGTCGATGTAGCCTTCGTCCCTGAGGACGCGGGCGATCGCGATCTTGACCTTCGACGAGGGCATCGCCACCACTGCGCGCTCGGTCAGTTGCGCATTGCGGATGCGTGTCAGCATATCGGCGATGGGATCAGTCATGCTCATCTCGTCACCTCGCTCCTACCAGCTCGCCTTGACGATGCCGGGGATTTCCCCGCGCATCGCGTACTCGCGCAGCTTGTTGCGGCCCAGGCCGAACTTGCTGAATACGCCACGCGCCCTGCCGGTGATCGCGCAGCGATTGCGCAGCCGGGTGGGGTTCGCATTGCGCGGCAGCACCTGCAGCTTGAGCCGCGCAGCGTAGCGGGCTTCGTCCGACGCCCGTGAATCGTCGATAATCGCGACGAGGGCGGCACGCCTCTTCGCATACTTGACGACGAGCTTCTCGCGCTTGTACTGCCGGTTGATCAGTGCCAGTTTCGACATGGCGGAATCCTTCAGTTCCTGAACGGAAACTTGAACGCGGCGAGCAGCGCCTTGGCCTCGGCGTCGGTCTTCGCGGTCGTTGTGATGGTGATGTTCATCCCCCGCGTGGCGTCGATCTTGTCGTACTCGATCTCCGGGAAGATGGTCTGCTCCTTGACGCCCATGTTGTAGTTGCCGCGACCGTCGAAGCCGCGGCCCGACACGCCGCGGAAGTCGCGCACGCGCGGCAGCGCCACCGTGACCAGGCGGTCGAGGAACTCGTACATGCGCTCGGCGCGCAGCGTCACCATGCAGCCGATCGGGTAGCCCTCGCGGATCTTGAAGCCCGCGATCGCCTTGCGCGCCTTGGTGATCACCGGCTTCTGGCCGCTGATCTTGGTCATGTCGCCGACGGCGTTGTCGAGGATCTTCTTGTCCGCGGTCGCTTCGCCGACGCCCATGTTCAGTACGATCTTCGAGATTTGCGGGACCTGCATGCGCGTCTTGTAGCCGAACTGGCGGGTCAGCGCGGGCGCGACCTCGTCCCGATACACGCTCTTGAGGCGCGGCGGCTGGTGCGGCTGGTCGGCGACGTGCGCGACCGCCGGCTGCGCCGCCTTGGCGCCTTTCTCGCCCTTGGCGGCCTTCTCGCCCTTGGCGGCCTTCTCGCCCTTGGCGGCCTTGTCCCCTTTGGCGGACTTGTCCTCCTTGGCGGCCTTGCCGGCGGGGTCGGCCTGCGCGCCTTTCTTCGAGTGCGCGCCTTTGGGCTCCTGGCGTTTGTCGTCAGCCATTGATCTGCTCGCCGTTGGACTTGTAGAAACGGACCTTGCGGCCATCTTCGAGAATGCGGAAGCCGATGCGATCGGCCTTGCGCGTTACCGGATTCCAGATCGCGACGTTCGATACCTGGATCGGCAGTTCGACCGTGACGATTCCGCCCGGCTGATTCTTCATCGGGTTGGGCTTGGTGTGCTTGCGCACCTGGTTCACACCGTTGACGACGACACGAGCGTCGATCGACCACGTCTGACACGTCGCCGCGCTTGCCCTTGTCGCGGCCGGCGATCACGACGACGTTGTCGCCCTTCTTGATCTTGCGCATGGTTGCTCTCTTCGAATGCGGACGGACCGGCGCGATCAGAGCACTTCCGGCGCCAGCGAGACGATCTTCATGAAACGCTCGGTGCGCAACTCGCGGGTAACCGGGCCGAAGATGCGGGTGCCAATCGGCTCGAGCTTCGGAGTAAGCAGCACCGCCGCATTCGTGTCGAAGCGTACGCGGGCGCCATCGTCACGGCGTACGCCCTGACGGGTACGCACAACGACCGCGTTGTAGATCTCGCCCTTCTTGACGCGTCCGCGCGGGGCGGCATCCTTGACCGACACCTTGATCACGTCGCCGATGTGGGCGTAGCGGCGCTTGCTGCCGCCCAGGACCTTGATGCACATGACCGCGCGCGCGCCCGTATTGTCGGCGACGTCGAGCACCGTCTGCATTTGAATCATGACGACATCTCCAACTTGATCCGCCTTCGGCGCGGGCCGGTTCGGACCCGCGGACCCGCCAACTTCAGGCGGCGGCCAGTTTTGGAACCCGTACGGGCGCCCTGCTGCGCACCCGGGGGGACAAGCCGCGGAAAGCCTGCGCACACTGCTGCTGCGCTACGAAGTCCGCGGCGGGGAAACCGATAACTATGACAGGTTTTCGGACTTCCTGCAATGCAGCGTCAAAAACAGGGACGGCTTCAGACTTCCCTGGCCTTCTCGATCACCCGCAGCACGCGCCACGCTTTCGTCTTCGAGAGCTTGCGTGCCGCCTGGATTTCGACCAGGTCCCCCGCCTTGCACGCGTTGTTCTCGTCGTGCGCGTGGTACTTGCTCGACTTGGTAACGACCTTGCCGTAGAGCGCGTGCTTGACGCGGCGCTCGACCCGAACGGTGATCGTCTTGTTCATCTTGTCGCTGACGACACGGCCGGTCACCGTCTGGGCCTGTATCTTGCGCACGCCGCCGGTCTGTGCCGGCGCTGCGTCCTGGGTTTGGGCGCTCATGCGCGGGCTCCTTCTCGGCCGCCGGCAGCTGCGGCGGTGCCGGATTCGTGACGCGCCAGCAACGTGCGCACGCGGGCGATGCCGCGGCGCACGTCCTTCAGCTTGGCAGTATTGGTGATTTGCTGCGTGGCGACTTGCATGCGCAGGCCGAACTGCTCCTTCAGCAGCGCTTCGAGCTCCGACTGCAGTTCGCCGGGCGTCTTGCCCGCCAGCGCCTTCTTCGCTTCGGTGCGTTTCATATGGGGTCTCCGTCAGCCGAGCAGCCGATGGACGAACGTGGTCTTCAGCGGCAGCTTGGCGGCGGCCAGCGCGAATGCTTCGCGGGCGAGCGCTTCCTCGACGCCGTCCATCTCGTAGAGCACCTTGCCCGGCACGATCTCCGCGACGTAGTACTCGGGATTGCCCTTGCCGTTGCCCATGCGGACTTCGGCCGGCTTCTTCGACACCGGCTTGTCGGGGAAGATGCGGATCCAGATGCGGCCGCCGCGCTTGATATGGCGCGTCATCGCGCGCCGCGCCGCCTCGATCTGGCGCGCAGTCAGGCGCCCGCGAACGATCGCCTTGAGGCCGTACTCGCCGAAGCTGACCTTGTTGCCTACGGTCGCGACGCCCTTGTTGCGGCCCTTCTGCTCCTTCCGGTATTTCCGTCTAGCTGGCTGCAACATTCTTCGCTCCTGGTCCTGCGCGCCGCGGGCGGGTAGGCGCCGGCGCGGGCGCCGGGACCGCTGCGGGTTCGGCGTTGTGCGCCATCACCTCGCCCCTGAAAACCCACACCTTGATGCCGATGACGCCATAGGTGGTGCGCGCCTCGGCGAATCCGTAGTCGATGTCTGCGCGCAGCGTGTGCAATGGCACCCGGCCCTCACGATACCACTCGCGCCGGGCAATCTCGACGCCATTGAGGCGCCCCGAACTCATCACCTTGATACCCTGGGCGCCGAGGCGCATCGCGTTTTGCATCGCGCGCTTCATCGCCCGGCGGAACATGATCCGCTTCTCGAGCTGCTGGGCGATGGAGTCGGCGACGAGCTGAGCATCGATCTCGGGCTTGCGGATCTCCTCGATGTTGAGGCCCACGTCACCACCCATCATCTTGCGCAAGTCCGCGCGCAGCGTTTCGATGTCCTCGCCTTTCTTGCCGATGACCACGCCCGGGCGCGCGCTGTGGATCGTGATGCGGGCGTTCTTCGCCGGCCGCTCGATGGTGATCTTCGCCACCGATGCGTGCGCGAGCTTCTTCTTCAGGTACTCGCGCACCTTGAGATCCTCGATAAGCGTCGGGCCGAAATGCTTGGTATTGGCGAACCAGCGCGAGGTCCAGTTCCGGTTGACCGCGAGCCTGAATCCGATCGGATGGATCTTCTGTCCCATGTCAATTTCCTATTTGCCGTCGCCGACGACGAGGTGGATATGGCAGCTCTGCTTGCCGATGACATTGCCGCGGCCTTTGGCGCGCGCGGTGGAGCGGCGCAGCGTGTCCGCCTTGTCGACATGGATCGTCGTCACTTTCAGTTCGTCGATGTCGGCGCCCTCGTTGTGTTCGGCGTTGGCGATCGCCGACTCGAGCACCTTCTTGATGATCCGCGCGCCCTTCTTGGGGCTGAACGCGAGCAGATTGAGCGCTCGGTCGACCGGCAGCCCGCGGATCTGGTCGGCGACCAGCCTCCCCTTCTGGGCCGACAGGCGTACGCCGCGCAGCGTGGCGGTGGTGTGCATCGTGTCCCTCACTTGCGCCTCGGCGCGACCGGCGCCGCGACCTTCTTGTCCGACGAATGGCCCTTGAACGTCCGCGTGAGCGCGAACTCGCCGAGCTTGTGCCCGACCATGTTCTCGGACACGTAGACCGGGATGTGCTGTTTGCCGTTGTGCACGGCGATCGTCAGGCCGACGAATTCCGGCGTGATGGTCGAGCGTCGCGACCAGGTCTTGATCGGCTTCTTGTCGTTGACCGCCCGCGCGGCGTCGACCTTCTTCTGCAGATGGTCGTCGACGAACGGACCTTTCTTGATTGAGCGTGCCATGTTCCGTTATCCCTTGGTCGCGTTGCGGCGGCGCACGATCATCACGTCGGTGCGCTTGTTGCGGCGCGTCTTGTAGCCCTTGGTCGGGGTGCCCCACGGCGACACCGGATGCATGCCGCCGTTGGTGCGGCCGCCGTGCGGGTGGTCAACCGGGTTCATCGCGATGCCGCGCACCGTCGGGCGGATGCCGCGCCAGCGCTGCGCTCCCGCCTTGCCGATCGAACGCAGGCTGTGCTCCTCGTTGCCGACCTCGCCGATCGTCGCGCGGCAGTCGACGTGCACCTTGCGAATCTCCCCGGAGCGCAGCCGCACCTGCGCGTAGATGCCCTCGCGCGCAAGCAACTGCACGCCCGCGCCTGCCGAGCGCGCCATCTGCGCGCCCTTGCCCGGCTGCATCTCGATGCAATGGATGGTGGTGCCGACCGGGATGTTGCGCAGCGGTAGCGTGTTACCCGGCTTGATCGCCGCCTCGCTGCCCGACATCAGCGGCGAGCCCACCGCGACTCCGCGCGGCGCGATGATGTAGCGCCGCTCGCCGTCGGCGTAGAGCAGCAGCGCGAGATGAGCGCTGCGGTTCGGATCGTACTCGAGCCGCTCGACTTTCGCCGGGACGCCGTCCTTGTTGCGCTTGAAGTCGACCATCCGGTAGTGGTGCTTGTGGCCGCCGCCCTGGTGACGCGTCGTGATGTGGCCCAGGTTGTTGCGGCCCGAGCCGCGCTTCCGGCTCTCGACCAGCGAGGCTTGCGGAGCGCCCTTGTGCAGCGCCGGGTTGACGACCTTGACCAGCGAGCGCCGGCCGTTCGACGTCGGTTTGACTTTGACCAGTGGCATGTCAGGCCTCTGCCGCGAAATTGATCTGCTGCCCCGGCTTCAGACTCACGTAGGCCTTCTTCCAGCTGCGGCGCCGACCCATGAAACGGCCGAAGCGCTTCTCTTTGCCGCCGACATTGGAGATCTGCACCGACTTGACCTCGACCTTGAACATCAGCTCAACCGCCGCCTTGACCTCGGGCTTGGTCGCGTTCTGCATGACGCGGAAGACCACCTGCTCATGCTTGTCGGCGACGTAGGTCGCCTTCTCGGACACGACCGGCTTGAGGAGCACCGTCATCAGGCGCTCGGCGTTGTATTTGACTGGCGTAGTCATCCGAGCAGCTCCTCGAATTGCGCCACCGCGCCGCGGGTCAGCAGCACGTGGTTGAAGCGAACGAGGCTCACCGGATCGACTTCGCGCGTCTCGAGCACCAGCACGTCAGGCAGGTTACGCGACGACAGGAAGGCATTGTCATCGAGCTTCTCCGTCACGACGAGCACCGTGCCGGCGAGACCGTAGCCTTTGATCTTATGCGCGAACTGCCGGGTCTTTGGCGCGTCGACCGCGAGCGACTCGATGACCGACAGCCGGCTCTCGCGGACAAGCTGCGACAGGATCGACGCAATTCCGGCGCGGTACATCTTGCGGTTCACCTTCTGCGAAAAATTCTCGTCTGGCGAGCTCGGGAAGATCTTGCCGCCGCCGCGCCATAGCGGACTGTTGGCCTGGCCGGCGCGCGCGCGGCCCGTGCCCTTCTGGGCCCAAGGCTTGCGATGCGACTTGTTAACCTGTCCGCGGCCTTTCTGGGCGCGCGTTCCGGATCTCGCATTCGCCTGGTAGGCGGTCACGATCTGGTGGATCAGCGCCTCGTTGTATGCGTGCCCGAACAGCGCGTCGGACGCGGCGACCGTCGCAGCTTTCCTGCCGTTGTCGTCGATCAGATCGAGATCCATCGTCACGCCCCCTGCTTTGCCGGGGTCTTGACCGACGGGCGCACGACAACGTGCCCGCCGTCCGCACCGGGCACCGAGCCCTTAACCAGCAACAGGCCACGCTCCGTGTCGACGCGGACCACCGGCAGGGTCTGCACGGTGCGCGTCACGTTGCCGTACTGGCCCGCCATGCGCTTGCCGGGGAACACGCGGCCAGGATCCTGCGCCATCGAAATCGAGCCGGGGGAGTTGTGCGAGCGCGAATTGCCGTGCGATGCGCGATTCGAGCTGAAATTGTGGCGCACGATCATGCCCGTGAAGCCGCGACCCTTGGTCGTACCGGTGACGTCGACGAGCTGGCCGACCTCGAAGGTATCGACGCCGACGACATCGCCCGGCTTGAGCTTCGCGAGCTCGTCCGCGCCGACGCGGAATTCCTTCAGCACCTGACCGGCCTCGACACCCGCCTTGGCAAGATGCCCCGCCTGCGGCTTGACCACGCGCGACGCGCGACGCTTGCCCCAGGTGACCTGCACCGCAGCATAGCCGTCGGCCTCGGGTGTCTTGACCTGCGTGACGCGGTTGTTCGCCACGTCGAGCACGGTCACCGGGACGGCGGCGCCTTCGTCGGTGAAGACGCGGGTCATGCCGACCTTGCGACCTACCAATCCAAGACTCATGTTCATCTCTCGTAATTTGGGTCACCATGTCGGCGCTGACCCGTTACATCCGCAAATCGAGATCTGACTCCGACCCCATATGCAGCTTGATCTCCACGTCCACGCCTGCCGGCAGGTCAAGCTTCATCAACTGGTCGACGGTCTTGTCGGTCGGGTCGATGATGTCCATAAGCCGCAGGTGCGTGCGCATCTCGAACTGGTCGCGCGACGTCTTGTTGACGTGCGGCGAGCGCAGCACGTCGTAGCGCTCGATCTTCGTCGGCAGCGGCACCGGGCCCTTGACGACCGCACCGGAGCGCTTCGCCGTATCGACGATCTCCTGGGCGCGACTGGTCGATCAGCTTGTAATCGAAGGCCTTCAATCTGATCCGAATGCGTTGGTTTTGCATGCTGTAATGTCCGTTTCGATGTGCATCGTCAGACAACTATTCAATGACCTTTGCCACGACGCCGGCGCCTACCGTGCGTCCGCCTTCGCGGATCGCAAAGCGCAACCCCTCCTCCATCGCAATGGGCGCAATCAAACTCACCGTCATCGCAATGTTGTCCCCAGGCATCACCATCTCCGTCCCCCCAGGCAACTCCACACTGCCCGTCACATCCGTGGTCCGAAAGTAAAACTGCGGCCGATAACCATTGAAAAACGGCGTGTGCCGACCCCCCTCCTCCTTGGACAGCACATACACCTCGCAACTGAACTTGGTGTGCGGCGTGATGCTCCCCGGCTTCGCCAGCACCTGCCCCCGCTCCACCTCCTCCCGCTTGGTCCCCCGCAACAACACCCCTATGTTGTCCCCCGCCTGACCCTGATCCAGCAGCTTGCGAAACATCTCCACCCCCGTGCACACCGTCTGCAACGTCGGCTTCAACCCCACAATCTCCAGATTCTCCCCCACCTTCACCACCCCTCGCTCCACCCTTCCTGTCACCACCGTCCCCCGACCACTGATCGAAAACACATCCTCCACCGGCAGCAAAAACGCCCCGTCAATCAACCGCTGCGGCTGCGGTATATAACTGTCCAGCGCCTCGGCGAGCTTCATGATCGAGCCCTCGCCCAGCTCCCCCTGGTCCCCCTCCAGCGCCAGCTTCGCACTCCCAATCACGATCGGCGTGGTGTCCCCAGGAAACTGGTACTTGCTCAACAACTCCCGCACCTCGATCTCCACCAGCTCCAGCAACTCCGCATCGTCCACCATGTCCGCCTTGTTCAGGTACACGATGATGTACGGCACCCCCACCTGCCGCGCCAGCAGAATGTGCTCCCGCGTCTGCGGCATCGGCCCATCCGCCGCACTCACCACCAAAATCGCCCCATCCATCTGCGCCGCCCCGGTGATCATGTTCTTCACATAGTCCGCATGCCCAGGACAATCCACATGCGCATAGTGCCGCTTCGCCGTCTCGTACTCCACGTGCGCCGTGTTGATCGTGATCCCCCGCGCCTTCTCCTCCGGCGCATTGTCAATCTGGTCGTACGCCTTCACCTCCCCTCCATACTTCTTCGACAACACCAGCGTCAGCGCCGCCGTCAACGTCGTCTTGCCGTGATCCACGTGACCTATCGTCCCCACATTCACGTGCGGCTTCGTTCGCGCAAATTTGCCCTTGGCCATGACTCGGATCCCCTGAAGCTCAGCCCTTCTTGTTGATGACGGCCTCGGCGACGTTCTTCGGCGCCTCGGTGTAATGCTTGAATTCCATCGTGTACGTCGCGCGGCCCTGCGACAGCGAGCGCAGCGTCGTCGAGTAGCCGAACATCTCCGCCAGCGGAACCTCGGCCTTGATCACCTTGCCCGTCGGGTTGTCGTCCATGCCCTGGATCATGCCGCGCCGTGACGACAGGTCTCCGACGACGTTGCCCATGAAATCCTCGGGCGTCTCGACCTCGACCGCCATCATCGGCTCGAGCAGGACCGGGTGTGCCTTGCGCATGCCGTCCTTGAACGCCATCGACGCCGCCATCTTGAATGCGTTCTCGTTCGAGTCGACGTCATGCGAGCTGCCGTCGAACAGCGTGACCTTGACGTCGACGACCGGGAAGCCAGCCAGCACTCCGTTCGGCAACGTCTCCTTGAGGCCCTTGTCGACTGCCGGGATGTATTCGCGCGGCACCGTGCCACCCTTGATCGCGTCGACGAATTCGTAGCCCTTGCCCGACTCGTTGGGCTCCAACTTGATCCAGACGTGGCCGTATTGGCCGCGTCCGCCCGACTGCTTGATGAACTTGCCCTCGACCTCGACCGTCTTCCTGATCGCCTCGCGGTACGCGACCTGCGGCGCGCCGACGTTGGCCTCGACGCCGAATTCGCGCTTCATCCGATCGACCAGGATCTCGAGGTGCAGCTCGCCCATCCCGGAGATGATTGTCTGGCCGGACTCCTCGTCCGTGCGCACGCGAAACGACGGGTCTTCCTGCGCCAGACGATTCAACGCAATGCCCATCTTCTCCTGGTCGGCCTTGGTCCTGGGCTCGACCGCGACGTGGATCACCGGCTCGGGGAACACCATTTTCTCGAGCGTGATCACCTTGTCGGGCGCGCAGAGCGTGTCGCCGGTAGTCGCTTCCTTGAGCCCCACCGCGGCCGCGATATCCCCGGCGCGTACTTCCTTGATGTCCTTGCGCTCGTTGGCGTGCATCTGCAGGATGCGGCCAATGCGTTCCTTCCGGCCCTTGACCGGGTTGTAGATCGAGTCGCCGGAATTCACCACGCCCGAATACACGCGAAAGAACACGAGCTGGCCGACGAACGGGTCGGTCATGATCTTGAACGCGAGGCCCGCGAAAGGCTCGTCGTCGGCGGCCCTGCGCTCGCCTTGCTTGCCGCTCTCGAGCTCGCCCTTGACCGGTGGAATGTCAGTCGGCGCAGGCATGTAGTCGATGACCGCGTCGAGCATCGCCTGCACGCCCTTGTTCTTGAATGCTGAGCCGCAGAGCATCGGAACGATCTCGCCCGCGATCGCGCGCGTGCGCAGGCCCTTCTTGATCTCGTCGACAGAGAGCTCACCGGACTCGAGGTACTTGTTCATCACCTCTTCGTTTGCCTCGGCGGCACTCTCGACCATCTTCTCGCGCCATTCCTTCGCGAGATCGAGAAGTTCCGCCGGGACCTCGCGGATCTCGTAGCGCATCCCCTGCGTCGAATCGTCCCAGTAGATCGCCGTCATCCGGACCAGGTCGACCACGCCTTCGAACTTGTCCTCGGCGCCGATCGGCACCTGGATCGGCACCGGATTCGCCTTGAGGCGCGATTTCATCTGGTCGTAGACCTTGAAGAAATTCGCGCCAACGCGGTCCATCTTGTTGACGAACGCAAGCCGCGGCACCTTGTACTTGTTGGCCTGGCGCCAGACGGTTTCCGACTGCGGCTGCACGCCGCCGACCGAGTCGTACACCATGCACGCGCCGTCGAGCACCCGCATCGAGCGCTCGACCTCGATGGTGAAATCGACGTGGCCCGGCGTGTCGATGATGTTGATCCGGTGCTCGGGATGGCCGCCGTCCATCCCCTTCCAAAAGCAGGTCGTTGCGGCCGAGGTGATCGTGATGCCGCGCTCGCGCTCCTGCTCCATCCAGTCCATGACGGCCGCGCCGTCATGCACCTCGCCCATCTTGTGCGAGACACCGGTGTAGAACAGGATGCGCTCAGTGGTCGTGGTCTTGCCGGCATCGATGTGCGCGCTGATGCCGATGTTGCGATACCGCTCGATGGGGGTGGTTCGGGGCACGATGCATCTCGCGTTCAGAAGCGGAAGTGCGAGAACGCCTTGTTCGCTTCCGCCATCCGGTGCACTTCCTCGCGCTTCTTCACCGCCCCGCCGCGGCCCTCGGAAGCTTCGAGCAGTTCGGCGGCAAGCCGCTGGCCCATCGACTTCTCGCCGCGCTTGCGCGCAGCTTCACGCAGCCAGCGCATTGCGAGCGCCATCCGCCGCACCGGGCGGACCTCCACCGGCACCTGGAAGTTGGCGCCGCCGACGCGGCGGCTCTTGACCTCGACCATCGGCCGCGAATTCGCAAGCGCCTGGTTGAACACGTCGAGCGGCTCCTTGCCGCCTTTCTTCGAGATCTGGTCGAACGCGCCGTAGATGATCCGCTCGGCAACCGACTTCTTGCCGCCCGTCATCAGCACGTTGATGAACTTGGCGACGTCGACGCTCGCGTATTTGGGGTCGGCGAGGATCTCGCGCTTGGGGACTTCTCTGCGTCTCGGCATGGTGGCTCCGTCAGGACTTCGGCTTCTTCGCGCCGTATTTCGACCGCGCCTGCTTGCGGTCCTTGACGCCGGCCGTGTCGAGGGCGCCGCGCACCATGTGGTAGCGCACGCCCGGCAGGTCCTTGACACGGCCGCCGCGAATCAGCACCACCGAGTGCTCCTGCAGGTTGTGCCCTTCGCCACCGATGTAGCTGATGACCTCGAAGCCGTTGGTCAGCCGTACCTTGGCGACCTTGCGCAGAGCGGAATTGGGCTTCTTGGGGGTCGTCGTGTAGACCCGGGTGCAGACGCCGCGCTTCTGCGGGCTTTGCTGCAGCGCCGGAACCTTGCTCTTCGACACGGGGGGCTGGCGGCCCTTCCGCACGAGTTGATTGATGGTTGGCATCTTAAGTGGTTCCGCTCTGGTTTTCCTGAGTATGCGGCTGCGGGCAACGTCGCCCGGATCCGCAGGGCTCATGCTTCACAAATCGATCATGCTTCACAAATCAAAGTGGCCCCACGCAATCCGCCCCGGCAACGTCGGCGGGGGCGCAGGCTTGAGGCCACTTTCGTGCGCCGCGGGCCGCGTCGCGAAGACGCGATCCCGGTTGCGCATCCCGGGGACCGCGTGCGCATGGCCCCGGGCGGGAAAAGACGTTGATTATAGGGCGAGCGAGCGCCGCAGGTCAACTACGGTCGCGCAATCGCCGGAGGGCAACTGGCGTGGTGCCAAGCGTTCGATTATCCTGAAAAGCTCCTCGACCACCCTGTGCGGAGAAAAGTCCGATGCCGAAATTCATGGGTTTCCTTGCGGCGGCCGTGCTGGCGCTGGCCGCCTCGGCGGCACCGGCACAGCCAGCCGGGGGCGCCGGCGACGCGTCCCAGTCGATCAACCCGTACGTCTACATGAGCGACGCCCATGGCAACAAGGTCCTGGTCTCGACGTCATTCTGGCGCAGCGACGAGGAGTACGACGTTGGGTCGCTGCGGCGGCTCTACGCCGTGATGTCGCAACTCGAGAAGCGCGGCTTCCGGAAGAACGACCAGGTGAGCATCGACTGGAACCGGAAGGAAAATGTGATCCGCTGCGCGATCTATCTCGAGAGCAAGCAGGCCGGGCGAGGCGGCAAGACCGGCGCCCGCGTGTGGTGCGACGATAGCGGACTGGGCGAATTCGCGGTCAGCCCGTCCGACGATCCCAAGCACGTCGAGACCGTGATGAAGCGCTTCGACACCCAATACGCAGGCGCGAAGCGCAACCTGGCGAAGTGAGTAACTGACTGCGCGGGGCGGCGGCGGGCAATCCGCCCCCGCGCAGGCTGCAAACGCAGATCAGAACGTAGGAATCGGCTCGCCGCCTTCGGGCGCGTTCATTTCGTTCGCTTCGAAGCGATGTGGGAAGTAGTACATCTTCGACTGCGCCCACTTTTCCGGATCGTTGTTGGGATCGACGTACTTGACGTCGAACGGCCCGGAGCCATGGATCTCGACGACGGTCGTGTGCTTGGTGAACACGTACTGCTGCGCCTTCGCCGGCAGGAACACAAAGCCACCTGCTTTCACCCCGTGCGCCAGCTTCTTGTTGTAGGTCGCGTCGTTCGCGAAGTAGAGTTCGCCCGAGATCACCGTCAGTTGCTGCGGCTCGCTGTGCCAATGGAACGGGATCCTGTACTTCGCCGGCAGCAGCATGCGCATCACGTAGCGGCCCGCTGCGCTCGGATCACCGTAGAGCACGACGACCTTGGCGCCCTTCGGCATCGACGGAGGCGCGTCACTCCAGTGCATGCTCTTGGCGTTGATCAGGACCTGCTCGGTCGATTGCGCAGCGTCGGCGGCGATTGCAAGTGCCGGAACCGCCAGTGCCACGGCGCCGGCGACGAGCAGCGGGAACGAATGGCGGGAGAACCTCATGACGACTGCCTCCTCTCGGTTTTCTTCAAGACGCCTTGCGGCGATCCGCCGCCCTCGGCACCGGGCGTGATCGCACCCGGGCCAGGGCGGTTGTTTAGAATAGCGACCCGCCGGTTCGGCCGCAACCTCTGGCGGCGTGGCGCGCGGCGAATCTACGCCGCGTCGACAGACACCTCCGACGTGGGCGCCACTGCGGCTGCCGTTTCCTCTCCGGCCGGCAGCAGCGCGGCATCCGGCCCGAGCAGCTTCTGGCGCCGGCGCGCGTTGTGATAGGCGAGACCAGTGCCTGCGGGAATCAGCCGCCCGACGATCACGTTTTCCTTCAGACCCCGGAGATCGTCGCGCTTGCCCATGATCGCGGCCTCGGTCAGCACGCGCGTGGTCTCCTGGAACGAGGCGGCGGAGATGAACGAGTCGGTGGACAGCGACGCCTTGGTGATGCCGAGCAGCTTGTACTCGAAGGTCGCCGGCTGCCGGGTCTCGTCACTGCGCAGCTTGTCGTTCTCGTCCAGCAGATCCGAGCGCTCGACCTGTTCGCCCTGCAGGAAGCGGGAGTCACCGGCGTCGAGCACCTCCACCCGGCGCAGCATCTGCCGCACGATCACCTCGATGTGCTTGTCATTGATCTTTACGCCCTGCAGCCGGTAGACGTCCTGGACTTCGTCGGTGATGTAGCGCGCCAGCGCCTCGACACCCTGGAGGCGCAGGATGTCGTGCGGATCGGCCGGGCCGTCGACGATCATCTCGCCCTTGTTCACCACCTGGCCGTCGTGGACGGTGACGTGCTTGTCCTTCGGGATCAGGAACTCGTGGGCGGCGCCCTCGAGATCGGTAATGACGAGCCGCTGCTTGCCCTTCGTGTCCTTGCCGAACGACACCGTGCCCGTGACCTCGGCGAGCATGCCCGCATCCTTGGGCGAACGCGCCTCGAACAGCTCGGCCACTCGCGGCAGGCCGCCAGTGATGTCGCGTGTCTTCGAGGTCTCCTGCGGAATGCGCGCGAGGACCTCGCCGACGGCAACTTGCTGGCCATCCTTTACCGTGATGATCGAGCCCAATTGGAACGTGATGTTCACCGGCAGGTCCGAGCCCGCGATGTGGATCTCGTTACCTCCCGCGTCGAGCAGCTTCACCTGCGGACGCACGCCTTTGGCCGTCGTTCCGGCGCGGCGCTTCGGGTCGATGACGACCAGCGTGGCAAGACCGGTGACTTCGTCCACCTGTTTCGCCACCGTCACGCCGTCCTCGACGTTCTCGAATTTCACCGTGCCTGCGTATTCGGTGATGATCGGCCGCGCCGTCGCGTCCCACTGCGCCAGCACCTTCCCCGCCTTCACCGCATCGCCGTCCTTGATCTGCAGCGTGGCCCCGTAGGGAACCTTGTGGCGCTCGCGTTCGCGGCCGTTGTCGTCGTGGATCATCACTTCGCCCGAGCGCGCGATCACCACCAGATCGCCCTTGGTGCTGGTGACGTAGCGCATCAGCGCCGAGAAGCGCACCGTGCCCGCCGATTTCGATTCGACCTGCGATGCCGCAGCGGTCCGCGATGCGGCGCCGCCGATGTGGAAGGTGCGCATCGTGAGCTGGGTGCCCGGCTCGCCGATCGACTGCGCGGCGATGACGCCGATCGCCTCTCCGACGTTCACGAGGTGGCCACGTCCGAGGTCGCGCCCGTAGCACGCTGCGCACAACCCGTAGCGGGTGTCGCAGGTGAGCGGCGTGCGTACCTTCACTTCGTCGATGCCGAGCTGCTCGATCGCTTCGACCTCGTCCTCGCCCAGCAGCGTACCCGCCGGGTAGAGCGTCTCCTGTGATTCGGGATTGACGATGTCGGAGGCCGCAACGCGGCCGAGGATGCGCTCGCGCAGCGGCTCGATGACCTCGCCTCCTTCGACCAGCGCCTTCATCGCGACGCCATTGCGGGTCTCGCAATCGTCCTCGGTGACGACGAGGTCCTGCGTCACGTCAACCAGGCGCCGCGTCAGGTAGCCGGAATTGGCGGTCTTCAGCGCCGTGTCGGCCAGGCCCTTGCGCGCGCCGTGGGTGCTGATGAAGTACTGCAGCACGTTCAAGCCCTCGCGGAAGTTCGCCGTGATCGGCGTCTCGATAATCGAGCCGTCGGGCTTGGCCATCAGGCCGCGCATCCCGGCCAACTGGCGAATCTGCGCCGCAGAGCCGCGCGCGCCAGAATCGGCCATCATGAAGATCGAGTTGAACGAGTCCTGCTTCGCCGACTTGCCTTCGCTATCGATCACCTCCATCGTGCCAAGCTGCGCCATCATCGCCTTGGCGATGTCGTCGCCGGCGCGGCCCCAGATGTCGACGACCTTGTTGTAGCGCTCGCCCTGGGTCACGAGACCCGAGGTGTACTGCGCCTCGATCTCCTTCACTTGCGTCTCGGCGTCGGCGATGATCTGATGCTTCTCCGCGGGGACGAGCATGTCGGCCGCCGCGAACGAGATGCCGCCGCGCGTGGCGAGGCTGTAGCCCGCCTGCATCAGCTTGTCGGCGAAGATCACCGTCTCGCGCAGGCCGCAGCGGCGGAAGCTCGCATTGATGATGCGCGAGATCTCCTTCTTCTTGAGCGGCTTGTTGATGTAGGAGAACGGCAGCCCCGGCGGCAGGATCTCGGACAGGAGCGCACGGCCGATCGTCGTGTCGTAGCGCGTGATCTTCTCGATTCGCTCGAGTTGTCCATCCGGGCCTTCCCTGACGTCGACCTCCCGGATGCGCACCTTGACTCGCGCGTGGAGCTCGGCCTGGCGCGTTTCATACGCGCGCGTGGCTTCCGCCACGTCCGCGAAGATCGCGCCGTCGCCTGCGGAGCCGATCTTCTCGCGCGTCGCGTAGTAGAGGCCCAGCACGATGTCCTGCGAGGGCACGATGCACGGCTCGCCATTGGACGGCAGCAACACGTTGTTCGAGGCGAGCATCAGCGTGCGCGCCTCCATCTGCGCTTCGAGCGACAGCGGCACGTGCACCGCCATCTGGTCGCCGTCGAAGTCGGCATTGAACGCCGTGCATACCAGCGGATGGAGCTGGATCGCCTTGCCTTCTATCAGCACCGGCTCGAATGCCTGGATGCCGAGCCGATGCAGCGTCGGCGCGCGATTGAGGAGCACCGGATGCTCGCGAATCACATCTTCCAGGATGTCCCAGACCACCGGCTCCTGCGCCTCGACCATCTTCTTCGCTGCCTTGATCGTGGTCGCAAGGCCCATCGTCTCGAGCTTGTTGAAAATGAACGGCTTGAAGAGCTCGAGGGCCATCAGCTTGGGCAGGCCGCACTGATGGAGCTTCAGTTGCGGACCGACGACGATGACCGATCGCCCCGAGTAGTCGACGCGCTTGCCGAGGAGGTTCTGGCGGAAGCGGCCGCCTTTGCCCTTGATCATGTCGGCGAGCGACTTCAGCGGGCGCTTGTTGGCACCCGTCATCGCCTTGCCGCGGCGGCCGTTATCGAGGAGGCTATCGACCGCCTCCTGCAGCATCCGCTTCTCGTTGCGAACGATGATATCGGGAGCCTTCAGCTCGAGCAGCCTCTTCAGGCGATTGTTGCGGTTGATGACCCGCCGATACAGGTCGTTCAGGTCGGAGGTCGCGAAGCGGCCACCGTCGAGCGGCACCAGCGGCCGCAGCTCGGGCGGCAGCACCGGCAGCACCTGAAGGATCATCCACTCGGGCTTGATGCCGGATTTGTGGAAGGCCTCGAGCACCTTGAGGCGCTTGGCGATCTTCTTGATCTTGGTGTCCGAGCCCGTGGTCTCGAGCTCTTTGCGCAACTTGTCGATTTCACGGACGACCTCGAGCGAATTCAGCAGCTCACGGATGCCCTCCGCGCCCATCGTGGCCGAGAAATCGTCGCCGTATTGCTCGAGCTTGGCGAGGTAGTCGTCCTCGGTCAGGAGCTGGCCGCGGTTCAACGGTGTCAGGCCCGGGTCGGTGACAACGAAAGCTTCGAAGTACAGGACGCGCTCGATGTCGCGCAGCGTCATGTCGAGGACCATCCCCATCCGCGACGGCAGGCTCTTCAGGAACCAGATATGGGCGACCGGGCTCGCGAGCTCAATGTGGCCCATGCGCTCGCGGCGCACCTTGGCGAGTGTCACCTCGACGCCGCATTTCTCGCAGATGACGCCACGATGCTTCAGGCGCTTGTACTTGCCGCACAGGCACTCGTAATCCTTGACCGGCCCGAAAATCTTGGCGCAGAACAGTCCGTCGCGCTCCGGCTTGAAAGTCCGGTAGTTGATCGTCTCGGGCTTCTTCACTTCGCCGTAGGACCACGAGCGGATCTTCTCCGGCGACGCGAGGCCGATCTTGATCGCGTCGAACTCCTCTTCCTGCGTCACCTGCTTGAACAGATCGAGCAATGCTTTCATGTGTGATTCCTCAGTCGCGATCCATGTCGACGTCGATGGCCAGTGAGCGGATTTCCTTCACCAGCACATTGAACGACTCGGGCATACCGGCCTCGATCCGGTGCTCGCCCTTGACGATGTTCTCGTACACCTTGGTCCGCCCGTTCACGTCGTCGGACTTGACGGTCAGCATTTCCTGCAGCGTGTACGCCGCGCCGTAGGCCTCGAGCGCCCAGACTTCCATCTCGCCGAAGCGCTGGCCGCCGAACTGGGCCTTGCCTCCCAGCGGCTGCTGCGTGACGAGACTGTACGGGCCGGTCGAGCGCGCATGCATCTTGTCGTCGACCAGGTGGTGCAGCTTCAGCACGTGCATGAAGCCGACGGTGACCGGGCGGTCGAAGGCCTCGCCGGTGCGCCCGTCGTGGAGGCCGATCTGGCCACTCGTCGGCAAGCCCGCGAGCTCGAGCATCGCCTTGATCTCGTTCTCGGTCGCGCCGTCGAACACCGGCGTCGCGAACGGCACGCCGGCAGTCAGGTTCTGCGCGAGCTGCACCACCTCGCCGTCATTGAGGCCGGCGATGTTCTCGTGGCGGCCGGTGCCGTTGTAGACCTTCTCGAGGAATTTGCGGATCTCCGCCGCATTCGCCTGCGCCTTGAGCATGCCCGCGATTCGGTTGCCGATGCCCTTGGCGGCCCAGCCCAGATGCACCTCGAGGATCTGTCCAACGTTCATCCGTGACGGAACGCCGAGCGGATTCAATACGATGTCGACCGGCGTGCCATCGGCCATGTAGGGCATGTCCTCGACCGGAACGATCTTCGACACGACGCCCTTGTTGCCGTGGCGCCCTGCCATCTTGTCGCCCGGCTGCAGCCGGCGCTTGACTGCGACGTAGACCTTGACCATTTTCTGCACGCCCGGCGGAAGCTCGTCGCCCTGGGTTAGCTTGCGCTTCTTCTGCTCGAACATCTGGTCGAAATGGACGCGCTGCTGCGCCAGCGACTCCTTCATCGCCTCGAGGTGGCGCGCGGATTCCTCGCCGGAGAGCCGAATGTCGAACCAGTCGTGGCGCGCCACCCCTTCCAGATAGTCCTTGGTCACCTTGACGCCCTTGGCGAGCCGCTTCGGCCCGCCGTTGGCAACCTTGTTCAGCAGCAGCTTCTCGATCCGCGCGTAGGCATCATTCTCGACAATGCGCAACTGGTCATTCAGGTCCTTGCGGTAGCGCTTCAGCTCGTCTTCGATGATCTGCGTCGCGCGCTTGTCGCGCTCGATGCCCTCGCGCGTGAACACCTGTACGTCGATCACCGTGCCGGAAATCCCGGAGGGCACGCGCAGGCTGGTGTCCTTCACATCCGAGGCCTTCTCGCCGAAGATCGCGCGCAGCAGCTTCTCCTCCGGCGTCAACTGGGTCTCGCCTTTCGGGGTAACCTTGCCGACCAGCACGTCGCCGGCCTCGACTTCAGCGCCGATGTGGACGATGCCGGCGTCGTCGAGGCGTCCCAACTGGCCCTCGCCGAGCGAGCTGATGTCGCGGGTGATCTCCTCGGCGCCGAGCTTGGTGTCGCGGGCGACGATCGAGAGCTCCTCGATGTGAATCGACGTGTAGCGGTCGTCGCCGACCACGCGCTCGCTGATCAGGATCGAGTCCTCGTAGTTGTAGCCGTTCCAGGGCATGAACGCGACCAGCATGTTCTGCCCGAGCGCCAGCTCACCCAGGTCGGTGGACGCTCCGTCGGCGATCACGTCGGCGCGCGCGATCTCGTCGCCGATCACGACCAGCGGACGCTGGTTGATGTTGGTGTTCTGGTTCGAGCGCTTGTACTTGGTAAGGTTGTAGATATCGACGCCGACCTCGCCCGCCGCAGTTTCGGCGTCGTTGACGCGCACGACGATGCGGCTTGCGTCGACATAGTCGACCTTCCCGCCGCGCCGCGCCATCACCGCCGTTCCGCTGTCGACTGCCGCGGTGCGCTCGACGCCGGTGCCAACGACCGGTTTTTCCGGACGCAGGCAGGGTACCGCCTGGCGCTGCATGTTCGAGCCCATCAGCGCGCGGTTGGCGTCGTCGTGCTCGAGGAACGGGATCAGCGATGCCGCCACTGACACGATCTGGCTTGGCGCGACGTCCATGTACTGAATCTTGTCCGGCGCCGAGAGCATGAACTCGTTGCGGTTGCGGCACGAGACGAGCTCGTCCGCAAGCCGGCCCTTGGCGTCGATCAGCGCATTCGCCTGGGCGATCACGTACTGCCCCTCCTCGATCGCCGAAAGATAGTGAATCTCATCGGTCACCTTGCTGTCGACCACCTTGCGGTAAGGCGTCTCCAGGAAGCCGAACTCGTTGGTGCGCGCGTAGAGCGCAAGCGAATTGATAAGCCCGATGTTCGGTCCTTCCGGCGTCTCGATCGGGCACACGCGCCCGTAATGCGTCGGATGCACGTCGCGCACTTCGAATCCCGCGCGCTCGCGCGTCAGCCCGCCCGGGCCCAGCGCCGAGACACGCCGCTTGTGGGTGATCTCGGACAGCGGATTGGTCTGGTCCATGAACTGCGAAAGCTGCGACGACCCGAAGAATTCCTTGATCGCGGCCGAGATCGGCTTGGCGTTGATCAGATCGTGCGGGAGCAGGTTCTCGCTCTCAGCCTGACCGAGACGCTCGCGCACTGCGCGCTCGACGCGCACCAGTCCTGAGCGGAACTGGTTCTCCGCCAGCTCGCCCACCGAACGCACGCGCCGGTTGCCGAGGTGGTCGATGTCGTCGACGTCGCCGCGGCCATTGCGCAGCTCGACCAGGATCCTGATCACGGCGATGATGTCGTCGTTGGTCAGCGTACCGGGGCCTTTCAGCTCGTCACGTCCGACGCGACGATTGAACTTCATCCTGCCGACGGCCGAGAGGTCGTATCGCTCCTCGGCGAAGAACAGGCCGTGGAACAGCGCCTCCACCGCGTCCTCGGTCGGCGGCTCGCCGGGACGCATCATCCGGTAAATCGCGACTTTGGCGGCGTACTGGTCCGGGGTGTCGTCGGTGCGCAGCGTTTGCGCGATGAACGGCCCCATGTCGAGGTCGTTGGTGTAGATCGTGCGGATTGCGCCGATGGTCGCCTCCGACAGCTTGGCGAGCAGTTCCTCGGTCACTTCATCGTTGGCCCGGGCGAGCATCTCGCCGGTCGTCTTGTCGATGACGTCGGTCGCCAGCGTACGCCCGATGACATAGTCGGCCGGCACGGCGATGCGCGTGACGCCGGATTCGCTCAGGTCGCGCAGGTGGCGCGCGGTGATCCGCTTGTCCTTCTGCACCACGACCTTGCCGTCCTTGCCGGCGATGTCGAAGCGCGCCATTTCTCCGCGCAGCCGCTCGGCGACGAACTCGAGCTCGGTCCCCTTGCCCGACAAGTGGAAAGTGTCGAAGCTGAAGAACTCGCGCAGGATGTCCTCGTTGCTGAGCCCGATCGCCTTCAGCAGGGTGGTCACCGGCATCTTGCGCCGCCGGTCGACGCGGAAGAACAGGAAGTCCTTGGGATCAAACTCAAAGTCGAGCCACGAGCCGCGGTAGGGAATCACGCGTGCCGAGAACAGCAGCTTGCCCGACGAATGCGTCTTGCCCCGGTCGTGCTCGAAGAACACCCCGGGCGAGCGGTGAAGCTGCGACACGATGACCCGCTCGGTGCCGTTGATGATGAACGACCCGTTGTCGGTCATCAGCGGCATTTCGCCCATGTAGACTTCCTGCTCCTTCACTTCCTTGATCGTGTCCTTGGGCGCTTCGCGGTCCATGATGACCAGGCGCACCTTGGCCCGCAATGCCGCGCAATAGGTGAGCCCGCGCTGCTGGCACTCGACGACGTCGAAGGCCGGCGGCAGCAGCGAATAGCCGACGAATTCCAGCCGCGCATTGCCCGAATGGCTCGAGATCGGGAAGATCGAGGTGAATGCCGCCTGCAGGCCTTCGTTGCGGCGCTCGGTCGGGGAGGTGTTCGCCTGCAGAAAGGCGCGGTACGACGCGAGCTGGGTCTCGAGCAGGAACGGCACCTGCAGGACGCTCGCGCGCTTGGCGAAGCTCTTGCGAATGCGCTTGCGTTCGGTAAACGAATAGGGCTTAGCGTGGGTGGTCGCCATGGCTTGGGTCATCCGGTCTCCGGGTCGATGGACGCGTAATAGTATTTCGGCGCTCCCCTGCCTGCGTCGCGCGTTCCGCGCGGCGCCCGGCCGGGTCGCCTGACTGTCCGGGAGCATTGCGCTCCTGGCCTGGTGGCTGGCCGCTACCAGCCGCTGGCGGACGACGTCACCATTGCGGGCGACGTCCGACCAAACCTCGCTTCTGCAGTCGATTCAGAAGACGAAGGAAATCGAACTTCCCAGAAATTCGATTTCCTCCGCCTTCGGCGAAGGTACAGCGCTCAGCGCAGTGTTGTTTCCATGAAGTCGCGCGCGTCAGCCTTGCGACCCCCTTCACTTACTTAACTTCAACCTTCGCTCCGGCGTCTTCGAGCTTTTTCTTCGCCGCTTCGGCGTCGGCCTTGGCTACCCCTTCCTTGACCGGCTTCGGCGCGCCATCGACCAGGTCCTTCGCTTCCTTGAGGCCGAGGCCGGTGAGTTCGCGCACTGCCTTGATGACGTTCACCTTGTTGTCGCCGTACGCGGTGAGGACAACGGTGAACTCCGTTTGCTCCTCGACGGCAGCCGCGGCGGCGCCACCCCCTGCGGCCGGGGCAGCGACGGCGACCGCGGCAGCAGCCGAGACACCGAACTTGTCTTCCATCGCCCTGATGAGTTCGGACAACTCGAGGACGCTCATCGACGAGATCTTGTCGAGAATTTCAGTCTGGACTGCGGACATCGTATGCTCCTGGTCGTAACTGGTTGAAATGGGTACTCGCTGCCGGATATTCAAGAGGCCCGGCGGGGATCGCTATGCGGCCTTCAGGTCGCGCACGGCGGCGAGCGCACGAACGAACTTCGCCGGCACCTCGTTCATCGTGCGCACGAGCTTCGCGACCGGCGCCTGCATCGTCCCAAGCAGCCTGGCCAGCAATTCCTCGCGCGACGGCAGCGCCGCAAGTACGGCGATCTGTTGCGCGGACATCACCTGGCCCGGCATGGCTCCGCCGGTGATCACGAACTTCTCGTTACCCTTCGCGAAGTCGTTCAGGACCTTCGCAACCGCGACGGGATCGTTGCCGATCCCGTACGCGAGCGGACCGACCATGTTCCCGGCGAGCCCAGCGAACGGCGTGTCGGCGACCGCGCGGCGCACCAGCGTGTTCTTGACTACCCTGAAGTACACGCCCGACGCACGCGCCTTCGCGCGCAGTTGCGTCATCGCGGCGACCGGCAAACCCCGGTTCTCCGCCATGACGATCGCCTGCGCACTCGAGATCACCTTCGCGACCTCCGCGACCACCGCTTGCTTCTGCTCGAGATTGAGACTCATAGTCACCCCTTGTTTCGCGCCACACGTCCAGGAACATCCTGTCCGAGGGCACCATCTGCGCCGGATCAGAGGACAGAGGTTAGGAGTCAGAGGACAGAAACTGCGTCCTGCCGATCCCAACTTCGTCCGCCCGTTTGAGCGTTCGCTCCGGCGGTCTTTGACGGTTCGTCGCGGCGTTGCCGCCGTGGCGTTCCCTCAATACTGCTTCGATTCAACGTCGATTCAACTTCGATTCGCTGCTGCGTCACCCCGGATACAGCGTCGCCGAGGTGCCGCGTCCTGGGTCAATTGCCGGCTGCCGCCTGGCTCGCAAAGCCGGTCGTGTCGATGCGCACTCCGGCCCCCATGGTGCTCGAGACACTGATTTTGCGCAGGTACACGCCCTTCACGCCTTGCGGTCGCGCCTTGTTCAGCGCGTCGATCAGCGCCGACAGGTTCGACTTCAACTGTTCGGGCGTGAACGATGCGCGGCCGATCGTGCACTGGACGATGCCGGCCTTGTCGGTACGGTACTGGACCTGCCCCGCCTTGGCGTTCCTGACCGCCTGCGCGACGTCCGCCGAAACCGTGCCGACCTTCGGGTTGGGCATCAGCCCGCGGGGGCCGAGAATCTGGCCCAATTGGCCGACGACCCGCATTGCATCGGGCGACGCGATCACAACGTCGAAGTCCAGGAAGCCTTCCTTGATCCTGGCAGCGAGGTCATCGAAACCGACGATTTCGGCACCTGCATCCTGAGCGGCCTTCGCCTTGTCGCCCTGTGCGAACACGGCAACCCGCAGCTTCTTCCCGGTGCCCGCCGGCAGCACGACCGCGCCGCGCACGGTCTGGTCGGATTTCTTGGCGTCGATACCCAGATTGACTGCGACATCGACCGATTCGTCGAACTTTGCAGTCGCGGTGTCTTTGACCAGCTTCAGCGCCTCGTCGACGGGATAGCTCTTCGCGTGGTCGAACTTGCCGCGGACCGTGTGCATGCGCTTGGACAGGCGTGGAGTCTTCGGTTCGGCCATGATCACTCTGACCCCCTCGACGGTGATCCCCATGCTGCGCGCGCTGCCGGCGATCGTGCGCACTGCGGCGTTAAGGTCGGCAGCGGTCAGGTCAGGCTGCTTGGCCTTCGCGATCTCTTCGGCCTGGCCGCGCGTGAGCGTGCCCACCTTGTCGGCATTGGGCTTGCTGCTGCCCTTCTCGACCTTGGCCGCCTTCTTGATCAGCACCGTGGCCGGCGGCGTTTTCATGACGAACGTGAAGCTCTTGTCGGCGTACGCGGTGATGATCACCGGGATCGGCAGACCGGGCTCGACGCCCTGCGTCTGGGCGTTGAACGCCTTGCAGAATTCCATGATGTTCAGGCCGCGCTGCCCGAGCGCCGGACCGATCGGGGGGCTCGGGTTCGCCTTCCCCGCGGGCACCTGCAGCTTGATGTATCCGATGACTTTCTTTGCCACGAATTAGCTCCTGGTGGGTTCAGTTTGCGCCGCGACGGACTATGCTTTCTCGACCTGGGAGAAGTCGAGCTCCACCGGTGTCGAGCGCCCGAAGATCGTCACCGACACGCGGAGCTTGCTCTTCTCGTAGTTCACGTCCTCGACGTTGCCGTGGAAATCCGTGAACGGCCCTTCCTTGATCCGCACCGCCTCGCTCAGCTCGAACAGCACCTTCGGCCGCGGCTTCTCGACGCCTTCCTGCACCTGGCGCAGTATCGCGTCGACTTCCTTCTGGGAGATCGGCGTCGGCCGGTTCGCGGTTCCGCCGACGAAGCCCGTCACCTTCGGCGTGCTTTTCACCAGGTGCCAGGTGTCGTCGGTCATCTCCATCTCGACCAGCACGTAGCCGGGGAAGAACTTGCGCTCCGAGATGGCCTTCTGGCCCGCCTTCATCTCGACCACTTCCTCGACCGGTACCAGGATCTTGCCGAACTGCTCCTGCAACTCGGAGCGCCTGATCCTCTCGGCAAGGGTGCGCTGCACGCTCTTCTCGAATCCCGAGTAGGCATGCACGACATACCATTTCTTGTCCGTCATCATTCGACCCGCCCCGTCAACAACTGCACCAGCCACGCCAGCGTCGAATCGACGGCGAAAAGAAACAGCGCCATCACGACGACGAACGCGAACACGACCGCGGTCGTCTGCACCGTCTCCTTGCGCGTGGGCCAGGCGACGCGGCCGGCTTCCTGCCACGCTTCCTGCGCAAACGCGTAGAACTCCTTGCCCGGCGCCGACAGCCATGCGACGAAACCGCCGCCGACGAGACCACCGACCACCATCAGGAAGCGCAGCACCGGCGCCGCGTCGGAGAACTGGTAGTACGCCCAGAGACCGAGTACGACACAGGCGAAAGCGAGGAGGATCTTCAGCTTGTCCATTTCAGGAATTGGATATCAGGGCCCTGAAGTGGCAGGCCAGGAGGGAATCGAACCCCCAACCTGCGGTTTTGGAGACCGCCGCTCTGCCAATTGAGCTACTGGCCTATTCCTCGACCCTCGTCCCTCGCTCGTCCCTATTCAATGACCTTTGCCACGACGCCGGCACCTACCGTGCGTCCGCCTTCCCGGATCGCAAAACGCAACCCCTCCTCCATCGCAATGGGCGCAATCAAACTCACCGTCATCGCAATGTTGTCCCCAGGCATCACCATCTCCGTCCCCCCAGGCAACTCCACACTGCCCGTCACATCCGTGGTCCGAAAGTAAAACTGCGGCCGATAACCATTGAAAAACGGCGTGTGCCGACCCCCCTCCTCCTTGGACAGCACATACACCTCGCAACTGAACTTGGTGTGCGGCGTGATGCTCCCCGGCTTCGCCAGCACCTGCCCCCGCTCCACCTCCTCCCGCTTGGTCCCCCGCAACAACACCCCAATGTTGTCCCCCGCCTGACCCTGATCCAGCAGCTTGCGAAACATCTCCACCCCCGTGCACACCGTCTGCAACGTCGGCTTCAACCCCACAATCTCCAGATTCTCCCCCACCTTCACCACCCCACGCTCCACCCTTCCCGTCACCACCGTCCCCCGACCACTGATCGAAAACACATCCTCCACCGGCAGCAAAAACGCCCCGTCAATCAACCGCTGCGGCTGCGGAATATAACTGTCCAGCGCCTCCGCCAGCTTCATGAATCGAGCCCTCCCCCAGCTCCCCTTGCTCCCCCTCCAGCGCCAGCTTCGCACTCCCAATCACGATCGGCGTGGTGTCCCCAGGAAACTGGTACTTCGCTCAACAACTCCCGCACCTCGATCTCCACCAGCTCCAGCAACTCCGCATCGTCCACCATGTCCGCCTTGTTCAGATACACGATGATGTACGGCACCCCCACCTGCCGCGCCAGCAGAATGTGCTCCCGCGTCTGCGGCATCGGCCCGTCCGCCGCACTCACCACCAAAATCGCCCCATCCATCTGCGCCGCCCCGGTGATCATGTTCTTCACGTAGTCCGCATGCCCAGGACAATCCACATGCGCATAGTGCCGCTTCGCCGTCTCGTACTCCACGTGCGCGGTGTTGATCGTGATCCCCCGCGCCTTCTCCTCCGGCGCATTGTCAATCTGGTCGTACGCCTTCACCTCCCCTCCATACTTCTTCGACAACACCAGCGTCAGCGCCGCCGTCAACGTCGTCTTGCCGTGATCCACGTGACCTATCGTCCCCACATTCACGTGCGGCTTCGTTCGCGCAAATTTGCCCTTGGCCATGACGTTCGACTCCTAGCGGTTCAGCTCTTGCCTTGCGGCGGGTTGATGATTGCGACCGGCCTCGGCGGCCGTCCGGTCGAATTAATCCAGCGAGTTCCTGGTGCCCACGGCGCGGATTGAACGCGCGACCTCTCCCTTACCAAGGGAGTGCTCTACCACTGAGCTACATGGGCGCTCTGTCCGTGCCAAATGCTGCAGTCTGCGATTATCCTGGAGCGGGTGAAGGGAATCGAACCCTCGTCGTAAGCTTGGAAGGCTTCTGCTCTGCCATTGAGCTACACCCGCGCTTCGGGTAACAGAGGCCAGGCAACAGGCAACAGATCCGGCGCTGCGCGCCGCCACCGATATCGCTGGCGCATCTGATCCCTGTCCTCTGACCCCTGCCTCCTCAATGGTGGAGGGGGAAGGATTCGAACCTTCGAAGGCAGAGCCGGCAGATTTACAGTCTGCTCCCTTTGACCGCTCGGGAACCCCTCCGTCGAAACATGCGATTTTAGCAGCCGCAGAGCTGGCCGGTCAAATTGCGTTCCACCGCCACTGCGCTACCGAGACCGGCAGGTTCGAGTCGTTTAGAATCAGCGGGTTCGCGCTGCCCGACTTCCCGGAGCGCGGACCCCGGTTCAACGCCGCAGCGTCGCTGCCCGGCGCGTGCCATTCCCGATTCCGATGCCCGAATCCCCCGCGACCTTCGAATACATCGTCGTCGGCGCGGGTTCGGCGGGCTGCGTCCTCGCAAACCGGCTGTCCGCAGACGGGCGCCACCCGGTGCTCCTCCTCGAGGCCGGCCCGCCGGATACCTATCGCTGGATCCACATCCCGATCGGCTATGCCAAGACGATGTTTCATCCGGTGCTGAACTGGGGCTTCTACACCGAGCCACAGGCGGGGATGAACGGGCGCAAGCTCTACTGGCCGCGGGGACGCACCCTCGGCGGAAGCTCGTCGATCAACGGCCTGATCGCGATCCGTGGCCAGCCCGAGGATTACGACGACTGGGCTGCGCGGGGAAACCCGGGTTGGGGCTGGGCCGAAGTCCTGCCGTGGTTTCGCCGGCTCGAGCACAACGTTCGGGGAGCGAGCAACTTTCACGGTGCCGACGGCCCGCTGTGGATCTCGGATATCGGGACACCCCACCCGCTGATCGAGGCGATGATCGCAGGCGCGAACGAACTCGGCATCGCGCGTAACGACGATTTCAACGGACCGCGGCAGGAGGGCGCCGGCTACTACCAGCTCACGACCCGTCGCGGCCGGCGTTGCTCGACTGCGCTCGCCTATCTCGACCCGGCGCGTGGGCGATCCAAACCTGCGCATCGAGACCGGCGCGCATGTGACGCGCCTGCTGTTCGAGGGTTCGCGCGCGACGGGCGTGCGCTACCGCCAGGACGGGCTCGAGCGCGACGCCTTCGCACGCGCCGAGGTGATCCTCGCCGCCGGCGCACTGCAGTCGCCGCAGCTCCTGCAGCTCTCCGGCGTGGGTCCGGCGCCGCTGCTCCAGGAGCTCGGGATACCCGTGGTGCAGGCGCTCGACGGCGTGGGAGAGAACCTGCAGGACCACCTGCAGGCGCGGGTGCTCTATCGCTGCACGCGGCCGATCACGACCAACGACGCGCTGCGAACCTGGCGTGGAAAGCTTCGCATCGGGCTGCAGTACGTGTTCCGGCGCAGTGGTCCGATGGCGGTCGGCATCAACCAGGGCGGGATCTTCGCGCGCGCCATGGCGCAGGCCGCGCGACCCGATATCCAGTTTCACTTCGGAACACTGTCCTCCGACACGGCTGGCTCGCCGGTGCACACGTTCCCCGGGTTCACGCTGTCGGTGTGCCAGCTTCGCCCCGGTTCGCGCGGAACCGTACGCATCCGCTCCACCGATCCGTTCGAGCCTCCGGCAATGCAGCCGAACTACCTGTCGACGGCAGAGGATCGCGCGACGCTCATCGCCGCCATCCGCCTCGCGCGCCGCCTTGCCGCGACGCCGGCGATGCGCCCACTGGTTGCAGCCGAGTACCGGCCCGGAGCCGAGGCCGTGACGGACGATGATTTGCTCGAATTCGCGAAGGACACCGCAGGCACGATCTTCCACCCGAGCGGAACGACACGGATGGGTCCGGCGAGCGACCCGCTGGCCGTCGTCGATGCCGAGCTGCGGGTCCATCACCTGGCCGGTCTGCGCGTGGTCGACTGCGGCGTCATGCCGACGCTGGTGTCGGGCAACACCAACGTCCCGGTGGTGATGATCGCGGAAAAGGCATCAGCGATGATCGTCGCCGGAAGGGCGCACGGTAGCAGCTTAGTATTAGGTAGCAGCTTCAGTATTACGCTCGCAATTTGTGTATTACCGAAGGAGCGAGGCATGGCGACGACGATGACTGTCAAGGGCCAGGTTACGATTCCCAAGAAGCTGCGTGAGGCACTGCGGCTGTCGCCCGGCGATGACGTGGATTTCGCCGTGAATCGCGACGGCCAGGTGGTCGTGCAAGTATCGCCGCGCCGGCGGACGCAAGGGGAACGTCCCCGCCGACTTTTTCATCGGCGCGCACGCCGCGGTTCTGCGCTGCGGCATCCTCACGCGAGACGATCGGCGCTACAAGTCCTGCTTTCCCCGCTGGCGCTCGTGACTCCCGAAGGGCGCACCGCCTCATGAGCAGGGTCACTGCCGGACGATAGTCGGCTACGCACGGAGAACACGATGGGCTGCTGTCACGCTGATTTCGCCGCCGTCGAAGGCAGCGACCGCGGTTTCACCCTCGGCATGCCAACGTTCACGTTCGGTCCGGGCGTCCTCTCTGAGGCCGGCGACAACGCGCTCGAGCTGGGCTTGCGCCGTGTCGCGCTGTTCACGGACCCGAGCCTCGCGTCAGGCGAGCACGTCGCCGCGGTAAAGGCGTCGCTCGCGGCCGCGGGCGTGGATACGGTGGTCTACGACGATGTCTCGATCGAGCCCACCGACCGATCGCTCCAGGATGCTGCGCGCTTTGCGCGCGAGACCGATGCCGATGGCTACGTTTCCGTCGGCGGAGGCTCGGTCATGGACACCTGCAAGGCCGCGAATCTCTACGCAACGCATCCGGCGCAGTTCATGACCTACGTGAACGCGCCGATCGGCGCCGGGCAGCGCGTTCCGGGACCGCTCAGGCCGCACATCGCATGTCCGACGACTTCGGGGACGGGCTCGGAAACGACCGGCATTGCGATTTTCACGCTGGCATCGCTGAACGCCAAGACCGGAATCATCTCGCGCCGGCTGATACCTGCCGTCGCGCTGGTCGACCCGGAGGTCACGCGCACACTGCCGGCGAAAGTCGTTGCGTCCACGGGCTTCGACTGCATGAGCCATTCGCTTGAAGCCATTACCGCGCGCCTGTATCCGCGCCGCATCAGCGCGGCCCGGGGAATCCTGCGGCCGGTTTCGCAGGGCGCGAATCCGTTCTCCGACGCGCTCGCCGCACAGGCGCTCGGTAGCGTGGGCAGATTCCTCGTCCGCGCGGTGCACGATGCCTCTGACACCGAGGCGCGCACCGAGATGATGTACGCGGCGATGCTCTCCGGCATCGCATTCAATGCCTCCGGCTGCCATCTTCCGCACGGACTGTCGTACGCGGTCTCGGGGCTGATCGAGCACTGGCACGTCCCCGGATACCCGGAAGCGAAGACACTGATCCCCCACGGGATGGCGGTCGTGCTCAACAATCCGTCCGTCTGGCGCCACACTGCGGCGACTCATCCCGGAGCGTCATCTCCGCTGCGCCGTCGCGCTGGGCGCCGACACGCGCGGCGCCGCCGACAGCGATGCGGGCGAGGTGCTCGCCTCGCGCGTGATTGAATTGATGAAGGCCGCGGAGATGCCGAACGGGCTCGGCGCACTGGGGTTCAGCGAGACCCAGCTCGACCTCCTCGCGACCGGGGCCGAACCGCAGTACCGCGTGATGAAGAACGCGCCCGTCGACGTCGGGCGCGAGGAGATCAAGGCGCTGTTTCGCGCGGCCCTGCGCTACTGGTAGCGGCGGGCGGCCGCGCAGGACGCGCCGCGCGGGCAGGCGGATTGCGAAGCTGCTGCCCTTTCCGCGTTCACTCGCGATCTCGAGCTGCCCCTGGTGCCGCAACGCGATGTGCTTGACGATCGCGAGGCCCAGACCGGTGCCACCGGTCGCGCGCGAGCGGCTGCGATCGACGCGGTAGAAGCGCTCGGTGAGCTGCGGCAGGTACTCCGCGGGGATGCCGATCCCGGTATCGGTCACCTCGAAGCTTCCGCGCCCGTCGCCATCGACCTGCCACGCGAGGGTGATCGTCCCGCCCGGAGGCGTGTACCGGACCGCATTGCTGACGAGATTTCCGAATGCGCTCGCGAGCTCGTCGCGGCTCCCGAGGATGGTGGCAGCGTCGACCCTCGCGAGCGCCACGGCGTGCTGGCCGCGAGACAGCGCCCGTGCGTCCGAGGCGACCTCTTCGACCAGAGGGACGGCGGGAAAGGGCTCCTCGGAAACCGGGTTGTGCTCGCTCTCGAGCGACGAAAGCGTCAAGCAGGTCGGCGACCAGCCGCTCCATGTTGCGCGCCTGCTCCTGCATCAATTGCAGCACGCGCGCGCGCTGGCTTTCGTCGAGGTCGAGGTCCTGTAGCGTCTCGATGAAGCCGCTCACTACGGTCAGCGGGGTCTTGAGCTCATGCGACACGTTGGCGATGAAATCGCGCCGCATCCGCGCGACAGCCTCGAGCTCGGTCACGTCGCGCGACATCAGGAGCTTCTGGTCGGCGGCGAAAGGGACGAGCTGCAACGCGAGCTTGCGGCCCGGGTTCCGGCTCGACGCGACGACCACTGAATCTTGGTAATCGCCTGCCTCGAGATAGCGCAGGAACTCGGGCTGCCGCACGAGGTTCGCCACCGGCTGTCCGTGATCCTGGTCCGCATCGAGACCGAGTTGGCGCTGGGCGCGCGGATTGGCCCAGTCGATCCGGTAGCTCGCGTCGAGCACGACGACCCCGTCGGGCAGTGCTTCGGCTACTTGCCGGAAACGTTCGATCACGCGGTGCAGTTCGCGCTCGTGCGCAGCGCGCGTGCGCACCCGGCGATGGATGGCGGCAAAGATCGCGACCCAGGTGCCGCGGCCATGGGGAACCTCCGCGTCGAGCCGGAGCTTCGGCCCAGGTCGCAAGCTGGTCGAGATGCCACAGGTTCCAGCCGACGATTGCCGCCGTCACCCCGGCAAGCACCGCCAATGCTGCTGCGCTCCCGGCGAAAGCGAGCACGGCCAGCGTAAGCGCGGCGACGAGCGCGGGCGCGACGAGGCCATGGCGCACGACAGGTATCATCGCCCGACGCCCCTGTGCTCAATCGCGGGCCGGCGCAATCATTGCGGGACCGCAAGCCGGTATCCGCTGCCGCGCACCGTCTCGATCAGCGTATCCGCGCCGTGCGGCTCGAGTGCCGCGCGAAGCCTCCGGATGTGGACGTCGACCGTGCGCTCCTCGATGTAGACGTGGTCGCCCCAGACCATGTCGAGAAGCTGGTTGCGGCTGTGGACGCGCTCGGGACGCGCGAGCAGAAACCTGAGCAGGCGGTATTCGGTCGGGCCGAGCGCACCGGCCGCCCTGCGACGCTCACGCGCTGCGTCGCCGGATCCAGGCGTAGTGTCCCTGCCGCCAGCGGTTCCTGCGCCGCCTCGGGTGCACGCCGGCGCAGCACCGCCTTGATCCGCGCCACCAACTCGCGCGGGCTGAATGGCTTGGTGACGTAATCGTCGACCCAGGCTTCGAGCCCCGCTACCTTGTCGGCTTCGGCCGAGCGCGCGGTGACCATGATGATCGGCAATCCGCGCGTACGCGCGCCGGCACGCAGCTCCTTCGCCAGTGCGAGTCCCGATTTGCCGGGAAGCATCCAGTCCACCAGCACCAGGTCGGGGAGCGCGTCGGCGAGCGCTGCCTGCGCGGTCTCGGCGTCGGGCGCGGCGGCGACGTCGAACCCGGCGTCGGCGAGGTTGAGCTTCAGGAGCTCGACGATCGAGGGCTCATCCTCGACGACGAGGATCAGCGGTGCCATGTCGGGCCGATCCCGGCGCGGCCGAGGATCACCGCGCCATGCCGGGCCGATCCGGCGCGGCGCGACGAATGCCGGGATCATGGCTGGGCGATCTCAGCGCGGATTTCATCCGCCGACGCATGCCGGACGTCCTTGCCTTTCACGACCTGGACCACGGCCTCGGCGATGTTCTTCGCGTGGTCGCCGATGCGCTCGATCGACTTGGCGATGAACACGATCTCGATCGCCGGCGTGATGGTACGCGGGTCCTCCATCATGTAGCTCACGAGCTGGCGCAGGATCGAGGCGAATGCCGCGTCTATCGCAGCGTCACGGTCGACGACCTCCGCGGCCGCCGCGACATCGAGCCGCGCGAACGCGTCGAGCGCCAGGCGCAGCATCGTCATCGTGTTGCCGAGCGCCTGTGCCGCGTCGTAGTAGCGCACCCGCGCGAGCCGCGTGCTGGCGAAGGTTTGTCCGGCCTTGTAGGCGATCTTCTTCACCTCGTCGCCGATGCGCTCGAGGTCGTTGACGATCTTGCTCACGGTCAGGATCATCCGCAGGTCGACCGCCGCCGGCTGGCGCCGCGCGATGATCTGCGCGCAGTGCTCATCGAGCGTGATCTGCAGCGCATTGATCGCCGATTCGTTCTCGCCGACCGCCTCGATGAGCTGCGCATCGTCCTCCTTCTCGAGCACCGCGATCGCCCGCGTCAATTGCTGCTCGACGACTCCGCCCATCGACAGGACGCCCGAGCGGATCGATTCCATTTCCGCATCGAATTGCTTGTTGGTGTGATCACTCATCAGGACAGCTCCTTCCCAGGATTGCGGGCCGCGGCGCAGCACCTGCACGCCGGTCAGCCGAAACGCCCGGTGATGTAGTCTTCGGTCTCCTTGCGTGCCGGCCGCAGGAAGATCTGGTCGGTGGCGCCGAACTCGATGACTTCGCCGAGATACATGTACGCGGTCCGGTCGGAAACGCGGGCCGCCTGCTGCATGTTGTGGGTGACGATCGCGATCGTGTAGTCCGCCTTGAGCTCGGAGATGAGCTCCTCGATCTTCGCGGTCGAGATCGGGTCGAGCGCCGAGGTCGGCTCGTCGAGCAAGCAGTACCTCGGGCCGCACGGCCACCGCCCGCGCGATGCACAGGCGCTGCTGCTGCCCGCCCGAGAGCGCCATCCCGCTTTGCGTCAGCTTGTCCTTCGCTTCGCCCCACATCGCCGCCTTGGTCAGTGCCCATTCGACCCGCTCGTCCATGTCGCGCTGAGGCAGCCGTTCGTAGAGCCGCACGCCGAATGCGATGTTGTCATAGATCGACATCGGGAAAGGCGTGGGTTTCTGGAATACCATGCCGACCTTGGCGCGCAACAGGTTGAGATCGGTTTTCGGGTCGAGGATGTTCGCGCCATTGAACAGAATCTCGCCGGAGGCGCGCTGGTTCGGATACAACGAGTACATCCGGTTCAGTGCGCGCAGCAGCGTGGATTTGCCGCAGCCCGACGGGCCGATGAACGCGGTGACGTCGCGCTCGGCGATCTCGAGGCTGACCTGCTTCAGCGCCTGGAATCCGCCATAGTAGAAGTCGAGCCCGTGGATCGCCATCTTCGACACCGGCTCGTCCCCCGGACCGCGGGCCGCCGCCGCGTGCTCGCGGGTTCGACCGAGGGAAGGACGCCCTGCCAGCTCATCGCGTCGCGCCCCCGGCGTGGTCATCGCGCCGCGCCCTGGCGAAACACGGTGCGTGCGAGCACGTTGAGCGCCAGTACCGCAAGGGTGATCAGCAACGCCGCGGCCCACGCGAGCCTCTGCCAGTCGTCGAACGGACTCATCGCGAACTGGTAGATCACCATCGGAAGATTCGACATCGGCCCATTCATGTCGGCGCTCCAGAACTGGTTGTTGAGCGCAGTGAAGAGCAGCGGCGCGGTCTCGCCGGAGATCCGCGCGACTGCGAGCAGCACACCGGTGATCACGCCGCCGCGGACCGCCTTCAAGGTCACTCGCAGGATCACCTTCCACATCGGCGCCCCCAGCGCAACGGCCGCCTCGCGCAGGCTGGCGGGAACGAGCCGCAACATGTTCTCGGTCGTGCGCACGACCACCGGAATGGCGATCAGCGCGAGCGCCATCGAGCCCGCCCAGCCGGAGAAGTGCCCGACGCGCACCACGTAGACCGTGTACACGAACAGGCCGAGCACGATCGACGGCGCGGAAAGCAGCATGTCATTGATGAATCGCGTCGCCTCCGCGAGCGCACTCTTGTCGCGCTGCTCGGCCAGCCAGATGCCAGCGGCGATCCCGATCGGCGTGCTGATGAGCGTCGCGGTGGCGACGATCAGGACACTTCCGTAGATCGCGTTGGCAAGCCCGCCGTTAGAGCCGGGCGGGGGCGTCATCTGCGTGAACAGCGCCGGCGATAACGCGCTCGCGCCATTTCCGAACAGGACGGCGAGAATCCACAGCAGGAACACCATCCCGAGCGCCATGGTCAGCGAGCGACATCGCGAGGTTGATGCGGTTGACCCAGACCCGCTTGCGGTAGATGGCGGGCCGTCGCACTCATGTCTTCGCACCTTCACCGCGCGCCAGGCGGGCGATCAGGTAGCGCGATGCGGCAAGCACGACCATGCGTCAGCACGAACAGGATCAGGCCGAGCTCGATCAGTGCTGCCCGGTGCACCGGGTCGGAGGCCTCGTTGAACTCGTTCGCCAGTGCCGAGGCGATCGAATTGCCCGGTTCATAGAGCGATGCGCGGATCTGGTAGGCGTTGCCGATCACGAACGTGATTGCCATCGTCTCGCCGAGCGCCCGGCCGAGGCCCAGCATGATGCCGCCAACCACGCCGACCCGCGTGTAAGGCAGAACGATATTGCGCACGACCTCCCAGGTCGTGCAGCCGATGCCGTAGGCGGATTCCTTCAATACCGGCGGTACCACTTCGAACACATCGCGCATCACCGACGCGATGAATGGGATCACCATCACCGACAGGATTACGCCTGCGGCGAGTACGCCGATTCCGTTCGGGGCGCCCTGGAACAGCGGTCCGATCAGCCACACGCCGCCGAGGGCGCGGGTGAGCAGGGGCTGAACGTGGTCGGCGAAGAACGGCGCAAAGACGAAGAGCCCCCACATTCCGTAGATGATCGACGGGATCGCCGCCAGCAATTCGACTGCGGTCCCGAGCGGGCGCTTGAGCACGACGGGGCACATCTCGGTCAGGAACACCGCAATGCCGAAGCTCACCGGTACGCCGATGGCCAGCGCAATGGCCGAAGTGACTAGGGTGCCGTAGACGGGCGCCAGTGCCCCGAACTGCAGCTTGACGGGGTTCCACGTGTCGGAAAAGAAAAATCCGAAGCCCGAATTTCTGCATCGCCGGCCCGGCGGCATAGGCGAGCGCGATGATGATCCATACGAGCAGCGCCAGCACCAGCATGGCGAAAACCGCGTCGTGCGCTGGAACAGCGGATCCTGCCATCGAGAATGCGACCTGGGCGCCGCCCACGGCGCTCGGCGTGCCGCAGTGCGGCATCGTTGGGTTGCATCAACGTTACCTGGGCCTCCGAGGCGGATATCATAGCGTCTCTACGGAACCCAGCGCGGCAACTTCATCGCGCGCCGGGCGCGCGCCCGGGTGCTCGGGAAACTGCAGCGACCGTCGCCCGCGGCGTCAGTGCCAGATTGGCTTGCCCGACGCGTCGTGAATATCCGAGTGCCAGGCTTTGGCGATCATCTTGACGACATTGTGCGGTAGCGGAACGTAGTCGAGCGACTCGGCCATCGGCTGCCCCATGATTGAAGGACCAGTCGAAGAACTTCATTACCTGCGCCGCGTTTTCCGGACTGTCCTGGGTCTTGTGCAGCAGGACGAAGGTCGCGCCAGCGATGGGCCAGGTCTGCTTTGCCGGGCTGGTCGGTGATGATCACGTAGAACCCCGGCGCGGTCTTCCAGTCGGCGTAGGCGGCGGCGGCTTGGAACGAGGCGATGTCGGGTTGGACATATTCCCCCGCCTTGTTGGCGACCAGCGCATAGGTCCATCCGCTCTTCCTGGCGTACGCGTACTCGACATAGCCGATCGCGCCCTTGATGCGCTGGACATAGGCCGAGACGCCTTCGTTGCCCTTGCCGCCCACGCCTTCCGGCCACGCAACCGCGGTGCTCGAGCCGACCTTGTCCTCCCATTCGGGGCTGACCTTGGACAGGTAGTTCGTCCAGATGAATGTCGTCCCCGATCCATCCGAGCGGCGCACGACGGTGATCGGCTCGGCGGAAAGACTTGAGTTCGGGATTGAGCCTGCCGATCGCCGGGTCGTTCCACGATTTGATCTTGCCGAAGTAGATATCGGCCAGCACCGCGCCGGTCAACTTCAACGTTCCGGGCTTCACGTCCTTCGATGATTCACGACGGGCACGACACCGCCCATGATCGCCGGAAACTGCATCAGTCCGGCCTTGTCGAGGTCGGCGACGCGTGAGCGGCATGTCCGACGCGCCGAAATCGACGGTCTTGGCCTTGATCTGGGCGATGCCGCCGCCCGAGCCGATCGACTGGTAGTTCATCGCCGACGCCGGAGCTCTTCTTGTAGGCATCCGCCCACTTGGCAAAGATCGGGTAGGCAAAGGTCGAGCCGGCGCCGGTGATGTCGGCAGCCTGCGGGCCCGTAGCCATGAAAATGGCGGTCGTGGCGACCAGAATTCGCGCAATCCTGAGCATCGTCTGCATCTTCTTCTCCCTGCGGTCCGTGGATGGATCGCGGCAGATTGTGACTGCGGAAGATGACAGCGCGATGACAGCATGCCGGTGCGCGCCGGCGATGAGGTCGGAGCCTTCTTAAACGATATGGTGGACCGGGAGCTTGGACATGTTCCATTCACCCGTCTTCGCGTCGTACTGGGAGCCGGTGAAGACGTGCCAGTCGGTGTCGTCCAGCTTGGGATGGTCGGCACGATAGTAGTAGCCCGGCCACCGGGTCTCCTGCCTGAACAGCGTGTGCCTGGCCACCGCCTCGCCCGTCAAAATCCGGTGATGGAGCTCCCATGCCCGCTGCAACTGGTGCAGGTCCTCGGCACCAATGTGCTCGAAATCCTCCTTGAGCATGGCCAGAAGCTCCAGCGACCGGTTCAGCAAAGGCTCGCTGGTTGCATAGAACATGCTGTAGCCGCCGACATACTCATCCATGAGCTTTTCCAGCCTCTGCAGGCCTTGCAGAGGATTGATGTAGCTTGGCGCAACCGTCCCGGCGACGATCTCGTTCCTGCCCACCCGGTAGGTTTCCAGTGGCTTGAATACCGTTTGCTGCAGGTTCCTGATCTGCGCTTCGTCCACCTGAGGCGCATCCGCTTTCATGTCCATGACATACCTGACTGCGGCCTTTGCTGCGAGCCGTCCCTCGGTGAAGGAGCCCGCCGAAAACTTGTGGGCGGAGCCGCCGATCGTGTCGCCGGCGCCGAAGAGACCCTGCACGGTCGTCATCCGGTTGTAGCCCCACTGATAGTCTGCAGGGGCGCAGTCCTCCGGCCCGCTGGCCCAGGCGCCGGAACAGGTGGCGTGCGAGCCCATGATGTACGGCTCGGAGGTAATCAGCTCCGAAGGCTGTTCCTTGGGATCGATGTTCTGTGAGGCCCAGACGACTGCCTGCCCGATCGTCATGTCGAGAAAGTCCTCCCAGCCGATTTCCTCCTTCTCCTTGGTGTCGAGAACTTTCTGCGTGTGCATGTAGATCGGGCCCTTGCCGGCCTTGACCTCCTCGATCAACGAGTGATTTCGCAGGCAGGTCGGCATGGGGTGGATCTCTGCGTATTTTCCGACGCGCGCTTTGATCTCGTCGAAACGCGCTGCCTCGTAAAGCTCCCCCGCTGCGTTCGTCACATGCGCCTTGAGAAGCAGGAACCAGGCGCCGACCGGACCGTAACCGTCCTTGAAGCGCGTGAGAACGATCTTGTTCTCCATCTGCGTCATCTTGGCGCCCGTCGGGATCAGCAGGCCATACGCCGATGCCGTGCTCCACGGGGCATACCAGGTTCTCCCCATGCCCTCTCCGACCGATCGCGGCCGATAGATGTGCGAGCCGCCGCCGGCACCCACGATCACCGCTTTCGCGCGGAAGACGTAGAAATCCCCATTGCGGACGTTGAAGCCGACCGCACCCGCGATCCGGTTGGGTCGCGCCTGGTCCATCAGCAGGTGCGTCACCATGATCCGGTTGTAGATCTCGGTCGCGGACTTCCTTGCGGCCTCGGCGACGATGGGCTTGTAGCTCTCGCCGTGGATCATGATCTGCCACTTGCCCTCTCGCAGGTAGCGGCCGGTCTGGGGGTTCTTCAGAATCGGCAGGCCCCACTCCTCGAATTTGTGCACGGTGGAGTCGACGTGCCGGGCGATGTCGTAGACCAGGTCCTCGCGCACCAGACCCATCAGGTCACCGCGCGCGTAGCGCACGAAGTCCTCGGGCTGGTTCTCACCCCACTGCATGCCCATGTAGCAGTTGATCGCCGACAGGCCCTGCGCCACCGCCCCGCTGCGCTCGACGTTGGCCTTTTCGACCAGGACGATCTTGAGATCCCGCCCCCAGTAGCGCGATTCGTAAGCCGCCCCGCAACCGCCGAAGCCGCCGCCGACGATGAGGATGTCCGAATCCACGAACCTTGTTCTTCTCGCCATGACTTCACGCCTTTGTCGGGTTGGGACCGGGCAGGCCGGGAAGCTTCTCGACATGCAACGCTGCGGGCTCGTGCGCGAGCAGCGGAGAGCGCGAGGTCGCTCAGGTCGGGGGCCGCGTAAGCCGAGGGCGCCTTGATCGAACCCCAGGGGGTGGTCCTGATCGGGAAGGCAAATTCCTTCAGCCGCCCGTCCCGATACCTGATCTTCCAGGAGATCACGCCCTTCTCCGGCTCTCTCAGCACTCGTACCTTGTGCCCCAGCGGCGCGAAATCCGCATAGCCGCGAACGTCGATCGCATGCTGCGGGCAGGCCTTGACGCAGGAGTAGCACTCCCAGCAGAAATTGGGCTCGATGTTGTACGACCTGCGGTACACGGGGTCGATGTGCATGATGTCCGACGGACAGATATCGACGCACTCGCCGCAGCCGTCGCATTTGGTCATGTCAGTGTAGGTTGGCATCTCGATCAGCTCCTGACGATGTAATTTTCAGTCGCCGGCGTGGGGAGGTCGGACGAACCGTTCGCCTCCTCGATCCGCTTCTGGAACGCGACAGCCGGCTTGAAGAACATATGGGCAAACTTGGACCACGGAACTGAGACGAAAAGCAGCGTCGTCAGGTAGATGTAGAGCCCAAACCAGATTCGAGCCGCAGTCGAGCTTGCGTTGGTCGCCTGGACGAATTGCCATATCAATGCGCAAGCCACGCTGCCGAGAAGTGATCCGATGAACAGGTCGGCTCGCCCCAGATGCAGCGGCGAGGCACCGTCATACGCCACATTCACGCGGAGAAAGAAGAAAAACCACCCGCCGCCGGCGAGGATCATCAATGCGCCCAGCATCCACAGCGTGGGCAGGATCACGGGAGTGCTTGTCCCGGCGGGATAGACGAATACCATCAGGACCGTGGTGATGACGTAGAGCAGAAAGCCGTACATCATCAGCAGGTGCGAAGCGCGCCGCGGCCATTTGGTGAACTCGCCGGACACCGCGGCTTCTGCAATGGTGCTGACGGCGAGTGCGATCGTCTCGGTGCCGCGAAGCTGCCGCTGCGCGGCATTCCCCGCCTGCTCCCGTCGCCGGGCGAAGAACTTCGCGCTGCCCTTGTGGACCGTGTCGAACACCGTACCGATGATCACCGCAAGGATCATCACTACGATGTAGACCTGCATGGCGAGCGGTGACAGGAACTCGGCAACCGGGGCGAAAGGATTGCTGGTGAACATCAGTGACCTCTCCGCAAAGGTTGAACGCAAAAGGCTGCACCCGGTGCTGCCCGGCAACGGATCGCAGCGCCAGGCATCAGTTCTGCAGGACGCGAATCTCGAACGTGAGCCGCGACAGATCGGCCAGCATCCATGTGGGCGGAGCGGCAAGGCCCGCAACCGTGCCCGGATTCACGAGCCATGTCCGTGTTCCTTTGACGTTCGGCTGCTGGACGACGCTGGCGGCGTGCGAGTGCCCGCAGCACACGATATCGTAGTCGCCGGCGCAAGCCACGCCGTGCGCGTAGTGCGGGTAATGGGTCGCGAAGATTCGCCGCCCGTCGAGTACCAGGTCAGCATCCTGACCGTGATAGGTGAGTCGATTGCCGGAGGACGCGCACAGTTTCCACAGCGCAGCGGTGTCGCCGAGATTGTTGCCGTGGACGACATGCAGCGGCAAGCCGAGGTCGAGCACCGGCAGGAGCGTCATGGCGCCGATGACGTCCCCGCAGTGGATCACCGCCTCCGCGCCTTCCGCTTTCGCGGCAGTGACCGCAGCCGCCAGCAGCGGGGCCCGGTCATGGCTGTCCGAAACGATGCAGATCTTCATGGGAGCCAGTAGGCTGACGGGCGCTAACGTGCCGAATGACCCGCGAGATTGACCTCCACGTTCTGCGCCGCGTCGAGCTTCGAATAGTAGTCCCGCAGGATCGCCAGCACCTCGGGGCGGCTGAACCCCGCGGGAACCTCGCTCCCCTCGGACAGCCACTTGCGCAGCTTCGTCCCCGACACCAGCAGCCGGTCGGCTTCCGCGTGCGGACAGGTACGGGTCGAGGCCATGCCCTCGCAGCGGCGGCACCAGAACGTCCAGTCCATCCGCAGCGGCCGGATCTCGAGTGCGTCTTCCGGAATCTCGTCGAAGATGCGGTGCGCGTCGAAGGGACCATAGTAGCTGCCGACGCCCGCATGGTCGCGCCCGACGATCAGGTGCGAGCAGCCGTAATTCTGCCGGAACAGCGCATGCAGCAGCGCCTCGCGCGGCCCGGCATAGCGCATGTCCAGCGGGTATCCCGCCTGGACCACGGTTCCCTTGACGAAATACGTGTCGATAAGCGCGGCAATGGCGCGCGTCCGCACGTCGGCCGGGATGTCGCCCGGCTTCAGTGCGCCGAGCAGCGAGTGCACCAGCACGCCATCGCAGACCTCGACCGCAACCTTGACCAGATACTCGTGCGAGCGATGCATCGGATTGCGCGTCTGAAACGCGGCCACCTTCGACCAGCCGTGGCGTTCAAACTCGGCGCGGGTCTCCGCAGGCGTCATGAATAGGCCGCCGTATTTTGCCTTGAAACCCCCGTCAGACAGGACGCGAACCGGCCCGGCGAGATTCACGTCCGGTTGCTGCATCACCATCCTGACGCCCGGATGCTCCGGGTCGTTGGTGCGAAAGACAGCCGCGCATTCCCGCGCCTTGTCGATCCGATACTTCTCGGTCACCCGCATCGTCGCGAGCAGCGCATCGCTGTCCGAATCCACCAGAGCGATCTCGTCCGAGACATCGATTGCGCGCGCGGTGTCGGTCTCGACGGACAGCGTAATCGGGATCGGCCAGAATGTGCCGTCGCCAGTACGACAGTGGTCACAAACACCCTCCCAGTCGGCGTGCGTCATGAACCCGTCGAGCGGAGAGAAGCCGCCAATGCCCAGCATGATGAGGTCGCCCTTTTCGCGCGAGCTCACGCGCACCTTCGCAAGCGCACTCGCGCGCGAACGCTCCGCAGCCAGCGCTTCTCCAGCAAGCATTCGCGGCTCGAGGGTGCCTCCATGCGGCGCTACGAGCTGGCTCTTCATGCGTCGATTCTCAGTCTGACCTCACCCGCCATTGTGTGTGGCGCGTGATGCAGCGGGCAAAGTGTCTGTGTTGATCCGCCCATAAAATCCGCTGATCACCCCCGGTCGGCGGCGAGCGCGGCGAGGCGCGCCTTCGCGAACGTGACGAAGCTCGTCACGAGCTGGGAATGGAACCGCTCTTTCGGATACACGACCGACAGATAGCGGACGAGCCGCGGGGACAGCGGAATTTCGACCAGTTGCGCAAGCTGGATTTCCTTCACCACCGCCGACTTCGAGATGATTGCGAATCCGAGACCGGTCGCGACCAGGCCTTTGAGCGCCTCGGGGCTGCCAGCCTCCATCACCACGCTGAGCGAATCGGTCGGCACGCCCGACTTTTTGAAGTAGTGGTCCGTGACCTGGCGCGTTCCCGAACCCAGCTCGCGTGTAATGAACGGATGATGCCGCAAGGTTCGGGCCGTCACGACCTTTGCGTGCGCGAGTGCATGCGAAGGCGCGCAAATGACTTTGAGCTCGTCTTCGCAGCACACTTCGCTCATCAGCGACGGGAAATGCGAGTCTCCTTCGATGAAGCCCAGGTCGAGCGAGCGCTCCTCGATGCGGCTTTGCACGACCTCCGAGTTGGCGACGAACAGCCGCGGGACGAGCCCCGGCGAGCGCGCCTTGAACTCGCCCAGGATCTGCGGCAGCAGGAATTCGGCGATCGTCGTGCTTGCGCCGATGAAGAGCGGCCCCGCGACCTGGCCGCCCATTTCCTTGACGCGCGTATCGAGCTCGGCCGAAAGCGCGAGGATCCGCTCGGCGTAGTCGAGGACCACCGTGCCCGCACCGGTCAGCGTGATGCCGCCGTGCGCGCGGTCGAACAGCCGGGCGCCGAAATGATCCTCAAGCTGCCTGATCTGGAACGTGACCGCGGGCTGCGTCATGAACAGCGCTTCGGCCGCCTTCGTGAACGACAGATGCCTTGCCACAGCGTGGAAAACCTGGAGGCGCCGATCCGCCATTGTTCGAACCCAATCCGGTTGCGCAATTGGCTATTCAAGCACAAACCCAGGTGCGTTCCAGGCCCGTGCGGCTAACGCGTCCGTGGGGAGGCTATAGCTTGCGAAATCCCCTAGCGTTCGGTTATACTTTCGGTATGAAAACGGCGATCTCCGTTCCCGACCCGATCTTCGACGAAGCCGAGCGCATGGCGCGCCGCATGAAACGGTCGCGCAGCGAACTTTACAGCACGGCACTCGCCGACTATCTGGCGCGGCACACCCCGGACCAGGTCACCGAAGCCATGAATCGGACGTTGTCAGCGCTCGGCAACGACGCCGACGAATTCGTTGCCACCGCGTCGCACCGCACGCTTGAACACAGCGAATGGTGATTTCGCAGGGCGAGGTCTTGTGGGCGGACCTTCCGGAGCCTGCCGGCTCCGGCCCGGGATTGCGCAGGCCTGTGATCGTGGTGCAAGGCGATGCGCTCAACCGCAGCCGAATTGCGACGGTGGTGTGTGTCCCGCTGACGAGCAATCTGAAATGGGCCGATGCACCCGGCAACGTGCGCCTGCCGCGCAGCGTGACTGGTCTCGCGAAGGAGTCAGTCGCCAACGTTTCGCAGATCGTCACCTTGGACAGGTCGCTGCTCACCGAGCGTACTGGAAAGCTCTCCAGATCGAGGCTTGAATCGATTCTGTCGGGGATCGACGTAATCCTGGGACGATGAGCACACGTGTCCACAACTTCGTTCGGCAGTGTTGGATTCGTCAACGCAAAGACGTTATCGTGACTCACGGCACGTCGCGTTCCGCCAGCAACGCCACGTCGACGGTGTACTTGCGCGCAAAACTGGTCCGGCTGACCCGATCCAGGAGCCGCAGCGACGAATCGGAGGCATACTACGAAGTTCTTGCGGCCCGCGACTACCTCGTGGGGCGCGACTACGGAGTTCACGATGGGCCACGCCGAATTCAAGTTGCGCAGCGAATCCTCGCAGCCGACGATCTCGCTCGACGAGCAATGGATGCCGTTCACCGCCAACCGCGACTTCAAGTCCGATCCGCGGATCGTGGTCCGTGCCGAGGGCATGTACTACTGGGACGACCGGGGCCGGAAGATCATCGATGCGTCGTCGGGGCTGTTCTGCGTGGCCGCGGGCCATGGGCGCCGCGAGATCGCCGACGCCGTGCATCGCCAGCTTGTGGAGCTCGATTTCGTCTCGCCTTTCATGCGCGCGCAACCGAAGAGCTTCGAGCTCGCCGCCCGCGTGGCCGCGCTGACGCCTGGGGATCTCAACCGCGTCTTCTTCGTCAACTCGGGCTCCGAGGCGGTCGACACCGCGATGAAGATCGCGCTTGCCTACCAGCAGGCGCGGGGACAGCCCGGCAGGACGATGTTCGTGTCGCGCGAGCGCGCCTATCACGGCGTCAACTTCGGCGGCGTCGCGCTGTCGGGAATCGTCAACAATCGGCGCAAGTTCGGACCGGGTGTCCCGGGAGTGGTCCACATGCGTCACACGCACCTGAAGGAAAACCTGTTCACTCCGGGCCAGGGCGTGCACGGGGCCGAGCTTGCCGACGACCTGCTTCGCTTCGTCAACCTGTACGGCGCCGAGAACATCGCGGCCTGCTTCATCGAGCCGATCGCCGGATCGACCGGCTGCCTGGTGCCGCCCAAGGGCTACCTCGAGCGCCTGCGCAGCATCTGCGACGCCCACGGGATCCTGCTGGTGTTCGACGAAGTGATCACCGGCTTCGGGCGCACCGGCGCGGCGTTCGCGGGCCAGAGCTTTGGCGTGATCCCGGACCTGATGACCATGGCCAAGGCGCTCACCAACGCGGCGCAGCCGATGGGTGCGGTCGCGGTCTCCGAGCGGATCTACGACACCGTGCTCGGCGAGGCCCAGGAGGGCGCGATCGAGTTCTTCCACGGCTACACCTACTCGGGGCATCCGGCCGCCTGCGCTGCGGGCCTCGCGACCCTTGATATCTACCGCGACGAGAAGCTGTTCGAGCGCGCGAATGAGCTCACCCCGTACTTCCAGGAAGCGATGTTCGCGCTGCGCGATTGTTCGCAGATCACCGACATCCGCGGCTATGGCCTCTTCGCCGCTCTCGATCTCGCGTCCGATGGCGCGCCGGGCCGTCGCGGCAACCTGTTCCAGAAGAAGCTCTTCGACCACGGTCTCAATCTCAAGATGACCGGAGACAGCGCACTGGTGGCCCCGCCGCTGATCGCCGCCAACGAGCACATCGACGAGATCGCCCGCATCCTGCGCCAGGCGTTGGAGTCAATGTAGCCGCCGGCGCGTTCGCCGATCACGCCCTTGTTCAGCGGATGGTCCGGGTTGCCATCGATGTAGCGCAACTCGCCGGCATCGCGGACCCCGGTTCGCGCAACTCAGTGCGCAGCGATTGCTGCGGGCGGCCCGGATCGCGCATGCACGACCGCAAGTGCGCACGAAGCGACCCGGCTTTCCGGCGAGTCGGCGCGGCTGGTGAGAATGATCGGCGCCCGCGTGCCGAGCACGATCCCCGCGCATTGCGCACCGGCCAGGTAAACGAGCGCCTTGTAGAGGATGTTGCCGGCTTCGAGCGCCGGCACGACCAGGATGTCGGGCCGGCCAGCGACCGGTGAGTCGATGCCCTTGGTCCGCGTCGCCTCGGCGGAGATCGCGCTGTCGAACGCGAGCGGTCCGTCGAGCACCCCACCGCGGATCTGGTGCCGGTCGGCCATACGGCACAGCGCAGCGGCGTCGAGCGTCGCGGGAAGCGCGGGGTTGATCTTCTCGACCGCGGAGAGGATCGCAACCCGCGGCGTTTCGATCCCCAACGCGTGCGCGAGGTCGATCGCGTTCTGGACGATGTCGCGCTTGTCGGACAGGTCCGGCGCGATATTCACGACGCAATCGGTGATGAGGAGCGGGCGATCGAGCGCGGGAATGTCAAGCAGAAAGGCGTGGCTCACCCGGCGTGCGGTGCGAAGCCCGGCATCCCGCGCCAGCGCTACGCTCAGCAGCTCGTCGGTGTGCAGGCTTCCCTTCATCAGCGCCGCAACTTCGCCGCGTTTGCACAGGTCGACTGCAAGCAATGCCGCCGCCCGCGGATCATCGGCGCAGGACTCGATTCGCAGTTCATCCGGCGGGATTTGCGCGGCCAAGGCGGTCGCGAGGATTCGCTCGCGCGACCCCACCAGGACGGCCTCGATCAATCCCAGGCGCTGTGCCGCGAGCGCGGCCTCGATCGCGTCGATCGAGCACGGATGCACGACGGCAACCGGCAGCGGCTCCTGCCCGCGAGCCTGCGCAAGAAGCTTCGCGAGCTGGGGTCGCGCCTGCGTCGTCGGGTCCACGTGCAGCGGCGGGTCAGACGTAATTCCGGTACTTGGACAGATGACGCACCGGCTTCGATAGCGCATCGCGCCGGAACGGGTCGCCAAGCTCGCGCGTCACCATCATTTCGAGGATCGTGGTCTTGCCGTCGGCCTGCGCGGCGCAGGCGTCCCGAATCGCCGGCCCCACGTCTGACAATTGCTCGATCACCCGGCCGCCGGCCCCCATGGCGCGCGCAACGCCAGCAAAGCTCGGATTCTCGAGATCGGTGCCGACGAAGCGGCGGCTGTAGAAGTCGACCTGGTTCTTCTTCTCTGCGCCCCATTGGCGGTTGTTGAACACCACCGCGGTGACCGGAATCTTCTCGCGCACGCAGGTCAGGATCTCGCCGAAGCTCATTGTCCAGGCACCGTCGCCGACATAGGCTACCGCGGGCCGCTCAGGCGCAGCCAGCTTGGCGCCGATGATGCATGGGAACGCATAACCGCAATTGCCGAAGCTCATCGCGGCGAACATGCTGCGCGGCTCGTTGAAGCGCAGGTAGCTGTTCGACACCGAGCAGATGTTGCCGATGTCGGTTGACACCATTGCTTGCGCCGGCAGCGCCTTCTCCAGCTCGCGCAGCACTTGCCGCGGGTGCATGAGCTTCGTGTCCTTCGTCACGTCGACGCTGTAGGCGTCCGTTTCCTGCGCCCAGCCGGCAAGCTCCCGTTCCCACTGTTCCTTCTGCTGGCGGATCTCGGCCAGCCGCTGACTCTTGTTGGCGTGACAGGCGAGCTCGCGCGATGCCAGCCGCGCATTGAGCGCCTCGGCCACCGCCTTCGCGTCGCCGCAAAGGCCGACCGATATCTTCTTCACGAGCCCGAGCATCTTCGGATCGGCGTCGACCTGGATGATCTTCGCGTTCTTCGGCCAGTAGTCGAGTCCGTACTGCGGCAGCGTCCCGAAAGGTCCCAGCCGCGTGCCGAGGGCGAGCACGACGTCGGCCTTGGATATGAGGTTCATCCCTGCCTTCGAGCCCTGGTAGCCGAGCGGGCCGCAGCATAGCGGGTGGCTGGCGGGGAATGAGTCGTTATGCAGATAGCTGTTCACGACTGGCGCCGACAGCAGCTCGGCGAGCTTGGCACAAGCGTCGCCGCCGTTGGCCATCACCACGCCGCCACCGGCGACGATCACCGGAAACTTCGCGCCTGCCAGCAGGGCGGCAGCCTCGCCCAGGCTCCGGTCTCCGCCGGAACCGCGTTCGATCACCATGGGTGCCGGGATCTCGAATGGATAGTCGCCGTAGAAGTAATCGCGCGGGATGTTGAGTTGGGTCGGCCCCATCTCGAGCATCGCGCGGTCGAAGCAGCGTGCGGTGATCTCGGCCATCCGCCGCGGATTGTTGACGTGGCCCTGGTATTTCGTGATCTTCGAGAAGATCGGCAACTGATCGGTTTCCTGGAAGCCGCCGAGGCCCATGCCCATGCTGCCGCTCTCGGGCGTGACGACCACCACCGGGGAATGTGCCCAGTAGGCAGCGGCAACCGCGGTCACGAAGTTGGTGATCCCCGGGCCATTCTGCGCCATGCAAACACCGTGACGCCCCGATACCCGGGCATACCCGTCGGCCATGTGCGCGCCGCCCTGCTCGTGCACCACCGGAATATAGCGGATGCCCGCAGCCGGGAAGATGTCGAGCGCGTCCATGCATGCCGATCCGACGATGCCGAACACGTCCTTCACGCCGTTAGCCACCAGCGTCTCGACGAACGCTTCGGACGGTGTCATCAGCGTCGCCCCGCCGGGTGCAGGAGAAGCCGATTGCGTGGTTTCGTTGCTGCGGGGATGGGTAGCCATGGTCGTTTCCTCAGGACAGGATGATGGTGCGACACCGCGCGGTCATCCGCGTGGCGCTCCGGTTCAAAGCGCTTCGTCGCGCAGGTAGTACCAGTGGTAGAGCATGCGCTGCCCAAGCCGCCGGAACGGTGCGAACACCCCGACTCGAAGCTGTCGAGGACAAGCGGAGCGGCAGCGGCGAGTTGAAGATCGGCAGGTCGACATCGCGTCACTTTGCCGGCGATCCATTGCGCCATGCGCTGGCCGGCACGCGCCGAGTACGACACGCCGTTGCCGCCGTAACCCAGCGCATAGTAAAGCGTCTGCTTCGGATCGGGCTGGACGATGCGCGGCATCATGTCGTGGCTGACGTCGACCCACCCCCACCACGAGTACTCGAACCCGACGTCCCTGAGCATGGGGAACTTGCGGTGCAGCCCGTCGACCAGCAACTGCAGGTGCCTCGGGTTCTCGGCGTCGGCGCCGTTGATGGCGCTGCGGCTGCCCATCTGGATGCGGTTGTCGGGCAACAGCCGGTAATAGAACCGCAGGGTTCCGCGTATCAGTGAGGGCCGCGTGGGTGATGAAATTGCATGCCTCGATCTGCTTCGAGCTCAGCGGCCGCGTCACCGCGTTGTTGGAAAGGATCGGCATGATCCGATTCTTCAAGTTGCGGATGTAGCGTCTGCGACGTATACCCGCCCGTAGCCACCGCGACCGCTCGCGCGCGTACCGTGCCGCCGGGGGTACTCAGGTGGTGAACCCCGTTGCGGGTTTCCCAGCCCGTCACCGGGCTCGCGGGACAAACCCGTGGCGCCCAGCGTGCGCGCCAGCCTCACGTAGCCGAAGGCGAGCTTCATCGGATGCACGCTGATGCAGATCGGTTCGTACAGCGCGCCGTGGGATTCGGCGTCATTGACGTAGTTCGCGCGCATCGTCGCAGCGTCGATGAGCTCGGTGTCGTAGTCGAAGTGCTTGCGGTTGAACTGTTGCTCGGTGGCAAGCGCGCGCATCATCTTCGGACGGTGCGCGATCAGGAAATGTCCACCCGGCTGCGCGTCGCAGTCGATGTCCTGCACCAGGTTGCTGAAGGTGGCAAACCCGTCGGCGATCTCGGCGTGCATTCTGCGCGCGGTCTCGAGCCCCCAGCGCGCCACCCACTGCGAGCGCGTCAGACGCCCCGATGCGTACTGTCCCTGGCCGCCATTCCTGCCGCTGCAGCCCCACGCAATCCGGTTGGCTTCGAGCACGGTTGCCTTAATGCCATGCTCGCGCGCGAGAAAGATCGCCGTTGCAAGTCCCGTGTAGCCGGCACCGATGATCGCGACATCGACGTCGAGATCGCCTGCGACCGGGCCGTCGTCGGAGGGCGGCGTACCCGCGCTTGCCGCCCAGTAGGTCGGGGGATAGTCCTGGTTGCGGCCGGGGTCCGGCGCAACCAGCGGATCGTAGCGAGGATCGTAGCGCGCGGGAGGCGCTTCGAGTTTCATGGTCGTGCTGGTCAGCGCTGCAGTGCAGGAAGCGGCGGGCGCGCCTTGCGAAACGCGTTCTTGACCGCAATCCTGCCATCGCGGAAGGTGAAGAGATCGCAGCCGTTCGCGACCAGCCGCGTGCCGTCGGCGGCGGTGCCGCTGAAAGTCCACTCCGTCACGCCGCGATCCCCGCTTACCAAGTGCCGTCCGTTGCCCCAATGCGCGTCGGGAAAGCTCTCCCACGCCTGCGCGAACGCCCTGCGCACCGCAGCGCGCCCGTCATGGCGCGTGCCGCAGGGCTCGGGGCCAGCGACCGCTTCGAAGACGCAGTCATCGGTCATGAATGACATCAGCGCATCGATGTCGTGGCGGTTCCACGCGTCGGTGAACGCCTGCAGAAACTCGGTTGTGATCTTCGGGGCCACTACTTCGGACATGTCATGCACCTCCGCGCAATTCAGGCTGCGCCGGGCGCGGCTCGTGCGCGTCGCGGCACGTTCGCAAAGCTAAACTTCGCGCCGGGCGACGGGTAGCGCCAGTTGGATGCAATCGCTTGGACCAGCGGCGCGACGCGCGCGCCGGGGCGTGTCAGCCGGTCGTCAATGCGCGAGCGCGCGCGGCCGTGCTTTGGGACCCAGCTCGCGCATCAGCGCGCCAAGCTCCCGGATTCCCGGCTCGATCTTCGCGGCTTCGATGGACGAAAAGCCGAGACGCATGTGATTGCGCGGAGGGTCGTCGGACATGAAGAACACGTCACCGGGCTCGATCAGGATGCCACGCCTGGCCGCCGCCCGTGCAAGCGCGCGCGTGTCGAGCCACGGCGGCCCGCTCACCCAGCACGACGCTCCGCCGGCGACGGGCAGGACCTTGCTATCGGGCAAGTTTGCACGTACCGCGCTGCAGAGCGTCTTCGCGCGCGCCGGATACGCCTGGGCGAGGCGCTGCAGCAGCGCGTCGTGGTGCCCGAGCGCGAGAAACAGCGCGTACGAGCGCTGGATGAACGCCGACGGATGGCGAAGCATCAACCTGCGCAGCGCCCGTGCTTCGTGGACCAACTCCCGCGGGCCGACGATATACCCGAGACGAAGCCCTGGAGCGAAAGTCTTCGAGAGGCTGCCGATGTAGAGCACCCGGTCGCTGCGGTCGAGACTCTTCAGCGCCGGTTTCGAGTTCGCGAAGAAGCTATTCTCGCTCTCGAAGTCGTCTTCGATGACGATGACATCGGACTCCTCGGCGAGGGCCAGCAACGCTTCGCGGCGCGCGAGCGGCATGGTTACCGTCGTCGGGCACTGATGGCTTGGCGTCACCATCACGTAATCGCACTCACGCAGCGAAGGGTTGACTGCGAGACCGTCCGCGTCGACTGGGAGCGCCCGCAGATTGGGGAGTGCGTGCGGAGAAGATATTGCGCGCATCGGGATAGCCGGGATCCTCGATGCCTACGACGGTGCTGCCGGTCATCAGAAGGTCCGCCAGCAGGTAGAGCGCCTGCTGCGCTCCGACGGTGACGATGATTTCGTCAGCGGCCGCCCAGACACCACGACGCGGCAGCACGCGGGTTCGGACCTGCTCGATCAGCGATGCGTCGTCGTTAGCGATCAGGTCCGACGCCCAGTCATGTATGCCGGCCACGCTCAACGCCTTCATGCAGCATTCGCGCCAGTCGGGAATCGGGAACATCGCGGGATCGAACTGGCCGTAGATGAACGGATAGGGGTATTTCTGCCAGTCGGACGGCTTGACGATGTTGCGCTGCAGCGACGGCCGGAACCGAAAGCGGGCGTCCCATCGGGGAAGCGCGGCATCCGCAGTGTGGCGCGGCGCGGGCTGCGCGAGCTTCTGCCCGAGGATCTCCGGATTGACGAAATGGCCGCTGCGCCTGCGCGAGACGAGGTAACCTTCGTCGGCGAGCTGCTGGTAGGCGAGCACGACGGTATTGCGCGCGACGCCGATCACGTCTGCCAGCTCGCGGCTCGACGGAATCGGCGCGTCGACCGGCAGGTGTCCGTCGAGCACCGCCGAAACCAGCATCCCTCGGATGCGGCCCTGCAGGCTCATTCCGCCCTCAGCCGAATGCTGGAAGAGCTGCTTCCACATCACCGATTTCAACTTGGCGGACACGTCGGACCCCGAATGCCTCGATGCTTCTACCGGACGACAACGCCGCTGCGTTAGCGGTCGATCAGGTCCTGTGCGTGGCCCAAGCGATTGCGCCCAACTGGCTCTAACCCCGCGCTTGCCGGGCGAGGCACTATCCTCGCGGCGGTAAGTGGGCCGCGGGGCCCGCATCCGACCCGGTGAGGTGTCCCGGACGGGCGATGGGATTACGATGCCGAGACGCGACACGTCGCGCTCGTCACGCGACGCCCGTACTGATCCCCCAATTTCCTTCCGAGGAGAATACAGCATGAGGCATGTTTGCGGCAGTGGGTGGAAAGCTCTCGCCGGTGCGCTGGTCCTGCCGTTCCTGCTGAATGGCGGACCCGCGCAGGCGCAGGACAAGAAGGTTACGATCGGCTACCAGACGATCGTCGGGCCGTTCCCGGCCGCCATTGCGGACGGGAGCTTCGAGAAAGCCACCGGCTACAAGATCGACTGGCGCCAGTTCACCTCGGCGGGCGACATCAGCGCGGCATTCGCGTCCGGCGACGTGCCGATCGGCGTCCTCGGGTCGACCGGAATCGCGGCAGCGACCAGCAACGGGGTCGACGTCGAGCTGTTCTGGGTGCTCGACAACATCGGCAAGTCCGAGCAGCTCGTCGCGCGCAACGGCTCCGGCATCAAGACGCCACAGGATCTCATCGGCAAGAAGGTCGCCGTGCCGTTCGTGTCCACGTCCCACTTCCATCTGCTGGTGGCGCTCGAGAAGATCTGGCATATCCCGCCGTCGAAGGTGCAGATCCTCAACATGAAGCCGCCCGAGATCGTTGCCGCGTGGTCGCGCGGCGACATTGACGCGGCCTACGTGTGGCCGCCGGCGCTGACCACCCTCCTGAAAAACGGCACCACGATCATCACCTCGGAAGAGGTGGGTGAGAAGAGCGTGCCGACCTTCGACGGCATCATCGCCAGCCGGTCGTGGGCAGCGAAGCACCCCGAGTTCATGGTTGCGTTCACCAAGGTGCTGGCGAAGGCGTATGCCGACTACAACGCGAACAGCGCCAAGTGGACTGCGACGTCGCCCGAAGTGAAGGCGATGGCCAAGCTTGTCGGCGGCGAAGCCGCGGACGACGCCGACGCGCTGAAGCTCCTGCGCTACCCCGGGGCCCAGGAGCAGATGTCTGCCGAATGGCTGGGCGGCGGCAAGTCCGGCAAGGCGGTGCGTGCGCTCACGCAGAGCGCCGAATTCCTGAAGTCGCAGCACCAGATCAACACGATCCTGCCCGACTACAGTCCGTATGTGACCGCGAAATACGCCGAGGAAGCCGCAAAGTAGCCGCAGCACCGGCGTGCCGGATGCCGCTGTCCGGCGCGCCGCGCAGTACGCAAGGCAAGCGTCACCCACTGCCGTGAGGAGCACCCATGGCCGCGCAGACCGAAGCCCTGCACGTCAATGCCGTCAGCGTCATGTTTCCCGGCCGTCACCCGGGCGAACAGGTCCACGCGCTCGACAACATCAACCTGACCGTCAAAGCCGGCGACTTTGTCGTCGCATTGGGTGCGTCGGGGTGCGGCAAGACGACGCTCCTCAACATGATGGCCGGGTTCCTGTCGCCATCGCAGGGTGAGCTGCGGCTCGGCGACCGGAAGATCACCGGCCCGGGGTCGGATCGCGGCGTCGTGTTCCAGAAACACGCGCTGCTGCCCTGGTTGAGCGTGATCGACAACACCGAGTTCGGGCTCAGGATGCAAGGTGTCGGCAAGCGTGAGCGGCGCGAGATGGCCACCCGCAATCTCGCGCTGGTTGGGCTGGAGGATTTCCACAACCACATGATCTACCAGTTGTCCGGCGGCATGCAGCAGCGCGTCGGCATTGCGCGTGCACTCACCTGCAATCCGGCAACGCTGCTGATGGACGAGCCGATGGCCGCGCTCGATGCCTTGACGCGCGAAACCATCCAGGAGCTGCTGCTCGATGTCTGGCAGAAGACGGGCAAGATGTTCTTCTTCATCACGCACAGTGTCGAGGAGGCGCTGTTCCTCGCCACGCGCGTCGTTGTGATGTCGCCGCGGCCTGGGCGCATCACCAATACGTATGACCTCGACTTCAACCGCCGCTTCCTCGAATGCCGCGACGCGCGCGCGGTGAAGTCGAGCCCGGATTTCATCCGCATGCGCGAGACCGTGCTGGGCATCATCTATGGCGATGAGCGCAGCGCCGAACGCGGCAAGGAGGTGAGCCATGCTTAGGATCAAGCCCCCGCGGACCGGCTTGAGCGTCGCGCCGGCGGCTGCCGGACTGCCTGCCGGCGGCGGACTGATGCGCATCTTCGCGAGTCGCGCCGCTGCACCGGGACAGGTCTACGGCGCGCCGGGACAAGGCAAGAGCACCACGATCAGCGTTGTGACCACCGTCGTGCTGGTCGCAGTCTGGTTCCTGATTACCGACATGGGGTGGATCAAGCCGCTGTTCCTGCCAACGCCGCAGGCGGTGTGGGAGAAATTCGTTCTCGCCGCGACCGAGGGCGTGGCCAATTCCACCTTGCTCCAGCATACCGCGGCCAGCCTGATGCGGGTATTCGGGGCATTTCTGCTGTGCTGCGTCACCGCGATCCCGATCGGAATCCTGATGGGCACCAACCGCGTGATGCGCGGCATCTTCGATCCGCCGATCGAGTTCTACCGCCCGCTGCCGCCCCTTGCCTACCTGCCGCTGATGATCATCTGGTTCGGCATCGGCGAATTGTCGAAGATCCTGCTCATCTTCCTCGCGGTCTTCGCGCCGATGGCGATTTCGGCGCGCGCGGGGGTCCGGTCGGTGAGCATCGAGCAGATCCACGCCGCGTACGCGATGGGCGCATCGAGGTTCCAGATCATCTGGCACGTGGTTCTGCCTTCCGCCACGCCGGAGATCCTGACCGGGATGCGCATCGGCATCGGCTTCGGCTGGACCACGCTGGTGGCGGCGGAGATGGTCGCGGCAACGCGCGGCCTCGGCTTCATGGTGCTCAATGCCGCGCAATACCTGCAAAGCGACACCGTCATCATGGGCATCATCGTGATCGGACTGTTCGCCTTCGCATTCGATCTGCTGATGCGCTACGTCGAGCGGCTGCTGGTGCCGTGGAAGGGGAAAGTGTAGTCCCGCGCCGGCATCCCGCCCGTTGCCGGCACGCTCGGCCTCCGATTACGGGGCCTTCTTCACGCTTCGCACGCGCAGGTTCGGCATGGCGGCAATGACCTTGGCGCCGGCGACACAGTCGACGAAGTAGCGCTTGTGCTCGTCGGTGTCGTCCTCGACCAGGCCATGGATGTCGGTATCGAAGCCGGGGAAGCGCTCGTTGAAGTCGCGCGCGAACTGCAGGTACTTGACGATCTGCCGGTTGAAGCGCTCGCCCGGGATCAATAGCGGGATTCCCGGCGGGTAGGGCGTCAGCAGCACGCTCGTCACCCGGCCTTCGAGGTCGTCGATCCCGACGCGCTCGATCTCCCGGTGCGCCATCCGCGCGAAAGCGTCCGCAGGCTTCATCGCCGGCTCGAGGTTCGACGTGTACATCTCCGTAGTCAGGCGCCCCATGTCGTTGACTTTGTAGATCCCGTGGATCGCGTCGCAAAGCTCGCGCAGTCCGGTGCGCTCGTAGCGCGGATGCGCCTGCACGAATTCCGGCAGCGCGCGCCACAGCGGCTGGTTCTTGTCGTAGTCGTCCTTGAACTGCTGCAGCGCGGTCAGCAGCGTGTTCCAGCGCCCCTTGGTGATGCCGATGGTGAACATGATGAAAAACGAATAGAGGCCGGTCTTCTCGACAATGACGCCGTGCTCGGCCAGGTAGCGCGTGACGATCGCGGCGGGAATTCCCGCGTCGGAAAAATCGCCGTCGACATCGAGGCCGGGCGTCAACACCGTCGCCTTGATCGGATCGAGCATGTTGAAACCGGGGGCGAGGTTGCCGAATCCGTGCCAGTGGTCGTCGGCGTGCAGCATCCAGTCCTCGCGACTGCCGGTGCCTTCGACGGCAAGCCGCGGTGGTCCCCAGACCCGGAACCACCACGAATCGCCGTATTCCTCGTCGACCTTGCGCATCGCGCGGCGGAAGTCGAGCGCTTCCTTGATCGATTCCTCGACCAGCGCCGTGCCTCCCGGAGGCTCCATCATCGCCGCGGCGACGTCGCAGGACGCGATGATCGCGTACTGCGGCGAGGTCGAGGTGTGCATCAGGTAGGCCTCGTTGAAGCGATCCTTGTCGAGCTGCCGCGTCTCCGAATCCTGCACCAGGATCTGCGAGGCCTGCGACAGCCCGGCCAGCAGCTTGTGCGTCGACTGCGTGGCGAAGATCAGCGCGTCCTTCGAGCGCGGGCGATCCTTGCCGATCGCGTGCATGCCGCGATAGAAATCGTGGAATGCCGCGTGCGGCAGCCATGCCTCGTCGAAATGCAGCGTGTCGATCCGGGTGCCGAGCAGGTCCTTGATCGTGTCGACGTTGTAGAGCACGCCGTCGTAGGTGCTTTGCGTCATCGTCAGGATGCGCGGCTTGGACTTCACATTGCGCGCAAACGGATGCGCACGGATCCGCTTCTCGATGTTCTCCCAGCGGAACTCGTCCTTCGGGATCGGCCCGATGATGCCGAGGTTGTTGCGGGTCGGCGGCAGGAACACCGGGATCGCCCCGGTCATCGTGATCGCGTGCAGGACCGACACGTGGCAATTGCGGTCGACGACCACGACGTCGCCGGGGGCGACCGTCGCATGCCAGACCATCTTGTTCGACGTCGAGGTGCCATTGGTGACGAAGAAGAGGTCGTCGGCGTTGAAGATCCGCGCGGCGTTGCGCTCGGATGCGGCCACCGGCCCCGAGTGGTCGAGGAGCTGGCCGAGCTCGTCGACCGAATTGCACACGTCGGCGCGCAGCATGTTCTCGCCGAAGAACTGGTGGAACATCTGTCCCACCGGGCTCTTGAGGAATGCGACGCCGCCGGAATGCCCTGGACAATGCCACGAGTACGAGCCGTCGCTCGCATAATGCACCAGCGCCCGGAAGAACGGCGGCGCGAGGCTGTCGAGGTAGCTCTTCGCTTCGCGGATCAGGTGCCGCGCGACGAACTCCGGTGTGTCCTCGAACATGTGGATGAAGCCGTGCAGCTCGCGCAGGATGTCGTTCGGGATGTGCGACGACGTGCGGGTCTCACCGTAGAGGTAGATCGGAATCTCGGCGTTGCGAAAGCGGATTTCGCGGATGAAGTTGCGCAGGTTAACCACTGCGGGGGCGTCGCCCGGAAGGTCGGACGAGAACTCCTCGTCGTCGATCGACAGGATGAACGCCGACGCGCGGGACTGCTGCTGCGCGAACTGCGACAGGTCGCCGTAGCTCGTCACCCCGAGCACCTCCATGCCCTCGCGCTCGATCGCCTGCGCCAGGGCGCGGATGCCGAGACCCGAGGTGTTTTCGCTGCGGAAGTCTTCATCGATGATGACGACGGGAAAGCGGAATTTCATCGTCGGCTCCTGTGCCAAATCCGGGACGGGCCACGGCTTTAATCCGGGGCGGACCCTGGATTTCGTTCAAACCCTACCGCGCATTGTGCGCCAGGACGCCGCGTCACCGTGCCACCGCGGATTGAATCTGCATCAGCAAGTCGGTTTTCGAGACCGCGCCCACGAAGCGGCGCTCGTCCAGATCCTCGACCACCGGCAGGCGCTCACCGTGATGGGTGAAGAATCGCTGCAGCGCATCGCCCAGCTTCATCTGCGGCGTCAGAAGGGGCATGTCGGTGCGCAGTAGCTCATGTGCACCGGGCTCGCCCGGCTGCGTGCCGCCGAGCAGCCGCTGGTTTACGTCGTGGAGCGAGATCACCCCACGAAACCTGCGTCCGGCGTCCAGGACGTACAGGTAGCGCACCGGATGCTCGACGAATGCACGGCGAATCTCCGCGAAGCCCGCGTCATCGTGGACCCATGGCTGTGCCGGCTTGATGAGCTGCGCGACCTCGAGCGACTGCCACGCGCCTTCGCCGCCCGCGCCGCGTTCGCGCTGCGCGGCGGTGCCGTACATCGCCGGGCCGCCGGTGGCGCGCGCGACGAAGTAGGCGACGACGCAGCCCAGCATCAGCGGCAGCACGACCTCGTACGAAAGCGTCATCTCGAAGATCATCAGGATCGCCATCAACGGCGCGCGCGTCCCCGCCGACAGCAGCGCCCCCATGCCGACGATCGCGTAGGCAAAGGGCTCGGACGTGGACCCGGGCCAGACGGCGTGCACTGCCTGGCCGAAGAGCAGCCCCATCGCCGCCCCGACGAAAATCGTCGGGGTGAAGATGCCGCCAACCGCGCCCGAGCCGGTCGTCGCCGCAGTCGCAACGACCTTGGCGAGCAGGACGACCAGCACCGTCGGCCACAGCCAGTCTTGATGCAGCAGCGCGTTGACAACGCTGTAGCCGTTACCCCAGACCTCGGGGACGTGGACCGAGATCGCGCCGACGACGAGGCCGCCAATGCCCATCCGGACTGCGAGCGGCAGCCCGATGCGGGCGAATCCGCGCTTGGCGGCGTCGAGGAAGCACAGGAACAAGGGTGATGCAATGCCGGCAACGACCCCGAGCGCAACGAACAGCACCATCTCGCGGCCCGCGATCACCGGGAACGACGGCATCTGGTAGGGCGCGCCGTAGGGCGTCAGCGCGCGCATCGTCGCGTTCGAGACCACGGCCGCGACCAGCAGCGGGCCGAAAGTGTCCATCGCGATCGAGCCCAGGATGATCTCCGAAACGAAGAGCGCCCCGGCGATCGGCGCGCTGTACGCCGCGGTAATCCCCGCTGCGGCGCCGCAGGCGACCAGCAGGCGTAGCTGCGGCGCACTTTGCGACGACGTCCTGCCGAGCACCGACGCCACCATCGCCGCGAGCTGCACCATCGAGCCCTCGCGGCCGATGGAGCCGCCCGACGCGATCGACGCCAGCGATGACAGGCTTCGCGCGATGCTCTCGCGCACGCCGATCCTGCCGTCGCCGATAACGATCGCCTCCATGTAATCGGAGACCGCGTGGGTGGCGAGGAAGCGGCGCGCTGCCTGCAGGATCAGCCCGGCGACGACGCCGCCGCCGGCGGGGAGGATCAAGCGCTCCCAGGCAGGCAACGAGCGTGCGGTCTCGACCAGGCTCCTGCTGTGTTCGGAAAGCAGAATCTGGACACCATGGATGCCCTCGCGGAAGGCGATGGTCGCGAGCGCGCCGGTGAAGCCGAGCACGGCCGCCCACGCGAGGTTGACGTGGGTGCCCTCGAGGCCGAAGCGCTCGATGCCGAGCAGCCACCAGCGCTGGATGCGTGCGCGAAGGCGCGGCGTGTCGGGTTCCGGCATGGCCGGCCTGGGCGCCCTCGGCGGATTACGCGACTGCGCGCCGCGACGCCCGCGTCAGATCTTGGGCAGCGTTACACCCTGCTGCCCCTGGTATTTGCCGCCGCGGTCCTTGTACGACGTCTCGCAGACCTCGTCCGACTCGAAGAAGATCACCTGCGCTACGCCCTCGTTGGCGTAGATCTTCGCCGGCAACGGCGTCGTATTCGAAAATTCGAGCGTCACATAACCCTCCCACTCCGGCTCAAACGGCGTTACGTTCACAATAATTCCGCAGCGCGCATACGTCGATTTTCCGAGGCAAATCGTGAGCACGTTGCGCGGAATGCGGAAGTATTCGATCGTTCGCGCAAGCGCAAACGAGTTCGGCGGAATGATGCAAACGCCGCCCCTGAAATCGACGAACGAGCCGGCGTCGAAGGCCTTGGGATCGACGATGGTCGAATTGATGTTGGTGAAGATCTTGAATTCGTCCGAGCAGCGGATATCGTAGCCATAGCTCGACGTGCCGTAGGAGACGATGCGGTGGCCGTCGGCTTCGCGCACCTGGCCGGGCTCGAACGGCTCGATCATCCGGTGCTCCCGCGCCATGCGGCGGATCCATTTGTCGGACTTGATGCTCATTGCTCCTCGCTTGCGTCGACGATCGGCAACTGTTCGAGACGAGCGTCAATTGCCGCGCACCCGGTGTGCGGCGCGCTAGGTATTCTGGATGACGATGCTGGGGAACTTGGCCGAGAAGTCCTCGGCCTTCCGGGCGACGGCGATCGCGACCTTGCGCGCGATCGCCTTGTACGACTGGGCGATCGGCCCGTCGGGGTCCGAGACCACCGACGGACGCCCCGAGTCGGCCTGTTCGCGGATGCGGATGTCCAGTGGCAGCGAGCCCAGGAACGGCACCTTGTAGTCGTCGCACATCCGTCGCGCCCCGCCCTCGCCGAAGATGTGCTCGGCGTGCCCGCAGTTGGAGCAGACGTGGATCGACATGTTCTCGACGACGCCGATGATCGGCACGCCGACCTTCTCGAACATCTTGAGGCCCTTGCGTGCGTCGATCAGTGCGATGTCCTGCGGTGTCGTGACGATCACCGCGCCGGTCACCGGCACCTTCTGCGCGAGCGTCAACTGGATGTCGCCGGTGCCGGGCGGCATGTCGACGATCAGGTAATCGACTTCGCGCCATTTGGTGTCTTTCAGGAGCTGCTCGAGCGCCTGGGTGACCATCGGTCCGCGCCAGACCATCGGCGTATCGGTGTCGATCAGGAAGCCGATCGACATCGCCTGTACGCCCCAGGCCTCCAGCGGTTCGAGGGTCTTGCCATCCTTCGACTCGGGCCGTCCGGCAATGCCCAGCATCATCGGCTGCGACGGGCCGTAGATGTCGGCGTCGAGCACGCCGACGGACGCACCTTCCGCCGCAAGCGCCAACGCAAGGTTGGCCGCGGTCGTCGATTTGCCCACACCGCCTTTGCCACTGGCCACCGCGACGATGTTCTTGACGCCGGGAACGAGCTTCACGCCACGCTGGACGGCGTGCGAGGTGGTCTTCTGCGTCAGGTTGACGGTGACGCGCGCCACGCCCGGCAGCTCCGCGACCGCATCGCGCACCTGGCGGCGCAGCGCGTCGTGCTGGCTCTTCGCCGGATAGCCGATCTGCAGGTCGACCGTGACGTCGTCACCCTGGACCGTGATCTTGCGCACCGATTTGCCCGAGACAAAATCACGCTCGGTGTTGGGATCGACGACCCCACGCAGGCATGCCTCGACTTCCGCTTCGCTTGCCGCCATCTGGAGCCGACTCCCGGGATCAGGCCGGAACGCGCATGCAATCCGGCTCTGCATTCTAGCCGAATCGGCTCTCGCGCCTCAGGAGTGCCCGGCACCGATTGCGGCCCAAGGCGCCGCGATCACGCGTACCCGTTTGCTAGAATTCGCGGCGTCTCGCCTGCCAGGACCAACCGCGAATGCCCGCCCCGGCTCGAACGCTGTTCGTGACCACCGCATTGCCGTATGCGAACGGTCCGTTCCACATCGGCCACATCATGGAGTACATCCAGGCCGACATCTGGGTACGCTTTCAGCGCATGCAGGGCAACGCGGTGCACTTCGTCTGTGCCGACGACACGCACGGCGCGCCGATCATGCTCAAGGCGAAGGCCGAGGGCATTACGCCCGAGGCATTGATCGCGCGCGTCGGCAAATCGCATCGCGAGGACTGGAAGCGCTATCAGATCAGCTTCGATACGACGCACACGACCCATTCCCCGGAGAACATCGAGCTCGCCCAGTCGATCTACCGCGCGCTCGCGGCCCGCGGGCTGATTGCGGCCCGCAGGATTGCGCAGTTCTACGACCCGGTGGAAGGGATGTTCCTTCCCGACCGTTACATCAAGGGCACCTGCCCGAAATGCGGCGCGAAGGACCAGTATGGCGATGCCTGCGAAGTCTGCGGCTCGACCTACGCCCCCACCGACCTGATCGATCCATATTCGACGCTGACCGGCGCCACGCCGGAGATGCGCGAATCCGAGCACCTGTTCTTCCGCCTCTCGGCCCCCGAGGTCGCCGCGTTCCTGAAGCGCTGGACGGCCGCACCTGCGCCCGGTCAGGCGCTGCAGCCGGAGGTGTTCAACAAGGTGCAGGAATGGCTGGGCGACGATGGCCGTCACCTCGCCGACTGGGACATCTCGCGCGATGCGCCGTACTTCGGCATCGAGATTCCCGATCGCCGCCGCGGCAAGTACTTCTACGTCTGGCTCGATGCGCCGATCGGTTACCTGGCGGCATTGAAGAAGCAGTTCGACTCCGGCGCTGCGAAGGCGGCAGGCGAGCCGCGCAGCTTCGACGCCTTCCTCGCCGACCCGCGGTGGAGCAGTACCACTTCATCGGCAAGGACATCGTGTACTTCCACACGCTGTTCTGGCCGGCAATGCTGCATTTCGCCGGACGCAAGACGCCGACCAACGTCTTCGTCCATGGCTTCATCACCGCGTCGGGCGAGAAGATGTCCAAGTCGCGCGGGACGGGCATCTCGCCGCAGCGCTACATCGAGCTCGGCCTCGACCCGGAGTGGCTGCGCTACTACATCGCGGCCAAGCTCAATGCGCACGTCGAGGACATCGACTTCGGTCCGGACGACTTCATTGCGCGCGTCAACAGCGACCTGATCGGCAAGTACGTCAACATCGCGAGCCGCGCCTCGGGATTCATCGCGCGCGGTTTCGACGGCGCCCTGGCGACGCCGGCAGAATCGGCGAACGACCGCGCCAACCGGCTCACGCTGTCGCAGATGGACGCCGAGAGTGCACGAGCGAACTACGAGGCGCGCGAGTTCGGCAAGGTGCTGCGTGATGCGATGAAGATCGCGGACCGCATCAACGAGGCTTTCGACGCCGCGCAGCCCTGGCTGCTTGCCAAGGATCGCGCGCAGCGCGACCGGCTGCAGACAGCGTGCTCGCAGGCGCTGCAGGGCTTCCAGCTACTGAGCGTGCTGCTTGCGCCGGTGCTGCCGCAGGTCGCCTCGCGCGTCGCGCGCGAGCTGTTCGGCCTCGGCCGCGATTTCACCTGGGCCGACGCCTGGGCCGAACCCGCACGCCTCGGCGTCTACCATCGCCTGATGACTCGCATCGACCCGAAACAGGTCGATGCGCTGCTGGACCTCGCGCCGTCTGCCGCCGGCGCGACGGACGCGACCGTGACCGCCGCGACGGACGGGACGACAAGCGCGGAAAATGGCGCGCGCGGGCCGCAGATCACGATTGACGATTTCTCCCGAGTCGACCTGCGGATCGCCCGCATCGTCGCGGCAGAGGCAGTCGACGGCGCGGACAAGCTCGTCAAGCTGACGCTCGACATCGGCGAAGATACGCCGCGGACGGTCTTCGCGGGGATCAAAGCTGCTTACGCCCCCGAGGCACTCGTCGGCAGGCTCACCCCGATGGTCGCCAATCTCGCACCGCGGAAGATGCGCTTCGGGGTTTCCGACGGCATGGTGCTTGCCGCTTCCGGCGACGGACCCGGCATCTACCTACTCGCGCCCGATGCCGGGGCCGCGCCGGGAATGCGCGTCAAATGACCGACGACAAGCCCGCCCACCTGCGGACAGCGCAGATACTCTCACCCCCGACCCCTCTCGCGCTTGCGGGAGTGGGGCCGAGGTAAGGGAGCCCCAGTGCCGACCTCCCCGCTCGCACTGATCGGCATCGCCACGCGTGGCTCGCGATCGGGGCGCTCGGGCTCGTCGCGGCCGCGCAACCTCGCGTTCGTCGGCCGCGTGCTGTTCCCGCTCGGCGCCGCGGTCGGCGCTGGCGCTCGCGCTCGTCGCCTGCGTTGCGATCGGCGCTGCGGCCAGCAATCGACGGTGCTGCCGCTCGGCCTGCCGGACCTGCCGTTCCACCTGCGCCTCGACGCGCTGTCGGCGTTCTTCCTGCTGCTGCTCGGCGCGCCGGCGCCGGCGATCTCGCTCTTCGCCGCCGGCTACTTCCGCAGCGGCGAGGGCACCGCGCCCGGGGCTGCTGTGCCTCCAGTACCACGTGTTCCTCGCAGCATGGCGCTGGTGCTGCTCGCCGACGACGCCTACGCCTTCATGGTGGCGTGGGAGACGATGGCGCTCTCCTCGTTCTTCCTGGTCACGACCGACCACCGGATCCCCGAGATCCGCCGCGCGGGCTACCTCTACCTGCTGATCGCGCACGTCGGCGCGATCGCGATCCTGCTGTGCTTCGGCGTGCTGCAGGGCGGCACCGGCGACTACACCTTCGCAACATGCGCGCGGCAGCACTGCCGGGCTGCTGGGCGACGCGTCGCGTTCCTGCTCGCGCTCTTCGGCTTCGGCGCCAAGGCCGGCATCCTGCCGCTGCACGTCTGGCTGCCCGAGGCGCATCCGGCCGCGCCGTCGCCGGTGTCGGCGCTGATGAGCGGCGTGATGCTGAAGACCGCGATCTACGGCCTGCTGCGCGTGACGTTCGACCTGCTCGGCACGCCAGCTCTGGTGGTGGGGCGTGGTCGCGCTCGCGCTCGGCCTCGCCACCGCGCTGTTCGGCGTCGTGTTCGCCGCCGTGCAGACCGACATGAAGCGCCTGCTCGCCTACTCGTCGATCGAGAACATCGGCCTGATGGTCGCCGCGCATCGGCCTCGCGATCCTGTTCACCGCCTACGGCATGGCGCCGCTCGCGGCGCTCGCGCTGACCGCGGCGCTCTACCACTGCGCTGAACCACGCGTTCTTCAAGAGCCTGCTGTTCCTCGCCACCGGCTCGGTGCTGCACGCGACCAGCGAGCGCAGCCTCGGCAAGCTCGGCGGCCTGATCCACCGGATGCCCTGGGTGGCCTGGCTCGCGCTCGTCGGCGCGCTCGCGATCGCCGGCCTGCCGCCGCTCAACGGCTTCGTCTCCGAATGGCTGCTGCTGCAGGCGTTCCTGTTCACGCCCGGCGCTGCCGCAGGCGTTCCTCAACATGCTGGTGCCGGTCGCCGCGGCCGCGCTGGTGCTGGCCGCCGCGCTGGCCGGCTACGTGATGGTGAAGTTCTACGGCGTGGTCTTCCTCGGCCAGCCGCGCGAGGCGAACCTCGCCCAGGCGCACGACGCCGGGCGGCTGCGAGCGCATCGGCGCTCGTCTGGCTCGCTGCGGGCTGCGTCGCTGCTCGGGCTCTTTCCCGTCAACGGTCATCGGCGTCGATCGACCCGTCACGCGCATGCTGGTCGGGCGACGGCTCGGCCGAGCGCCGGCGACGGCAACTGGCTGCTGCCTCGCGCCGATCGACGCCGAGCGCGCGAGCTACAGCCCGCTGATCGTGCTGCGTGGTGATCGTCGGCGTGGTGCTGCTGACGATCGCTGCTCGTGCGCCGCTTCTACCACGGGCGCGTGCGCCGCGCGCCGCCGTGGGACTGCGGCTTCCCGCTGCAGACGCGCGCATGCAGGACACCGCCGAAGGCTTCGGCCAGCCGATCCGGCAGGTCTTCGAGCCGTTCTTCCGCATCGAGCGCCAGGTGCCGTCGCCGTTCGACACCGCAGCCGCGCTACGGTCACGGCATCGAGGATCACTGCCTGGCACTGGCTGTACCTGCCGGTCGCGCGCGCCGTCGAACGTACGTCGCGCGGCTGGTCGGCCTGCTGCAGCACGGCCGCATCTCGGTCTACCTGATCTACAGCTTCGTCACGCTGCTGGTGCTGCTGTTCTTCGTCCGATGAGCGCTCACCGGCCTTCTGCTCCCAGCTGCTGCAGCTCGCGATCGCGCTGCGCGCTCGCGCCGCTGCTGACCGGCTGGGTCAACCAGTGCCGCGCCTGGCTGCAGAACCGGAGCGCGCCGCCGCTGCTGCAGCCCTACCGCACGCTGCGCAAGCTGTTCACCAAGGAAGCGGTGGTCGCCGACAACGCGTCGCCGCTGTTCCGCTCGCGCCCGTACATGGTCTTCGGCGCATGTGCTGCGCGGCGGCGATCGTGCCGACGCTGGGCACCGACCTGCCGTTCGCGCCGCGCGCCGACGCGATCGCGCTGGTCGGCCTGTTCGCGCTGGCGCGCGTGTTCATCGCGCTCGCCGCCATGGACGTCGGCACCGCGTTCGGCACGCTGGGCGCGCGCCGCGAGATGCTGATCGGCTTCCTCGCCGAGCCGGCGCTGCTGATGGTGCTGTTCACCGCGTCGCTGATCTCCGGCTCGACCTCGCTGCCGACCATCGTCGAGACGCTCGCGCACCGCGAGCTCGCGATCTACCCGAGCCTCGCGTTCGCCGGCGTCGCCTTCACCATGGTGTCGCTCGCCGAGAACGCGCGCATCCCGGTCGACAACCCGGCGACGCACCTCGAGCTGACGATGATCCACGAGGCGATGATGCTCGAGTACTCGGCGCGCCACCTCGCGCTGATCGAGTGGGCGGCGGCCTGAAGCTGTTCGTCTACTCGTGCATCGGCCTCGCGCTGTTCTTCCCGTTCGGCATCGCCGCAGGGCGGCGACTGGTCGGCGATCCTGGTCGCCGCGCCGGTGCTGGTCGCCAAGCTCGCGGTCGGCGGCGTCGCTGCTCGCGCTGATCGAGACGCTGTCGGCCAAGATGCGCATCTTCCGCGCGCCCGAGTTCCTCGCCACCGCGTTCCTGCTCGCGGTGCTCGGCGATGCTGGTCCACCTGCTGCTCGGGCAGCTAGACGCGTCGATGGCCGACGTCCCGCTCTACGCCCAGCTCATCAACCTGTTCGCCGCGGTGCTGCTGCTGCTCGCGTTCGCGATGCTGGCGCAGCGCCGCATCGCTGTCGCTGATCAACCTGTTCGCGGTGCAGGGCTTGGTGCTGGCGGCTGTCGACCGCCGTGGTCGCCTACGGCACCGGAGCAGCCGCACCTGTACTGCTCGGCCGGCGCTCACGCTGGCTGCTCAAGGTGCTGCTGCTGCCCTGGATCCTGCACCGGCTGATCCGGCGGCTCAACGTGCAGCTGGGACGTCGAGACGCTGATCAACATCCCGACGACGATGCTGGTCGGCATCGTGCTGGTCATCTTCGCCTTCAACCTCGCGCTGCCGATCTCGCAGCTCGCGGGCACGGTGACGCGCGCGACGCTCGGCATCGCGCTCGCGTGCGTGCTGCTGTCGTTCCTGATGATGATCACGCGCCCCAAGGCGGTGCCGCAGGTGATCGGCTTCCTGGCGATGGAGAACGGCCTGTTCTTCGCCGCCACCAGCGCGACCTACGGCATGCCGATGGTGGTCGAGCTCGGCATCGCGCTCGACGTGCTGGTCGGCGTGCTGATCCTCGGCGTCTTCATGTTCCAGATCCGCGAGCAGTTCGACTGCCTCGACCTCCGGCACCTCGAGAAGCTGAAGGAAGAGTGATGCCCGGCGAGCGTGATCGAGATCGCCTGCTCGTCCTCGGCCTCCCGCTCGCCGGCGCGCGCGCTGCTGGCGCTGATCGGCCACGGCGCAGGTCGCGCCGACGGTCAACGTCGCCTTCGAGCTTCTGCACGTTCGCTCGCCGCCGCGGCGCTGACGGTGCGCGTCGTCGCCGACGGGCCGATGCTCGGCGCTCGACGAGCAGTTCTTCGTCGATCCGCTCAACGTGTTCCTGGTCGCGCTGACCGCCTTCGTCGGCATGACCACGGCGCTCTTCTCGCGCCCCTACATGCGCATCGAGCGCGACCACGGCCGGCTGACGCGCCGCGCGGCTGCGCCTCTACCACAGCATGTACCAGCTGTTCAGCTTCACGATGCTGCTGGCGCTGACCACCAACAACATGGGCATCCTGTGGGTGGCGATGGAGGCGGCGACGCTCGACACGGTGCTGCTGGTGGCGCTGTACCGCACGCCGGCGAGCCTCGAGGCGGCGTGGAAGTACTTCATCCTGTGCGGCGTCGGCATCGCGCAGGCGCTGTTCGGCACGATCCTGCTCTACTTCGCCGCCGAGAAGATCCTCGGCGCCGGGCGGCGGCGCGCTGCTGTGGACCCACCTCGACGCGGTGCAAGGGCCAGCTCGAGCCGACGGTGATGTCGCTCGCGTTCGTGTTCCTGCTCGTCGGCTACGGCACCAAGGTCGGGCTCGTGCCGCTGCACAACTGGCTGCCCGACGCGCACGCCGAAGGGCCCGACGCCGGTCTCGGCGGTGCTCTCGGGGCTGCTGCTCAACGTCGCGCTGTACGCGGTGGTGCGCTGCAAGGTGCTGGCCGACGGCGCGCTGCACACGCGCGTTCGCCGGCGAGCCTGATGATGGGCTTCGGCCTGCTGTCGGTCGTGGTCGCGGCGTTCTTTCTCTCGCGCCAGCGCGACATCAAGCGCATGTTCGCCTACTCGTCGATCGAGCACATGGGCCTCATCACCTTCGCCTTCGGCATGGGCGGGCCGATCGCGAGCTTCGCCGGCCTGCTGCACATGACCGTGCATTCGCTGACCAAGTCGGCGATCTTCTTCGCCGTCGGCCATGCGACGCAGAAGGCCGGCACGCAGGTGATGGACGACATCCGCGGCCTGATCACGATCAGCCCGACGGTCGGCTGGGGCCTGATGCTCGGCACGCTCGCGATCCTCGGCATGCCGCCGTTCGGCGTGTTCGCGAGCGAGTTCCTGATCCTCACCACCGCGATGCGCGAGCAGCCCTGGGCGACGCCGTTCCTGCTGCTCGCGCTCGGCGTCGCGTTCGCCGCGGTGTTCTCGAAGGTGCAGCCGATGGTGTTCGGCGAGACGACCGCGAGCCGGCTGCCGCATGCGGCCGGCGCTGCTGCCGGTGTTCGTCGCACCTCGCGCTGGTGCTGATGCTGGGCCTGTACATCCCGCCCTACCTCGCCGACTGGTACCGCCAGGCGGCGCGGCTGATCGGATGACGGAACGCCGCATGAACGTCGCCCCGCTCGGGCTCGCCGCCGCCCCGCTGCCCGCGGCGCGTTCCTGCGCAGCGCGCGCAGGTGAGCTCGGCCAGTTCCTGACCGCCTGCCGCGCTCGCCTGGGAGCAGGGCGCGCAGCTCGTCGCGCTGTGGGCGTCCGACGAGCGCGACCGGCGGCGCGGCTTCTGCGTGCGACGTCGCGCTCGCAGGACGCGCGACGGCCTGATCCTGCTCGAGCACTGCGCTGCCCGACCGAGCGATCCGCGCTACCCCGACCTCGCCGCCGATCTTCCCTGCGGCCAACCGCATGCAGCGCGCCGCGTACGACCTGATCGGCATCGCGCGCCGAGGCCGACGACCAGCGGCCGTGGCTGCGGCATGGCGAGCTGGCCGATCGACCGTTTTCCGCTGCGGCGCGACTTCGAGGCATCGCCCAAGTGGGAGCCGGGCCAGGAGGAGTACCGTTCGTCAGCGTCGAAGGCGACGGCGTGCACGAGATCCCGGTCGGGCCGGTGCACGCCGGCATCATCGAGCCCGGACATTTCCGCTTCCCGGTCGTCGGCGAGAAGGTGCTGCGCCTCGAGGAGCGCCTGGGCTACACGCACAAGGGCATCGAGAAGCGCTTCGAGGCGCTGACCCTCGTCGAGGCGCACGGCTCGCCGGGCGCGTCTCCGGCGACAGCACGGTGGCCTACGCCTGGGCCTACGCGCAGGCGCTGGAGGCGATCGCCGGCGTCGCGCCCCGCCGCGCGCCGCTGTGGCTGCGCGCGCTGCTGCTCGAGCGCGAGCGCGTCGCCAACCACCTGGGCGACCTCGGCGCAGCTCGGCAACGACGGCGGCTTCGCGTTCGGCCTCGCGCAGTTCTCGCGGCTGCGCGAGGATGTGCTGCGCGTCAACGCGTACGGCGTTCGGCCACCGGCTGCTGATGGACTTCGTCGTTCCCGGCGGCGTCGCGCGCGACCTCGACGCCAGCGGGCGCCGGCGATGCGCGCGCAGTGCACGCGAGCTCGAGCGCGAGATCGTCGGCGCTGCGCGCGATCTACGACGAGCACGCGGGCCTGCAGGACCGCTTCCGCAACTGCGGCGCGGTGAGCGCCCGAACTCGCGGCGCAGCTGGGCCTCACCGGGCTCGCCGGCGCGCGCGAGCGGCATCGCGCGCGACCTGCGCCGCGATTTCCCGTGCGCGCCCTACGACGTCGCTGCGACGTGCGCATCGCGACCGCCGCCAGCGGCGACGTCGCGGCGCGCGTCGCCGTGCGCTTCGACGAGGTCGTTCGAGTCGCTGCGGCTGATCGCGCGCGATCGTCGATGCGGCTGCCCGCCGGCGCTCGCCGGCGCCGTATGCGCACCGCTAGCCGACGCCCGCGCACGGCTGGGCTCGGCTGGGTCGAAGGCTGGCGCGGCGAGGTGCTCGTCGCGCTCGAAGCCGGCGCGGCCGCACGATCCGCCGCTGCCATCCGCACGATCCGTCGTGGGCAGAACTGGCCGGTGCTCGAGCATGCGGTGATCGGCAACATCGTTCCCGACTTCCCGCTGATCAACAAGTCGTTCAACCTCACCTACAGCGGACACGATCTCTAGCCGGCGCACCCGGCAACGCGCCCGCGGCCGACTTCGACCCGAATCCGACCCGAACCCGACTCGCCATCATGTACAAGTACTACGACAGATCGCCCGCACCGGCATCAACACCGAGGCGCCGCCCGAGCCCGCATCCGACGACGTCGTCACGCGGCGACTGCACGACGAGATCCTGCGGACGCTGGGCCGCGCGCTGGCGATCCGCCACGTCGACGCCGGCTCGTGCAACGGCTGCGAGCTCGAGATCCACGCGCTCAACAATCCCTACTACAACCTCGAGGGCCTCGGCATCCGCTTCGTCGCCAGCCCGCGCCACGCCGACCTGCTGCTCGTCACCGGTCCGGTGTCGAGCACATGGAGATCGCGCTGCGGCGCACCTACGACGCGACGCCGGAGCCGAAGCTCGTCGTCGCGGTCGGCGACTGCGGCTGCACGGGCGGCATCTTCGGCGAGAGCTACGCGAGCCTGCGGCCGGGTCGCGAACGTGGTCCCGGTCGACGTCGCGGTGCCCGGCTGCCCGCCCACGCCGACCGCCCTGTTGCAGGGCATACTCGCGGCCATCCGCGAAACGGCGTAATTGGGGTCAGTGCTGTAATAGTCGGATGGGCAGCACGTTGGCTTGCCACGGCGCTGGCGCGATCATTACAGCCCTGACCCCAATAACCGCACCCCCTTTGTAGGCTTGGCCCGAGCACGCTCCACGCATGCGTCCTCCAGTGAAAAAACCGGCAACCCGTCGCCGGACCGAAGCACGGACGGCACCCGGCGCACTCCCGCCCGCGGCCGCGGAGATCGGCGACCTCGCGTGGGCAGGCAAGCATGCCAGGGCGATCGAGCGTGCCGGCGCCGCTCTCGCTGCACCGGGTCTGTCCGACGCCGAGCGCCTCGATCTCCTCGACCTGCGCTCGGAAAGCTTCATTGCACTTGGGGACCTCGACCGGGCTGCGGCCGACGCGCAGACGATGCTCGAGCTTGCCAATCGCTCGCGGCTTGCCGCGCTGAAGGCACAGTCCGGCAACCGGATGGCGCTGATCCAGATGCGCAACAGCGACCCTGAGGCAGCGGTGAACACGGCGACCGCGGCGCTGAAGTCCGCGCGGGCGAGCTCGCAGCGGCGGCTCGAGGCGATGGCGCACTTTCGCCTTGCCGAGGCGCAGGCGCGAACCACCAAGCACGACGAGGAGGCCCTTGCGAGCGCCGTTCGCGCCCGCGAGCTCTTCGCCTCGCTCGGAGACCGTGCGCGAGAAGGTCGGGCGATGTGGGTGGTGTCGATGGCACACAGCCAGCAAGGGCGAGCGGCCGAAGCCAACCGGGCCGCCGAGGAAACACTGGCGTTGTGCCGCGCCGCAGGCGACCTCTATGGTGTCGGCAACGCGCTCAACATGCGGATGTTCAACGAGGCCGATCTCGGCACCAACCTGCGCCTCTTGAACCAGGCACTCGCGGCGTTCGAAGCCGCCGGCTACCTCGAACGCCAGGCGATGATCACTTACAACCTTGGCATCGGCTACATGAATCTCGGCCTCTATCGGCGTGCCCGCCGGACCTTGCGCAAGGCCGGAGACATCTACCGCCGCACCGGATCCGCAGTCGGCAGCAACGGCATCGAATGGCTGCTCGCAGTTGTCGAGGCCGAGATGGGGCATTTCGACCGGACACGCGAGCACCTGACTGCCGCCGTCGCGTCGCCCGGCGCAGGCGCCAACCAAAAACGCTGGCCGGGCTTCGAGCCGGTGCTGCGCGGCCGGCTGGCATTGCGCGAGGGCGACGCTTCAGCCGCGCTGGCCCACTATCGACGCGCCGTGAAGCGCTCCCACGCAGCGAAACAGGATGCTCCAGAATGTAACGCCCTGGCCGAGCTCGCGGACGCCCTCCTAACCACCGGGGATCCGAGCGCCGCGCTGAAGGCCACGCGGCGGGCCGTCGAGATCCATCGCGCCCATGACTTGGCGCCGATCCAGGGTTTGCAGGCGGAGATGGTCTGGTGGGAACACAGCCGGGCGCTCGCCGCCAAAGGCGATCTCAAGGCCGCGCGCCAAGCGCTGGAGACGGCCTACGGCTTCATGTGCAAGGGCATCGCCGGCCTGAGCGACGAGGGGCTACGCCGCAACTACCTCAACAAGATCCGGTCGCACCGCGAGATCATCGCCGCGTGGCTCGGCCATGCCAGGAAGCGCAAGCTCGCCCCGGGCCGCCACAGCGCGCATCTGCAGGGCGAGGTCAGCCTGCGCGAGCCCTTCGAGCGCCTGGTCGACACCGGGTTGCGCCTGAACGAGCTGCGCAGCGGCGCCGAGCTGCACGAGTTCCTGATCGACGAAGCCACCGAGCTCTGCGGCGCCGAGCGCGTGCTGCTGGTCTTGGAAATGCCCGAGGGACTGCAACTCACGGGATCGCTGGTGCCCCAGGGTGAAGCCGCACTGGCGGTGATGCGGGAAGCCGCGGACTTGCTGGCGGACGTGCGCCGGACGCGCGCGGTGACGCTCACCCATGGCCCCGACGGCGCCGACGCGCTCGCGCAGCGCTCGCGCATCGTCGCGCCGCTCCTCGCCCGGCACGAGCTTCTGGGCTACCTCTACGCCGACATCGACGGCGCGTATGGGCGCTTCCGCGAATCCGACCGCGACCTCCTCGGCATGCTCGCAGCGCAGGCGGCGGTGGCGCTCGACAACGCAAAATGGGCGCAGGGGCTGGAACTCAAGGTCGAGCAGCGCACCGCGGCGCTCGATGAGCGTGTGCGCGAGCTGGAGGTGATCAACGCGATCCAGCGCGGGCTCGCCGCCGCGATGGACTTCCAGGCCATCGTCGACCTGGTGGGCGAGAAGCTGCGCGAGGTATTCGCCGCCGACGTCGTAGGCATCTCGCTCCTCGACCGCACGCGCGACGTGCTGTCGTATCCGTTCCTGATCGACCACGGTGAACGCTACCGGCCCGCACCGAAACCCAAGGGTACACAGACCGGCATCGGTGGATTCGCCATGCGCACAGGGCAGCCGATGGTCTTCCACACCGCGGCCGACTTCACTGCGTTCTACGACCGCACTGGTGAGGCGAACGCAAACATCGGCGGCTCGATACTGGACAACTCGTTCGTCTACGCGCCCCTGCTGATCGGCGAGCAGCCGATGGGTGTCATCGTCATCGGCAAGCAGGCCGAGCGCGCTTTCAGCGACAGCGACGTCAATCTGATCACCACGGTAGCCGCGAGCCTCAGCGTGGCCCTGCAGAATGCGCAGAGCTTCGAGGCGGAGCGCCAGCGCAGCGCCGAGCTCGCCATCATCAACAGCATCCAGCAGGCGCTCGGCGCCGAGCTCGATTTCCAGGCGATCGTCGACACGGTCGGGGACAAGCTGCGCGAAGTGTTCTCAACCGGCGACCTCAGTATTCGCTGGTGGGACGAGAAAGCCCATCTCAGCCATACGTTCTACGCCTACGAGCATGGCGAGCGACTTCCGCACCGCCCTCCCGAGCCGCCTCCGCCCCCGCTCGAGCGCTTCTATCGCGACGGCAAGGTCGCCGTCGTGAATTCGCGCGAAGAGCAGGCTGCGCTCGGCATCACGACGAGGCCCGGCACCGACCAGGCGCGCAGCATCGCGGCCGTACCGATGCGGGCGGGAGAAAGGGTCATCGGCGCCGTATTGCTCGAGAATCACGACCGCGACAGCGCTTTCGGCGAAGCCGAAGTTCGCCTGCTTTCCACCATCGCGAGCAGCATGGGTGTCGCGCTGCTCAATGCGAAGAGCTACGAAGCCGAGCGTCAGCGCGTCGCCGAGCTCGCGATCGTCAACAGCGTCCAGGCAGCGCTCGCCTCCAAGCTCGAAATCCGGGCGATCTACGAGCTGGTGGGCGAAAAGATCCGCGAGATCTTCACGGCGCAGGCCGTGTTGATCGTTACCTTCGACCACGAGCACGAGCGCTACGTCATCGACTACAACTGGGAGAAGGGCCGCCGGTTCGACTCCGCGCCTGCGCCGTTCACTGCCTTCGCGCGCCATCTGATCGCCACTCGAAGCACGCTCCTCGACAACCACGTCACCCCGGAAACACCGGCGCGCCGGGGAACCAACGTCGTTCAGGACACGGAGCTTCCGAAGTCGATGCTCTTCGTTCCCATGCTCGCCGGCGCAGCGGTGCGAGGATTCGTCAGCATCCAGGATATCGATCGCTTCGACGCGTTCACAGACGGCGACGTTCGGCTGCTTGAGACTCTGAGCGCCAGCATGAGCGTCGCGCTCGAGAACGCGCGACTCTTCGATGAGACGCAGCGCCTGTTCCGGCAGAGCGAACAGCGGGCCGCCGAGCTCGCGATCATCAACAGCGTTCAGCAGGGGCTTGCGGCGGAGCTCGATTTTCAGGCGATCATCGACCTCGTCGGCGACAAGATTGCCGCGATCTTCAGGACCCCTGGCATGTCCATCGCGTTGCATGACGCAGCGACCAACATGCTGTCGATGCCCTACTTCCTCGAGCACGGCGAGCGGTTTCCGATCGACCCTATCCCACTGGGCCGGGGACTGACGGCTCACGTCCTCCAGACGCGGGAGCCGCTGGTGATCAACCGCGACCTCCGAAAGCGAGGGGAGGAGCTCGGCGCAATCTTCATCGGCGATATGCAGACGCCGTTTCCCGACAGCAGTTATCTCGGCGTGCCGATTCTCAAGGGCGACGTCGCGCGCGGCGTCATCGCGATCTACGGCGAACACACGGACGCGTTCTCCGATTCCGACACGCACCTGCTCACGACACTGTCCAACACGATGAGCGTCGCCCTCGAGAACGCGCGCCTCTTCGACGAAACTCAGCGCCGCACGCGTGAAACTGCCGCACTGGCCGAAGTCGGGCGCGACATCTCGTCGACCCTCGATCTCGCGAAGGTGATGGACCGGATCGCCTACCACGCCAAGGATCTCCTCCATTGCCACAACAGCGCGATCTTCGTGCCAGCCGCCGACGGGAGGAGCTACCGCGCGATCGTGGCCATCGGCACCGTGGCGGACGAGATCCGCGCGACCGAGATCACGGCGGGCGCCGGCATCATCGGCAGCATCGTCGCGGCGGGGCGCCCGGAGCTCATCAACGACACCCAGAGCGACCCACGCGCGATCCAGATCGCCGGGACCGCTCGAGAGGAAAACGAGCGGCTGATGGTGGCGCCACTGCTTGCCGGTGCAAAAGTCAAGGGTGCGATGGCGGTGTGGCGCACCGGCGGGCGGCCTTTCGAAGAGGCGGAGCTCGAGTTCCTCACCGACCTTTCGCAGCAGGCGGCGGTAGCGATCGAGAACGCGCGCCTGTTCAAGGAGACGCAGACGGCCCTGAGCGGGCAGACTGCGACGGCGGACATCCTGCGGGTGATCAGCGCCTCGCCGACCGACACCCAACCGGTGTTCAACGCAATCGTCGAGACCGCGGTGCGCCTGCTCGATCTCGACCGCGCTGCATTCTCGCGCGTGGAAGGTAACTTCTACCTGCCCTGCGCGATCGCCGCGCCCGAAGGTCTCGAGAACGAGCGCTGGACCGAACCGGTACGGATCGACCCGGAGGCCAACTTCCCGTCGCAGGCGATTGCCTGGAAACGGGTCGTGCACATTCCGGACTGGGACGCGGTCGAGCTGCCCGTGCGCCAGACGATGGTCCGCGACGAAACCGGCGCGCGCGCATCGCTCGCCGTGCCGCTGCTGCGCGAAGGGCAGTGTATCGGCGTGCTGATGCTATTCCGCAATCGGCCCGGAGGCTTCGACGACCGGGAGATCGCCCTCGCCGAATCGTTCCGGGATCAGGCCGTCATCGCGATCGAGAATGCGAGGCTGTTCAATGAGACCAAGGAGGCGCTTGAGCGGCAGACGGCGACTGCCGAGGTGTTGCAGGTGATCAGCAGCTCCGTTGCCGATACGGCACCCGTCTTCAACCGGATCCTCGATAGCTGCCAGCGCCTGTTCGCGAGCGACCAAGTCGCTGTCATGTTGCTGCGCGACGACCATCGCGTGTATCCCGCTGCCTGGCGCGGCTCGGCGTTCGACGCGATCGTGCAGGAAATCGGCTCGATGCCGATCGAGACGACGTTTACCGGACGCGCGATCCACGAGCGGCGCACGATCATCGTCACCGACGAGGAAGCAGTCGCCCGCCAGTACCCCGGGATGCGCCGGCTCGCGGAAGCCCTCGGCCACTTCACATCGATCTACAGTCCACTGATCTGGGAAGGGCGCGGGATCGGCGCGATCTGCCTCTTCCGGCAGCCACCGGGGCCATTCAACGATAAGGAAGCCGCCCTGCTCGGCACCTTCGCCGAGCAGGCGGTGATCGCAATCCAGAACGCGCGACTGTTCAGGGAAACCCAACAGGCGCGCGCCGCCGCCGAGGCCGCCAACGAAGCGAAGAGCGCGTTCCTGGCCACGATGAGCCACGAGATCCGCACGCCGATGAACGCCGTCATCGGGATGAGCGGCCTGCTGCTCGACACGCCCCTCTCTCCCGAGCAGCACGATTACGTCGAGACGATCCGCGATTCCGGCGACACGCTGCTGACCATCATCAACGACATTCTCGATTTCTCGAAGATCGAGGCCGGAAGGATGGACATCGAGTCGCAGCCTTTCGACCTGCGTGAATGCGTCGAGTCGGCGCTCGATCTGGTCGCCGCGCGCGCAGTCGAGAAGGGCTCGACATCGCCTACGTTTACGAGGGCGACGTGCCGGTGGCGATCCGCGGCGACGTGACCCGGCTGCGCCAGGTGATCCTGAACCTGCTGTCGAACGCGGTGAAGTTCACCGAAGCGGGCGAGGTGGTGTTGACCGTGAACTCGAAGCCGGCCGCGGCGGGCGTGGTCGAGCTGACGTTCGCGGTGCGCGACACGGGCATCGGCATTTCGCAGGAAGCGATGAGCCGGCTGTTCCAGTCGTTCTCGCAGGCCGACTCGTCGACAACCCGCAAGTACGGCGGCACCGGCCTGGGCCTCGCGATCAGCAGGCGTCTGTCCGAGCTGATGGGCGGACGATGTGGGTCGAGAGCGAGGCCCGGGCAAGGGATCGACGTTCCTGTTCACGATCCGGCCCCGTGGCCGAGGGCGGCCGCCCGCCAGCGCGATTTCGTCGGCGTGCAGCCCGCAGCTCGCAGGCAAGCGCCTGCTGATCGTCGACGACAACGCGACCAACCGCCGCGTGCTGACGCTGCAGGCGGGCGAAATGGGGCATGGAGCGCCGCGCCAGCGATTCGCCGAAGGAGGCGCTGCGCGGATCGCGCGGGCGAGCCTTTCGATGTCGCGATCCTCGACATGCACATGCCCGAGATGGACGGCATCGCGCTCGCGCATGCGGTTCGCGAGCGCCGCCCGGCGCTGCCGCTGGTGCTGTTCAGCTCGCTGGGGCGCCGCGAGACCGGCGACAGCAGGGTCTCTTCGCTGCGTACCTCGCCAAGCCGGTCCGCCAGTCGCAGCTCTTCGACACGTTGGTCGGCATGTTCGCGCACGAGCGCGCCGAAGGCCGAGTCACGCCGGCCGAATCCTCGCTCGACGCCAACCTCGCGGCGCGGCATCCGCTGCGCATCCTGCTCGCCGAGGACAACGTCGTCAACCAGAAGCTCGCGCTGCGCCTCCTGCAGCAGATGGGCTATCGCGCCGACCTCGCCTCGAACGGCCTCGAGGCGGTCGAACGGTGCGCCGCCAGACCTACGACGTCGTGCTGATGGACGTGCAGATGCCCGAGATGGACGGCCTCGACGCGGCGCGCGAGATCTGCACCCGCTGGGGCCGCGCGAGCGCCCGCGGATCATCGCGATGACGGCCAACGCGATGCAGGGGGACCGCGAGATGTGCCTCGAAGCGGGGATGGACGACTATCTCACCAAGCCGATCCGGGTCGAGCGCCTGGTCGAAGCGCTCAAGCAGGTCCGCGCGCGGAGCCGCCTGAAATGGCAGACCCCCGGTCGACCGCGCGGTGTTCGACGAGCTCGGGCCACCGCCGGCGCCGATTTCGTTCCGGAGCTCGTCGACACGTTCCTCGCCGACGCGCCGGGAATGCTCGGAGCGCTGCGCCGGGCCCTGGCGGACGACGATGCGGCTCTCTTCCGGCGAACGGCACACTCGCTCAAGTCGAACGGCAACACGTTCGGCGCGATGCGGCTCGGCAGCCTTGCCCGCGAGCTGGAACTCGGCGGGCTCGATCCGGTGCGCCCGCGGCGGGCGCGTCGCTCGACGCCCTGACGCGGAATACGCCCGTGTAGCCACTGCGTGAAGGAGCTTGCGCGTGGCTGAAGGAAGCGCCGGAACGTCACTGGGCGCGGCGACGGGAGGCGCGCGGATCCTGATCGTCGACGACAACAAGGTCAACCGGCTGCTGCTCGCGCGCAACCTCGAGCTGCAGGGCACCGAGTCGTCGCCGCCGAGAACGGCCGCATCGCGCTCGGATGCGTGCGGCGAGAAGCTTCGATCTCCTGCTGCTCGACATCGAGATGCCCGAGATGGACGGCTTCCAGGTGCTGGAGCAGATCCGCGGCGACTCCAGCTTCGCGACCTGCCGGTGATCGTCACGTCGTCGCTCGAGGGCCTCGACAACGTCGTGCGCTGCATCGAGCTGGGTGCCGAGGACTATCTCCCCAAGCCCATCAACCCGGTGCTGCTCAAGGCGCGCATCGGCGCGAGCCTCGAGAAGAAGCGGCTGCGCGACCAGCAGAAAGCCCTGGTGCGCCGCTTCGCGAGCGCCCGAGGTCGCACAGGACTTGGAGCGTCGGGTTTCGCTCTCGGCGGCAGGCGCGTGCGCGCTTCGGTCATGTTTTCGGACATCCGCGGCTTCACCGCGCTGGCCGAGTCGCAGCCGCCCGAGGAGACGATCGAGCTGCTCAATACCTACTACACGCTGATGTTCGACGTGATCGGCGGCCACGGCGGCATCGTCAGCCATATCGCCGGCGACGGCCTGATGGCGATCTTCGGCGCCCCACTGCCGCTTCCCGACCACTGCGACGCTGCGGTGCGCAGCGCGCTCGAGATGCTCGAGCTGGTTCGCCTCTTCAATGCAGAGCAGGCGGCAGCCGGAAAACCGCAGATCCGCATCGGCATCGGGATCGCGTCGGGAGAGATGGTCGCCGGCTACGCCGGCACCAACGAGCGCGCGACGTACACCTGCATCGGCGACACGGTCAACCTCGCGTCGCGGCTCGAAGCGCATACGAAGCTGGCCGCGCGGGCCATCCTGATCGACGGCTCGACGCGCGACGGACTGCGCGGTCTCGAGGTGGAAGCGCTCGTCCGGTTACGGTACCGGGCAGGACGCAGTCGGTCGATGTCTTCGCCCCGAAATTGGGGTCAGAGCCGTAATGTTCGAGCGCCTCGCGCTCGCAGCTCCGCCCACCCGCATCTCGGCCGATTGTCACGATCCGATGCCGGAGTGGCCGCAAGCGCGTCCGCGAGGACGCCCACGCGGCCGATTGCTTACAGGCCTTGCGGTAGTCGCTTCGATGCTCGATTTGAAGGCATCGGAGCCAAAAGCGAGCTCATGGACGATGGCGCTGCGGATGTGATCCAATTCGCCTTCGATTCCCGATTGGGCACACCAGCGCGCGTAGGCAGACCCGGCGGGAGTGCCAAGCTGGTCGAGAACTGAGTGGCGCGTCACCAGTGAATCGGAACGCGATCCGCTGAGCGCAGCATAGCTGCTCCAGCGGTATTCGCCGGGAGTGCGCACCATTCCGGCACGAACGGGATTCAAATCAATGTAACGGCACGCGGCCAATACGTGATCATCGTGTGCAACAAGACAGGCCCTATAGCGGCCCTCCCACAGCGTACCCGTGCGTTGGCGGCTCGAGTTCACGTACCGCACGTAGCGGGCGCCAAGTGACTGCATGACTCTCGATACCGCCCCGGCCACCCGCGGGGTCAACAACAGATGGACGTGGTTCGTCATAAGCACGTACGCATGTACCAGGACGTCATAGCGTAATGCGGTCTCGCGCAGCGCGCGCAGATAGATTCGATAGTCACGCTCCGCGAAGAAGCATGTTTGCCGATCGTTTCCACGCTGCACGACGTGCAACGGAAGACCGGTCAGCAGAAAGCGCGGTCGTCGAGCCATCGGCTTTGGCGTCAAAGCGCCAAGGCTACCCCGCCGCGTCCTTCGATTTCCTTCAGCCGTGCGGCCTACCCGGGAGTCCACCGCCGCTGCAATGCGGCTCGGACCCCAATCAGCCAAATCAGCCCTATGGCCGCCGCTTTCGATCGCCGCGCCCGAAATTCGGCTCTGACCCCATTTTCACGAAGGCGCTCTTCAGGTGCTGCGCGGTGTAGCTCGCCGCGACGCCGACAATGTCCTCGGGCGCCCCTTGCGCGACGATGGTTCCGCCCCCGGCGCCGCCCTCCGGGCCCAGATCGATGATCCAGTCGGCGGTCTTGATGACGTCGAGGTTGTGCTCGATAACCACGACGGTGTTGCCATGGTCGCGCAGCCGGTGCAGGACGGTCAGCAACAGCTCGATGTCGTGAAAGTGCAATCCGGTGGTTGGCTCGTCGAGGATGTAGAGGGTGCGGCCGGTATCACGCTTGGACAGCTCCAGCGCGAGCTTGACGCGCTGCGCTTCGCCGCCGGAAAGCGTCGTCGCCGCCTGCCCCAGCGTGATGTAGCCCAGCCCCACGTCGAGCAAGGTGGCGAGCTTGCGCGCCACCGATGGCACCGGCTCGAAGAACGCAAATGCCTGCTCGACGGTCATCGCCAGCACTTCGTGGATGTTGCGATCCTTGTAGCGGATCTCGAGGGTCTCGCGGTTGTAGCGCTGCCCGTGACAGACATCGCAGGGGACGTAGATGTCAGGCAGGAAATGCATCTCGACCTTGATCAGTCCGTCGCCCTGGCAGGCCTCGCAGCGGCCGCCCTTGACGTTGAACGAGAAGCGTCCGGGCCCGTAGCCGCGCTCGCGCGCTTCCTTCACCTGCGCGAACAGCTCGCGGATCGGCGTGAAGAGCCCGGTGTAGGTCGCCGGATTGCTGCGCGGTGTGCGGCCGATCGGACTCTGGTCGACGCTGATCACCTTGTCGAAATGCTCGAGGCCGTCGATTTCGCGGAATGGCGCGGGCTCCGCCGCCGAGTCGTAGAGATGCCGTGCGACCGCGTGATAGAGGGTATCGTTGATCAGCGTCGACTTCCCCGAACCTGAAACGCCGGTGACACATACAAACAGACCCACCGGCAGGTCGAGCGCCACGTCCTGCAGGTTGTTGCCTCTGGCCCCGCGAATCGAGAGCATCCGCGCGCGGTCGACGGGCTGCCTTCGCGAGGGCATGGGAATCGCGCGGCGCCCGGCGAGATACTGACCGGTCAGCGAATGTGCCGCGCCCCGGATGTCGTCGGGCGTGCCCTGCGCGACGATCTGGCCGCCGTGCTCGCCCGCGCCGGGCCCCATGTCGACGACGTAGTCGGCGGTGAGGATCGCGTCGCGGTCGTGCTCGACGACGATCACGCTGTTGCCGAGATCGCGCAGGTGCTTCAGGGTCGCGAGCAGCCGGTCATTGTCACGCTGATGCAGCCCGATCGACGGCTCGTCGAGCACGTACATGACGCCGGTCAAGCCCGAGCCGATCTGCGACGCGAGCCGGATCCGCTGCGCCTCGCCGCCGGAAAGTGTCTCGGCCGAACGGTCGAGCGCCAGGTAATCGAGTCCGACGTTGTTCAGGAAATTGAGCCGCGACACGATTTCCTTGACGATCCGGTCGGCGATTGCGGCCTTGTGGCCGGCGAGCGCAAGGCGCCCGAAATAGCGCATCGATTCGCGCAGCGGCCACGCGGAAATCTCGAAAATCGCGCGCGCGTCCTCGCCCTCGCCGACCTTGACGTTGCGCGCCTCGCGCTTGAGGCGCGTGCCGCCGCATTCCGGGCAGGGCTTGTTGTTCAGGTACTTGGCAAGCTCCTCGCGCACCATCACGCTATCGGTCTCGCGGTAGCGCCGCTCGAGGTTGGGAACGATTCCCTCGAAGGTATGCTCGCGGATCACCGGCTTGCCGCGCTCCGACAGGTAGGTGAACGGGACCTTTTCGTCGCCCGAGCCGTAGAGGACGACGTTCTGCACCCGCTCGGGCAGCTTCGCGAATGGACGATCGACGTCGAAACCGACGTGCTTCGCAAGCCCCTGCAGCATCTGGAAGTAGAACTGGTTGCGCCGGTCCCAGCCGCGGATCGCACCCGAGGCGAGCGAGAGCTGCGGGAAAGCGACGACGCGCTTGGGATCGAAGAAGCTGATCGAACCCAGGCCGTCGCAGCGCGGGCACGCGCCGACCGGATTGTTGAACGAGAACAGCCGCGGCTCGAGCTCGGACAGTGAATAGTTGCAGATCGGACAGGCGAATTTGGCCGAGAACAGGTGCTCGCGTCCGCCATCCATCTCCACCGCGATCGCGCGCCCGTCGCCGTGCCGCAATGCGGTCTCGAAGGATTCGGCCAGGCGCTGCTTGAACTCGTCTTTCACGCGAAGGCGGTCGACGACGATCTCGACCGTGTGCTTGGAATTCTTCGCCAGCTTTGGCAGCGCGTCGATCTCGTGCACGTTGCCGTCGACGCGCACGCGCACAAAGCCCTTGGCGCGCAGTTCGGCGAAGAGCTCGTGCTGCTCGCCCTTGCGGTTCACGACCGCCGGCGACAGGATCATCAGCCGCGGCTCGTCGTTGCCTTGTACGCGCATCGCAAGCGTCGCATCGACCATCTGCGAAATGGTCATCGCCTCGAGGCGCTGTTCGGGGTGGTTGATGCAGTACGGATCCCCGACTCGCGCGAAGAGGAGCCGCAGGTAGTCGTGGATCTCGGTGACTGTGCCCACCGTCGAGCGCGGGTTGTGCGAGGTTGCCTTCTGCTCGATCGAGATCGCCGGCGAGAGACCTTCGATCAGGTCGACATCGGGCTTTTCCATCAACTGCAGGAATTGCCGCGCGTAGGCCGACAGCGATTCGACGTAGCGGCGCTGCCCTTCCGCATACAGCGTGTCGAAGGCGAGCGAGCTCTTGCCCGACCCCGACAGCCCGGTGATGACGATCAGCCGGTGCCGCGGCAGGTCGAGGCTCAGGTTCTTCAGGTTGTGCGTGCGTGCGCCGCGGATGCGAATCTGGTCCATGCGAACTCTGAACATTGCGCCGTCGGCGCGAAGCGGCCGCGTCACGAGCGATCGCTGCACGATGGCGCAGGCCCTCGGCAAAGATGGCGCTGGCCCTCGTCCAAATGGCCTAAGGGGAGAAAGGCAACCTGTTAGTATATTCTGTTTCGCGAGCTCACTCACCTGTCACGCTCAAGGAACGACATGGCCTCGGTCAACAAAGTGATTCTGCTGGGCAATCTCGGCCGCGACCCCGAGACCCGCTATACGACGGACGGCAGCGCAGTCGCCAACCTCAGCATCGCCACGTCCGAGCAGTGGAAGGACAAGAGCGGCGAGAAGCAGGAGCGTACCGAGTGGCACCGCGTCGTGCTGTTCGGCCGCACGGCCGAGATCGCCGGCGAATATCTCAAGAAAGGCCGCTCGGTGTACATCGAGGGCCGCCTCCAGACGCGCAAATACACCGACAAGGACGGGGTCGAGAAGTACTCGACCGAGATCATCGGCGACCGGATGCAGTTGATCGGCGGCGCGCGCGAGTCCGGCGGCGGCGAGGTCGAATTCAACCCGGGTCCCGGTGCGAGCGGCAAGCGCGAGTCATCGGGCGCTTCCGGTGGCGCGACTGGGCCGGGCGGTGCGAGTGGGCCGGGTGGCGGCAAGGGCGGCGGAGCGCCCAAGAAAACCGCCGACGATTTCGACGACGATATCCCGTTCTGACCGCCTTCGCCCGGAGCATCGTCGTGCCGGCTGCCGTTGCGTTCGATACACCCGATTACGCCAGGAAACTCCAACGGGTAGCGCTGAACGGCGCCGTGTTCATCCAGCTACTCCTGAAGCATTAGCCCGTCGATCGCGCCGCCACCCAGGCAGACGTCGCCAGCGTAGAGCACCAGCGACTGGCCCGGTGTCGGCGCCCATTGGGGCACGTCGAACGTTGCGGTGACGCCGTCCTGGCCGACCGTGCGCAGGTCGCACACCGCGTCGGGCATCCGGTAGCGCGTCTTTCCCGCAAGCTGCGCCGGCAGCGGCGGGCCCACGCCGGCAATCCAGTGCACGTCGGCCACGCTGACGTCACGGCGATGAAGCAGCGGGTGATCATGGCCCTGCACCGCGACGAGCGCGTTCTTCGCCGTGTCCTTGCCCGCGACGAACCACGGCATCTTCGCGGCGCCGTGTCTGCCGCCGATCCGCAGCCCCTGGCGTTGTCCTAGCGTGTAATATGCGAGCCCTTCGTGGCGCCCGACTTCGCACCCTTCGGGCGTAACGATCGGCCCGGGCGTGCGCGGCAGGTAGCGCGCGAGGAAATCACGAAAGGGCCGCTCGCCGATGAAGCAGATGCCCGTGGAGTCGTGCTTGGCCCAGGTCGGGATGCCTTCGCGCTTCGCGATCGCGCGCACCTCGCTCTTGGCGATGTCGCCCAGAGGGAACAGCGCGGGCTGGAGTTGCTCCTGGGTCAATCGATGCATGAAATACGTCTGGTCCTTGGTCTGATCCGCAGCCTTCAGCAGTTCAACTGCGCCGCTTTCGCCGCGCCGCGTGCGTGCGTAATGGCCGGTGGCGATCCAGTCGGCACCGAGCATCCGCGCATGATCGAGGAAAGCGCGGAACTTGATCTCGCTGTTACATAGCACGTCGGGATTGGGCGTGCGCGCGGCCGCGTAATCGCGCAGAAAGTGCGCGAACACGCGCTCGCGATATTCGGATGCGAAGTTGACTGCCTCGAGTTCGATGCCGATGACGTCGGCCACGGCTACCGCGTCGACCAGGTCCTCGCGTGACGTGCAGTATTCGTCGCTGTCGTCGTCTTCCCAGTTCTTCATGAATACGCCGACGACGTCGTAGCCTTGCTGCTTCAGGAGCCACGCCGCGACCGACGAATCAACCCCCCCGGACATGCCGACGACGACGCGCGGACGCGCCGCCTTCGCGGGCTTCGCGGGAGCGTGATCAGGGGTGGCGATCTGATCAGCGGTGGCGCTCGAAGTCATGGCGGCAGACGGCGGAGCCGGTGATCATATGCGACCCCGACGTTCGCCGGCGCCGCGACCGACCTCGCGGACAGATCTTGCGGACATGACGCCCGACATTTCGCCACGATTCGCACATCCCGTGGCAGCCGCGCGTGCGGCGGCCACGGGGGTCTTGCATCCTCCGTTACTTGGCGGGCGTTCCAGCCGGGGTGCCCGCTTCGGCCTTGGCCGCTTCGGCCTTGGCTGCTTCCTTCTTGGCCTTGTGCTTCTTGTGCTTCTTGAGTTTCTTGGCCTTCTGCTGCGTCGAGTTCTTGGCCTTCTTCATGCCCGTATCGGCCTTCGTCGGTTCGGCCTTCATCGGTTCGGCCTTCATCGGTTCGGCAGTTTGCATCGCCGGCGCAGCAGCGGGAGTGGCGGGCGCGGGTGCCGCGCCCTGAGCCCATGCGGTCGCGGCGAAAGCACCGGCGATCAGGGCGATCAGCAGTTTGTTCATGTGCACAGTCCTTTTCACAGTGAAGAGTCGTCAAAGCGACGCCGGAATCCTGCGTCGAGGCCAATAACGCAACTAAAGGCAAGATGGTTGACAGGGACAGCGTCGGCACATGGCGCGAGCCACAGCAAAAACCGCGTGACAATCAATGGATTGCGCGCAATCTACCTGTCACCCCCGCACGACAGCCAGCTCACCATTTTCGATGATTGCGGCAGCGCCAACAACCGGTGCGGGTGACGATGTCGGGAAGCGCGAACGGGCCCTACAGGCGCATCTCGCGCTGCAGCCAATCGCGCAGCAGCGCAACGGTGACCGCCCGATGGGTCGAAAGCGAGTGCCGGTCGAGTGCCGCGAGCGTCGCGACCAGGCTCGCCATGTCGCGCCTGCCGTGGGCGAGCAGGTAGGCGATCACGTCGTCGCCCAGGCTGAATCCCCGCTCGCGCGCATAGGCCACCAGCGCCTGCGGCTTGTCGGCGTCGCCCAGCGGCAGCACCTCGAATGCCAGCCCTTGGGCGAGCCGCGTCCGCAGATCCTCGCGCAGCGCCATGCGGGCCGGCGGCAGGCGCGAGGCCGCGACCCACTGGCCGCCGCTTGCCGCAAGGGCGTTGCACAACGTGAACATCCGCCCCTGCGCGTCTGCACGCGCGCCGTCGATCTCGTCCACCGTCACCAGCACTGCGGCGGTGGGATCGCCCTGCGCAGCGGGAATCTCCGCCGGGGTCGAGCAGAAGATCACCGGACGCAGCGGTCCTGCTGCCGCAGCCACTGCGCGCAGCAGATGCGTCTTCCCGACCCCTTCGCCACCCCAGATCACGATACCCGGCGCGCGCAGCGCGCCTCCGGCGAAACGAGCGAGCGCTACAGCGGCTTCGGCGTTGGGACCCGCGACGAAGTTGCGAAAGGTCGGCGGCTCGGCGCGCGCGAGGTCGAGTACGAGTTGCCGGGTCATCTCATGCGGTGCGCGGTCGAAACGCCGACGAGTCGCCGCGTCATCCGAAGCGATGCGCAGTCAATCGTCGCGATAGACGGGCGAGGCCGCGTAGGCCGCGCGCAGGTGCCGCAGCGCGACCAGGAGGATCGCGGAGACGGGAAGCGCCATCAGCACACCCACGAATCCGAACAACTGGCCGAAGGCGAGCAGCGCGAAGATCACCGCGAGCGGGTGCAATCCGATGCGGTCGCCGACGAGAAACGGTACCAGCAGGTAGCTCTCGAGCAACTGGCCAATCCCGTATACCGCGACCACTGCGACGAAGCCCGGCCAGCCGTGCCATTCGAGCACCGCTGCGATCATGCCGAGGATGAAACCCAGCCCAAATCCGACATAGGGAATGAACACCAGCACCCCGGTCAGGATGCCGATCGCGAGTCCGCGCTGGAGACCTGCGATCGAGAGCGCAATCGAGTAGTAGATCGCGAGCGCGACCATCACCAGCAACTGCCCGTGCAGGAACTCGGCAAGCACTCCGTCGACCTGCCCGACGACGGTGCGCACCTTTGCCTGCCAGCGCCGCGGCACCAGGTCGTCGATGCGCGCGACGATCATGTTCCAGTCGCGCAGCAGATAGAACATCACGACGGGAATGAGCGCCAGGTTCACCAGGACCGATACGACGATCAGGCCGCCGGTTTTGACGCTGGACAGCAGGGTCATCGACAGGTTCTTCGCTTCCTGTGCATTTTCCGCGATGAAAGCGCGCACCGATTCGAAATCGAGTGCCAGCGTGATGCCGAAGCGCTGTTGCAGCCATGGCGCGAGGTGGTCGGTGAATTGCTCGAACAGGGCCGGAACGCGCGAGGTCGCCGACGCCACTTCGGACTGGATCAGCGGCACCAGCACGAAGAACAGGCCCGCCAGCAGTACCCCGATGAACAGGATGACAACCAGCGTCGTGAGCGAACGCGGAACGCCGCGAGCCTGCGCGCGGTCAACTGCAGGCGTGCCGAGGTAGGCGAGGATCGCACCGATCAGGAACGGCGTCAGGACCTGGCCGAGCCAATGCAGCGCCGCAAGCAGCACCAGCGCCGCGCCGACGATCCACAGGTAATGGCGCAGCGCGATCGGGTTGTGCACCCGCGAAACGGCGACACCATCGGGCGCGGCGTCGCCGGAGGTCGCGGGATCGTCGCTCGGCGATGGACGAGAGGCACTCACGGGCGGGAAACGCTCACGGGCGGGAAACGCTCATTTCAGAGTAGAATCGCGGCGCAAAATTGCTGCACTTTACCTCATTGCAGCGCCTGCGACCCGCCCGCGGTCCCGCCGGGCGCCCGAGCCCATCATGACCGCTTCGCCCACGCTTCCGCCCCCGCTTTCCTACCGCGAAGCCGGCGTCGACATCGATGCGGGTGACGCACTGGTCGAGCGCATCAAGCCCTTCGCCCAGCGGACGATGCGGCCCGAGGTCCTCGCCGGTATCGGCGGCTTCGGAGCGCTGGTCGAAATCGGCAAGCGCTATCGTGAGCCGGTGCTGGTCGCCGGCACTGACGGCGTGGGGACGAAGCTCAACCTCGCGCAGCGCCTGGGGCGCCACGGCACGATCGGCATCGACCTCGTCGCGATGAGCGTCAACGACATCCTGGCGCAGGGTGCCGAGCCGCTGTTCTTCCTCGATTATTTCGTCTGCGAGCAGCTCGACGTCGACGTTGCGGCGCAGGTCGTCGAGGGCATCGCCCGCGGCTGCGAAATGGCGGGCTGTGCGCTGATCGGCGGCGAGACTGCCGAGCATCCCGGAACGTTCCCCAAGGGTGAATACGATCTCGCCGGCTTCGCGGTCGGCGTCGTCGAGAAGTGCATGATCATCGACGGGCGCGACATTGCGCCCGGCGACCGCCTGATCGGCCTCGCGTCCAGCGGGCCGCACTCCAACGGCTACTCGCTGATCCGCAGGATCGTGGACCGCGCCGGCGCGAACCTGAGCGCACCGATCGGCGATTCCACCTTGGCGGACGCGCTGCTCGCGCCGACGCGGATCTACGTCAAGCCGGTGTTGGCGCTCGCCGCCAAGCTGCGCATCAAGGGCATCGCGCATATCACCGGCGGCGGCCTGGTGGAGAATGTGCCGAGGATGCTCCCCGGCGGCGTCCAGGCACGCCTCGAGCGCGCATGCTGGCCGCGTCCGGCGATCTTCGATTGGTTGCAGCAGCGCGGGAACGTCAGCGACGACGAGATGCACCGCGTATTCAACTGCGGCATCGGCATGGTGCTCGCAATCGCCGCGGCTGACGCCGATGCCGCGATGGCCTTTCTCGCCGGGGCCGGCGAGGGCGCATTCGACATTGGCGAGATCGACGTGCGTCCGGAAAACGCCGCAGCAGCGATCGTCGGCTGACGCGGTGCCCTGCCGCGAACCACCCGCATGGCTTCCACGCGCATCACCGTGCTGATCTCGGGGCGCGGCTCGAATCTCGCCGCGCTGATCGATGCCGAGCGCGCCGGGACGCTGGTGGGCACGATCACGCAGGTCATCAGCAATCGTCCCGCTGCCCCCGGCCTTGCGCATGCGGCGAAGGCCGGGATCGCAACGGCAGTCGTCGACCATCGCGCCTACCGGTCGCGCGAAGCGTTCGAGGAAGCGCTCCGCGCAACGATCGACGCCGGCAGACCCGATCTCGTCGTGCTCGCAGGATTCATGCGCGTGCTCGGCGCAGACTTCGTGGAGCACTACGCGGGGCGCATGCTGAACATCCATCCTTCGCTGCTGCCGGCGTATCCGGGCCTGCACACTCACCGCCGTGCCCTCGCGGACCAGGCGACGCGCCACGGCTGCAGCGTGCATTTCGTGACTGCCGGCGTCGACGCCGGCCCGATCGTCGCCCAGGCCGAGGTGCCCGTGCTTCCCGGCGACGACGAAGCGACGCTCGCCGCGCGCGTGCTCGAAGCCGAGCATCGCCTGCTGCCCGACGCCGTCGCGCTCTTCTGCGCCGGCCGCCTTCCATGAAAAACGGGGACGGACCACGTTTTTGGCGCGCTATGCAAAACAGGGTCAGACCCCGTTTTTCTTGGCGCGCCCGCGGGCCGCTGTGGGTTGCGCTCGGGCTATCGATTGCCGTGCACGCGCTGTGGTCGCTGTGGCCGGGGCACGACATGTCGGCGCCGGAAGCGCCGGTACTCACCGCGACGCTCGAGACCATGCCGCCGCCGCCCGCACCGCAGGCGATTGCACCGGCCACACTGCGACCGCCGATCCCGCAGTCTCCGGCGCGGCGCCCGGTTCGGGCGCGGGCCGGGCGGCATGCCCCGATCCTCGCTGCGCCGCACACGGTCGAACATTGCGGCAACTCCCGAAGTCGACTCATCCACCGCATCCGCAACACCTGGCGCAGCCGGGACTGGTGCGAACGATAGCGGCGCAGCACCGAGCGCGAGCAGCGCCAATGCAGCCGCCGATTCCACTGCGCCGGCGCCGAGCCCGCCGGTTGCGCTGCCGCCGCGGGTCGATCTCACCTACAAGGTGTACCTCGGCACCCAGGGCTTCATCCTCGGCGACGCGACCTACCGCTTCGAGCATGACGGCACCCGGTACCGGATCTCGACCGTCGGCCAGGCACGCGGGCTCGCGGCGCTATTCATTCACGGCACCGGGCGCGTCGAGAGCCGCGGCATCATCACCGCCACCGGATTGAAGCCGCTCGAATTCGCAGTCGAACGCGGCAGCGCTGAACGGCGCGAGATCGCCTACTTCGACTGGACCGGGCCGACGGTGTCGCTCAACGACGGCAAGGTCGCCGATCTCGCGGCACCCGCATTCGATCCGCTGACGATCCTGTGGCAACCGTATTTCGCGCCGCCCACCCGCGCACGCGAATTGAGTTTCAGCCTTGCGACGACGCGCAAGGTCACGCGCTACACGCTGTCGCGCGAAGCCGACGAGACGATCCGCTGGGCCAAGGGCGACATCAGTACCGAGCGCTGGTACCGCAGGAGCGACGATGGGAAGACCGAGGCGTGGTTCTGGCTCGCGCCGTCACTGCACTACATTCCGGTCAGGATGCGCGTAACGCGCACTGCGCGCGGAACCCTCGAGGCGCGACTCGACTCGATCCGCGTCGACGCTGCCTATGCGGGATTCGGTGAAGACCCCGCCGGCCCGACACCGCCTCCCGAGCCCGAAGCGAAACCGCGCCGCGCCTTCAGCGACGCGACCGGCTCATGACGCAGCGTGGCATGGCCCGCTCGTGACGCAGTCGCGCCGCTCTCGCGCCGCCGCGCCTGACGCCGCGCCGCAATCAGCTCGTCGCGCTCGCGGCAGCGATCGAGCATGTGGCGCACCTCGATCTGCCCGCTGACGCGGCGATGACGGCGTTCTTCCGCGCGCATCCCGAAGCGGGCTCGCACGACCGCGCGTGGATCGCGGACGGTGCGTTCGCGTACTTGCGGCGCAAGCGCTCGCTCGAAGCGCTCGCGCGCAGCGACGCGCCTGCGCTGCTGGCGCTTGCCGTGCTGGTGCGCGAGTTCGGGCATTCGCTGCGCGAGCTCGATGCTGCGCTCAACGCAGCCGAGCGCGAATGGCTCGCCACCTTCAAGGCGCGGCTGCGCGAGCCATTGCCCGAGGCGGTCGCGGCCGATCTTCCCGACTGGCTTTGGGAACACCTCGGTGCGGTACTCGGTAGCGACGAGCGCGCGGCGCTCGCACGCGCCTGGCAGAGTCCGGCGCCGCTCGACCTTCGCGTCAACGTCCTCAAAACAACGCGCGAGGCCGCGCTGGAGGCCCTGGCCGCCGATGGATTGCCGGTAGCTGCAACACCCTTCGCACCCAACGGTTTGCGCGTCGCCGGGCGCCCTTCGCTCGCTCGCCATCCGTGGCTCGCCGATGGTCGCATTGAAGTGCAGGACGAAGGCAGCCAGTTGGTCGGCATCCTCGTCGCGCCACGGCGCAGCGACATGGTCGTCGATTTCTGCGCCGGTGCAGGCGGGAAAACGCTGCTGCTCGGCACGCTGATGCGCTCGCAGGGCCGGCTCTACGCCTTCGACACCTCGGCGAAGCGCCTGTCCCGAATGACCCCGCGACTTGCGCGCTCGGGCCTCTCAAATGTCCATCCCCAGGTAATCGCGCACGAGCGCGACACCAAGGTGAAGCGGCTGGCGGGCAAGATCGACCGCGTACTAGTCGACGTGCCCTGCACGGGATTCGGCACGCTACGGCGCAATCCCGATCTCAAGTGGCGGCAATCGGAGGCAGACCTCGCCGAGCTTGCGCACAAGCAGGCGCGGATCCTCGACGCAGCCGCGACGCTCATCAAGCCCGGTGGGCGCCTGGTGTATGCCACCTGCAGCGTGCTGCCGGATGAGAACGACGCAGTTGTCGACGCGTTCCTCGCGACGCACGTCGACTTCGCCGAGCAGAGTGTCGCGGCGATCCTCGCGCAGGCGGGAGTCGCGCTCGACACCGGAGCGCGATTGCGTCTTTATCCGCACCGCCACGGCTGCGACGGCTTTTTCGCCGCAGTGCTGACGCGCAGCCGGTAAACTGCGCAGCCAGGTGGCCTTCCGATGATTCTTCCCGTCGACCTCAGTCGTTTCCAGGAGGCGTTCGCGTCGTCGCGCGGACAGTTCGAGTTCGCGCTCACGGCCACTTGCCTGCTGGTCGCGTGGGCGATCGATCGCCGCATCGAGCGCGCTCACGCGCTGCGCGGCGAGACCGCGCACATTCCGGGGAGCGTACTGCGGCTCGCCTTTCCGCTGGTCGGACTCGCGTTGACCTTCGTTGCGGCAAGCCTGTGGCGCCCCCACGTGGGCCCGCCGTTCTTCCTCGCGATCGCGATGCCGCTGATGATCGCGCTGGGCGCCATCCGGATGCTGGTCTACATGCTGCGCAGGCTCTTCCCGGCGCAGCGCTGGCTGCCGGCCTCCGAGCTCGCCATCGGCTCGGCAATCTGGGGCCTGGCCGTCCTCTACTTCGTCGGGATCCTGCCCGAGATCGCGTCGGCGCTGGATGAGCTCGTCATCCCGATCGGCAGCGCGCGCGTATCGATCCTGTCGATTCTCGAGGGCGTGATCATCGTCGTCGTCACACTGGTCGTCACGCTATGGATCTCCGGGTTGGTGGAGCAGCGGCTCGCGCGAACCACGCAGCTCGACGCTAACCTGCGCGTCGTGCTGTCGAATTCGATCCGCGCGCTGCTGATCGTCGTCGGCCTGCTGATCGCGCTGGAGCAGATCGGATTCGACCTGACGCTACTCACCGTCTTCGGTGGCGCGCTCGGCGTCGGGATCGGGCTCGGATTGCAGAAGTTCGCATCGAACTATATCGCCGGCTTCACGATCCTGCTCGACCGCTCGATGCGCATCGGCGACCTCGTCACCGTCGACGGCCGTACTGGTACGGTGACGAAGGTCACCTCGCGCTACGTCGTCGTGCGCAGCCTCGACGGCCTCGAGGCGATCGTCCCCAACGAGACGGTGGTGACCACCACCGTCCTCAACCATTCGTACACGACCCCGGAAGTGCGCGTCGCCGTCCAGGTGCAGATCGCCTACGGCAACGAGGTCGACGCAGCGCTCGCGGTGATGACCGACCTCGCGAAGCGCGAACCACGCGTTCTCGGCGGCGACCGTGCGCCCTGCGGCGTACGTCGCGAGCCTCGGCGAGAACGGCATCCTGCTCGAATTGCGGCGTGTGGATCGCCGACCCGCATCTCGGGCACCTCGCCCTGAGGAGCGCGCTGAACCGGGCGATCCTCGCCGAATTCGGCGCCCGCGGAATCAAGTTCCCGGTGCCGCAGCGCGAACTGCGCATCGTAGACGGGAAGCTCCCCGAACCGGCCGCGCCGGCCTGAGCGTACAATTCGGGTAGCATCTTGGGCCGCTGCGCGATCCCGTGGTGGGATTGCGTCATTTCACCACATACAATCAATGGCTTACAACTTACTTGCGTTCGCGATCCACGGACTCGCTCCGCTGCCTTGGTGGGCGTACGTTGCCATCCCGCTGGGGCTCACGCACGTCACGATTGCTGCGGTGACGATCTATCTGCACCGCAGCCAGGCGCATCGCGGGCTGGATCTCCATCCCCTCGCCGGACACTTTTTCCGCTTCTGGCTCTGGCTGACGACCGGAATGGTGACCAAGGAATGGGTCGCGATCCATCGCAAGCACCACGCCAGGGTCGAGACCGATGAGGACCCGCACAGCCCGCAGACTCGCGGCATCCGCGCGGTGCTGCTGCAGGGTACCGAGCTCTACCGGACCGAGGGCAAGGTCGCCGAGACGCTGGCGAAATACGGCCACGGCACGCCGGACGACTGGGTCGAGCGCAACATTTATTCGCGCTTCAGCATGCAGGGCATCGCGCTGATGCTCGTCATCGACGTCGTGTTGTTCGGCGCGATCGGCATTACGATCTGGGCAGTGCAGATGCTGTGGATCCCGGTGACTGCCGCCGGCGTCATCAACGGCATCGGGCATTACTGGGGCTACCGCAATTTCGCCTGCAATGACGCGTCGAGAAACATCGTTCCCTGGGGCATTGTCATCGGCGGCGAGGAACTCCACAACAACCACCACGCCTATGCGACTTCGGCCAAGCTGTCGTCACGCTGGTACGAGTTCGACATCGGCTGGATGTACATACGCATACTGCAGATGCTGGGCCTCGCGACGGTGCGCAAGGTTGCGCCGCGGATCCGGCTCGACCGTGCCAAGGCGACGCCTGACCTCGCAACGGTACAGGCGATCATCACTCATCGCTATGCGGTCGCGTCGAGCTACGTCCGATCGCTGAAGGCTGCTTGCGCCGCGGAGATCACCGCGCTGCGCGAGCGGCATCGCGGGCATATCGAGGTGCCGAGCCTGCGGCGCTTCAAGCGCTGGCTCGCAGCCGACGCGAACGCCCTGCCCGAGACCGAGAGCGCGCGCATCGCGCGTGCGCTCGAAACGAGCAAGGTGCTGCAGCAGATCTACGCAATGCGCCAGGAGCTGGCCGCATTGTGGGGACGTTCGACCGAATCCTCCGAGCAACTCCTCGCGCGGCTGCAGGACTGGTGTCATCGCGCCGAGGCTTCCGGCATCGCGCCGCTCGCCCAATTCTCGCTGCAGTTGAAGCGTTACGCCTGATCGTTCGGCCGCTTAAGCGCCACGCCCGATCTCCCAGGGCCGGCAGCGCCGGATTGACCGGTTCGCATTACCGGGGTAATTTACCCGGATGCCACTCGCACATTCCAGATTGACCGCCCAAGGTCAGATCTCGGTCCCGGCCGAGGTCCGGAAGAAGCTCGGACTCGGCCCAGGTTCGGTGCTGGAATGGGAGGAGAACGCGGGTGGCGAGTTGGTCGTCCGGAAAGCCGGCCGCTATACCTCCCAGGACATTCACGACGTGCTGTTTGGTGGTGAGACGCCGTTGTCAGACGCCGGCGTGAAGGAAGGAATCAGAAAGCACATCCGGCACCGGCATGCACGCAGTTGACACCAATGTTCTGGTGCGCCTGCTGGTCCGCGATGATCTGCCCCAGGTTGCCCAAGCGGAGAGCTTCGTTTCCGCTGGTGCGTGGATTTCCCATGTGGTGCTGGCTGAAACCCTTTGGGTGCTCGACGCCGTTTACCGACGCACCGCGAAGCAGATCGCGATGGCAGTCGAGCGCCTGCTTGCACATGCTGGCTTGACGCTGCAGGACGCCGACGTCGTCGCCGCCGCGCTCATCCATTTCCGCCAAATGCCTGCGCTCGGATTTTCCGATTGCCTCGCACTCGAGATTGCGCGCAAGGCGGGACACGTGCCGCTCGGCACATTCGACCGACGCCTGGGGACGCTCGCCGGTGCACAACGCCTGTCCGGCTAGCGCGAACTGGCGGGCGCAGCGACTACTTGAGCTTCGTTTCCTTGTATTTGACGTGCTTGCGGGCAACGGGATCGAATTTCATGATCTCCATCTTGTCCGGCATGTTCTTCTTGTTCTTCGACGTCGTGTAGAAGTGGCCGGTGCCGGCCGACGACTCGAGCTTGATCTTCTCGCGCATGGGGTTCTCCGTCAGATCCGCTCGCCGCGGGCGCGCAGGTCAGCGAGCACGGCGTCGATGCCATTCTTGTCGATCGTACGCAACGCGGCGGTGGTCAGCCGCAGGCTGATCCAGCGGTTCTCACTCTCGACCCAGATCCGGCGCCGCTGCAGGTTGGGCATGAAGCGCCGCTTGGTCTTGTTGTTGGCGTGGGAAACGTTGTGGCCCACCATCGGGGCCTTACCGGTGACCTGGCAGACTCGAGCCATTGCTCGCTCCTGAATTCGTTTAGATGGTGCTGCGGCAAAGCCGACTATTGTCCGCCAAAATGCCGGATGGATCAAGCGGTTAGCTGCAGCGGCCGTCAGCGGATCCAGTTTTCGACCCTGAGATCCGGGACTCTGGAGAAGTGCCGGGTGTCGTCGGTGACCAAAATGGCACCAAGCGCGATCGCGTGCGCGGCGATCATTTCGTCAAAATCGCCAATCCGCCGCCCGTTGGAGGTGAGCCGCGCGCGGAGCCGGCCATGCACGTCCGCGGCCCGGGCATTCCAGGCCTCGGTTCGCGCCAACAACAGGAACGCTTCGACGACTGGGCAAGCCGCACGGCTTCGGGACGTCGAGCGATGCCGAAGCGCAACTCGGAGCGAGTTATCGCCGAAATGCACCAGCGGGCCGACGGCAGATCCTCGAGCCGCCGGTCGAGTGCCGGATTGCCCTTCAGCGCGGCACTGACGGTGTTCGTGTCGAGCACATACAGCATGCCGCCGCCGCGCTAACGCGCAGGATCAAACGGATCGCGCTCTTCGCTTCGCTGGCGACGTTCCGCCAGAAAGTCGTCGGGTACTGCGCGCAAACTGTTTCTCAACTTGGCAAAATCGGCCCAGCGGGCGCGCGGCCGCGCCGATAAAATCACATCGCCAGTGTGCTCGTCGCGCATCTCGACCACGCGCTCACAGCAGCCCGCGCTCGGCGAAGGACACGACCTGGTGCCCCGCCACGACGAAGTGGTCCAGGGTGCGGATGTCGACCAGCGCCAGCGCCTGCTTCAACGCCTGCGTCAGCAGCTCGTCCGCGCGCGAAGGCTCGGCGACTCCGGACGGATGGTTGTGCGCGAAGATCACCGCCGCAGCGTTGTGGCCGAGCGCCGCCTTGACGATTTCGCGCGGATAGACGCTGGTCTGGGCGAGCGTGCCGCGGAAGAGTTCGTCGGCCGCGAGAAGCCGGTGCTGGCTGTCGAGGAACATAACGACGAAGGATTCGTGCGGCAATGCGGCGAGGGTGAGCCGCAGGTAGTCGCGTACCGCCTCCGGCGACGTGAGCGCATTGCCGCGCGTCACTTCCTCACGCAGCAGCCGCCGCGCGATCTCCACGCCCGCCTTGAGCTTCGCGGCGCGGGCCGGTCCCAGACCGCGCGTCGCGGCGAGCCTCCCGACGGACTCGCCGAGCAGTCCCGACAGGCTGCGATGCCGGCCGAGAAGTTCGTGCGCGATGTCGAGCGACGACGCGCCCGGAGTTCCGGTTCCGAGAACTACCGACAGCAACTCGGCGTCGGTGAGTGCCGCGGCGCCCTGGGCGATCAGCCGCTCACGCGGGCGCTCACCCGGCGGCCATTCGGCGATACAGCTCATGCATGGGCTTCCGCGAAGTGGTGCTGCAGACTGTCACCCGCGCGTTCGTGAGACGCACTCGGACAGATGGATGATCGTCCACCCGGTCGACACGTTCCCGTCAATTTTGGCAGTCGATGCGGCGACTCACCGCGCCCAGTATCGGCACCGTGGAACGCGACCCGACAAACCGACTGGAATCGACGTATCCGATCCGCAGGCGCTGCCTGACCGTGGCAACGCTGCTGGCGGTGGCTCGATACCCGGCGAGATCGACGACAATCGCTACGCGAAAATGCTTCCGTTGACGGGAAGCCAGCTCAAGCCCAGGCAGACTGTCGGTTTTCAGTTCGGCGCGCTTTGATCGGCGTTTGGAGTGCGCCGCCCAGTGTAAGATTCAGCGCGATCCACCCGATCCGACTGAACGGCCGACTCCCGCATGACCGCCGCCCCCCCGCCCGAACCAAAGCCGCTCTCGCGCATCGTTCTGGGCGTCACCGGCGGCATCGCGGCCTACAAGGCAGCGGAGCTCGTGCGGCTGCTGGTGAAGGACGGCGTCATCGTCGATGTCGTGCTGACCGAGGGCGGCGCGCGCTTCGTCACCGCGATGACATTCCAGGCGCTGTCCGGTCGCCCGGTGCATTCCGAGCTCTGGCAATCCGGCGCCGCCGACGCGATGGGCCACATCGCGCTCTCGCGAGGCGCAGATGCGATCGTCGTCGCACCCGCCACCGCGGATTTTCTCGCCAAGCTCGCGCACGGCGCAGCCGACGACCTGCTCTCCGCGCTGTGCCTCGCGCGCGAGTGCCCGCTGCTCGTCGCGCCGGCGATGAACCGCCAGATGTGGAGCAACGCCGCGACGCAGCGCAATGTCGCGCAGTTGCGCGAAGACGGCATCGCGATTCTCGGCCCCGATACCGGCGAGATGGCGTGCCGCGAAAGCGGTGAAGGACGCATGCTCGAAGCCGCGGCGATCCATGCGGCGCTCATCGCGTCGCGACAGCCAAAAGTGCTCGCGGGAAAGCGTGTGCTGCTGACCGCGGGACCGACGTTCGAGGCGATCGACCCGGTGCGCGGAATCACCAATTCGAGCTCGGGGAAGATGGGATTCGCGCTGGCGCAAGCGGCAGCGGAAGCCGGTGCGCAAGTGACGCTGGTGGCCGGGCCGACAGCGCTGCCACGCCCGACGGCGTCGAGCGCATCGACGTGACGAACACCGCCCAGATGGCCGACGCAGTGCTCGCGCGCGTCGCCGGCTGCGATGTCTTCATCGCGGTCGCTGCCGCCGCCGACTACACGCCCGCCGAAGCGAGTGATCGCAAGATCAAGAAATCCGGCAAGCTCGATGACGATCACGCTCAAGCCGACGACTGACATTCTCGCCACTGTCGCGGCGCGGCCGGATGCGCCCTACTGCGTCGGCTTCGCCGCGGAAAGTGAAGACGTTGTGAAGCTCGCCGGCAGAGAAGCGCCGCCGCAAGAAGCTACCGTTGATCATCGCGAACCGCGCGCAGGACGCGCTGGGAAGCGACACGAACGAAGTTACGCTGCTCGACGATGCGGGCGCGCACCCGCTGCCACGGATGGAAAAGCTCACGTTGGCGCGGCGGCTGGTGGCAGAGTTCGCGCGGCGGCTGGGTACGGTTTGACCGGGGCTCGCGGCGCGATCGCCGCCGCCCGCTTTCAAGCGGCGAGGCTCATCTCCGCAGCGATGGTGTTCCACGCCACCGCAATCCGCTGATCCGCACGCCGCTCGATCAATCCCAGTTCGGCAAGCCTCGTAACATCGGCATGCACGTTCTTGTAATTGCGACCGACATAAATCGGTAGGTTTCTTCGCGCCCGTTTTAGGAGGCCTGCCACGGATCGATCACCTTGATCGCGAGGTCCGAGAAGTGTCGCTCATTGCGCGTGGCCAGTGTGGCATGACGCGCCAGAGCGATCGCCGCGATCTGGGTATCGCGGATATCGACGGGCCTGCCGGCTCTCTGCCGTCGCGCGGCCAATTTGGCAGCCTCGACGGCGGCTGCCGGTATCGAAGTCCAGGACCCGATGCTGGAGATCCTCTTCCAGCAAGCGCGCGAACGCCATTTCGAGTGCCGCCTTGCGTTTCCCATCCGGCAGCAGCTCAAGGCCGAGCCGGGCCTCGAACATCGTAATGCTGGTGATCCAGATCGATTCTGCGGGTTGTCGGTCCAGCCATCCCACGACGACAGCGTCCGGCGTCCTTCGCATCAGCGCCGAAAGGACATTCGTATCGAGGACGATCACTTCTCGAATGCCGCAGGTCTCGCTGCCTGACCGTGCAACTCCGGGAGGTTCCTGGTCAGTCCTGTTCCCGCGAATCGGGCCGCCATTCGCGAGCCCAGGTTAGGCTGCGGCCGCCCTTCCTCTCTGACCGCATCGCGCAGAATATCGCGGACTTCCTCTTCCATACTGCGCCCATGGCGTTCGGCGCGACGCTTCAATCGAAGCTTCACGTCCTCTTCAAGTTCACGAACGGTGAGTTGCGCCACGAACTGGGGGTCTGCCGGAACAGAGGGATATCATGATATCACACTTCTTCGCAGAGCGTTCGTGTCGCCCTCGCCGTAGACGCCGAGGACCTTGCCGCGTTCGCGGAACGGATGAAAGAGCCCAGCGCCTCGTTCGAATCGGTGGTCCGCGATCTGAGGAAGCGTGGCCGCATATATGCCATCGATGATCCGAAGCGGACGGTCAGCATCATCAAGATCGGGCAGCGACGCGAGCCGTAGCGCGAGGCATGACAGCCTGCCTCCGACTTGACAGGGCGACCGATGACAACCATAATGGTGTAGTAATGGTGTAGTGATGATCTGGTAATGGTGTCGTTCTGGTTGGAAACAAGCATGCCTACTAACTTGACCCTCAAGAACATACCGGACGCTGTGTACGCGCGGTTGAAGCTCTCGGCCGAGACGCACCGCCGCAGCATGAATAGCGAAGCGATCGTGTGCCTCGAGGCCGTGCTGCTCCCTGCCAAGGTGGCGTCCATGGGACGGCTTGCTCGGGCACGTGCGCTGCGCGAGGCATTGCCGCAAGGGAAGTTCCGCGCCCGCGACATCGATGCCTTCAAGAGGGAAGGCCGCTCGTGATTGTGGTTGACTCGAACGTCCTGGCATACCTCTACCTGCCCGGCGACTACACCGCAGCCGCGGAGGGTTTGCTCGAGCGTGAGCCGGAATGGGCTGCGCCGGTCCTCTGGCGGAGCGAGTTTCGCAACATTCTTGCCGGGTACATGCGGCGCAAGACAATCACGTTCGACCAAGCATGCCGTTTGCAGAGCGAGGCGGAGCTCCTTCTTGCCGGCTTAGAGTTCGAAGTCGATTCGCAGTCTGTGCTCGAATTGATTCGCGACAGTGATTGCTCGGCGTACGACTGCGAGTTCGTTGCGCTTGCGATCAAGATCAACTCGAAGCTGGTCACGGTGGACAGAAAGCTACGGCGAGCGTTCCCAAGGCGCACCGAGGCATTGGCTTCTGGCTGATTACGGTTGCCTCCGCCGAAAGCCGTATGGAAATGATCTCGCGCGGAGTTGCTGACTGGGCCCGCCGCCCCTGTTCACCACCGCACGAGATCGCGTCTGCTCCGTGAGCTCCGGCAGCTCCTTGTATTCGGAGCGCGAATCGAATGGGCGTCGAGCAGCGTATCGTCTGATCTCCATGGACATCGTTGCCGCGGGGAGACGGCGCTTACGTCAATCGCGCAAGGCATCGGGTTGACATCACTGCATCAAAACATTTATGCTTTGATGCGTGAGAACGACGATCACGCTGGATGAGGACGTCGCGGCGATTATCCGGCGGCTGCGCAGAACCCAACACCAATCGCTGAAGGACGTCGTCAACAACGCCCTGCGCGAAGGCCTCAAGAAGGCGTCGGCTACGCGCGGGAAACGGGTGGTCGTTGCGACGCGCTCGGTCGATCTCGGCCGCTGTCTGCTCGGGAACGTCGACGACATCGCCGAGGTGCTGTCGGTGGCGGAGAGCGAGTCGTTCCGGTGATCCTGCTCGACGCGAACCTCCTCATCTATTCACACGTCGCGTCGTTTCGCCAGCACGTCCCGGCAAAAACCTGGCTGGACGCTCAGCTTGGCGCCGGTGGCCGCGTCGGGATGCCCTGGGTCAGTCTCGTTGCGTTCGTTCGCATCGTCACCAACCCTCGCATCTTCGAGCGGCCCGAGCCCCTGACCGATGCCTGGAAGCAGGTCGAAGACTGGCTCGAAATCGAAACGGTCTGGGTTCCGCAGCCCACCGACACCCACCGCGCGGTGCTTGGCTCGCTGCTGACAGCAGGTGCCGCACGTGCCAACCTGGTACCCGACGCGCACCTGGCGGCGATCGCGATCGGGCACGGGCTGCTGCTCTGCTCGGCCGATGGCAATTTCGCCCGCTTTCCCGGGCTTCGCTGGGAAAACCCGTTGCGGAGTGCGTAGATGCCCGCCATCCTCCTCACCGGCGGCACGGGCTACATCGGCTCGCACACCTGTGTCGAACTGATCGGCGCCGGCTACGACACCGTCCTGCTCGACAATCTCTGCAACAGTTCGCCAGTCGTCGTCGAGCGAATCGCGACGATCACCGGCACCCGGCCACAATTCATCGAAGGCGACGTGCGCGACCGCGCCCTGCTCGACCGCGTCCTCACTGAAAACGCGATCGACGCCGTCATCCATTTCGCGGGCCTCAAGGCAGTCGCTGAATCGGTCGCGCGCCCGCTCGACTACTACGCCAACAATGTCTGCGGATCGGCGACGCTGTTCCAGGCGATGGAAGCGCACCGCGTGCGGCGGATCGTGTTCAGCTCGTCGGCCACCGTCTACGGCATGGCGAGCAGGATGCCGCTAATCGAGACCTCCCCCACCGGGCCGGTCAACCCCTATGGCCACGGCAAGCTCATGGTCGAGCAGGTGTTGCACGATCTCGCGCACGCGGACCCGCACTGGCGCTTGATGTGCCTGCGCTATTTCAACCCGGTAGGAGCCCACGAGAGCGGCGTGATCGGCGAAGACCCGCGCGGCACCCCGAATAACCTCATGCCCTTGGTGGCGCAGGTTGCGGTTGGCCGGCTGCCCCGGCTCAAGGTGTTCGGTGACGACTACCCGACGCCCGACGGCACCGGGGTGCGCGACTACATCCACGTGATGGATCTCGCCCGCGGCCACGCAGCGGCGCTGCGGAAGCTAATGGAAGACACGACCCTCGAATGCTCCGTCGTGAACCTCGGCACAGGTCGCGGCCACAGTGTGCTCGACGTGGTGCGCGCCTTCGAGCAGGCCAGCGGGCGGCCGGTTCCGTACGATATCGCGCCGCGGCGCGAGGGCGATGTTGCGACTTCGTACGCCGACGTCGTGCGCGCACGCAGCTACCTGGGCTGGAAAGCCGAGCGAGGACTCGAGGCGATGTGCAGGGACGTATGGCGGTGGCAGTCGGCGAATTCGCATGGGCATGTCGCCTGAACAAGTAGCCCGAGAGGCTCGGATTCCGACACTTGCATGACCACGATTGACCTCAAGATACTCGACGAGCGCATCCGCGCTCATCTCCCCGCGTATGCGACGCCGGGTTCAGCCGGCATTGACTTGCGCGCGTGCGTTGCTGCACCGCTCGTCATCGCGCCCGGAGAGACGCAGTTGATCTCGACTGGTATGTCGATCCACATCGGCGATCCAGGTCTCGCTGCGATGATCCTCCCGCGCTCAGGCCTCGGCCACAAGCACGGCATCGTTCTGGGCAATCTGGTCGGCTTGATCGATTCCGATTACCAGGGGCCGCTGATGGTGAGCTGCTGGAACCGCGGAAGCGAGCCGTTCACAATCCGGCCGATGGACCGCATCGCGCAGCTCGTGTTCGTCCCGATCGTGCAGGCGCAGTTCCGGGTCACCGATCAGTTCGACCCGTCGCAGCGCGGCGGCGGCGGGTTCGGATCGACGGGGAAGTGACTCGGGCAGACAGGATTGCGGCGGCGGGATCGTTTCCGTAGAATCAGACCAGACTTAGTCAGATAGGCGAGCGCGATGGAGACCGTGAACATCTACGACGCCAAGACCCGGTTGTCACAGCTCGTGGACAAGGCGGTCGCCGGCGAGGACGTGATCGTCAGCCGCAACGGCAAACCGCTGGTACGCATCACGCGGCTGGAGGGCCCCAGGCGGCCGATCCGGTTTGGCGTCCTGAAGGGCAAGATTCAGATTGCACGCGACTTCGACGCTCCGCTGCCTCCGGACATCGTCGCGGCATTCGAAGGAAGCTGATGCGCGTTCTGCTGGATACGCACATCTTCCTGTGGGCAACGAGCGGGAGCACGTCGCTCAGGGCGGGGGCTCGCCGGGCTATCGAGAATGCCGACGCGGTGTTCGTCTCTGCGGCGTCCATCTGGGAAATCGCGATCAAGGCTCGGCTCGGAAAGATCAAAGCAGATGCCGACGCGCTCGTCGCCGCAATCGAAAGTAGCGGCTTCGTCGAGTTGCCGGTGTCGGCCGCGCATGCAGCGAGAGTCGCACGACTCCCTCTGCTCCACAGTGACCCCTTCGACCGGCTCCTCATCGCTCAAGCCATTTCGGAGCCGCTTCAGTTTCTCACGGCGGATGCCGCCCTGAGGCCCTACAGCGATCTCGTCGCACTCGCCTAGATTCCGCTTCATCCAACATGGCCGAAGCCGGAGAGGAAATACTGATCACCCGCCGCGGCGCGCCGGTTGCACGGCTGTCGGGCGTCGGCAGTCCCAGGAAGCCCCTGCGACTGGAACCCGTAGATTCGTTTCGCTCGCGGCTTTCGCCGACGCAGGAGCGCAGCGCCGAATTGATTCGTCGCATGCGCGACGAGTCCTTCTGATGCACTACATCGACACCTCGATCCTTGTTTCGCTGTACGTACCGGAGCCCGATTCGGCTGCGGTGAGGGCCTGGTTCGAAACCCAGTCAACCGAGACCTTTGCCATGAGCGACTGGACGCTGGTCGAATTCGCGAGCGCGATGGGCCTCAAGGTGCGCGCAGGTACACTGCGAACCGCACAGGCACATGCTGCATGCAGCCTGACGAACCAGCTCGCCAAGGACAGCTTTCGCATCATCACGCCTACGCGCGACGATTATGCGAGAGCCGCCGGATATCTCGCTCGTCATGCACTCGGATTGCGTGCGGGCGACGCGCTGCACGCCACCATTGCTAAGAGCGAAGCACCCATGAGCCTGATTACCCTCGATCGCAGTCTCATCGCTGCCGGTCGCAGGCTGAAGCTGCGAATCGCAAGCCCCGTTTGACCGCCCATGCCCTTCCAGCTCCTGCGTCCCGCGCTGACCGGCAAACTCGCCGTCGAAAGCTTCCTCAGCCATGAGGAGTGCAAGGCGATCGTCGAGGGCGGCGAGCGCAGGCTCGTGCTCGCTGCCGGGAAAACGGAGGATCAGCGCACCACGCTGCGCCAATCGGAGACGGGCTGGCTGAGCTCCGACGACGAGCACCGCTGGCTCTTCCAGCGCGTCACCGACTGCATCAACGAGATCAACCGCAACTGGTTCGGGTACCACCTGATTGGCTTCGAGGGCATCCAGTTCACGAAGTATTCGCATGACGAGGGAAAGGCGGGCGATCACTACGGGCCGCACAAGGACACGCGGCTTCTCGCCGACGGCACCATCCGGAAGTTATCGTTCACCGTCCAGCTATCGGACCCGGACCTCTATGAGGGCGGTGACGTCGTGCTCTACGACTCGTTCACCGATTTCGCCGCGCTCAGCCGGTCGCGCGGGTCGATCAGCTTCTTTCCCTCGTACACCATCCACGAGGTCACGCCGGTCAGTAGGGGACTCCGCTATTCGCTGGTCGGGTGGGCCTGCGGGCCGTCGTTCGTTTGACGGATGCGCAAGACGATCACGCCGCATGCCGATGCGGCAGCGTTCTCGCACACGGGAAGCGAGAACCGCCGCGAGGTCTACCGATGGTGATGAGTCTGGAGTCGTGCGCGACGTGATCACGGTCCTCCTCACCGGCGGCACCGGCTACATCGGCTCGCACACCTGCATCGAGCTGATCGCAAGAATCGCGGGCACGCGGCCGTGGTTCGTCGAGGGCGACGTCCGCGACCGCACCCGCTCGACTCCTACGCCAACAATGTCCGCGGATCGGCGACGCTGTTCCAGGCGATGGAAGCGCACCGCGTGCGACGCATCGTGTTCAGCTCGTTGGCAACGGTCTACGGCATGGCGGACGAGATGCCGCTGAACGAGGCCTCCCCCACCGGGCCGGTCAATCCCTACGGCCACAGCAAGATCATGGTCGAGCGTATGCTGCTCGACCTGGCGCAGACGGACCCACATTGGCGCGTAATGTGCTTGCGCTATTTCAATCCTGTCGGCGCCCACGAGAGCGGCATGATCTGCGAAGACCCGCGCGGCACCCCGAATAACCTGATGCCATTCGTGGCGCAGGTGGCCGTTGGCCGGCTGCCCCGGCTAAAGGTGTTCGGTGACGACTACCCGACGCCTGACGGCACCGAGGTGCGCGACTACATCCACGTAATGGACCTGGCCCGCGGCCATGCCGCCGCGCTGAAGCGCCTGCTGGCAGCAGCTCCCAGGCACTCGGTGCTGAACCTCGGCACTGGACGCGGCCATAGCGTGCTCGCGGTCGTGCGGGCGTTCGAGCATGCCAGCGGACGGCCGCTCCCGTACGAGATCGCGCCGCGGCGCGAAGGGGACGTCGCAAGCTCGTACGCCAATGTCGCACTGCGCGGACCGACCTGGGCCGGACCGCCAGGCGGGGGCTCGAGGCGACGTACGCAGATGCATGGCGCTGGCATGCGGCGAATCCGGATGGGTACGCGAGCTGATCGCGGCCTCGGTGCTCAACGTACTGCCCTTGCCCACACAACGATTGCGCCCGTGACGAAGATCGACCTCCAAGTTCTTGACGAGCGCATTCGCGAGCACTTGCCCACCTACGCGACCGCCAGCTCGGCCGGGATGGACCTGCGAGCATGCATCGAAGTTCCGCTAGTAATCGCACCCGGCAGCACGGAACTCATTCCCGCAAAATGGGCGCCGAGCGCTGGCTGGCCCAATTCTTGCATGACGCGCAGAATTACGATTCGACTTTTGGCATGAGGGCAGTCACTCAATGGACATCGCGATAGATCAGGCGAAACCGGACGTGGCACCGGCCACGGCGGCGCGCCAGGTGAGCAGGCCGATCTACGTAACGCAGCCGTTTCTCCCGCCGCTGGAGGAGTTCATCCCCTATCTGGAAAAGATCTGGGAAACGCAAGAAGCTCACCAACGGCGGCCCGTTTCACCAGCAACTGGAAGCGGCGCTGTGCGAGTATCTCGGCGTGGAGCACATCGCGCTGTTCGCCAACGGCACGATCGCGCTGGTCACCGCGCTGCAGGCGCTGCGCATCACCGGCGAGGTGATCACGACGCCCTATTCGTTCGTGGCCACCGCCCACTCCCTGCTCTGGAACGGCATCAAGCCGGTATTCGTCGACATCGATCCGGACACGCTCAACCTCGATCCCGACAGGATCGAGGCGGCGATCACGCCGCAGACGACGGCGATCATGCCGGTGCATTGCTACGGCCGCCCGTGCGACGTGGATGCGATCCAGCGGATCGCCGACAACTACAACCTGAGGGTGATCTACGATGCGGCGCACGCCTTCGGCGTGCAGATGCCACGAGGCAGCGTGCTCACGCACGGTGACTGTCGGTGCTGAGCTTCCACGCCACCAAGGTGTTCACCACTTTCGAGGGCGGCGCGATCGTCTGCCCGGACGCGAAGACCAAGCAGCGCATCGACCATCTGAAGAACTTCGGTTTCGTCGACGAGGTGACGGTGGTGGCTCCCGGCATCAACGGCAAGATGAGCGAATTGAATGCCGCGCTGGGCTTGCTGCAGTTGAAATATTTCGATGCCGCGATCGCGCGGCGCAAGGAAATCGACGTGGCGTATCGGGCAAGGTTACGCGACGTGCGCGGTATCCGCTGCCTGGAAGGCGCCAAAAGACGCTACCCCCGAACTACGCGTATTTCCCGATCCTCGTCGAAGAGTGACTACCCAATGAGCCGCGACGCGCTCTACCATGAGCTCTAAGGCTCGGGACATTCATCCGCGGCGCTACTTCTATCCGCTGATATCCGACTTCCCGATGTACCGGGGGCTGCCTTCGGCGCACAAGGGCAATCTGCCGGTGGCAATCCCGTTGCCGAACAGGTGCTCTGCCTCCCCATTTCTCCCGCTTTGAGCGAGGACGATCTGGACCCGGGTACTCGCCGTAATTGGGCGACAGGGTCGGTTCTCAAGCGATCTAACCCGAATCTGGACAGGCAGCATGGCAACCGACGCATATCCGAAGTGGGATTACAAGGATTATCCGAAGACCCTCGCCCCTGACGACTTGTGGGGTCAGGTGCGAAGAACTGTGTACGGCAAGCCGGTTACCGAAGACCAGATTCAAATGATCGTCGACGCCATTATCGCAGGATTGAACCGCCTCGTCCGATTTATTGCTCGATATCGGGTGCGGAAATGCCGCACTGTTCGCGCGGCTCTTTCCTTATTGCAATCGGTGCCTAGGAGTGGACTCGTCCGACTATCTGGTGTCCATTGCGAACGCGCAGTTCGCGGGGCCGTTGCGTGAGTTCATCTGCCAAGATGCCGTTGAATTTGCCGCTCTTGCACGCGAGCCGCTACGCTTCAACAAGGCGTTGTGCTATGGAATGTTTGCCTATCTGTCCGATGAAGAAGCGCGAACGCTCCTTGCCATGCTCCATAATCGCTTTCTGAATCTGACTTCGATATTCATCGGTAGCCTTCCAAATCCCGATTGCGCCGCTCATTCTTCTTCGAAAACGGCGATCTCTCAGGTTCCGCGCTTGGCAGCCCACAGTCTCAGATAGGCGTCTGGAGATCTCACGGCGAAATTACTGCAATGGCCGAAGGAACTGGATGGCGTGTTCGCATTCAGAATATGCCACCCGACTTCTATCAAGCTCATTACCGCTACAACGCGATTCTCTGCGCCCGTCGAATAGGAATCCGCAATCGCATGGACCGGAAAACCCGACCGGGGAAGACTTTCGCTCTCTTTTTGGCGGGAAGCGATTGTTCGATTCGATCCGATCGACCTCGAATCTAGTCCGTCCGAATTTCGAGTAAATTTCTAAACTATTCGCGCCTGTTCCTGGACGGAAGCCGCTATTCATGCGGGGGGCCTGCGGGAGCAATTGCTCGATGCGCGGCTTGCAGCGTTTCACCAGGCGAAGCACTGCATATCCTTCTGCAGTGGTCTTCTGGGCCCTGGTGCTGGCAATCAAATGCGTGGCAATAAAGGACAGAACTCAAGTGGTGATGCCTTCGCTGACCTACCGACGCCTTGCGGACCTCGTCGCCTGGGCCGGCCTGACGCCGCATTTTTGCGAGGTGGATCCCGAAGGACTTTGCATCACTGCCGAAACGGTGCGCGCATGCATCAATGGCCAGACGGCACTCATCCTCGGAGTTCACCCAATCGTGAACTGCTGTGACTCGGATGGCCTCGAGGCTCTGTCGGCCGAGTGCGGAGTTCCACTACTCTTCGATCCTGTTGAATCGGTGTATGAGACGGTGAATGGCCGCAAGGTCGGCTCGTTCGGCCGAGCGGAGTGCTTTTCGCTCCATGCCAGTAAGCTTCTGAATGGCTTCGAGGGTGGTTACGTTACAACGAACGACGGCGCGTTGGCCAGCCGTCTTAAGTCCATGCGCAATCACGGCGTCGCCGAAGATGGCGTCATTTCCGAATCGGGAATGAATGCCCGTCAGAACGAGGTTCATGCCGCAATGGCACTGGCAGCATTGGACGGCATCGAAGAACAAGTTGAATCGAATCGCCGCCGCTACTACCGGTACAGGAGCGGTCTGATGGGGATACCAGGACTTCGCCTACTTGCGTTCGATGAGCGTGACAAATGCGGCTACAAAAACATCGTCATCGAGCTCTTGGATGACTGGCCATGAGCTTATGGAACGCTCGCGCTACTGCACAAGGATAATATGCTATGCCGTCCCTACTACTGGCCCGCGCTGCACCAGAAATCAACGGGCTATGAAATGATCTGGGGAGACCTGAGCCAGACGGAGCGGCTCGCAAAGCGCTTCATGACGCTACCTTGCGGTTACTTCGTTTCAGAGGATGACGTCGCTCAAATCTGCGATTACCTTCGGAGCGTCAGCGAGCACGGCGCCACCTTGGCGCAACGTGCGTCTGAAGCAACATGACCCACGTCACTTCGCTGGCGATCTTTGGTGCCCCGCCGCTCTTTGGCCGTCCCAGTTCCCATCGGGGAGCAGTTTGCGCCACCTTGGAGCAGTTACGAGGCACTATTCCGCGGTATCTTCGAGCGCCTAGATCACACCAATCACGGTCCGCTCGCTCAGGAACTCGAACGTCGCCTCGCCGAACTTCTGGGTGTACCCCATGCCATTTGCATGGCCAACGATTTCCTGGACTCGTGTCTGTCGCGCACGCCCTTGGCGTGCGCGATAACGTAGTGGTGCCCGGGATTCCGCCGACTTGCCACTCTGACAGTCTCTTGACTGGACCAGTGCGTGTCCGCTGGTCTGCGACGTTGATGCCGAAACCGGCATGATGACGGCCGAACTTGTCGAGCGGGTACTCGACGGGCACTCAACAACTGCGATCATCGCGGTCAACCCGTGGGGAGACGCGTGCGACGTCCAAGGCTTGGAAGCGCTTGCGGCCGATCGCGGCATCCCGCTCTACCTCTCGACTGGCGCACCGGTTCGGGTGCGCCATCGCGGGGCGCCCTGTCGGCTTTGGAACCGCCCAGCTATCTCCTTCCACTCGGACAACATACTCGGTGCCTGCGAGGGCGGCGTCGTTTGTACCCGCAGCGATGAGATTGCTGCCCACATCCGCAATACGCGGAGCAGCTACTGGTATTATAGTTGCGGTGCCCGTGATCAAGACTGGCAATGGGCGCATGTCGGAGGCACAAGCTGCCATTGCCCTCTTCAATCTCGATCATTTCACGGAATATCGGCAACGCAATGAGCGACTGTTCCGGATGTTCAAGCTCGGATTCGCCGCCATTTCCGGTCTGGAAGTACGCACGCCTGAGTGTAAGTATAAGCAACTACCAGAACCTGACTGCCTTCTCAACGAAGTACAATTTGGACTGACGTGATGATCTATTGCGCATTCTGCGCGCCGAGAACCTATTCGCGGAAGTTAGTATCGATTCAGCATCGCATTCGCCACGCTCACCTGCATGAATTACTTCGGAGCATGCGCTCATCAATACCGATCGGTACCGATCTCGAATGTTCGAGCTCCCGATGAACCACGCTCTAACCGAGCACGATGCAGCAAAGGTGATCGACCTGCTGAGGCTAATTCACTCCCAAGCAGACCACGTGCGGCACCAGCTCGCGAAGACTGCGGCTAGGCTCGCAATCATGGAGCCGTATTACTTTCCCTTCTGGGGCATTTCGCGCTTATATCGAATTGCGACAAGTGGGTAGTTTTCGACATTACCCAGTACACCCCCAAGAACTGGACGAGCCGCAATCGCGTGCTCCATCCGAATGCCGGTTGGAATTACATATCAGTACCGCTGGCAGGTGCGTCACTTTCGATCACTACTTCACAGGCCCGGATCCTGCGCTTCGAGAAGATCGCGCCTCGCCTACTTGGAAAACTATCGCACTATCGAAGGAAAGCCCCATTCTGGTTCGAGGTTGAGTGGCTCATCGCGGACATCTTCTCGGTGGCAACCGAATCGCTCGTCAAACTCAATGTACGTGCCTTGGAAAGTGTGTGTGCACTACCTCGGAATCCGTTTCGACTATGTGGTGGCATCGGAATCCATCGTACCCGCTCCGACGGTCAATCATCCGGGAGGCTGGGCGCCTGTCATAAGTGGGCGTCTGGGTGCCGATGAATACATAAACCCGATTGCCGGCCGCTCGCTCTTCCGACCGGCGCGGACTTCGATACGGTCGGCGTTGCACTCGGGTTTTCTTCAATTCACGCCATTTCGCTATTCGACGGGCTCATACCGATTCGAGGATAGTTTTCATCCTCGACGCTACGATGTGTGTGGACGATGCATATACAATACGCCAAGCACTCGCAGCCAATTCGAACATCATCGATGCGCACGCTATTCCAACAACTCCGGCGGCGTGAATGGAGCGAGCCGCCTTCGCCAGATAGTCGATCTGCCTCACAAAGTCCTTGAAGTGAAACCTGGCGTGGTATGCCTGCGCAAATTCCTCTCGACAAGCATATGTTGCGCATCGGGATCGTGCAGCGCAGTTGCGCCTTTTTCTCGGAGGTCGTCGGTCTTGAAATTGAAAAACAACGCACCGAATCGCCCGATGTCCGGGATGCTATCCTCGAGATTTGCGCTCGATATGAATGGGCTTCCATTGACCATGGCGCGGCGCGTGCGATCGTGCAAACCCTTAAAGTACGGGCTGACGTCGACGATTCCGAATCCAGTGTAGTAGAGGGCTTGACTATCGGCCATATTGCTCGACTGGGCTCGAAACCGTGTGACGCCGATGCGTTAGAGGCCACCCTGTCCCATCCGCGTCCGTAAACGCGGAAGGGCAAATTCCTGAAGAGAATTCACCGCGCAGATGCTTTTGTAGTTGCGCATGTAATAGTCAAGTTGGCTGTGATACTGGTGATAGGCGGCCACGTCTACCGCTGGACTAAGCCATTCGATACTCTGCTTAGCAATAAGATCATCCAGCACGTCGTGTATTTCAACGTACGCCTCGCGGGCGATTCGAGCCTTGACCACTTCTGTTGCCGACATGTAAGCCTCGAAGAGGGGCTTGTCCAGCCGGTTGCGCCAGATATTTTCGGTGTCGACTGGATCGTTGATGTTCTTCACCATTACGAAGTATTCTCCAGCGCGCCCAGGAAGGCGTGGCTCCCGATGAAGCTGCGGAATATCAATGACGCCCGCACCGCGCGATCGCCGGAAATGGCGATTTGAATATCGAGCGTGTTCGGCATTGGCATACAGATGAAAGCAATACCGGCTTTCCAGCTGGTGATTCAATGGCATGTGGACTGGGTGGTCGCCATGCACGCAAATCAATGGGATTTTGAGGTGGTCCCACAGACTCACGCCAGTTTTGCTGAATATCGCATGCGAGCCCTAGTCCTTGCCACGTGTATGCGAATCCTCATGCGCCATCGCGCGCCAGATCGATAATCCGTTCTGGCCAACGATCCGTCGAGATTTGACAAGTTCCACGTTCTTGCCGCACGCACGAAAGTGCTGCTGGATCGTGGCGTTCACCACGCTGAAAGGGTCGTTTTCACCTGCATTCCAGTTCAGGACCACCACCGTCATGCCCCCACCCGACGCGCGCGGGCGCGTGTGCCCGCGGTCGTTCTCCATCGCCCTCGCCAGTGCTGTCGGACTTCGTCCCAGCGTGGTTCCTGGCCGAGTCGCCTTCGGAACAGCAGCGGGGCGAGGTCCTCAACAAGGGAGGCGCTTGATCATACTCATCGGGTGCGTTTCGCTGGCAAGCACGGCGGTTCGAGCATCGCTATGGCCGGCGCCGAGCGGCTCACTTTCCTCGCGAATACCTGGTTACTCACTACAACCGCGCCATTTCCCAAGTATGATTGGCGCGAGAAATCGGACCGGGTCACGACGATCGCTGGTCTCCCTCAAGCCCGACATTGTCCGCGAAGAAGAGTCAATTCACCGCCAGTCGCGTGACGATTTCCTTCGTCGCCCGTTCGGCGAACGCGTCGGTGTACCCCAATTCCTTCAATTTCCATTTGAATACGTTCCCGAGCTTCGCCTTCTTGTAGACGCTGAGCTTCTTTTCCGTGTGGTAGCGCACCGCTCGCGCCCCCAGGCCCTCGAAGATAACCTTCAACTGGTACTTTGCCCCCGGATCGGTACGCGCCTCCGAGGCCGGAGGAAATCTCCGTCCCAGATCGGTTCGCAAGGGCCGTCGCAAACTCCTCAAGCTCGCTGGTGTCGAGCAGTCCAAACAGTGCCATCGTCGCTCTCCGTCCCTCTCGTCGCGCAGTGCGGAGCCTACCTCTCTAGAGTGCGGGCATTTCGTCCTCACGGACTCACGCAGTATGAAGGTTCATCTTGCTCGTCATGACAGCCACTCCGACCACTCCTCCTTGCTCTTGATCGACGAAGTGCGGGCACCGTAGTGTGCCGCTCCGAGGGTATCCCGAGAACCATCTGCGAAACCATATTCATCGGTGCCCAGTGATTGACGGGGTTGCCGAAGTAATTGTCTTCGCTGAACACCGGAGCCGGGTGCCAGTAAAGGTCGTACCCGAGCGTCCCCATTGCGAAATCCAGAAGTCCGGAGGACGCGTCGCGCACGTCATTCTCGAAATAGAGAATGGGGCGATGCTTCTCGATCTTCATTTCCGCGCTGCGCAGGACCTCCAGTTCCTTCCCGTCCACATCGACCTTGATCAGGTCGCAGGCGGCGAAATCCAGTGCATCGATGGCCAGGAACTGCGGCTCCCAGGTCTTGCCGATGTAGGCGAACTCTCCCCACGCCCCGCCTGTGTCCACTTTGCCCGATGCTGCCACGAACGCGTTGATAGGCTTGGTGTTCACGATCGAATTCAACGCGAGGTTTGCGCATAGCACATTGAAATTCTCTGGATTGGACTCGAGGGCGAATACCCGGCCCGAATCGCCGACAATTCTGGACAGCGGTACCGTCAGATCGCCGATGTTCGCTCCGACGTCGATGACTGTGTCGCCCGGCTTGAGGAAGCCGCGCATCATCGCAACTTCCGATTCACTGTATTGCCCGTACAGCTCGAAGCATTTTCCGATCGTCGGCCCGGAATAGAGCATCCAGCCGTATTTGCAATGCTTCAGGGTAAGCGGGCCGAACTGCATGTCAGTTACAGAACATGGCAGGAGCGGGTTGGCAAATGGGGAACCTATCGAACTGTCGATGCCACTGCAGTACACCCGTTGAGCTCAACATCCAGCGCGACTTCCTCCGGAACGCAGAGGACGCCTTTCATATGCTGCCCGGGGAAGATGTTGTCGCTGCGACGATTATAGTTGTCCGGATTGAACAGCGGGACCTCGAATCGCCATGCCCGGTATCCGAAATCGCGAATCGCTTCGACGATCTGGGGCAACTCGGCTTCACTTTGGATGCACGAGTACACCCATGGCCTTAGCCGCCACAGGGTGTCCGGCGCCCCGGCCAGAATGCCGGTTGCGAGCGCCCCGTCGTTGATCCTGATCCAGTTCAGTCGTTCGAGTCGCAGTTCATCGATCGCGTCGGAGTCGGACCGCCCAGCGACAGCCGGATCGCCCTCGTCGATCGCGCTCGCCCGGAGCGGACCGAGATTCCGCCTGAGCAGTGTCGCATTGCGGACCCGATTCGCCGCAAGGTTCTGGTGGATGAGGTGATGCAGCAACCGATCCGGTTCGTAAGCGATGAGATGACCGGCATCGCCAATGGCACTCGAAAGATACAGGGAGGCAGCCCCAATCCCGGCGCCCGCCTCCAGCACCCAGGCACCGGGCTGGATGAACCTGCCCATCAGGTCAAGCTCCGCCTGGCGATACTCGCCGTAATATCGAAGCCCCTCCGCCTCTGCGCCCCCATCGGGAATGTACTGGACGATTCCATACCGCGTTTCGTCGACCCGGCTGAGCCGCGGCCGATCGGCGAGGGCGCCGGCGTGCGTGGCCCGCCCACTGCGATTGAGTTGCCGGGCTCGGTATCGCCATCGCCGGCGTCGACGGACGTGGCGGCGGCGCATTGCGGCCGCCCGAATCGATCCATCGCCGAAGCGTCCGTTCGACGCGCTCCACGACAGGGTCCCAGTCGTTACGCTCGCGCTGGCGGAACAGGAGCATCGTCGGGTACCACGGCGTGCGCTCGCCCGTGCAGCAGCCAGCGCCAGTCGGGTGGGATCGCAATCAACATCCAGACGGGCTTGGCGAGCGCGCCTGCCAGGTGGGCGACCGAAGTGTCGACGCTGATCGACCAGGTCGAGCGCGCAGATCGCGGCGGCGGTATCGCGGAAATCGGCGAGCTCCGGGCCGAGATCGATGATCTCCAGGCCCGAGGCGGCGATGTCTTCCGTTGCCGTCGCGCTCTTCTGCAGCGAATAGAGCTTGACGCCTTCGATCTGTCCCAGATGCCGCCAACTTGGATAGCGGCACGGATCGCCATCGATCGCGCACGTGCTTGGGATTCCCGGCCCAGACCAGCCCGACCTTGAGCTTGTCCGAAGGCCCGATGCGCTTCGCCCATCGCTCCTGATGCTCGAGGCCGAACCTTGACGTAGGGAACATCGGCAGGAATCGATTCAAGCGTGGTGCCGAGTACCCGTGGCAGGCTGACAATCCCGATGTGGTAATCGAAAAAGACCGTCTGCTCCTTCGACCAGGACATCGTCGACGCCATCGAAATCGCGCGAGACCTCGTCGAACCCGAGGTAAGGCGGCGCAGTACCCGCGCGCCCCAGTCTTTCAGAATGCGCGCGTAGCGGATGAACTGGAACACGTCGCCGTAGCCCTGCTCGGTGTGCACCAGGATCGTCTTGCCATGCAGGTCCTGGCCGGACCACACCGGGCAACGAAGTCGGAAGCCTGCGCGAAAAGAGCGGCTCCTGCAGCCAGCGGAACTCGTGGTGGAGCCAGCCCTCCTCGAGAGCGGCCCGACTCAAGGAGGATGCTCGAACAGAGCCAGTGGCGGTTCGGTTCGGGATACCTGCGCAAGGCTGCGCTCGAGTAGATGCAGCGCTTCCGTCCAGCGCCCCTGCTCCCGCAGCACGGTCGCGAGATTGAGTGCGCAGTCGCCGTGTCCGCCGGCGGCGAGCTCGAGCTCGTACCCGTGCTGCAACACTTCCGTCGCCTCCGTAAGGTCCGCCTCCCGTCGCAGCGCCCCACCGAGGTTCGACCACGCGCGCGGGCGCCTGGGGTCGATCGCAATCGCCTGCCGCAATGCCGCGATCCCCCCTTCGCGATCGTTCTGGTAAAGCCGGCAGCCCGACAGCAGCACCACGGCATCGTAGTTGTCCTGCCAGCGCGCGAGCCCTTTCTCGAATTCTTCGGCGTGCGCACTGAGCTTCCCCAGCATTTCGAGCACATTGGCGAGCGCCGAGGTAAGCCTGCGTCGACTCGGGATCAGCGGCCACGGCCTTCCGGAAGTACCCCTCGGCTTCGTCCGGCTTGCCAGTTGCACACATGTCCACCCGAGCTGCAGGTCGAGATCGATATCGTCCAGACCCGCCTCGGCCGCCTGGCGGAAGCTCGCCAGCGCTTCGTGAAAGCGCCCCCAGCCGAACAGCGCCGCGCCGCGGGCGAAGAGAAGCTCGCGGGAGCCGGGCCACTTGAGAAGTGCATCGTCTGCGACCGCGAATGCTTCGGCAAATCGACCCGCATCGAAGTGCTTCGCCCCTTCCGCGATGACGGCAGGATCGACGCGTCGACGCGAACCGGAGGCGCAGTCGATGGTCGCGGCCCTGTCGCGTCGGCTGCGCGCGGGGCATCCCGGACCTGGTCTGGCGCGGCTCGCCTGAACAATCCTTGAAGCAATGGCATCGAGCGCAATCCTCAGGCTAGATGGACACGGGGATCAATCCGTCGACACCGGCAATCGCTGCATCCGAATCCCTTTCCTCGGGAACCGCGAGCAACACCAGTGCCAGCCTGCCGGGGAAGATATCATCGCTGCGGCGATTGAAATTCTGCGGGTTGAACAGAGGGGATTCGAAAGTCCAGCATCGATACCCGAAGTCCTCGATGCGCCGCGCCTGCTCGCAGAAGCGCTCGGCTGCGATTCCTGCGCGAGGAACAGCGTCGGCCGCAGCCGCCACAGGGTGTCGGGGCGCCGTCCGGAGAATCTGCGGTACCCGCGCCGCCTCGTTGACCTTCAGCACGTCGAGTTGCTCGAACTCCAGGTCGTCGAGGGAGCGACTCTGCGGCGGCCTGCGTAATGTCGCTCACCTGCTTCACGCCATTGGCCGCCAGGTTTTGCCGGAGAATGCGCCGCAGCACCTTCGAGCGCTCGACGACGAGGATCTGCCCTTCGGGACCGACCCTCCGCGCAAGCGCGATGGCATGCAGGCCGATTCCCGCCCCGAGTCTCCAGCACGACCGAGCCGGGCGCGACCAGGCGCGCGAGAACATCGACCTGCACCTGCAGGTACTCGCCGTAATGCTCGACGGAGCGGACAGCGGGTCCGGTCCGTCGACGAACTGGATCATGCCGTAACGGGTGCGGCACGCCCTGCGAGATTCCGGGCGGCCGCATGGATTGCTCGGGGCGCGTCGGAGCTCGAGCGCCCGGAGAGTCGCGCGTTCCCGGCGATCGGCGTTCCCAGGCGGACTGCGCCCGGCGCCAGTGCGCCGTTCGTGCCCGTTCCTCGAGCGCTCCGGCGACCCTTCGAATGACCTCGCTCCAGCCGTCCGGGGCGCGCTGGCGAAACAGCCGCATCGTCGGATACCACGGACTGTCTTCCCGGCCTTCCAGCCAGCGCCAATCCGCCACGTAGGGGAGCAATACCCAGACGGCCTTGCCCAGTGCGCCCGCAAGGTGCGCGACCGAGGTGTCCACGGTCACGACGAGATCGAGGTTTTCGATTGCGGCAGCAGTATCGGCATATTCATAGAGGTCGGGACCGAGATCGACGATGGTCCGATCGAACCGCGCTTGCTTCAGCTCCGCCGCGGCGGCGCCTTTCTGCAGCGAGAACCAGCGGACGCCCTCGACTTCGATGATGGGCGCGAGCTCCGCGAGCGGAATCGAGCGCTGGCGGTCCCGCGCATGCCGGGGGTCGCCCGACCACACGAGGCCGACCTTCAGGGAGCCGTCGGTACCCAGCCGATCGCGCCATGCCGCGCGAATGTGCGCCGGCGCGTGCAGATACGGAACCGCGGCGGGAATCGAGTGGAGCGTCGTCCCGAATACCCGCGGGAGGCTCATCAGGTCGACATAGAAATCGAACTCCGGCAGGGGCTCTCCCGGCCGGATCGCCTTGTCCACGCCGGGAAACGATTCCCCAGCAGACCGAGGCCGGGCCGCAGCTCGAGAAGAACCGTGGCCCCGCGGGCCTTGACCAGCGGTAGGTAGCGAGCGAACTGGAAGACATCGCCCGCTCCCTGCTCGCAGCGGACGGCGATCGGTTTTGCCCGCGAGATCCTGGCCCGTCCACTCGGGTCGCGCGTGCTTCGCGCGCTGCGATACGAGAGGGCCGTCCAGCCAGCGAAAGGCATACTGGTCCCAGCCTTCCTGGAACCTTCCCGCGGTGAGGAGCGCCAGCGCGTAGTGCCCGTGAGCAACCGCGCTGGGATGCTCCGGCAACGCGCGTTCGTAATATTCGATCGCCTCGTGCGTTCGGCCAAGCAGGCGCAGCGCGATGCCGCGATTCAGGTCGTCGGTGTCATCGCCCGAGGCGGTTCGGCTTCGCAGCTGTTCGCCGCGCACGAATGCGTCATGGGCTTCGCTCACGCGATCCTGCATCAACAGCGCCACGCCCAGATTGACCCACGCCGCCCTGAACTTCCTTCGGAGACCGCAATGCGCGGCGCGCGCGCGCTTCCGCTTCGATGGCGTTGCCGCCGGCGAGATCGCAAACGCAGAGATTGATCAGGCAATCCAGGTTGCCGGTGAGAGCGTCGAGCGCTGCCGAGTATTCGGCCTTCGCGGCCTGCGGATCCCGCGCACGCAGCGCTTCGCCGAGGCCGAAATGCGTTTCCCAGTCGTCCGGGGCAGCGGCGACGGCTTCGCGCAGGTACGACTCGGCGGCCGCCGGGTCGCCCACCGCCAGGCTCGCCCATCCGAGCCTGGCGGAGAGCCCTTCGCAACTTGAATCCGGACCCGCGCAAACGCACGAAGAGGCGCCGCGCCTCCCACGCGCGCCCGCTTTCGAGCAGCGTGCAGGCGCGGGCAAAGGCCTTCGTCCGCATTTGCGACGAGATGCATCAACCGGGGAGCCAAAAAGAATCGGCGGGAAGAACCCCGCCGATTCTCTGCTACCAGAAGGAAAGACTACAGCGACTACGGATTCCTTCCGCGTTCGATTACCCGCGGAACGACGACGGAACGTACTTCGCCGCGCAACCACTATAGGTGCCCTGCCACGTCGAAATCGTCGCGTCGGTCACGTTAACGGCGGTCAAGCGTGAGGACGCAATCCGCGGGCTGGCGCCGGTGCACTGCGTCGTTGCCGTGATCACAGCGCTGGTGCCGCAGTGCCGGTAACGGCAAGGCTGGCGACATACTGGGTCGGCGTCGTGCTGCAGCCCGCCTTGGTGACGTCGGCGGGAAAGACATTCTTCGTCGACAGATATTCGGACACCGACGTCTTGCACGCGGCGATCGCCGCTTCGCCTTCCGACATCTTCGACCGGACCACGTAGTCCTGATACGCCGGCAAGGCGATAGCTGCCAGGATGCCGACAATCGCTACCACGATCATCAGTTCGATGAGCGTGAAGCCTTGTTGAACGCGTTTCATTGACTTTCTCCTTGATTGGGAAATACGGCATTACACATCGGCATCCAGCGATGCTGGAAGCTAGTCAGCAATCCATATGCCAATGCCCAAGCCGCCGGTCTACCTATTCAACGGCCACGCAACATATTGAAATTTCAGTCGTTTTCTTGAACCCCCGAGCAAGGGCAGTGCAGGTGCAGTAGCGCGAGCCCCAACGCGCTTCAACGAGGCGCGGGTTACCTGACGGCCTAGAGCCTCCCCTGACTGCCGCTCCGCGTCACTTGGGACGCGGCGCGGCAACCGTCGTCAGGCCCGCCGCTCGAAGCGCAACGTCACGCCGGCGACGTCGATGGTGTCGCCGAAGGCGAGCTCGATTCCCTCGCGGGCAACCGCGCCGCCATTGACGGTGGGCAGCGCTTCGCCGCCGAGCGGGACGAGCCGGTAGCTCCCGCCGCTGCGCCGGATGGCGGCGACGGTGACGCCGGGCCGCCCGAAGACGAACTGCGCGCGGGTCATCGGCGTGGCCCTGCCCGCGTTTGGGCCGCTCAGGATCGTGAGCCGCACCTCGAGCGTTTCCGCTGCCACTCCCTTGACCTTCGCCTCGGGCTGCGGTGGGTCGGCCGGAGGCACGATCGACAACGGAGGCGGAATGTCGACCACCGCGCTTGCCGGAGATTGGGCTTCCATCATGTTCGCCAGCAGCGCCTCAGCCGTGGGTTCGGGTGCGCCCTCCGCCGGCTGCTCACTGGCTGCTCCGCCGGCGAAGATTGCACGGTCGCCGCCGCTTCGCCCGCCACGCCTCACCCGCCGCGTACGTCATCTCGATGCGCCCCGCGCTGATGCGGTCGCCGTCGCGCAGGAAATGCTTGGTGATGCGGTTGCCGTTCACGAAGGTGCCGTTGGTGCTGTCGAGATCCTCGAGGAAGGAATCGGCACCGATCGTTAGCACCGCCGCGTGCTCCGCGGACACCGCGGGAAACGGCAGGCAGAAATGGTTGTCCGCGCGCCGCCCGATGGTGATGCGCCCCTGGTCGAGCGTGATCTCGCGCGTCGAGCCGTCGGGCAGGCTGGCGATCAGGCGCGCCATGGTGCCGGGCTGGCCGCAGGTGCACCCCGCATCGGGGCCGTCATGGTTCGTTCTGACGCTTCTTGGCGAGGAAGCGCTGCGCCCACTTGCTGTTGGGCAGAAATTCGGCCGGCACGCGCGCGAGGATCACCGAGATGTTGTCGCGCCCGCCGTTCTGGTTGGCGAGCTCGATCAGGCTCGCGGCGGCCCCTTCGAGCGCCTCGCGCTGCTCGTCGACGACGCCGTGCACGACGTCGGTGTCGACCATGTCGGTGAGCCCATCCGAGCACAGCAGGTAGATGTCGTCGGGCTCGACGCGATATTCGGCGATGTCCGCGGGAACGATGGCCTCGATGCCGAGCGCCCGCGTCACCAGGTTCTTGTTGAGCGAGAAGCGCGCCTGGTCGACGGTGATCTGGCCGCTGTCGATCTGCTCCTGCAACAGCGAATGGTCGCGCGTCAGTTGCTCGAACCTTCCGCCGCGCAGCCGATAGCAGCGCGAGTCGCCGATGTGCGCGATCGACACCCGGTCGCCATGAAACGCGGCTGCGACCACCGTCGTGCCCATGCCCGCGCATTCGGGCCGGCTCTGCGCCGCCTCGTAAATGCCCTTGTTGGCGGCGGCGATCTGCTGCTGCAGCAACAGCGCCGCGTGCGTGAGCCCGGTGTTGACGTCGACCTTTGACAGATCGCGTCCCGACACCAGCTCGGGCAGCAAGCCCTCGGTGATCAGCCTGACAGCGATGCCGCTCGCGACCTCGCCCGCGTTGTAGCCGCCCATGCCGTCGGCAAGCACGGCCAGCCCCGCGTCGTGGACGAAGACCGTGTCCTCGTTATGCGGGCGCACCATCCCCGGGTGCGAGCGGTTCGCAACTTCAAGCGCAGTGGCAACAGTCGTCGACAAGGGTCGAGCGTATCAATGATTTCCCGAATGTAGAGTTTACCGACTGCGCGGGCCGGCGCGCGAGGGGTGGCGCGTGGGCGTCCTCCGCAGCCGCGAGCGCGTCGCGATATGCCTGGACAGCGCTCGGCAGGGGCCGGCCCGGTGTTGCGGATATGCGACACCTTGAAGCCATCCGGACGGTCAATGTCCGCGGCACAACCTGGTGGGCGTAACCGAATTGGACTCGTCGCGTCCGAAAGCCCGCAACAGGCGAGTCGCGGTGAACCGGAGGCAACACGGTGCGTAAGGAAGTACGACTTCAGCAGGGGAACTCTGCGCATGTTCACAACCCGCCCTAGCGCGGACGACGCTCGCGGCGCAGCGTGTCAGGCATGCGTGCCTTGCACGAACTGCAATCGCACAGGGTCGTTGCGCGCGTCAGATTCTTGTAGCCACAGATAACTCTATGCGCGTGCACAGTTCGATCCGTCGAAGCGTGCGCGCACGCTCGATGATCGTGGCCTCGACTTCGAAGCCCATGCACGCATTCGTCTTCGAAGCGGAGCCACGGTATCCCGAGCTGTGGCACGACAACGCGCCAGGCCAAATACGGCGATTGTCCATGGATCATTCCGCTACGCCGTGCTGCTTTCTCAGTTCGGGCAAGCGCTTCGTCGCCATCAAGGCGATGATACCCAACGCAATGTGCAAGCCGCTGCCTGCCACGTACTTCAAGCATGGCCGACCAATGCGCTCAATCAGATCAGTGAAACAAGCCCGACCTCGACGCCGTAGCTTATGAAGTCGGACTTCGCCAAGGTTGACGCGGCCATCCAATTCAGCGCTCGCGAATACGAGGAGTCATGCCTCGAGCTTAACGGAACGAGATCGCCCTTGAGCTCGAGCAAGTCGTGATGACAAGCGTGCCCGGGAGACCTCGGACGCCCAATCCACGCAACGCCTTTCTTTCAAGGCATTGCGATCTCCCGGTTGACGTCATCGACGCGCTGGAAGTCCAACCGGACCAAGCGCGCGTTTGTGCACCTTCGACGCGCATCGCGTCGAGCAAGCTTGACGGCGCATCACGATTGAACGCCAGTCGCCTCGGCGCTGTACGTCACACAGATCGCGAGCGAAGCAGCCCCTGACGAGCCTGTACTCGCGTGCCCGCCGCCCCTGCAGCCACTTCGCCGCGCCGACGACCAGCGCGATCCCGGCGGCGGGCGCCGCCCAGTCGAGCCACGCCGCGCTGGGCATCGACCCACGGGCCGATCGCCGCGTCATCGACGATGAGCTCGCCGGCGATGTAGCCGAGCAGCCCGCCGCCGGCCACGATCAGGAGCGGATAGCGCTCGAGCAGCTTCAGCACGAGCTGCGCGCCGGCGATGATCAGCGGCACGCTGAGCGCAATGCCGAACACCAGCAGCAGCAGACTGCCCCTCGCGGCGGCGGCGACACCGAGCACGTTGTCGATGCTCATCACGACGTCGGCGACGATCACCGTCCACACCACGGCCAGGAGCTGCTCGCTCGACTTTACGTGAATATCATCGCTGTCATCCTGGATGATCAGCTTGATTCCTATCCACAGCAGCGCGACGCCGCCGACGATCTTGAGCCACGGCAACGTCAGCAGGCTCACTGCGAAGAACGTCAGAATGATGCGGAGCACGATGGCGCCGCCCGCACCCCAGAACACGCCCCAGCGCCGCTGCCCGGGGGAGAGATTACGGCAGGCGAGCGCGATGATCACCGCGTTGTCGCCCGACAACAGGAGGTTGATGACGACGATCTCGAGGGCGGCGAGCCAGAATTGCGAAGTGGCGAAATCCACCGTCACCGCACAAGTCTCGCCACAGTTGCCAGTGGAAGAAACAGCGTTGCGGGCCGTACTGCGAGCCCGATGAATCCGTGGTGTTGATAGAAAGCGAATGCCGCCGGGCGCTTCGCGTCGACGACAAGTGCGAACGCGGCAATCGGCGCCCGGACACAGCGCGCCAGTCCATCGGCGAGCAGCGCAGCCCCGAGGCCAGTGCCCTGCGCGATGCGGTCCACCGCCAGGTGTCGCATTCGCACCGCCATGATCGTCGGATTTCTTGGCAGCCGCCTCGCGACGGATTGCGGAACATCGCTTGACAGAATGCTCGTCGCGGCCAGCGTGTAGAAGCCGGCCACTCGGCCGCTTGCGTAGAGGCTAACAAAGCAGCGAGTCACGCGGCGGCGGAGGTCCAGAGTCACTCGTTCCTGAAAGTAGCGATCCAATGCATCGACGCCGCAGCAGAACCCGCTGCGCTCGACCCCCGGAGCGAGGGCAGCGATGCGGTAAAACAGCGTCGCCGTCAATCGGAAACGATCAGATTGCGCCGGTGGGCGAACGCGCGCTTCAGCGCCTTATGTGGCTTGGGCGGTGTGAGCATGACGCGCGCGAAGCGTTCCTGATCGGCCAGCGAGAGTGCGATGACTCCAGTCTCCCGCACCGTGCGCTGCGCGGCCTCCTGAACGGCAGCCACGACAAAATCGGTCACGGTGCGATCGGTGAGCTCCGCGGCACGCTTCAGCAGCGCATGCAATTCGGAGCTGATCCGCGCCTCAAGGCGCGCGGTGTTCGCGGTGTTGGCCGCGTTCGGGGAGTGCGCTGTCTTCACCATGCTGGAAGCTGATGGCATTCGGGGATTTTCACCACTTCATCCATGTTACGGCAAGTTGCCGTACAGTGCAAAGACTGTGCGAACTCACCCCCCAACCACCGTCCGCGCGACCCTGACGCACGGGCCTTTGTCGACCCCTCCCCCTACAGCACCGACCTCAGCAGTGTCCCCATCTCCGCGGGATTGCGCGTCACCTTGATGCCGGAGGCTTCCATGACGGCGAGCTTCTCCTGCGCTGTGCCTTTGCCGCCTGAAATGATCGCGCCCGCGTGTCCCATCCGCTTGCCGGGGGGCGCGGTGACACCCGCGATAAAGCCGACGACCGGCTTTTTCATGTGCTCCTTCGCCCACAACGCCGCGGATTCCTCGTCGGAACCGCCGATCTCGCCGATCATGATGACAGCGTCGGTGTCGGGGTCGTCGTTGAACATCTTCAGCAAGTCGATATGCTTCAGGCCATTGACCGGATCGCCGCCGATGCCCACCGCGGTCGACTGCCCGAGGCCCAGCTCGCTCAGTTGGCCGACCGCCTCGTAGGTGAGCGTGCCCGAGCGCGACACGACACCGATGCGGCCCTTGCGGTGGATGTGGCCGGGCATGATTCCGATCTTGATCTCGTCGGGCGTGATCACGCCGGGGCAGTTGGGGCCAAGCAGCAGCGTCTTCCTGCCGTGCATGCGGTCGCGGCTGCGGATCATGTCGCGCACCGGGATGCCTTCGGTGATGCAGATGACGAGGTCGAGATCGGCGTCGACCGCTTCGTCGATCGCAGCAGCCGCGAACGGCGGCGGCACGTAGATCACCGAGACCGTGGCGCCCGTGGCCTGCTTTCGCCTCGCGCACCGTCGCGTAGATCGGAATGCCCTCGAAGCTCTCGCCGGGCTTCTTCGGGTTCACGCCGGCGACAAAGCAGTGCTTCCCGTTCGCGTAATCGCGGCACATCCGGGTGTGAAACTGGCCGGTCTTGCCGGTGATGCCCTGCGTGATGACCTTGGTGTTGCGGTTGACGAGGATGCTCATGATTATTGCTTCCCCTGCGCGGCGGCAACGACTTTCTGCGCCGCATCCGCCATGTCGCTCGCGGAGATGATCGGCAACCCCGATTCCGCGAGAAGCCGTCTCCCTTCCTGCTCGTTGGTGCCCTTCATGCGCACGACCAGCGGCACCTTGAGCCCAACCGCTTTCGATGCCGCGATCACGCCTTCGGCAATCACATCGCAGCGCATGATGCCGCCGAAAATGTTGACCAGGATCGCCTTCAGCTCCGGATTGCGCAGCATGATCTTGAACGCTTCGGTCACCTTCTCCGCTGTCGCGCCGCCGCCGACGTCGAGGAAGTTCGCGGGGCTGCCGCCGTAGAGCTTGATGACATCCATCGTCGCCATGGCGAGCCCGGCGCCGTTCACCAGGCAGCCGATGTTGCCGTCGAGGGAGATATACGACAGGTCGTACTTGGACGCCTCGACCTCGGCCGGGTCCTCCTCGTCGAGGTCGCGCATCGCGACGATGTCGGGATGCCGGAACAGCGCATTCGCGTCGAAGTTGAGCTTGGCGTCGAGCGCGATGACCTTGCCGCCGCCGGTCAGGATCAGCGGATTGATCTCCGCCAGCGACGCGTCAGTACCTTCGAACAGGCGATACAGGCCGTGGAACACGGCGCGCGCGTCGCCAAGGCTCGCGTCGGGAATGCCGATCTTCCGCGCGATGTCGTCGGCTTGCGCGTCGGTCAGGCCTTGCGCCGGATCGATGAATACTTTGTGGATGCGCTCGGGCGTCTTCGCCGCGACCTCCTCGATGTCCATGCCGCCGTCGGCGCTCGCCATCAACACCGCGCGCTGAGTGCCGCGGTCGACCACCATCGCAGACGTAGAGCTCCTTGCGGATGTCCGCGCCCTCTTCGATCAGCAGCCGCCGCACGCGCTGGCCCTCCGGGCCGGTCTGATGCGTGACGAGCTGCATGCCGAGGATCTGACCCGCAAGCGATTTCACCTCGTCGAGCGAGCGTGCCAGCTTGACGCCGCCGCCTTTGCCGCGGCCGCCGGCATGAATCTGCGCTTTCACGACCCAGACCGGTCCGCCAAGCTGCTGCGCGCGCTGTCACCGCCTCGTCGACGGAGAACGCCGGGATGCCGCGTGGCACCGGCACGCCGTAGTTGCGGAACAGCTCCTTGCCCTGGTATTCGTGGATCTTCACCTTCCCTCCTGAATTGTCATGCCGCGCCGCGATACCACTTCGGGTAGTAGCGGCGCACGGTGTCGGTGGTCGTCTCGAGCGCGTGACAGCGATCGAGCTGGAACGGCTTGTCCGGGCCTTCGTCTTCGCGCGCCCTCAAACCGGCGAATGTCTGTACCGCAGCGGTCGGCAGGTAGCCGAGCATCTCGGTCAGATGCGTGCAGCCCCGGACGTGACCCATCGCGTCGTGCAGGCGCTTGCGGAAACCGCTGACCAGATTCGCGCCGATCAGCGCGCGGTAGGCCGGGCCGATCCGGTCGCAAGCGCCCGGGTAGGGCATGCGCTCGGTGCAGGCTTCGATATCGTGGATCTGAAAACCGCGGTCGATCGTGACCCGCACCCACATGTCGTGGACCGGCTCGCCCGCCAGGCGCACGCCCGACAGCAGGGTCACGTCGTGATCCTTTACGTCGACAATGTGCGCCTCGACATCGAACAATCCGTCGTCACGCTTGAAGCCTTCGTAGGTGACGCGCCTCGAGTGCAGGCGTTCGCGCGACGCAACGGGCGGTGACAGAGGCATCTGTGCGGCTACAATTCGCAGGCAAAGGATTGATTCTACCGGAGGCGATGTCATGCGCTGCATCCTGGCGCTCGATCAGGGTACGACCAGCTCGCGGGCGATCGTGTTCGACCACGACGGCGCGATCCGGGGCGTCGCCCAGCAGGAGTTCCGCCAGATCTTTCCGCAGCCCGGCTGGGTCGAGCACGACGCGACCGAGATCTGGGCCACGCAGTCGGGCGTCATGCACGAGGGCATCGCCACGGCCGGCATCACGCGCGGGCGATCTCGCCGCGATCGGCATCACCAACCAGCGCGAAACGACTGTGGTCTGGGAGCGCGCAACCGGCGCGCCCGATCGCCAACGCGATCGTCTGGCAGGACCGGCGCACCGCGCCCTTCTGCGACCAGCTGCGAGCAGCGGGCCACGCGCCCCTGATCGCGGAACGCACCGGCCTGGTGCTCGACGCGTACTTTTCCGGCACCAAGATCCGGTGGCTACTCGACAACGTCGCCGGAGCGCGCGAACGGGCCGCGCGCGGCGAGCTCGCTTTCGGGACGATCGACTCTTGGCTGGTGTTGCAACCTGACCGGCGGCCGCGTTCACGTCACCGATCCCTCCAACGCCAGCCGGACGCTGCTCTTCGACATCCATCGCGGCGAATGGGACGACGAACTGCTGCGCCTGTTCGACGTTCCGCGCGAGCGTGCTGCCTCGCGTCGTTGCGTCCTCGGGGGTGTGCGCCGAGGCGGTCCTCGACGGCGTGCGACGTTCCGATCGCCGGCATCGCGGGCGACCAGCAGGCAGCGCTCTTCGGGCAGGCCTGCCTCACGCCCGGCCTGGCGAAGAACACCTACGGCACCGGCTGCTTCCTGCTGCTGAACACCGGCGAGCAAGGCGGTCGCTACGCACAACAACCTGCTGACCACCATCGCGTGGAAGCGCGGCGGACGTCGTCGACTACGCGCTCGAGGGCAGCGTCTTCATCGGCGGCGCGGTCGTGCAGTGGCTGCGCGACGGCCTGCAGATCATCCGCTCCGCGGCCGACGTCGAGGCGCTCGCCGCGAGCGTCCCCGACAGCGGCGGCGTCTATTTCGTGCCCGCCTTCACCGGGCTCGGCGCGCCGCACTGGGACCCCTACGCGCGCGGCGTCGCTGGTCGGCATGACGCGCGGCACGACCCCGGCGCACATCGCGCGCGCCGCGCTGGAAGCGATCGCCTTCCAGAGCGCGGATGTGCTCGACGCGATGCAAAAGGACGCCGGCATCACGCTCGCCGAATTGCGCGTCGACGGCGGCGCAGCGGCGAACGACCTGCTGATGCAGTTCCAGGCCGACGTGCTGGGCGTTCCGGTGGTGCGACCGAAGGTGCTCGAGACGACCGCGCTGGGCGCAGCCTATCTCGCCGGGCTCGGCGTCGGCTTCTGGGCGAGCGACGACGACCTGGCTGCCCATCGGCAGATCGACCGGCGCTTCGAGCCGAAGGTGAGCCGCGAGCGGGTTTCCGAATGGCGGCGCGGGTGGAACAAGGGCGTCGAGCGGGCGAAGGGATGGATCTGACGCGTGAAGGGCGCTACCGGGGAAGGGTGGCGCAGGTGGTCCCCTTGCCGACTCGAGACTGTCAGATCACCAGGAGATGTCGCGCTTCGGCGTTCCTGACCGCCGCCCCCGAGACCCCGTGGTCGAAGGTGACGAACAAACCACCGTGGCGCACGGCGAGCGCGAGCAAGTAGACATCGGTGATCTGCCGCGGACCATGGATTCTCGTGAAGTCGACCGCACCTGTGTCAAGGATACTGAGATCGTCGGTCCAGAACTCGTGATGGTGATCCGAACACGCTTCGCGCAGCCGCTCTGCAACCAGGCTCGCATGAATCGCGTTGGGGTACGCTGAATGCGACATGATCCGGATGCAGCCATTCTCGGTGATCGGACAAGACGCCCATCCTTGACGCACGTGAGCGGCGAACCAATCGTCGGCGCGCCCATGCAAGGCATGATCGGAATCGAGCAGCGCGATCAGAACATTGACATCGAGCAGCGCGCGCATCAATAGGCGTCGTCCTCGCGCAACTTGTCGATGAGCTCGTTGGTCACGAGGCCCCCGCGCCGCGGAAACGGCCGAAACGCGGACTTCGACCGTGAAGGCTTTGATCGTGCCTCGGGCGGGCGAGTCAATGCGCTACGCGCGAGTTCGGAGATCACGTCGCCCGCGGTCTTCTTCTCGCGACGCGCACGTTCCTTCGCCGCCTGTAGTACGTCGTTCGCAATGTTCAGCGTGGTGCGCATGCATCAGATGTTGCCGCACCATGCATCAATTGTCAAGCCATGTGCGGTCAAGCCGATTGCGTGATCTAAAGGCCCTGCCTATGCTTGCGATTGAGTGCATATGCCCGTAAGCCGCCCCACTCCGGCTTCCCGCTCACCGCGCGACGGCGCATTGCGCATGCTACGTCGCATCGTGCGCGGGCGCGATGCGCGCACGCGTGAAGTCGCGATCACGCAGCAGGGGATCGCGATGCTGAACGCGGCGGGACCGTACTGGGCGGCTGCGGCTCGTCGATCAACGCGGTAAGGTTCGCCATGACGACCCAATCCTCCTTGTCGCAGTCCTGGCGCACGCCGACCGTCGTGCTGGTCTGCGGCAGCCTGATCCTCGCGCTCGGGATGGGCATCCGCTACGACTTCGGCCTGTTCCTGCAGCCGATCTCGACCGACCTGCACTGGACGCGCCAGACCTTCGCGCTCGCCATCGCACTGCAGAACCTGGTGTGGGGCGCAACGCAACCGTTCGCAGGGATGCTTGCCGACAAATACGGCGCGGGCAGGGTTGCTGTGACCGGGGCGCTGCTGTTCGTGCTCGGCCTCGCGGCGATGGCCCACCCCATCTCGCCCCTCGTCTTCGTGCTGTCGGCGGGGCTCCTCGTCGGCACGGGTCTGTCGGGCGTCACGTTCAGCGTCATCGCCGGCGTGCTCGGGCGCGCGTTTCCGCCCGAGAAGCGCAGCCTGGTGCTGGGCATCTCGACTGCTGCAGGCTCGTTCGGCCAGTTCGCGCTCCTTCCGCTCGCGCAATGGCTGCTGTCGCACATCGGGTGGGCCGGGGCGCTGATGGCGCTGGCCGCGGTGGGCCTCGCAATGGTTCCCCTCGCGGCGGCCATCGTCGAGGGCCGGATGCCGCAGGAGTACGCGCACCGGCAATCGGCAGGCGAAGCCATGCGCGAGGCCCTCGGCCACCGCGGCTACATGCTCCTCACGACGGGCTTTTTCGTCTGCGGTTTCCAGGTCGTGTTCATCGGCGTGCATCTGCCGGCGTATCTCGCCGATCGCGGCCTGCCGCCGGATGTCGCGGTGACTGCGCTGGCGTTGATCGGGCTGTTCAACATCCTGGGCACCTTCACGTCGGGGTGGCTCGGCGATCGGATGCCCAAGCGCCACATCCTGTCGTTCATCTATTTCAGCCGCGCCGCGGTGATCGCGCTGTTCGTGTTCCTGCCGATTTCGGTGATGTCGGTTTACCTGTTCGCGATCGCGCTGGGACTGCTGTGGCTGTCGACGGTGCCGCCGACGAATGGCATCGTCGCGCAGGTTTTCGGCGTGCGTTACCTGGCGATGCTCTCGGGATTCACTTTCTTATCGCACCAGATCGGCAGCTTCTTTGGTGCGTGGCTGGGCGGAGTGGCCTATGACGTCACCGGCAGCTACAACATCGTCTGGTACCTGGCGATCGCCCTCGGAGTGATCGCCGGTCTGATCAACCTTCCAATCGATGAGCGTGAAATTCGGCGCGCGTCGATCGCGGCTTAGGCGCGCGGGCTGCGCAATCACCCTGGGACGATCAAATCCACCGCATCGGTGATGACGGTGTCGACACCCCAGTCGACCAGCTCCGCCGCGCGCGCGGCGTCGTTGACGGTCCACGCGGCGACGCGCAGGCCGGAGGCGTGGAATTCCTCGACTCGCTCGCGCGTCAGCAGCGTATGGTCGAGATCGATTGCGATGCAGGCGAGCTGCGCGATGCGATGACGCCAGTCGGCAGGGATCTGATCGCAGAGATACGCGCGGGGCAGCTCGGCAACCGCGTCGCACGCAGCGGCCAGCGCGACTTCGGAAAACGACGACAGCAGCGGAGCGACAGCGGCGCCTTGCCACAGTGCCTGCGCGTCCAGCGCCACGGCAGCGCCGGTTTCGTGCTCGCGCCCAGGCGCGGGCTTGATCTCGATGTTGACCGCGACCGCGTTGGCCCGGCTCCAGAGCGCCACCGCGGCGAGCGTGGGCAGCGTCTCACCCGCATGAGCAGGCGAATGCCAGCTTCCCGCGTCGAGTTGCGCGAGCTCGCGCCAGGTGCGGGCGTCGGCGCGCCCCCGGCCGTTGGTCGTGCGATCCAGCGTCTCGTCGTGCAGCAGGAACGCGACGCTGTCGGCAGAAAGCTTGACGTCGAACTCCGCCATCCGGTAGCCGAGGGCAAAGCCCAGCCGCAATGCCGCCAGCGTGTTCTCGGGCGCGAGCTTGCCGGCGCCGCGATGTGCGGCGAGCTTCGGATAGGGCCACGCGGGAAGTGCTGCCATGCGCGCTTCAGTGGACGCGCGCGCCGCTTTTGGGATCGAAAACGAACACCCGTCCCGGGTCGGCCTTCATGCAGAACGTGACGCCGGCCGAAGGAGACGCTGCGTGGGCGACTCGAGCGATGACATTGCTGCCGCCATGCGCAACATGGACCAGCGCGTCCGCGCCTAGCTGCTCGACCAATTCGACTGGTCCCTTGATCTGTGCGTCACTTTCTCCGCAGGGCACGAGATGTTCGGGCCGAATCCCGGCCATGACCGGCCTCTCGGTCGTTAACGCAGCGAGCGAGGTGCCGACCGTGCCGCCGTGGTCAAGCGCGATTCTGCCGCCGCCATCGATCCGGCCGGGGAGGAAATTCATCGCGGGCGAGCCGATGAATCCCCCGACAAACATCGTCTGCGGATTTTCGTAGACCTCCATCGGCGAGCCGATCTGCTCGGCGCGGCCCGCATTCATCACGATCATCCGCTGGGCGAGCGTCATCGCCTCGACCTGGTCGTGGGTCACGTAGAGGCTCGTCGTCGCCAGGTTGCGATGCATCTTCTGAATCTCGAAGCGCATCTGTACCCGCAGCTTGGCATCGAGGTTCGACAGCGGCTCGTCGAACAGGAACACCGCAGGCTCGCGCACGATCGCGCGTCCCATCGCGACGCGCTGGCGCTGCCCGCCCGAAAGCTGGCGCGGCGTGCGTGTCAGCAGCGTCTCGAGCTCGAGAATCGACGCAGCCCGGCCAACCTTCCCGGCGATGTCGGCCTTGGCCAGGCCGCGCAGCTTGAGCCCGTAGGCCATGTTGTCGAACACGCTCATGTGCGGATACAGCGCGTAGTTCTGGAACACCATCGCGATGTCGCGGTCCATGGGCTCGAGGTCGTTGACCACGCGATCGCCGATCGTAATCTCGCCGCCGGTGATCATTTCGAGCCCTGCGACCATTCGCAGCAATGTGGACTTGCCGCAGCCGGATGGCCCGACGATGACGATGAACTCGCCGTCGGCGACCTGCACGTCCACACCGTGGATCACCTCGGTGTCGCCGTAGCACTTCGTGACGCCGCGAAATTGCACCTTGGCCATCAGCGGCCCGCCTCGAGCAGCCGCATGCCCGCGTCCCGCGCTGCGATGCGATCGAATGTCAGCGTGTGATCACAGCCGGCACCGCGCCCGACGCGCTCGATCAAGCAGTCGGCGAAATCGGCCCCGCCGACCGCGTAGCTGCGCACGGCATGTGCAACGACTTCGGCGCTTTCGACAATGAGCGGTCGGGCTCTGAGCAATCGCTCGAACACCGACGCCACCTGGTCCCGGCCGCAACCGTATCCGCTCTCCAGCACCCACGCCAGCTCGACCAGCACGACCGTGGAAACAAAGCCCGGGCTTTCGGCGCTCAGCGCTCCTTCGATAAGCCGATTGGCCATTGCGGCTTGCCGTGGTTCGTCCTGCGTGATGTAACGCACCAGGATATTCGTATCGAGGCCGATCACCCTCCGGCCCCACGCTTCACCACAATGCGGCGTATCTGCGCGATGGACAACGGTCGCCGCGGCTTCGGCACGATCCCCCTGAGTACGCGGACATCCTCAACCGCGGGAACCAGTGCAAACTGCCCGTCCGCCAGCTCGACAAATTCCACGCGATCGCCGGTGGCGATCCCGAGCTTCTGCCGAACTACGCGGGGAATGGTGATCTGTCCCTTGCTCGAAAGTACGGCAGTGGTCATGCCAGTCTCTTGAGTACGTTCTGAGGTGCTTACTTATCTTAGAAGTTCTTACTCTATAGTAAGGCGATCTGCGATTCAACCGGGCATGCCGTCCAGTGTCCCTGCCTTCCGGTGTCTTCGCCACTCGGCGTTACCCTTCCCGCCTGCCCTCACTTCTCCGTCTCCACCAGGCCCTTGACGAACCACCGCTGCATCAACAGCACCACTGCGGCGGGCGGCAGCAGCGCGAGCATCGCGGTGGCGAGCACGATCTGCCATTCAACCAGCGTGTCGCCTCCTGCGACCATGCGCTTGATGCCGATCACGACGGTGTACATGTCTTCGCGGGTGGTCACCAGCAGCGGCCACAGGTACTGGTTCCAGCCGTAGATGAACATGATGACGAACAGCGCCGCGATGCTGGTGCGCGACAGCGGCAGCAGGATGTCGAAGAAAAAGCGCAGCGGGCCCGCGCCGTCGATGCGCGCGGCCTCGGCGAGCTCGTCGGGGACGGTCAGGAAAAACTGCCGGAACAGGAACGTCGCCGTCGCCGAGGCGATCAGCGGCAGCGTGAGTCCCGCGTAGGTGTCGACCATGCCGAGGTCGGAGACAACCTTGTAGGTCGGGAAGATCCGCACCTCGACCGGCAACATCAGCGTGACGAAGATCATCCAGAAGAAAGTCCGGCGTAGCGGAAACCGGAAGTAGACGACCGCGAACGCCGACAGGATCGAGATCGCGATCTTGCCGATGGCGATGGCAAGCGCCATGATCAGGCTGTTCCACATCATGATGCCGACGGGCGCCTTCGATGCCTGGCTGCTGCCGTGCAGCAGGGCCGTCGTGTAGTTGTCGAGCAAATGCGTGCCGGGCGTCAGCTGCATCGGCACGCTGGTGACCTGGTCGAACGAAAGCGTCGAGCCGACGAACGCGACGTAGAGCGGCAGCGCGACGATCGCCACCCCGATGATCAGGACCAGGTGGCTGATGAAGGTGCCGACGGGGCGTCGCTCGACCATGGCCGGATCAGTACTGGACCTTGCGCTCGACGAAGCGGAACTGGACGACTGTCAGTGCGATGACGATCGCCATCAGCACCACCGACTGCGCGGCCGAGCCGCCGAGGTCGAGGCCCTGCACGCCGTCCTGGTAGACCTTGAACACCAGGATCGACGTCGCCTGCACCGGGCCGCCGCTGGTCGCGGTGTCGACGATCGCGAACGTGTCGAAGAATGCGTAGACGATGTTGATGACCAGCAGGAAGAACGTCGTCGGCGACAGCAGCGGGAATGCGATCGTCCAGAACCGCCGCCAGGGGCCCGCGCCGTCGATCGCTGCGGCTTCGATCAGCGACTTGGGAATCGACTGCAGCCCGGCCAGGAAGAACAGGAAGTTGTAGCTGATCTGCTTCCACACCGCGGCGATCACGATCAGAGCCAGCGCCTGGTGCGGATTGAGCACGTAGTCCCAGTTGTAGCCCATCGCCCGCATCACGTGCGGCAGGATGCCGAGTGTCGGGTTGAGGAGGAACACCCACAGCACTGCCGCAATGGCGGGCGCCACTGCATAGGGCCAGATCAGCAGCGTCTTGTAGATATTCGCGCCGCGCACCACGCGGTCGGCGAAGACGGCGAGCAACAGCGCGACTGCGAGCCCGATCGCCGCGACCAGGATCGAGAACTCCGCGGTCACCTTGAACGATGCGAGGTAATGCGCATTGGTGAAGAGGTCGCGGAAGTTGTCGAACCAGACGAACTGCACCTTCGACCCGAACGCGTCCTCGATCAGCAGCGACTGGTAGAGCGCCTGGCTCGCCGGCCAGAAGAAAAACACCAGCGTGATCAGAAGCTGCGGCGCCAGCAACGCGTACGGCAGCCACCGCGACCTGAAGACAACGCGCTTTTCCATGCTCCGCTACGGAAACCCGGGACGCACCACGGTTTTGGCAAAAACGTGGTGCGTCCCGGGTTTTCCGGGCGCCTATCGGTTGGCTCTCTGGAACCGCTCGAGCTGCTCGTCGCCGCGCTTGACCGCCGAATCGAGCGCCTGCTTGGCGGTCTTCTGGCCGCTCCACACCGACTCGAGCTCCTCGTCGATGATGTTACGGATCTGCACGAAGTTGCCAAGGCGCAGGCCGCGCGAATTCGCCGTCGGCGGCTTGTTGGTCAGCTCTTTGATCGCGATGTCCGTGCCGGGGTTCTTGTCGTAAAAGCCCTGCTTCTTGGCCAGGTCGTACGCGGCCAGCGTGATCGGAACGTAGCCGGTGCTCTCATGCCAGTCGACCTGGATCTCCGGCGAGGACAGGAAGGTGAAGAACTCGGCGATCCCCTTGTACATGTCGGGATTCTTCTGCTTCAGCACCCACAGCGTCGCCCCGCCGATGATCGTGTTCTGCGGCGCGCCTTTCACGTCGGCGTAATACGGCAGCTCGGCGACGCGCCAGGCGAACTTCGCATTGGCCTTGATGTTCGCGTATGAACCCGACGAGGTCGTGATCATCGCGCATTCGCCACTGGTGAATGCGGCGAGCGGCTCGTCCTTGCGCCCTTTGTAGCTGAACAAGCCCTTCTTGACCCAATTGCCGAGTTCCTGGATGTGACGCACTTGCACCGGGCCATTGAAGTCGAGGCGCGTGCCGAGACCGCCGAAGCCATTCTGCAGCGTCGAGAACGGCACGTTGTGCCACGCGCTGAAGCTCTCGAGCTGGACCCACGATTGCCAGCCGGTCGTGAAGCCGCAGGCTGCGCCCGAGGCCTTCACCTTCTCGGCGTCCTTCCCGACCTCGGGCCAGGTCTTCGGCGGATTGGCAGGATCAGCCCGGCTTTCTTGAACGCGTCGTCGTTGATGTAGAGCACCTGGGTCGAGCTATTGAACGGCATCGACAGCAGGTGGCCGGACGTGTCGGAATAGTAGGAATAGACTGCGCCGAGGAAGGCCTTTGGATTGAACGGCTGTTGCTGCTCGGCCATCAATTGATAGACCGGCTTGATAGCACCCTTCGCCGCCATCATGGTCGCGGTGCCCACTTCGAACACCTGGACAATCTGCGGAGGATTACCACCGCGGTACGCGGCGATCGCCGCGGTCATCGATTCGTCGTACTGGCCCTTGTAGACCGGGACGACCTTGTATGCGGATTGCGATGCGTTGAACTTGCTCGCGATCTCGTCGACCTTGTCGTTGAGCTTGCCGGTCATCGAATGCCACCACTGGATCTCGGTGACGGCCTGCGCGGCCGTCGCGAGCGCCGCCAGCGCGAGCGCCACCGCAATCCGCGCGCAAAACCTGGTGCCGTAAGCCATGTCTCCTCCTTGAAGAATTGCCAGCCGGGACCCTACCCCGTCCGGGTTGCGATTCTATTGCAAATCCTCCCGCTTCGGGGTCCGCCTCCCGGCGCGGGGCTGCTAAACTGCCCGGCCGTGTCGAAGGGAGGCAACCATGCAACGCCTGATCCGGTTCGCGGCACGATGGGTCGCCCTCTGCGCAGCGTTAACCTTCGCGGCATCGCTCGCGATCGGGCAAGCGCCGTATCCGTCGAAACCGATCCGGCTCGTCGTTCCGTTCCCGCCCGGAGGCACGACCGACATCCTCGCGCGCGCAGTGGCGAAGCGTCTCACCGAGACCTGGGGCCAGCAGGTGATCGTCGACAACCGGCCCGGTGCGGGCGGCAACATCGGCGCCGATCTGGTGGCGAAAGCGGCGCCCGACGGCTACACGCTGTTGATGGGGACTGTTGGCACGCAGGCGATCAATCCCGGCCTCTATGCACGCATGCCCTACGATGCGCAGAGGGATTTCGCGCCGGTGATCCTGGTGGGGGGCGTTCCCAACGTGCTCGAGGTCAATCCGTCGGTGCCGGTGCACACCGTCCGGGAGCTGATCGCGTACGCCAGAGCGAATCCCGGCAAGCTCAATTTCGCGTCGTCGGGCAACGGCACGTCGATCCACCTGTCGGGCGAGCTGTTCAAGGCAATGACCGGCGTGGCGATGACGCACGTGCCGTACAAGGGCAGCGCGCCCGCACTCGCCGATCTGGTCGGCGGACAGGTGCAGCTCATGTTCGATAACCTCCCGTCCTCGCTCGGCCTCATCAAAGGCGGCAGGTTGCGTGCAATCGCGGTAACCAGCGCGGCGCGCGCCGCGGCCCTGCCGGACGTTCCGACGATCGCCGAGGCCGGTGTTCCGGGCTACGAGGCGGCGTCATGGTTCGGCGTGCTCGCGCCCGCGAAGACGCCGGTGCCCATCGTCGACAGGCTCAACGCCACGATCGGCGCCTGGCTCGCGACGCCCGGGGCGAAGGCGCAACTCCAGGCAGAGGGGGCAGTCGCAGCCGGCGGGACACCCGCCGAGTTCACGCGCTTCATTGCGCGCGAAACCGCGAAATGGGCCCGAGTGGTGAAGATGAGCGGCGCGCGTATCGACTGAACTCGCGACTGAGCTCGGCTGCGGGCCGGCGGCACGCACCCGTACCGATCTCACTTGCGCGCGACGCTCAACGCCACGACGAGCCAGCCGGCGATGAACGCGAGCCCGCCGAAAGGCGTCGCATAGGCCCAGCCACGCTCACCACCCAGCGCCAGTGCATACAGGCTGCCGGCAAAGAGCACGATTCCGACGATGAACAGGATCGCCGCGTAGCCCAGCCCGGCGCGTCGCGGGAAATGCAGTTGCAGCATGCCGACGCCGAGCAGCGCGAGCGAGTGCCATGCGTGGTAGGTGACCGCGGTATGCCAGACCTCGGGCATCCCGGGCCCCATTCGCGCCCTGAGCGCGTGGGCGCCAAGCGCTCCCAGCGCGACTGCGACGGCCATCAGCAATGCGCCGAGCGTGAGGGTCAGGCGCGAGGACATTTTCGACTACACTGTTGCGCATTCGAAAAACACGCCCAGACAGGATAGCATCATGACGATCGCGCGCGGCAGCGCCACGGCCCTGACCGGTGGCGCGGCGGCAACACTCACGAGCGGCGCAGCGGCAACATCCACGAGCGACGCAGCGGCGATGCCGGTCACTCGTGCGCTGTTCGACCAGTTGATGGTCCCCTGCTTCGCGCCCGCGTCCTTCGTGCCGGTGCGCGGCGAAGGCTCGCGGGTCTGGGACCAGACGGGCCGCATGTACATCGACTTCGCGAGCGGCGTCGCGGTGACCGCGTTGGGGCATTGCCATCCGGCAATGGTCAAGGCGATCGAGACGCAGGCGCGGACGCTGTGGCACGTCTCGAACTGGTTCACCAACGAGCCTGCGCTGCGTCTCGCCAGGCGGCTCACCGACGCGACCTTCGCCGAGCGGGTGTTCTTCTGCAATTCCGGCGCCGAGGCCAACGAGGCGGCGCTGAAGCTCGCGCGGCGCTACGCGCATGATCGTCACGGCCCGCAGCGCTCGCGCATCGTGTCGACCGTGAACGCCTTTCATGGCCGCACGCTGTTCACCGTCACCGCCGGCGGCCAGGCGAAATACGCAGCCGGCTTCGGGCCGAACCCCGCGGGAATCACCCACCTCCCTTACAACGACGTCGCCGCGCTGGACGCGCAGTTCGCGGCGCACGGCGACGAAATCTGCGCGGTGATCCTCGAGCCGCTGCAAGGTGAAGGCGGGATGCGTCCCGGAACGCCCGCCTACCTGCAGGCTGCGCGCAGGCTGTGCACGGCGCACGGCGCGCTGTTGATCCTGGACGAGATTCAGAGCGGGATGGGGCGCACCGGCACGCTGTTTTCATACATGCAGAAGGGCATCGTCCCCGACATCCTGACCAGCGCCAAGGGCCTGGGCGGCGGTTTCCCGATCGGCGCGATGCTGACCACGGCCGACATCGCGAGCGCGTTCTCGGTCGGCGTGCATGGCACCACCTATGGCGGCAATCCGCTGGCCTGTGCGGTTGCGGGGGCCGTGTTCGACGTGATCAACACGACCGAGGTGCTCGACGGCGTCAAAGCGCGGCATGCGCTCTTCATGGAAGGACTAAGAGCACTCAATGCCCGGCGCCGCGTGTTCGCCGATCTGCGCGGCGAGGGCGTGTGGCTGGGATGCGAGCTTGCCGAGCGCTGGCGCGGTCGCGCGATGGACATCGTCGGCGCGGCAGGGGAGGCGGGATTGCTGGTCCTGGTCGCCGGTCCCGACGTGATCCGCATCGCGCCGTCACTGGTGATCTCGCTCGACGAGATCCTCGAAGGGCTCACACGCCTCGAGACCGCGCTTGGCCGCGTGCTGGTCTGAAAACCGGGGACGCATGTTCTACGTCCGGCCGATCGCGCGCGAGGACCTGCCTGCGGTGCTCGCGCTCTCCGAGCGCACGGGCCACGGTCTCACGACGCTGCCTGCGGACCGCGAGCGCCTCGCGTCACGCATTGACCGCTCGCTCGACTCGTTCGCAGGCACTGCGCGCCCTGCGGCGACGACGTTCATGTTCGTCCTGGTCGAAAGCGGCCCGGCCGACGACGAAAAAGTGGTCGGGATCAGCGCAATCGAAGCCGCGGTCGGACTGGACGAACCCTGGTACAACTACCACGTCGGTACGCTGGTCCACGCATCGCGGGCACTTGACGTCTATACCGTCGCGCCGACGCTGTTTCTGTCGAACGACCACACCGGGCACACCGAACTGTGCTCGCTGTTCCTCGACCAGCACTACCGGCGCGGCAAGAACGGCGCGCTGCTCGCCAAGTGCCGGCTGCTCTTCATCGCCGAGTTCGCGCGTCTCTTCGCCGACAAGGTGATCGCCGAGTTGCGCGGGTACATCGAGCCTGACGGCACCAGCGCGTTCTGGGACGGACTTGGCCGGCATTTCTTCGCAATGGAATACAAGCGCGCGGATTACCTGACCGGGACGGGGCAGAAGTCCTTCATCGCCGAGCTGATGCCGCGGCACCCGGTCTACGTGAACCTGCTGCCGCCGGCGGCGCGCAAGGCAATCGGCGCCGTGCATCCCGACACCGCGCCGGCGCGCGCGATGCTCGAGCAGGAGGGCTTTCGCTACGACGGTTACGTCGACATCTTCGACGCCGGACCCACGCTCGAGTGCGCGCGCGAGAACATCGACGCCGTGCGCCGCTCGATCGTCCTGCCCTGCGCACTGGGAGAGGAAGACCCGGTCCCCCACAGCGTGACCGACGACATCCTGTGGCTCGTCTGCAACCGCAAGTTCGAGGGCTTTCGCGCCCTGATCACCCCGGCCCCGGCGCGAGTCGACCGCTTCCCGCTGCTACCCTACGCGGCCGCGGCGCTAGGCGTGGCCGAGACCGAAGCCGTCCGCGTCGTGCCGCTTGCAGCGGGGGATCGATGAATTTCGACGGCATTCCCGGACCGACGCACAACTACTCAGGCCTCGCGCAGGGAAATCTCGCTGCCGAGCGCAATGCACAGCAGGTTGCCAATCCGCGGGAAGCGGCACTGCAGGGCCTGGGCAAGATGCGCGCGCTGGTGGAACGCGGCATCGCCCAAGCGGTGCTGCCGCCGCACGAGCGCCCCGACGTCGGGGCGCTGCGGGCGCTCGGCTTCCACGGCCGCGACGCGGACATCATCGCCCGGGCCGGCCGCCAGGTGCCCGAGCTCCTCGCCGCGTGCTCGTCGGCAGCAGCCATGTGGACCGCCAACGCGGCGACGGTGAGCGCCAGCGCAGATTGCGCCGATGGCCGCGTGCACTTCACTCCGGCGAACCTGGTCACCCATTTCCACCGCGCGCTCGAGGCACCGACGACGACGCGCGTATTGCGCGCAATCTTCGCTGACGCGAGCCGATTTTGCGTCCACGATCCGCTTCCCGCCGCGCCGCAACTCGGCGACGAAGGTGCCGCCAATCACACGCGCTTCGGCGAAGCTGCCGAGCTGCCGGGCGTCGAGATGTTCGTCTACGGCCGGCGTGGCCTGGGCGCCGGCCCGATGCCGGCGCGCTATCCCGCACGTCAGACGCGGGAGGCGAGCGAGGCCATCGCACGCAGGCACGGCCTCGACCCGGCGCGAGTCGTGTTCGTGCAGCAGCGGCCCGAAAGCATCGACGCCGGTGTATTCCACAACGATGTCGTGGCCGTCGGCGAGGGCACGCTGCTGCTCTGCCATGAGCGCGCGTTTCTCGACCAGCCCGCGGCGCTAGGGACGCTGTCGCGGATCGTGGGCCCCGCTTTCCGGTCTATCGTCGTGCGCGAGACCGAGCTTCCGCTCGCCGATGCCATCGCGACCTATCTGTTCAATAGCCAGTTGATCGAGCGACCGGATGGCCGCTTTCTGCTCGTGGCGCCGGCGGAATGCCACGCGCATCGCGCTGCCGCCGACGTGCTCGACGCCCTGACGGCAGGTGATGGCCCGATTGCCGAGGTGCTGACCTTCGACCTGCGCCAGAGCATGCGCAACGGCGGCGGACCGGCCTGCCTGCGGCTTCGCGTTCCGCTGACGCCGGACGAGCGCGCGGCGCTCGGTGCAAGAGTCGTGCTCGACCCGAGTCTCGCCGACGCGCTCGAGGGATGGGTTTGCCGGAACTACCGCGACCGGCTCGACCCGGTGGACCTGCGGGACCCGGCGCTGCTCGACGAATCCCGCCGTGCGCTCGATGAATTGACCCGCCTGCTGGAACTACCCTCGATCTATCCGTTCCAACTCGCCGGCAGCGGGGAATGAGGGCTTTACGCCGCGGGATGCCGGGATTAAGCTGGAACTCCAGGCTGTTCGCAAGGGCGATTGCGCCCAAGGAGGCTCCGATGAACGCATGGACTGCAGGAAGTTTGGCATTGCTTGCGATGGCCATGGCGGGCTGCGCCTCGCTGAACGGACCCGAGGCCTACGCGAATGCGCAGGCCCAGAAGACGGAATGCAAGGTCGTGACGCTGTCGAGTGCCTCGCAAGAGATACGGATGCAGAATCAGAAAGGCGTCGACGGCAATGCGATGCAGCAGACTGAGGGCCAGCTCGACATCGGCCACGTGCAGTTGAACGAGCCGAAAGCCCTGCAGGACCCGGTCGCGCCAGGCAACAGCCTGCTGAGCCAGGTCCGGCGCAACTGCTGAGAGCGAGCTTCCGGGCGGAGTCCGCCGCTTCGGAGTCAGCCTGCGGCAACGGTCGGCAGGATCGGGGGTGCGCCGCCGAAGCCTCGGGCAGCGCCCGTCGCCCCGTGCCCATCACCCATCGCCCAGCGCATCAGCGCGCGGCGACGCTCGTCCTGTCGACGTCGAGGTACAGCCACGGGTTCTCCCAGTACGCGTGCATCTTGTAGCCGCGCAGCCACGGCTGCACCAGCGTGTTCTCGATCGTGTAGACGTTGAGCGCCCACGGGTCGTACGCCGCAACCAGCTCGGCCATCTTCCGGTAGATGAGATTGCGCTGGGCGCCGTCCGGCAGCATCCGCGACTGCCGGTAAAGGGCGTCGTACTGCGGCAGCTCGAAGCGCGCGTAGTTGGTCTGCCCGATGTTCCCGCCATAGAGGAGCTGGAAGAATGCGTCCCCTTCGGCATAGGCGTTGATCCACCCGATGCGCCACATCTGCAATTGCCCGGCCTTTCCCATCTTCAGCAGCTCGGGCCACTTCTGCTTGACGAAGTCATGCGCACGCCGATGGCCTCGAGGCTTCTCAACCACACCTCGTCGATCTCGCGATCACGGGTAGTCGGCGTCGACGCCATGACCAGCGTCAGCGGCTTCCCGTCCGGGAGATCGCGCCATCCGTCGCCGTCCCGATCGACATAGCCGAAGCGATCGAGCAATGCGCGCGCTGCTGCCGGGTCGTACGGTGCGGCGATGTTCAGGCTCTCGTCGTGCCCGCTGACATTCGGCGGGATCGGCTGCGTCGCCGGCAGCGCCTGGCCCTGGTAGACGACCTTGATCAGCGCCGGCGTGTCGAACGCCATCGCCAGCGCGCGCCGCAGCGCGACGCGCTCACGCGTGTAGCCGCCCACCACCGGATCCTGCATGTTGAAGTAGGCGTACTGCAGCGCCGGCTGGGTGAGGCGCGACAGCGTCACGCCACGCGCAACGTAAGCGGGTTTCAGGTGGTTCGACGCATCGAGCGCATGGTCGGTCAGCTCCGAGGGCAGGTCGACGTAGTCCAGCGTGCCGCTGTCGAAGGCAAGCATGCGCGGATTCGCCTCCTCCATGATCGTGATCTCGATGCGGTCGAGCATCGGCAGCCGGCGTCCGGCGAGCTTGCCGAAGCGCGCACTGTCCGTGGGATCGGTCGCCTCCGGAAAGCGCTCGTCGCGATAGTTCGGATTCGCGGTGAGCACGATGCGCTGGCCGCGGCGCCACGATTCGAGCATGAACGGACCGGTCCCGACCGGGTGATCCATCGCCCAGCCATTGTCGTCGCCGTAGCGCTCGATCACCTCGCGCGCGACCGCCGCCATCGGACTCGAGCACAGGTAGCCGAACAGGATGTAATCGGGCGTCTTCAGCTCGATGCGGATCGTGTAGCGGTCGAGCGCCCGCAGCCCCTCAATCGGCGCGTCATAGTCGAATTTTCCGCTGCGCTTCGCCGCGTCGACAACGGCGTCGGCGCCGACGACCTTGCCCTGCAGGTACCATGCGAATGGCGAGCGCACCCGCGGATCCAGGAGACGCTTCCATGAGTACACGTAGTCGGCCGCAGTCAGCTCGCGCCGCCTGCCTCCGAACGCCGGGTCGGCGGCAAAATAAATGCCCGGACGAACCTGCATTGTCCAGACGCGCCCGCCATCCGTGACGACCGGCAATGCAGTCGCGATCTTCGGGACGCGCCGGTACGGCCGCGCGAGATAGTCGAAGCCATAGAGCGTGTCGAAGATCGCGCGCTGGACGTTGTCGGAATAGAGATCGCTGGTCGCCTGCGGGTCGAAGCCGGTTTCAGCCACGGGGAAGGCGACGCGCAACGTCTTCTGCATTGCCGCAGTCGCCGCAGTCTGCGCAAGCGACGGTGCGCACACCGACGCGACAAGAACCACCGCGACGGCCACCCGCAGCAGTCGCGCGGTGAGGCCCGCGGCATTCATGTCAGCGCACTGCGCCGGCCGGATCGCGCGCGGCAAGGCGCGAATCCGGCTGACCCTTCGACGCGGCTTCCGCGGCATTGCCCGCAGGGCCGACCTCGAGGTAGGCGAACGGATACTGGAACGTCGGGTTGTATTTGTAGCCGTGCAGCCACGGCTGGATCAGCACGCTCTCATACCGGTATGCGGTCAGCACCCACGGCGCATACGCGCGCACGAGCTCCGACATCTTGCGCTCGACGGCGAGGCGATCGGGGCCGTCGGGCATCGCCCGCGCCTGCTCGTAGAGATGATCGAATTCGGGCAGCCTGAAGCGCGCGAGATTGGAAAAGCCCGCATTCCTGCCGTAGAGCAGCCCGAAGAAGCCGAAGCCGTCGGGTGTGGTGTTGATATTCCCCAGATACCACATCTGGAGTTGGCCAAGACGTGCGGCTTTGAGGAGATCGGGCCATTTCTGCTTGACGAATTCGATCCGCAGGCCGAGCGCATTCATGCTGCGCTTCCACAGCTCGTCGTATTGGCGACTGTCGGAAGCGGTGTCTGACCCCAATTTCAGGGTGAGCGGCTTGCCGTCGGGAAGGTCTCTGAAGCCATCGCCATTCCTGTCGACATAACCGAAGCGGTCGAGGAGCGCCTTTGCTGCGGCGGGATCGAAAGCGATCTGGCCATCATAGGACGGGTCGTGCCCTCGCATGTTCGGCGGCACGACCTGGGTCGCCGGCGTCCCCTGCCCCTGGCGCAGCACGCGGATTTCCTCGTTGACGTTGTAGCCCATCGCGACTGCGCGGCGCAATGCGATCTGCGCCGGCTGGTAGCCACCGACGACCGGATCGTCCATGTTGAAGTACGCGTAGGACACCGCGGGCTGGACGCCGCGCGAAAGCGTGACGCCGGCCCGGGCGAGATCAGGAGGAAGTGTGCCGTCGGGCGCCGATCACCTTGCTGATCAACTCATTGGGCACGGCGACGAAATCGAGATCGCCCTGCCGGAACGCGAGGAGCCGCGGCTGCGCTTCCTCGATCACGCTGATTACAACGCGCCGCGTGAGCGGCAGCCGGCGCCCGGCGAGACCCCGGACCAGCGCCCGGTCGGAGGCATCCGTCGCCTGAGGAAAACGCTCTTCGCGAAAGCCGGGATTGGCCTCGAGCACGATGCGCTGTCCGCGGCGCCATTCGGCAAGGCGATACGGTCCCGTTCCGACGGGGTGGCCCATCACCCAGCCGCTCGGGTCGTGCCAGGCGTCGACGACTTCCCGAGCAACCGCTGCTGTCGCCGTCGTTGTCAGGTTCGACAGCAGCTCGTAGTCGGGGAACACAAGCTCGAAGTGCAACGTGTAGCGATCGACCGCGCGCAGCCCCTCGAGTGGAGCATCGTAGTCGAAGTGCCCCGTCGCTTTGGCGCGTGCGACCACGGCATCGGCTCCGACGAAGCGTCCGTCGACGATTTGCAGCGAATTCGAACGCATCTGCGGATCGAGGATGCGTTCGAGCGAATAGACGTAGTCGGCGGCAGTCAGCTCACGCCGCTTGCCCTTGAACACCGGATCGTCGGCGAAATAGATGCCGGGGCGGATGCGGATCGTCCACGTTTTGCCGTCGGCAGAGATCTCGGGCAGCGCCGCGGCCGTGTTCGGCACGATCCGATACGGGCGCGCGAGATAGTCGTAACGGTAGAGCGAATCGAAGATTGCCCGGTTCACGTAGTTCGAATAGATGTCCCCGGCTGCCTGCGGGTCGAACCCGGTCTCGGCGATCGCGAAGGCGACGTGCAACTGCGACCGGTGCGCGGGTGGCGCCGATTGCCCCGAGGACGCCGGATCGGGTTGCCCCGGCGACGACGTCGCGGAGAGCGCCAGCAGCATCCCGCAAGCAACTGCGGCAACGCCGCGCAGCATCAGAGTGCCTGGGCCATCGCGGTGGCGCGATGCCGCATCAGAGTGCCTTGACGACGTCGGCCTCGAGCGACTCGGGCGTGTCATTCGGCGCGTAGCGCGCGACCACGCTTCCGAGGCGGTCAACCAGGAACTTGGTGAAATTCCATTTGATCGCCTCGGTTCCTAGCAGCCCCGGCTTCTCGCTCTTGAGGAATCGGTACAGAGGCGCGGCGTGTTCGCCATTGACGTCAACCTTCGAGAACAACGGGAAGGTGACGGAGTAATTGGTCTCGCAGAACGTCGCGATTTCCTGCTCGCTTCCCGGCTCCTGCGCGCCGAACTGGTTGCAGGGAAAGCCGAGGACTTCGAGTCCCTGCCCGCTGTACTTGCGATAGAGTGCCTCGAGGCCCTTGTATTGCGGCGTGAATCCGCACTTGCTCGCAGTGTTGACGACCAGCAGGACCTTGCCCTTGTAGCGGTCGAGCGCGACCGGATGGCCCGCGATGTCATCGACGGTGAAATCGTAGACGCTGCTCACAATGCCTCCTTGGACAGCCGGGGACGGACGATTATCCCCTCGCATTGCGGCAGGGGCCAGCGGGCTGGCGTGGGCGGCCGTCCGCGGGTCCGCCCACCGAAGGGGCAGGAGTGCGCGACTGCCACGGTCGGGAAGGGCGCAGGCGTATCCTCTGATCCCCGCCAACGCCGTCGCCCGGGAACGTCGGCGCCTCCGGGACGCGCCCTCCCCGATACCATGGCTATGCCGCTGCAGATGCTTGCGCCTCACGTCCGCGACCTCGGCGGCTTCGAGGTTCGGCGCGTCCTGCCGGCATTCCTGCGCAAATCGGTCGGACCGTTCGTCTTCTTCGACCATATGGGCCCGCAAAGCTTCGCTCGCGGCGAAGGGATGGACGTGCGGCCTCACCCCCACATCGGCCTCGCGACGGTCACCTACCTGTTCGAGGGCGCTATCCTGCACCGCGACAACCTCGGCAACGTGCAGCGGATCGTCGCAGGAGACGTCAACTGGATGACTGCCGGACGCGGCATCGTGCATTCGGAGCGCACCGCGCCCGACGACCGCGTACTGGGCCTGCGCATGCATGGCCTGCAGACCTGGGTCGCTCTGCCGCGCGCACAGGAATTCACCGAGCCGTCGTTCAGCCACGTCGCGCGCGAGCGGCTCCCCTCGTACGCACAGGATGGTGTCCTGCTGTCGATTGTCGCCGGACATGCGTTCGGACTGAGTGCCCCGACGCCGACGCTCTCCGACACACTCTACGTCGCCGCCGAGCTCGCGGACGGCGCAACCTTCATCGTTGCCACCGAGCACGAAGAGCGTGCGGTCTATGTCGTTTCCGGCAACGTCACGGTCGACGGCATCGAGGTGCCTGTGGCGCACATGGCTGTTCTGCCCGAAGGCGACGAAGCGCTCGTCCAGGCTCGCGGGCCGGCTCGAGTGATGCTGGTTGGCGGCGCAAAGCTCGACGGAGACCGATTCATCTGGTGGAATTTCGTCGCGAGCACCCGCGAAGCGATCGAGCAGGCCAAGAACGACTGGCGCGAGCAGCGCCATCCGCCGATACCCGGCGAGACCGAATTCATCCCGCTGCCCGAGCGCTGAGCGCCGTGGGCGCATCCCCCGACGCCAAGCGCAGTACGCGTGGCGCCCGCGACTGCATTCGCCGACGCCAGCTCACCCGGCGAGCACGATCTCCACGCGCCGGTTGCGCCGGCCCTCGTTCTTGATCCTCACGACGCGAATTCCACCGATCTCGCCGATGTTCTTCACATGCGTCCCGCCGCAGGGTTGCAGGTCGATGCCGCGAATTCGCAGCAGGCGCACGCGCCCGGCGCCGCGCGGAGGCTGCACGCTCATCGTCTTGACCAGCTCGGGGCGTGCGTCGAGCTCATCGTCGGTGATCCAGACCGTCTCGGTCTCGATGCCGCGCGCGATCAGTGCGTTGGACTCGCGCTCGATTTGACCGGCATCGAGCAGGCTCATGTCGATGTCGAAGTCGAGCCGGGCCTTGGCAGGCGCAATGTTGCCGCCGGTCACCGGCGCCACGACGACGCAGGACAGCACGTGCAGGGCCGTGTGCAGGCGCATCAGCGCATAGCGCCGCACCCAGTCGATCTCGAGGGTGAGGGTCTCGCCCGGCTCGGGAAGCGGCGCGCCGGCCGCAGGCAGGTGCAGCACGCTCCCCGGTGCATCGCCCTTGCGAGTGTCGACGATCGCGATCCGCTCGCCATTGGCGCGAAGCATGCTACCCGAGTCACCCGTTTGGCCGCCGCCCTGCGGATAGAACACAGTCTGGTCGAGCTCAATGCCGCGCGCGTTGGCAGCAACGACGCGGGCGGTGGAGTGCGCTAAGTAGGCGTCATCGCGAAACAGGAGCTTGGTCATCATGACGCTCCGTAACCCCCACCTCCCGGCGTCTCGACGACGAACACGTCGCCCTCGTTCATCGCGACCTGGCAGGTCGCAGCGTAATCTTCACGCGTCCCGTCGGCGCGCTCGACCCAGTTCGCGCCGCGCGCCCCGCTGGCCCCGCCTTCCGCGCCGAAGGGCGCGATCTGCCGGTGATTGGCAAGCATCACCGCCGTCATCGGCTCGAGAAAGCGCAGCCGCCGGATCGTGCCGTCACCGCCGCGCCAGCGGCCCGCACCGCCGCTGGCGCGCCGGATCGAGAACGCCTCGAGCCGCACGGGAAAGCGCCACTCGAGAACCTCGGGATCGGTGAGTCGCGAATTCGTCATGTGGGTTTGCACGGCGCTCGCACCATCGAAACCGGGACCGGCGCCGGCGCCGCCGGCGATCGTCTCGTAGTATTGATAGCGCGCATTGCCGAACGTGAAATTGTTCATTGTCCCCTGCGATGCAGCAAGTACGCCGAGCGCACCGTACAGGGCGTCGGTCACTGTTTGCGATGTCTCGACATTGCCCGCGACGACTGCCGCCGGGTAGTGCGGACTGAGCATCGACTGGTCAGGAATCACGATCGAAATCGGCTTGAGGCACCCGGCGTTCATCGGAATGTCGTCATCGACCAGCGTGCGGAACACATAGAGCACCGCAGCCCTGCACACCGCCGACGGTGCGTTGAAGTTGGTCGCCTGCTGCGCACTGGTGCCGGTGAAATCGACGGTCGCCGCGCGGGCCGCGCGATCGACCCGGATCGCAACTCGGACCACCGCACCGCTGTCCATCGAATAGGCGAATTCGCCATCGTGCAGCGCACCGATCACGCGGCGTACCGCCTCCTCGGCGTTATCCTGCACGTGCTGCATGTAGGCGCGGACCACGGGCAGACCGAAGTGGTCGACCATCTTCGTGAGCTCCTCGGCACCCTTGGTGCAGGCTGCAACCTGCGCCCGCAGGTCGGCAAGATTCTGCTCGACATTTCGCGTCGGGTAGCGGCCCCCGGTCAGAATCGCCCGCATCTCGCTCTCGAGGAAGCGCCCGTGGGCGACCAATTGCACATTGTCGAGCAGCACACCCTCTTCGTCGACGTGGGTCGACGCCGGCGGCATCGACCCGGGCGTCGTGCCGCCGATGTCGGCATGGTGACCGCGCGAAGCCACGTAGAACTCGGGCAAGGACTGCGGAGGTGGGGTCAAAAACGGGGCCAGGAACACCGGTGCGATGACGGTTACGTCCGGCAGATGCGTTCCGCCGTTATACGGGGCGTTCAGAACGAACACGTCGCCTCGCTGTATCGTCGCTGCCCGGCGCTCGATGATCGTCTTTACGCTCTCACCCATCGATCCCAGATGCACCGGCATATGGGGTGCGTTGGCAATCAGGTTGCCCGAGCCGTCGAACAGCGCGCAGGAAAAGTCGAGGCGCTCCTTGATGTTGACTGAATACGATGTGTTGGCCAGCGTCACGCCCATCTGTTCGGCGATTGCCATGAACAGGTTGTTGAACACTTCCAGCAATACCGGATCGGCGTGCGTGCCGATCGCATGCGCGCGCACGATTTTCTCCGCGCGCGTCAGCACGAGGTCGTCGCGTGCCGTCAGCTCCGCGCGCCATCCAGGCTCGATCACCGTGGTCGCGTTCGGTTCGCGGATCACCGCCGGCCCGTCGATCGCATCGCCGGGGCGCAGATCTTCGCGAGCGTATACGGCGGCGTCGTGAAACCGTCCCTCCGTAAAGACACGGTTGCGCCTGAGCGGCACAAGCGAGCCCTCGCGCGCCGCGAAGACCCGCGGCGAGTCGTCGACCGCGTCGCCCTTCCCAATTGCCTCGACCACGAGTGTCTCGACGATGTGCGCGCGACCCGGCATCAGAAAACCGTACTGCTGCAGATACCGCCGCTCGAATTCGGCGACAGCGGCCGCAGGATCTGTGTGTTGCTCGACGTCGAGCGACGTGTCCGTTCCCTCGTATTTGAGATGTAATGTCCGCCGGCACCGGATTTGTGATGGTTGCATTCCCTGCGCGGCGATTTCAGCGCGCGCGGCGGTTTCCAGTGCATCGAAGGCGGGCGCAGCGTCGGCGAGGGTTGCCGCCGAAAGCGGCGCTTCCAACGCCCGCTGGCGCAGCGAACGCACGTCTGCGAGCCCCATACCGTAGGCCGACAGGACGCCGGCGAGCGGGTGGATGAACACGCGAGTCATGCCGAGCGCGTCGGCCACTGCGCAGGCGTGCTGGCCGCCGGCGCCGCCGAAGCAGCAAAGCGTGTATCCGGTAACGTCGTAGCCGCGCTGCACCGAGATATGCTTGATCGCATTCGCCATGTTTTCCACGGCGATGCGCAGAAAGCCATCGGCGATCGCCTCCGGCGATGCTGCCGGGTGACCGGCCGCGGCGAGCTCAGCTGCGAGCGTTGCGAATCGGCGGCGCACGATCTCGGCGTCGAGCGGCTCGTCCCCGCGGATACCGAACACCCGGGGAAACAGCGCGGGATCGAGCTTGCCGACCATGACGTTGCAGTCGGTCACCGTCAACGGCCCGTCGCGCCGGTAGCACGCGGGCCCGGGATTGGCCCCTGCCGACTGCGGTCCGACACGAAGCCGCGCGCCGTCGAACGTGCAGATCGATCCGCCGCCCGCGGCAACGGTGTGGATCTTCATCATCGGCGCGCGCAGGCGCACGCCAGCCACTTCGGTGTCGTAGGCGCGTTCGTACTCGCCCGCCCAGTGCGTGACATCGGTCGACGTGCCGCCCATGTCGAAGCCGATGATCTTGTCGAACCCCGCGAGGCGCGAGACCTCGACCGCGCCGACGATGCCGCCGGCCGGCCCCGAGAGGATCGCATCCTTGCCCTGGAAGCGATGCGCGTCCGTCAGACCGCCCGAGCTTTGCATGAACTGCAGGCGCAATCCGGCGCCGCCACCGAGGTCGCGCTCGATCCGGCCGACGTAGCGGCGCAGGATCGGCGACAGGTAGGCGTCGACGACCGTGGTGTCGCCGCGCGATACCAGTTTCATAAGCGGCGAAACCTCGTGCGACACCGACACCTGACGGAAGCCGACCTTGCGCGCAAGGGCGGCGAGTGCCGCTTCATGCTGCGGGAACCGGTAGCCATGCATCAGCACGATCGCCACCGAGGCAATTCCGCCGGCCCGCGCCGCGCGCAGTGTAGCTTCGGCGTCCGCGAGATCGAGCGGTTCGACCACGTCGCCGTGTGCGCCGATACGCTCGTTCACTTCGGCCACCTGCTCGTAGACCTGCGACGGCAGCTCGATCTTGCGCACGAAGAGCTTCGGCCGATTCTGGTAACCGATGCGCAACGCGTCGCCAAAACCGCGTGTGATCAGCAGCAGTGTGCGTTCGCCGCGGCGCTCGAGCAGAGCATTGGTGGCGACGGTAGTGCCCATCTTGACGGCGTCGATGCGCTCGACCGGAATCGGCGCTCCGGCGGCGACGCCCAGGAGGTCGCGAATGCCTTGCACCGCGGCGTCGCGATAGCGCTCCGGATTTTCCGAAAGCAGCTTGTGCGTCACCAGCGCGCCGTCGGGCTTGCGCGCGACGATGTCGGTGAAGGTGCCGCCACGGTCGACCCAGAATTGCCACCCAGGCGGCGCACCCTCCCGCGAATGTGCAGTGGTCATCCCGAAATCATTGCTCGTCAAGCCCGGCCGTGGCGGACATCCGTAACCAGCATGCAACCGGGCGCATGGGTGATGCAGATCTCCGGTCGCGCTTCGGCAATGACCGCCTGCGATGTCACGCCACAGGCCCAGAACACCGGGACCTCGCCTGCGTCAATGGGGACCGCCTCGCCATAATCGGGCGCGTCGATGGCGCGAATGCCGATCAGCGCCGGGTCGCCGAAATGGACCGGCGCGCCGTGCGCCGCCGGAAAGCGAGCGGTGATTTCCACCGCGCGAATGGTATCGGCCGGCGTCAATGGACGCATTGACACGACCAGCTTGCCCGACAGGCGTCCGGCCGGCTTGTTGTCGATCGACGTGCGATACATGGCGACATTGCGGCCAAGCGCGACGTGCCTGAGCGGAATCTGTGCCTCGAGCAGGGCTTGCTCGAAGGAAAACGAGCAGCCAAGTGCAAACGCCACGAAATCGCCGCGCCACAGCGTAGCGATGTCTTCGATCTCGGCCGCAAGCTCGCCGTGCCGGTAGACCCGGTACATCGGTATATCGGAGCGAACATCGATTGCGGCACCGAGATTGCGGAACGCGGGGTCGCCGGGGTCGGTCACGTCCAGCATTGGACACGCCTTCTGGTTCAAGGCGCAGAACTGCAGGAAGTCGCTGGCCCAATCTTGCGGCAGAACGACGATGTTGGCTTGCGCGTATCCCTTGGCCAGCCCGCTCGTATGTCCACGATACCGGCCGGTGCGGATCATGCGGCGCAGTGCCTGAGGGTCGTCCGGTAACAATGCGCGTCCCACTTATAGCCCGAGGTAGGCTTGCCGCACCTGGTCCGATGCACTGATTTCATCCGCCGTACCATGCAAAGCGATCCTGCCGCTTTGCATGACGTAGGCGGTGGCCGCCAGTTCCAGCGCCAGCACCGCGTTCTGTTCGACTAGCAGAATGGAAGTACCGTTGCGATTCAGATTGGCCAGCGCGTCGAATACCGTTTCAATCAGCAGCGGAGACAATCCGAGACTCGGTTCATCGATCAGCAGCAGACGTGGTCCGCTCATCAGTGCGCGTCCGATTGCAAGCATCTGCCGCTCACCACCGGACAGTGTCCCGGCGATCTGCGCGCGCCGTTCGGCGAGGCGGGGAAACAGCGCGTAGACCCGGTCCGCACGCTCGCGGCAAACGGCATCGTCGGCAACGACGTACGCCCCGAGACGCAGATTCTGCTCGACCGTCTGCCGCGCAAATACCCGCCCGCCCTCGGGGATCAGGGCCATGCCGCCGCGAACGAGCCGATCGGGCGGGAACCCCGTGACATCGCTGCCGTCGAAGCGCACGCGTCCGGATTTGGGCCGTACCGAACCGACAATCGACAGCAGCGTGCTCGATTTTCCAGCCCCATTTGCGCCCAGCAGCGCGGCGACCTCGCCGATGCGGACCTCCAGTGAAATGCCGCGCACTGCCTGCACGCCGCCGTAGGCGACATTCAGGTCGTCGACTTGCAGGATTGCGCGGTCAGGCACGGTGCTTCCTCCCCAGATAGGCCTCGATGACCTGGGGGTTGCGCACGACCTCGTCGGGCGTCCCTGTTGCGATCAGTTGTCCGAAGTCCAGCACCAGAACCCGCTGCGCCAGTCGCATTACCACTTCCAGCACATGTTCCACGATCACCAGCGTTACACCGCGCGCGTGGATCGCACGCAGCATTGCCACCAGTTCGGCTACCTCGACCGCATTGAGTCCCCCCGCCACTTCGTCGAGCAGCAGCAGTTGGGGACCCGCCGCCAGCGCGCGCGCGAGCTCGACCCGCTTCTGTCCGGCGACATTGAGATCGCCGGCGCGCACGCTGCCGCGCCCACCCAGTCCCACCGCGTCCAGCACGCGCCGCGCCTCGTCCTTCGCCACGCCGAGATCGGAGTGCCGCAGCAGCGCGCCGATCATGACGTTCTCGACCACCGTCATCGCGACAAAGCTGCGCGGAATCTGGTAGGTGCGCATCAGTCCCAGCGCGGCGATCCTCTCCGGCGTGTGGCCGACGATTTCCACGCCATTGAAACGCACACTGCCCGAGGTCGGCGCATGATGCCCCGCCAGACAGTTGAACAACGTGCTCTTGCCCGCGCCGTTCGGGCCGATGATGGCGACAATCTCGCCCGGATCAACGCCGAAACTGACATCACGATTGGCGACCAGCCCGCCGTAGCGCTTGGTCAATTCCCTAACTTCCAGCAGAGCCACGCGGCAACCTCAGTGACATCAAACCGTTCGGCAGAAACAGGCTGACCAGCACGATCGCAAGCCCGTACAGCAGCAGGTCGATGCCGGTGCCGGATCCTCCCATCGCGATGCGGGTCCCCTCGGCCAAGGGAATCAGCAACGCAGCGCCCAGCCACGGACCCGCGATTGTGGCGACCCCACCGAGAATGGCGACCAGCACGATCTGTATCGACAACGTCAGACTGAACGCCGAATCAGGATCGATGAAACCGACATAGATCCCATAGAATCCGCCCCATATCCCCGTCAACGCCGCCGACAGCACAAACGCGAGCATCTTGTAGCGCTCGGCTGGAACGCCGAGGCTGCGGGCGGCCGCCTCATCGCCGTTGATCGCGCGCCAGTAATAGCCGGTTTTCGAACGAGCCAGGGCGAACGTTACCCACAGGGTGCACAGCGCAAGGACAAACGCGATCCAGTAATACGGCGCCCGGGAACGAAACAGCAGCAGCCACGCGCTGTTCGCGATCGGGGCTTCGACGCCTACTGCGCCGCCCGCCCAGCTCCAGTTGACCATCAGCAGATGGGCCACCGACAACAATGCGATGGTGGCCATCGCGAAATAATGCCCGGACAATCGTAGTGTCGGCTTGCCGACGATGAACGCCGCGGTGGCTGCCACGACGCCGCCCAGCGGAATCCCGAACCATGGACTGAGCTTCACGTGATGCAGCAGAAGCAACGGTGTGTAGGCGCCGAGTCCCAGGAACACCGCGTGTCCGAATGAAACCCTCCCGAGAAAGCCGCCAACGAGATTCCACGCCGCTCCCAATGCACCGTACATCAGCGCCATCACCACGATCTGTTGATAGAAGGGGTCCGTCACCACGAACGGAAACGCTGCCAGCCCGGCCACGATCAGCGCGAGCGCCATCGTGGGGCCCGTCCGGAGCGCGTGGCCGCGCATGTCACCACCGCCCGAAAAGCCCGCGTGGCCGGTACCAGAGGACCAGGAGAAAAATCACGAATATGCTCGCCGTCTTGAACGCGGGGGCGACCCAATAGCCGGTCAGAGCTTCGACGACGCCGATCACGATGCCGGCCAGGAAGGTTCCCGGCACCGATCCGAACCCGCCCATTGCCACCGCGACGAACGACAGCAGGCCGAAGACAGCGCCAACCGACGGGAACACATAGAAGAACGTGGTGAGCAGCGCACCTGCCACACCGACCGTGGCACTGCCGAGAATCCAGACCTGGGCGTTGACGCGGTCCGACCCGATGCCAACCAGCGAAGCTGCCTGGCGGTCCTCCGCAACCGCCTGCAGAGCGTGTCCCCAGCGCGTGCGATACACCAGAACGAACAGCAGCCCAATCACCACCAGCGCTACCAGACCGGTAACTACCTGTGGCCGCCCGAGTGAGACACCGGCAACGCTGATTCCGCCTGACAGCCAGGTGTCAGGCAGGTTACGGTAATCCGGCGAAAAGCAGATGAATGCAAGCTGCCGCAGGACGAGTCCGAGACCGAATGTCGCCAGAATGACGATCATCGCGGGTCCGCGCTGCAGCGGCCGGATGACCAGCGCATAGGCGAGAAAGCCCACGAACCCGACCGCTGCCGCGACGATCGGGGCCGACAGCGTCGGATCGACATGCCCGAGGGTATACATCCAGTAGGCGGCATACATGCCCAGCATCAGGAAATCACCATGTGCAAAGTTGATGACATCGGTGATGCCCCATATCAGCGCCAGACCGACGGCAACCAGGGCATAGATCAACCCGTTGGACAGCCCTGTGAGCAGCGCCTCGAGCATGTCGTTCTACTTTCCCGTTCTACTTTCCTTCCAGCCGGCCGCGCAAACGCCTCAGTGCTTCCAGGTGAACGGAAGCGTCGGCAAACTCTTCTCCTGCCGGTAGCGGTCGGGCCAGACGGTGTGATATTCCTTGCCCACCAGTTGCAGAATCAGGCCCTGCCCTCTTTCGTTCTGCGCCTTGGCGTCGAACTTGACACCCGCCCACGGCATCACGATCTGATCCGCGGAAAGGTCGGTCGCGGCCAGCGCACGACGGATCGCTTCCGGTTCCGTCGATCCGGCACGGTCGATGGCGTCCGCGAGCACGAGCATTCCCTGCAGCGAACGCGCGCTGTTGCCGTTCAGTTCCTTGCCGCCGGAACGCTCCTTGAACATGTCGTTCATCTGCTTGATCACCGGCTTGATCGTGTATAGATCGTTCGCCCAGACGTCGCGGGTGAGCACCCCCTGCACCTGCGGACCGACTTCGGAGACGAAACGCGAATCGATGAATCCGGCGTCATTGGCCAGGAAGACCGGTGGCGCGTAATTCATTTCGCGCATTGTTCGCACGAAAAGCATCGCGTCCGACGTGTAGCTGGCGAAAATCGCGACGTCCGGTTTGGCGGCGGCGAGCTTCTGCGCCTCCGAATTCACCGATGGCGTGCCGGCAGCGTAGGCGATGTTGGCAACGATCTCCCGCCCCGACTGCTTGGCGAACTTTTCCACCGCCTTGGCGGTGTTGACGCCAAAATCGGTGTTCTCGTAGACGACGGCAATTTTCCTGGTTGGAATGGATTTGACCTCATCGAGAAACTGCATCATGTTGGCGATGAACGTTTCATCGTTGGGTGTGGTTCGAAAAAACCACTTGTAGCCGCGTTCGGTCAGATCGGGACTGCTCGATTCGGGGTTCAGATACGGAATTCCGCGCTGCTCGGCAATCCGGCTCGTGGTCTTGGTGACCGCCGATTGGTAGGCGCCGACCAGCGCGACGACGTGCTCCTGGTCGATCAGCCGCAGCGCTTCCGCCTGACCTACTTCGGGCTTGCCCTGCGAATCAGCGAACACAACCTTGATCTTCGCGCCACCGAGCCTCGGCAAACCCGCGCCCGCCGCGAGCGGAATGCCCTTGAGCTCGGGATGGGCCTTGTTGATGACGTCGACAGCGAGTTCAACGGCCTGCTTGAGCTCGCTGCCGGTGGACGCAAGCGCGCCGCTCAACGGGTAGATTGCTCCGATCTTGATTACCTTTTCCTGGGCCGGCGCGGGGTGCGCCATCGTCATTGCAACAGAAGCGATCAATAGTGCAATCAGCTTGTTCATTCTGGTCTTCTCCGTATGAAAAATGCGGCACTGCGTCTTCTCCGATTGCCTGCGCGTCGCACTTGAATTATCCGTCGCGGCGGCAGCCCATGTGGATCACCTGTTTGGCGACATCGCGCGCACCTGGCGAAGGAAGCCCGGCCGGTCCGCTGGCCACGGCCCGGCGTAACCCAGTGCGCGTGAAATGCCTTCTGCAGTCTCGGCGACCGCTCCCACGTAAGCCACCAGCGATCGCGGTTCCGAGAACACCGCAGCGGTTCCAGCCAGGCTGATCGCGGCGACGAATTCTCCCTCCGGCCCGAATACCGGCGCGGCCACCTCCGCCGAGTGTGCCTCGAGCTCACCGAAGCTCGCCGCAAGCCAGGTTCGCTTGGTCAGATGGAGCAGCTTGCGCACCTCGGTTTCGGATCGCGGCGTAATCCTTGTGTAGGCGCGCATCGGCCGGCCGAAAATCTCGGCCCTCAGGTCGTCGGATGCGAACGCCAGAATCAGCCGCGTCGACGCGCCAGCGTAAAGCGGCGCGCGTCTCCCGGGCGCGATGTACATGCGTACTCTCGCGCGGGATTCGAACACGTCCAGATAGACGCCTTCGCTCCCGTCGCGGATCACCCATTGCGTCGATTGCAGCGTTTGGTCGCGCAGCCGCTCGAGAAATGGCAACGCCACGCGGCGCGCCGGGAAGCTCGCCTGGACGATGCCGCCCAGTTCGAGCAACCGCGTCCCAAGGCGGTAACCGCCCTCGAAACGCGACACCAGCGCAAATTGCTCGAGTGCCCGCAACGACCGCAGGCAACTGGCTTTGGGCAAACCCGAGTCACGTGCCAGATCGGCCAGCGTCCACACAGGCCGCTCGTGTGAGAAAAAACGGGTCAGAAAGAGCGGGCGGTGTAGTGTCGGGATCGCCGTTGTCTGTTTCACTGAGCGCAACGCCATAACGATCGCCGAAATCGTAGATCGTGAAGCGGCCCGCGTCAAGCGGCGGGTTTCTTGGTGAGAGCAACGCAGCCGGATCAAATTCCCGATTTCTGATCCTGCTACCATCCACCCGTCCACCCAGCCCGGTGACGCTGCTTCCGCAGCACATGAAGTTGTGAACGCGAGCCGCGACACCGATGCAATGATCGACGCTTTCTGCGACCAGGTCTGGCTGCAGGACGGACTCGCGCAAGCGTCGCTTGCGAGCTACCGGCGCGACCTCCGCGCCTGGAGCGCGTGGCTCGAAGCGCACGGCACCGCGCTCCTCGGGGCCGAAAGGCTGCACGTCGAGCAATGGCTTGCCGACCAGTTCCGCGCCCGGGCGAAGGCTGCTTCCGCAGCGCGTCGGGTGTCCTCGCTGCGCCGCTTCTACCGCTTCCAGCTCGAGCGCGGCGCCATTGCGCGGGATCCCACGCTGCGGGTTGCGCTGCCGCGGAAGGGGCGCATCCTGCCGAAGAACCTGAGCGAAGCGCAGGTCGAGGCGCTCCTCGCGGCACCCGACACATCGACCACACTCGGCCTGCGCGATCGCGCGATGCTCGAGACGCTCTATGCGACGGGCATGCGCGTCTCCGAACTGACGGGGCTGCGGCTCGCCCAGCTCGCGCAGGATGCGGGCGTCGTTCGGGTCCTGGGCAAAGGAAGCAAGGAGCGGCTGGTGCCCGTCGGAGACGAGGCCCTGGTGTGGATCGCGCGCTATCTGCGCGAGATCCGTCCCGCGCTGGCCGCCGGCGCGACCCGCGACGAGATCTTCCTCACCCGGCGCCATGGGCCGCTTTCGCGGCAGGCGTTCTGGCTGCTGGTCAAGCGCTATGCGCTACGCGCCGGCATGAGCGCGTCCGCGCTCTCGCCGCACGTGCTGCGCCATGCGTTCGCGACGCACCTGCTGAACCACGGCGCCGATCTGCGCGTGGTCCAGCTCCTGCTCGGCCACGCCGACATCACGACGACCACGATCTACACCCACGTCGCGCGCGAACGGCTGAAGGCTTTGCACGCGCGGCATCATCCACGCGGCTAGGGCGCGTTCACACGATGTCCACAAGCGTGAACAGACACTGAGCGATGGATACCCAGGTCACCCAACGCACGCTGATTCCCGCCGGCGTCGAAGCGGCGGCGATCCGCGACGTATTCATCGCCGACGAGCGCACGACACTGGTCGCGCTGGCGGCACAGCTCGCGCAGGATGACCGGGAGACGCGCGCGATCTGCGATCTCGCGCGGCACTGGGTCGGGACCCTGCGCAGCGATTCGCGCACCGGAGGAGGTATCGAATCGTTCTTGCAACAATATGATCTGTCGACGCCCGAAGGCGTGCTGCTGATGTGCGTCGCGGAGGCGCTGCTGCGCATCCCGGATGCGGCGACCACCGACGCGCTGATCCGCGACAAGCTCGCGCGCGGCGACTGGGACCGCCACCTCGGGGAATCCAATTCACTGCTGGTCAACGCGTCGACCTGGGCGCTGATGCTGACCGGGAAGCTGACGCGAATCGACCCGCGCGACGCCGGCGATCCGCGCGGATGGTACGCCCGCTTTGCCGCACGCGCGGGGGAGCCGGTGGTCCGGGTTGCGCTGCGGCAGGCGATGAAAGTGATAGCCGAGCAGTTCGTGCTTGGCCGCACGATCGGCGAAGCGCTCGCGCGCAGCGGGCCCTCCGACGGCATTGCCTGGCGCCATTCCTACGACATGCTCGGCGAGGCCGCGCTGACCATGGACGACGCCGCGCGCTATTTCGACGCCTATCGCGATGCGATCGACGCGATCGGCGCCGCTGCCGGCCCTGCCGAGCGCTCGGTATTTGCGCGTCCGTCGATCTCGATCAAGCTGTCCGCGTTGCATCCGCGCTACGAATACCCGCAGCGCGAACGTGTCTTCGCCGAGCTGGTCCCGGCGCTGACCGCGCTCGCTGCGCGCGCGAGAATGCACCGGATCGGCGTGACGATCGACGCCGAGGAGAGCGACCGCCTCGAGCTGTCACTCGAGATTTTCGCGCGGCTGCGCGCGGATCCGGCGCTCGCGGATTGGGAGGGCCTGGGACTGGCGATCCAGGCCTACCAGAAACGCGCGCGTGCGGTCACCGGGTGGACTATCGGGCTCGCGCGGCATACGCGGCATCGCATTCCGGTGCGCCTGGTGAAAGGCGCCTACTGGGATAGCGAGGTCAAGCGCGCTCAGGTGCAAGGCCTCGCCGGCTATCCGGTGTTCACGCGCAAGGCGCACACCGACATCTCGTATCTCGCCTGCGCCCGTGCGCTGCTCGACGCTGACGACGCGGTCTACCCGATGTTCGCGACCCACAACGCGCACACGATCGCATGGGTGACGTTGCGCGCACGCGCGAAAGGCACCCAGGCGCTCGAATTCCAGCGCCTGCACGGCATGGGCGAAGCCCTCTACCGGCGCGCGCTCGGCGACGATCCGCAGCAACGCGTTGCGTGCCGCGTCTACGCTCCCGTAGGCAGCCACGAGGATCTCCTGCCGTACCTCGTACGGCGGCTGCTCGAGAACGGCGCCAACACCTCGTTCGTGAATCGCATCGGCGATCCTAGGGTGGCGGTCGACGATGTCGTGGCCGACCCGCTCGCCCGCGCCCGTTCCTGGGACTACGCGCCGGCAGAAAGGCTGCCGGCGCCCGCCGACATGTATGCGCCCGAGCGGCAGAATTCCCGCGGCGTGTCGCTTGCCGATCAGGACGCGATGCGCGAGCTCGATGCCGCAATCGCGGCGAAACCCGCAACCGCGCTCGTCGCGGCGCCCGCGCCGCAGGACGCGCCCGCCTCGGGGACCGCGCGCGAGGCGCGCGAGCCTGCCGACCTGCGCCGCAGAATCGGCACCGTGATGGATGCCGATTGGCCCAGCGTCGACCGCGCGCTCGCACGCCTCGTCGACGGGCAGCGTGCCTGGGACGCGCGCGGCTCCGACGCGCGCGCGGCGATCCTGGAGCGCGCCGCGTCGACAATCGAAGGTGAATGCGCGCAATTCGTCTCGCTCCTCGCACGCGAGGCCGGCAAGACCCGCAGCGCGGCGCTGGCCGAAGTGCGCGAAGCCGTCGATTTTTGCCGCTATTACGCTGCACGCGCACGGGTGCCATTCGGACCGCCGCTCGCCCTGCCCTCGCCCACCGGCGAGACCAACACGCTGGCGTTGCATGGACGCGGAGTCTTCGCCTGCATTTCGCCGTGGAATTTTCCGCTCGCGATCTTCACCGGCCAGATCGCCGCTGCGCTCGCTGCGGGCAACGCCGTTGCCGCCAAGCCTGCGGAGCAGACGCCGATCGTCGCCGCGCGTGTCGCGCGCTGCCTCTACGCAGCGGGCGTGCCCGCCGATGCGCTCGCGCTGCTGACCGGTCCGGGCGAGAGCCTCGGCGCGTCCATCGTCGCCGATCCGCGGATCGCCGGTGTCGCCTTTACCGGATCGACCGCGGTGGCGAGCTCGATCGCGAAGACGCTCGCCGCGCGCGTCCCGCTCGTCTCGCTGATTGCCGAGACCGGCGGCCAGAATGCGATGATCGTCGACAGCTCTGCGCTTCCCGAGCAGGTCGTCGTCGACGCGGTGCAATCCGCCTTCGACAGCGCCGGACAGCGCTGTTCGGCGCTGCGCCTGTTGTGTCTGCAGGAAGACATTGCTCCGCGCGTGCTCGCGCTGCTGCAGGGCGCGATGGACGAGTTGGCGATTGGCGACCCGGCCAACGAGGCTACCGACGTCGGGCCGGTGATCGACGCCGCCGCCCGCGACGCACTCGAAGACCATGTCGCGGCGATGGCGGCCGCGGGGCTTGTGCGCCACCGCTGCGCGCTGCCCGTGGCCTGCCGGCACGGAAGCTTCGTTGCACCGGCACTGATCGTGCTCGACCGGATCGATCGCCTGACGCACGAGGTATTCGGTCCCATCCTGCACGTCATCACCTGGCGCGCCGGGGAGCTCGATAGGCTCGTCGACACGGTGAACGGCCTGGGCTATGGCCTGACGCTCGGCATCCACAGCCGCGTCGACGCGATGATCGACCGCATCGTCGCACGCGCACGCGTCGGCAACATCTACGTCAACCGCAATATGATCGGCGCGGTCGTCGGCGTACAGCCCTTTGGCGGCGAAGGCCGTTCAGGCACCGGGCCGAAGGCCGGCGGCCCGCACTACCTGCCGCGCTTCGCGGTCGAGCGCACGCTTTCGGTCAACACCGCTGCGGCGGGCGGTAACGCGAGCCTGCTCGCCGCCGGCGAAGGCTGACCTCTGCATGTTGCGGCCGAGCCGCCTGCGGCCGGCCTCGGCCGCAATCGTGATGGCGCTGGGCATCTTTGCTCTTGCCGCCGCCCGCCGCCTGCCCCTCTCGGGAGCGGCACTCTCCAGGAGCCTCGCCATCGCGCTCCTGATCCTGTGGGCGATCATCGCGTTCGAGCACTTGTGGGCCTGGCTCGCCGGCGGCCTGCACCGCCTGATCCACGATCCCAGGCGCGCGTTCGTGAGCGGCACCTGGGTCGCGGCCACCGCGGTGACCGGGGAGTTGCTGGCGCGCACGTTTCCGCAGCAACTCGCTGCGCCGCTCGCTCTTGGCGTTGTCGCGATCCTGCTCTGGATCGTCCACTTTCGCCTCTCGTTCGCGGGCCTGCGCGCGATCGCCGGTCCGGCGTGCATGTCCGCGAGCGGCACCGTGCTGCTTCCGACAGTGGCGATGCAGTCGCTGGTGCTGCTCGGTCAGGCCATTGCCGGCGCGAGTGTACCGGCGTGGCTCGATGTCGGGCTGATCGCCGCCGGATACGTCTACTACGCTGCCGGCCTGGTGCTGGTCGTGCGGCGCTACGCGCTGCAGCGCGGCTGGCATCTCGCCGGCGATTGGGACGATGCGAACTGCATCCTTCACGGCGCCCTGTCGATCAGCGGGCTCGCCGGTGTCGCCACCGGCGCGCTTTCGCCGCCTGCACTGTGGGTGAGCTGGCTGGGCGCCGCCGCATTGTTCGTCATCGTCGAGGGCGTGGAGTTCGCACGCATGGCGCAGCGCCTGCGGCACTTCGGCCTGCGCTATGGTGTGCTGACTTACTACGCACCGCAGTGGACGCGCAATTTCACCGTGGGCATGTTCTACGCGTTCTCGGTCGCGGTGCACGGGGACCGCGTCGCGAGCAGCGTACCTGCCGTGCCGGGCCTCCTGCCGGTTCTCGAGGCGATCGTCGGTTACGGGCAATACGTCGTGCTGCTGCTGCTCGTTATCGAGACCGGATTGCTCGCGGCCCATTTCCTCGCGCGGTGGGTGCACTCCCGCTGAGCGCGTGCAGCGCCCGCAGGCTGGCCTCCAGCGCCTCGATCCGCTGCGACAGCCGCAACACGATCGCCAGGCTGTGGATGTCGTCGAGCGCGAAATCGTGGCGCAGGCGCCGCGCAGTGCGCACTGTGACAACCGAGCGCCGGCTGAACGTCCACGACATCGCCGCGACATCGACGGGGGCAAGCGCCCCGCACTCGACCAGCTCGCGCAGCTCGGCCTCGGACAGTCCCGAGCATTCGACGAGCTGGGTGATGGTCACCCCTCCCGCTTCGTCGAGGAAGAGCGCTTCGGACATTTCAGCGTTCACGGGCAATGTCCTCCAGGTTGGCGCGAGGATCGAATGTCGATCCCGCGGCAAGTTGCCGGTACAGCTCCCGCTGGCGATCGTCGACAACCGTCGGCACCGCGACTTGCGCGTGTGCGTACAGGTGTCCGGCGCTGCCATCGGGCCGCGCCAGTCCGCGTCCCGCGAGACGGAGCTGCTGGCCGTTGCGGGTACCCGGCGGAACCGTGAGCGTGACCCGCCCGGCAGGCGTTGGCAATTCGACGCTCGCCCCCAGCACCGCTTCCCACGGCGCAAGCGGCAGATCGAGGTGGAGGTCGAGACCATCGACCCGGTACAGCGGGTGCGCCCGCACTGCGATGTCCAGGTAGAGGTCGCCGGGCGGGCCCCCGTTCCATCCCGCGCCTCCCTTCCCCGGGACGCGCAGCTTCTGGCCGTCGACGACGCCCTTGGGAATGCGAACCTTGACGTTGCGCTGTGCCCGCGTGAGCGCGCCCTGCGCGTCGCGCTCGATGACCGCGAGATCGAGCGCGATTTCCGTACCTTGGTAGGCCTGGTCGAAGTCGAGCCTGACGCCGGCCTCGTAGTCCTGACCAGCGAGCGGTGCGTCCGGAGCCTGCCGCGCGCCGCGTGCGCGACCGGCGAGACCGGCGAACAGATCGGCGAGATCGGCATCGTCGAAAGAGAACTGCGTCTCACCATACGATCGCTGCCAGTCGGGTGGCGGCCGGAAATCCTCGCCCGACGCATGGCGGCCGAGATTGTCGTACGCCGTACGCTTCTCGGGATCCTTCAGCGTCTCGTAGGCCTCGGCGACTTGCTTGAACTTCTCCTCGGCGTCTTTCTCCTTCGAGACGTCCGGGTGATATTTGCGGGCGAGCTTGCGATAAGCGGTCTTGATCGTGCCCGCATCTGCGGTGCGCTCGACGCCCAGCGTCGCGTAATAATCCTTGTATTTCATTGCCGGCGTCCGGTCAGTGCCCGACTTTCCCGGCCGCGTGGCGCTCGATCGCGACGCCAAGCTCGCGCACGCCAGGCAGCGCGCCGAGCTTCGCCACGCGCAGCTTGATCGAGCGCGCGCCGAAGCTGTCGAGCACCGAGCCGGCGAGCGCCTCGGCGAAGCGCTCGAGCAGCCGGTGGGGATGGTCGCGCGCGAACGTGCGGATGTGCCCGACGACGGCCGCGTAGTCGATGGCGTCCTCCAGCTCGCCGGTCTCGAAAGGCCGCGACGTCGGCACTTCGACCTCCAGGTCGATCCGCACCGTCTGGTCCAGCTCGCGCTCCCATGCATACACGCCGATCCGGGTGTTGACGCGCATGTCGTGGATGAAGATCGAATTCATCGTGGGGACCGATGCTAAGATTGCCCCGAATCTTACCGGACGCTGCGCCGCACCGTGCTTGCTGCCATCGTCATCATCGCCGGCGCCTACCTGATCGGATCGATCTCGTTCGCCGTCGTCGTGAGTCGTCTTTTCGGCCTGCCCGACCCGCACGGCTATGGCTCGGGCAATCCCGGCGCTACCAACGTTCTGCGTACGGGCAACAAATTGGCGGCAGCGTTGACGCTCGCGGGTGACGGCGCGAAGGGCTTCGTCGCGGTCGTCCTCGCGCAGCACCTCGGCCCGCAGTTCGGCGTGCCCATGTGGACCGTCGCTGGAAGCGCGCTCGCCGTGTTCGTGGGTCATCTCTATCCGCTGTTCCATCATTTCGCGGGCGGCAAGGGTGTGTCGACCGCGGCCGGCATCGTATTCGCCTGGCACTGGCCGCTGGGTCTTGCGCTTGCGGTGGTCTGGCTCACGATGGCGTTGGGCTTCCGGATGAGCTCGCTTGCGGCGCTGACCACAGCGGTGCTGATGCCGCTGGGGATGTTCTTTTTCACGGGCCCCGGCTCCCTCGCCGCAGCGAGCGTCGTGATTGCGCTGCTGCTGTTCTGGCGACACCGCGGAAACATCCGCCAACTGCTCGCCGGTAACGAGCGTCCGATCGGACGCTGAGCGACGCGCGCGATCAGCCGGCCGGCGCCAGCGTTTGGAGTTCCCAGCGCGGCCTGACCGAGAACGCGTAGCCCGTGGTTGCTTCGCCAAGGCGCAGCGCACCCACGAGCGCAATCATCGCGCCGTTGTCGGTGCAGTATTGCGGGTCGGGAAAATGCACGCTGGCCCCGCGCTCTGCGGTGGCCGCAGCGAGCCGCTCACGCAGCTTGCGATTGGCGCCGACCCCTCCGGCCACGACCAGCGTCGCGCGCCCCGCTGCGCCGAGCGCGGCAAGCGCCTTCGCCACGAGCACATCAACAACGGCGTCCTCGAATGCGCAGGCGATGTCGGCCTTCACCGATTCCGGCAGCGCCGCGGAGTCGGCGTCGCCGGCCGCCGCACGGACCCGCAGCGCGACGGCTGTCTTGAGCCCGGAGAAGCTGAAGTCAAGGTCACCCGAAGCGAGCATCGGGCGTGGCAACGCAACGACTCCGGGCCGCCCGCGGGCCGCCAACGCCGACAGCGCGGGCCCGCCAGGATAGGAAAGGCCGAGAAGCTTCGCAGTCTTGTCGAAAGCTTCTCCCGCGGCATCGTCCTTCGTGTCGCCCAGCAGCCGGTAGCTGCCGACGCGCTCGACGTCGACCAGTTGCGTGTGTCCTCCGGAGACCAGTAGCGCGACGAACGGAAAATTGGGCGCCGGATCGCTCAGCAACGGCGACAACAGGTGCCCTTCGAGATGGTGTACGCCCAGCGTCGGCTTCCCCAGTGCGAATCCGAGCGCATTGGCAACACTCGCACCGGCCAGCAGCGCTCCCGCAAGCCCCGGACCTTGCGTGTAAGCGATGGCGTCGATGGCTTCGATGCCGATGCCTGCGCGCCCCAGCACCTCGTCGATTAGTGGCACGATGCGGCGGAGGTGGTCCCGGGACGCGAGTTCCGGAACGACGCCGCCGTAGGCCTCATGCATCACGACCTGGGTATGCAATGCGTCGGCGACGAGCCCGTGGCCGGTATCGTAGAGGGCCACTCCTGTTTCGTCACAGGAGGTTTCGATGCCGAGCACGCGCATGGCAGGGGAGAGTATAGCGGGCCGGGCACGCGGCAAGCTGCTCCGGGAGTTGCTGGAGATACCAGCGCCTGTTACACTGATCGGTTACCACATTCGCAGCTTGCAAGGAAAGGCAAGACCGCCCCATGACCAGCGTTCGCGTCCGCGAAAACGAACCCTTCGAAGCCGCCCTGCGCCGCTTCAAGCGCACGATCGAAAAAACCGGCTTGCTGACCGAGCTTCGGGCACGTGAGTTCTACGAAAAGCCCACGTCCGAGCGCAAGCGCAAGAAAGCCGCTGCGGTCAAGCGCCATTACAAGCGCCTGCGCAGCCAGCAACTGCCGCCAAAGCTCTACTGATACCGAAGCACATCTGACGTCAGCGTTGTACTGACACCGTTCGACACCATTACCGTCGCAGGAATCGCCGCGGCGGACCCGCGAAACGGGCAAGAGGGGCGAAGCGATTCGCCCCTCTTGCATTCGGGCGGCACTCATCATTCACCGGCGCGAATCGCGCCGCATCCCGGGAACGAAGGCAATGACCCTCAAGGACCGAATCACCGAGGACATGAAAAGCGCAATGCGCGCGAAAGCCGCGGCGCGGCTTTCAACGCTGCGGCTGCTGCTCGCGGCGGTAAAGCAACGCGAAATTGACGAACGCAAAACGCTGTCCGACGCGGAAGTGGTCGCCGTCATCGAGCGGATGGTCAAGCAACGCCGCGAATCGATCGCCCAGTTCGACGCGGGCCACCGACCCGACCTCGCCAACGCCGAGCGCGCCGAGATCTCGATCCTCGACGGCTACCGCCCGGAGCCCATGTCCGATGCGGACATCGACGCGACGATCGAAGCCGCGCTTGTACAGGCGAAGAGCACCGGCGCCGCCGGTCCCGCGTTGATGGGCAAGGTGATGGCCATCCTCAAGTCGACGCTTGCGGGGCGCGCCGACATGGGAGCGGTTTCGGCGCGGGTGAAGGCGCGCTTGTAGCCGGCGCTCGACCGGGAGCTGCCCCCATCGCACTCGCCCTGCCGCGCAAGGTCGGGCCTATAATCGAGCGTTGCCCTGCCGTGTGGGAGCGCCCGCGGCCGGTCTCACCGGCCGGCCGCGCGGTGCCCTCGATTCCGCGGATTTCCGGCAGTGCCCACTTGCAAGCAGCCTCGACGCCATGATCCCCGGCGACTTCGTACAGACGCTGCTCGCGCGCGTCGATATCGTCGACGTCGTCGATCGTCTGGTTCCGCTGAAAAAGGCCGGTGCCAATTACCAGGCATGCTGCCCGTTTCACAGCGAGAAGACGCCGTCGTTCACGGTCAGCCCGACCAAGCAGTTCTACCATTGCTTCGGCTGCGGTGCTCACGGTACCGCGATCGGCTTCCTGATGGAGTATGCCGGCAAGTCGTTCCCGGAAGCCGTGGAAGCGCTCGCGCGCGATGCGGGCCTCGAGGTCCCCCGAGTCGGGGAATCCGGCGAACACGCGCACCGCGAGGAGGTGACCGACCTGTGCGAGATCCTGTTGGCTGCGGCCCGGCACTACCGCGCGCAGCTCAAGGATGCGCCGCTCGCGATCGACTATCTGAAGCGGCGCGGGCTGACTGGCGCGATCGCCGCGCGCTTCGGCATCGGCTATGCGACCGACGCCTGGCAGGGCCTCGCCGCGTGCTTCCCGCGCTACGACGATCCGGTGCTCGAAGCCGCGGGCCTGGTCATCCAAGGCGATGGAACCAAGCGCTATGACCGCTTTCGTGCGCGCATCACTTTCCCGATCCACGACGCCCGCGGACGCGTCGTCGGTTTCGGCGGACGGGTGATCGACGACGCCGAGCCCAAGTATCTGAACTCGCCCGAGACCCCGGTGTTTTCCAAGGGTCGCGAGCTCTACGGGCTATTCCTCGCCCGGGACGCGATTCGCGCGGCGGGTCGCGTGATCGTCGTCGAGGGCTATATGGACGTCGTTGCGCTGGCCCAGCACGGGGTCGAGTACACGGTGGCAACACTGGGGACCTCGACCACACCGATTCACGCGCAGAAGCTCTTCCGCCTCGCCGATTCGGTGGTGTTCTGCTTCGACGGCGACGCCGCCGGGCGCAAGGCGGCGTGGCGCGCGCTCGAGAACACGCTACCCGTCCTCGCCGACGGCAAGGAAGCACGATTCCTGTTCCTGCCCGACGGCGAGGACCCCGATGATTTCGTCCGCCGCAACGGCAAGGAGCAGTTCGAGCGCGCGGTCGAAGCCGCTCAGCCACTGTCCGAATACCTGGTCACCGAATTGGCCGCGCGGCACCCTCCAGCAACGGCCGAGGGCCGTGCGGCGCTGCTCGCCGCGGCGCGCCCACTGGTTGGCCGGGTCGCGGCGCCGATCCTCGCCGCGTTGCTGCGAAAGCGACTCGCCGAACTCGCAGGTCTGTCCGAGGACCAACTGAGAACACTGCTCTCCGATGCGCCGTCAGCCGAAGCCGGAGTGCAGTTCGGGCCACATGGCGGCGCTGGCCCGGCGCGCCGAGTGCCGGCACGCGGACCGGTGCGCCGGCCGCCGTCGCTCACCCGCGCGCTCATCCAGGGCGTGCTGCTCGAACCCGAGCTCGCACGCCGGCACAGCTTGCCGCGGCCGCAATCACCGGGACCGGAGACCGACGCGCTCACCGCCCTGCTCGACCACTGCCGCGACACTGCGGGCGAACTCACCACCGCGGCAGTGATCCAGCACTTCGCTGGAAGCACCCACGCCGAGGTCTACGCCGCAGCACTCGCCTCCGCGGCCGATCAGGGTCTGTCGGCCGAGCAAGCCCAGACCCAGGTGCTTGCAGCCGCCGGGCGCTGGCGCCACCAGGAAGACCAACGCGGGCTCGCCGTTCTTCTCGCCCAACCACTCGAACGGCTCACCCAGGAAGAGCGGAAAGCCCTGACCCAGGGGCTCAAGGCGAATGCGGGACCGGAGTTATAATTTGAGGTTTTTCGCGGCGCCCCCACGTTGAACTGACGACGGCGCGGGCCTCCGCGTCACCCTGCGGCCCTTCGCCGAGGGCGGCACTGTCGAGACAAGGACGATCATGGTCAAGAAACGCGCGAAGCCTGCCCGCAAATCATCCGCCGCGGCCAAACCGAGGCTCGCAGCGCGCAAGGGCACGTTTCGCAAGGCGTCCTCGCGCAAGACTGCTGGCGCAGGCGGCAAGACCGCGTCCGGCCGTACGACGGCGACACCCGCGAAGAGAAAGCCGGTCAAGCCCGCCGCCAATCCGCTGGCCCGCAAGGGCGCGGCGAAGACCGGCAAAGCCAAGCTACCGACGCGCTCACCCAGGGACGGCGGGTCCGCCGCCAAGGGACACGTTTCCGGTCGTGGTCGCACCGCCGCAAAGTCCACCAAGGCCGCGAAGCCGACCGCCAGGCCGGCCGCGAAATCCGCCGCCGGGATCGGTACCCCCAGGCCCATCGGGAAGGCGCCTGCAGCACCCGTCGCCGCCAAGCCCGGCAAAGCGCCCATCAGCGTTGCCGCCAAGCCCGGCAAGACGCCCGCCCAGCCCGTCGCGGGCAAGGGCGGCAAGGCGCCCGCACCCGCCGCCGGCGCGAA
>CAVPBR010000011.1:0-43152 GCA_963701885.1 uncultured beta proteobacterium
GCGCTCAGCGCGCGCTACGCTTAACAGCCGCAAGTCCTTGCTCGCGCAGCGCATCGAGCGTTGCGTTCATCGTCAACGCCTGCGGGTCGACCTTGAGGTGCAGCAGCGCCGGCCGGCCCACGGCGGAGCGCGCGCTCGAACGCCGGAGCGAAATCCGCAGTGCGGGCGGGACGGTTTCGCCGTGCGCACCGTAGGCGCGGGCCAGCGCGGCAAAATCGGGATTGACCCAGCGTGGTGCCGCTGATGCGCGATGGATAGTGTGCGTTCCTGGTGCATGCTGATCGTCCCGTACATGCCGTTGTCGACGACGACGAAGACGATCGCGAGGCCGTGTTGGATCGCGGTTGCGAGCTCCTGCCCGTTCATCAGGAAGCAGCCGTCGCCGTTCCATGAAACGACGATTCGCTGCGGATGCACGAGCTTCGCTGCGATCGCCGCGGGAACGCCATAGCCCATCGAGCCGAATAAGGGGCGAGCTGGGTGCGGAATTGGCGGTAGCGATAGAGCCGATGCATCCAGGTCGCGTAGTTGCCGGCGCCGTTGGCGACAATGGCATCATCGGGAAGGCGCTGGTCGAGCCAGCGCACGATCTGCCAGAGATCGAGCTCGCCGGGAACGGGCCGCGGCAAGCGCCAGGCGTCGTAGTCCGCATTCGCGTCCGCGGGCGCCGTGCCCGGGAGCATGGTTTCGCGTCGCGCCGCCCGCGGATCGATCGCGGCCAGGAATGCACCGGGCGTTGCCGCGATCGCGAGGTGCGGTTGATAGACGCTACCGAGAGCATCCGAGACCCGGGTGGACGTGGATCAGTGCCTGCTGCGGCGACGGAACTGCGAGGAGCGTGTAGCCGGACGTCGTTGTTTCACCCAGACGCTCGCCGATCACCAGCAGCACGTCGGCGTCGCGCACTCGCGCCGCGAGCCGCGGATTGATGCCGATGCCAACGTCGCCCGCGTAGTTCGGGTGACGGTTATCGAGGTCAATCCTGATGCCGAAAGGCGCAGGCGACGGGCAGTGCAGCCACATCGGCGAACGCGGCAAGGGCGTCGCTCGCGGATCGGTCCCAGCGGCTGCCTTCCACCAGGACCAGCGGCCGCTGCGCGGCGCGCAGCAGGGCTTCGGCCAGGATGACATCACCTGGCGACGGCGATGCGCCGATCGCGTCGACTCGCGGCGGATCAGCGACGTCCGCGTGCGCGATCAGCATATCTTCGGGCAATGTGCGGACGACGGGGCCCGGGCGGCTCGACATTGCCACCCGATACGCATGAGCGACGTACTCCGGAATGCGCTCGACACGGTCGATCTGCGCCGCCCATTGGCGCTGGCTCCGTACATTCGCCGGTAGTCGATCTCCTGGAAAGAATCGCGTTCCGCCGTGTCGCTGCCGACCTGGCCGACAAACAGGATCATCGGCGACGAATCCTGGTGCGAGGTGTGAATGCCGATCGCGGCATTCGATGCGCCCGGACCGCGCGTGGCGAACGCGATTCCAGGCCTCCCGGTGAGCTTGCCGAAGGCCTCGGCCATGTAGGACGCCCCACCTTCGTGGCGGCAGACGACGAAGCGCAGACGATCGGCGACGTCGTGGAAGGCGTCGAGGACCGCGAGGTAGCTCTCGCCCGGAACGCCGAACGCGTGTGTCGCCTCCTGCGCGAGCAGGCTTCCGACCAGGATCTCGCCACCGCTGCGTGATGCCATCGCAACCCTTCCGAACGCGGAGCGCAGATTTTACGCGAGGCTCCCCTGAGTCATGGCCCTATAATCGCGGCTTCATGTTTCGCGCGGGTGCGCTCCATGCAGCTCGACGGGCTGATCAACGATGCGCTGATATTCGCGGCTGCCGCTCTCGTGCTGGTGCTGATCTCGCAGTTCTTCGGTACGCCGCGGCGCCGCGGCCTGGTGCCGATGCTTGTCGTCGTCGCGGTCGGCGTTGGCGGGCTGTGGCTGCTCGAGCGCTATGCGGGCTACATCCGATCGGAGCTGCTGCCGACGATCCTGCGCGAAGCTGCGCTCGCGCTCGTCGCCATCGGCGTGATCCAGATCGGCATTCGCTTTGTCTTCCACACGCTGCTCGTGCGGCGCAACCTTCCCAGGATCCTCGACGAATTCGTCATCGCGCTGTCGCTGATCGGATATGTGATCTACCGGCTGAACGCCGTCGGCGTCAACCTTGCCGGTCTCATCACCACCTCCGCGGTGCTGACCGGCGCACTGGCTTTTTCGGCGCAGTCGACCCTGGGGAACCTGTGGGGCGGCATTGCGCTGCAGCTCGAGAAGACCTGCCGCATCGGCGACTGGGTGCGCGTCGACGAGCTTACCGGACAGGTGGTCAGCATTCGCTGGCGCTACATGGCGATCGCGACGCCCAAGCACGAGACGATCGTCATCCCCAATGCGATGCTGATGAACAACCGCGTGACGGTGGTCGCCCGGCATGGCGAGGACCATACCGGTTGGGTTCGCTTCGTGCCCTTCCAGGTCGCGTTCGCAGCCTCACCCGCAAGCGTGATCGCTGCCGTCGGCGCCGCGCTCACCCAGGCGCGAATTCCGTACGTCGCCAGCGATCCTCTGCCGCGGGTGGTGTGCCAGGCGTTCAACGAAAATGGCATCGAGTATGCGGTCGTCTACGACCTGACCGACGTTGCGCAGTACTGGACGGCGGATTCGCACATCCGGGTTCACGTCTACGCCGCGCTGATGCGCAGCAGCTTCGAGATGCCGTTCCCGCATCGGGTCGTAGAGATGCGCGGCGACGCGCGCAGCGAGAGCGCTGCGCTCGCGGTCGAGCACCGCGAGGCTGCGCTGCTCGCAATGGACCTGTTCGCTTCGCTCACCGACGGCGAGCGGACGACCCTTGCGCGGGAGTTAACGACGTCACTCTATGCCGGCGGTGATCTGGTATGCCGCGTGGGTGAGCCTGCCGACTCACTCTACCTGCTGGCGCGTGGCCGGGTCGACATCCTCGGGACCGGCGCGGCGGGGGCACAGGTCAGGCTCGCGTCGCTCGACGCGCCGGCATACTTCGGCGAGATGGGGCTGCTGCTCGGGCAGCCGCGCACCGCGACCGTCGCAGCCGCGGGCGAAGCGCTGTGCTACCGGCTCGACAAGCGTGGCTTCGACGCGATCATCCGGGCGCGGCCGGAATTGGCCGAGATCCTCGCGAACGTTCTGGCCGAACGCCAGGCCGCGAATGACGCAACGCTGCAGGCGCTCGACGCCGAGGTGCGTGCACGGCGCGGCGCCGGAAGCACCAAGGATCTCGTCCATCGGATCCAGCAGTTCTTCGGCCTCGCGGGCTGAGCCGCGACCCTCGAACCCCGCACAACGCGACGCGATCAGCGGCCGCGGATCAGGTCCTCGCGCGTCAGCAGAAAGACACCGTCGCTCGACGATGCTGTATCGAGCCACACGAAGGGCATTCGCGGGAATGCCGCCTCGGCCCCGGCGCGGTTGCGTCCGATCTCGACCACCAGCAGTCCGCGCGGCTGCAGGAACCGCGCAGCGTCGGTGAGAATTGTCCGCACAGCATCGAGACCGTCGTCGCCACCGGCAAGGGCAAGCGCAGGCTCATGGCGATACTCCCGCGGCAGCTCCGACATCGCGGTCGCGGTGACGTAGGGCGGGTTGCTGACGATCAGGTCATAGGATTTCGCCGGCAGGTTGTCGAAAAGGTCCGAACGGACCAGGTTGATCCGGTCGGCGAGCCCGTATTCGCTGACATTGCGCAGCGCGACGGCGAGCGCATCGGAGGAAATGTCCGCAGCGTCGACGTCGGCGGCGGGAAAAGCGTGGGCAAGCAGCACCGAGAGGCAGCCCGACCCCGTGCAGAGGTCGAGCACCGCGCTGACCCGTTCCGGATCGGGCAGGTAGGCCGCCAGTCCATCGGGCAGGAGCTCGGCAATGAACGAGCGCGGGATGATCACCCGCTCGTCGACGTAGAAGCGAAAGTCCCCGAGCCAGGACTCGTGCGTCAGGTACGCGGCAGGAACGCGATCGTCGATGCGGCGGGCCATCAACGCCGCCAGCTCCGCGCGCTCTGCGGCCGTAAGCCGCGCGTCGAGGAACGGGTCCAGCCCGCCAAGCGGCAGGTGCAGCGCATGCGCGAGCAGATAGGCAGCTTCGTCGGAAGCCGCGGCGAATCCATGGCCGAAGGCGAGCTTCGCGAGGCCGAAGCGCGATACCGCATAGCGGAGCCAATCACGCAGCGTCTCGAGCTCGGGCGGCGCGGTCATGTCTGGGGTGCAAGGAGTCGCCGGAGCAGCGCGCGATAGATGGCGGCCAGCGGTTCGAGATCGGCGACCGCGACGCGCTCGTTCAACTTGTGGATCGTCGCGTTCACCGGGCCGATCTCGACGATCTCGGGACAGATGTGCGCGATGTAGCGCCCGTCAGAGGTGCCCCCGCTGCAGGAGAGCACAGGCTCGATTCCGGCGACCTCGCGGATGGCCGCGGCCGCGTCGGCGATCAGGCTTCCGCGCCGCGTCAGAAACGGTGCGCCGTGGGCGGTCCACGCCAGGTCGTAATCGAGATGGTGGCGGTCGACGATTTCGCAGAAGCGTGCCGCGAGCGTGTCGCGGCTGCTCGCGGTCGAATAGCGGAAATTGAACATCAGCTCGAGCGTTCCCGGAATGACGTTTGCGGCGCCGGTACCGGCGTGGAGATTCGAGATCTGAAAGCTCGTCGGCGGGAAGTCCTCGGTGCCGTCGTCCCAGTGCATTGCCGCGAGCTCCGCGAGCGCAGGGGACGCGAGGTGGATCGGATTGCGCGCGAGCTGCGGGTACGCAACGTGACCCTGCACGCCCTTGATCGTCAGTGCGCCCGAGAGCGTCCCGCGCCGTCCGTACTTGATCGTATCGCCCAGCCGCACCTCCGACGAAGGCTCGCCGATGATGCAGTGGTCGATTCTGGTGCCCGCGGCCGCGAGGCGCTCGATCACGCGCGCCGTGCCATCCACCGAAGGTCCTTCCTCGTCGGAGGTGACGAGCAGGGCAATGGAGCCGGCCGGGTGCGGACACTCGGTGAGGAAACTTTCGACGGCGACGACGAAGGCCGCGATCGAGCTCTTCATGTCGGCGGCTCCACGCCCGTAGAGGAAGCCGTCGCGCACCTCCGGCGTGAACGGGTCGCTCGCCCAGCCGGCAAGCGGCCCCGTCGGCACGACATCGGTATGGCCGGCAAGGCAGACCAGCGGCCGCGTGTGCCCGAGGCGCGCCCACAGATTGGTGACGCGGTTGTCGACCGACGTCTCGCAGCGAAATCCGAGCGGCGCGAGACGCTCGACCAGCAGCGTCTGGCAGCCGGCGTCATCGGGGGTGGTTGAGCGCCGGGCAATCAGCTCCCGGGCGAGGACCAGCGTCGGCATCGCGGCGATGTCCATGCAGTGATTCTAGCGGCGACCGTTGATCTGTGGTACGTCGCGTCGGTGCAATTGCAGCGCAATCCAGGCGACGAGAGTGAGCCCTGCGCCGGCCAGAAAGGTCGCCGCGGGTCCGACGGCCTGCCATAGACTGCCGGCCAGAGCGCTCGCCACCAGCAACGCAACACCGCTCGCGAGGTTGAATACCCCGAACGCCGTACCGCGCAGATCTGCCGGTGCGGTGGCGGCGACGAGCGCAGCGAGCAGGCCCTGGGTCAGTGCCATGTGCAATCCCCACAGGCCCGCGCCCGCGAGGACGCCGCCGACCCCACTGGCCAGCGCGAGCACGACATCGCTTGCGATCAGGGTGAAGAAACCGGCGGACAGCAGCCGCGTCGAATGGCCGCGATCGGCTGCGCGCCCGGCGGGAAAGGCGACTGCCGCATAGACCACCGACATCACCACCATGACCCACGGCGCGTGCAGCGCGTTCATGCCGACGCTCCGGGCCCGCAGGATCAGGAAGGCCTCGGAGAAGCGCGCGAGCGTGAGGACCGACGCGATCGCGGTGACGGTGTAGAACCGCGGACTGAGCCGGCGCGCGTCGCGCCAGGAGAGCCGCTTTGACATGGCCCCCGCATGGTGCGGCTCGTCCTTCTCGTGCACGCCGAACAGCAGCAGCGCGATGCACAACGCTGCCGGGACCACGGCCACCCAGAATGCCGCACGGAAGTGGCCGGCGAAAGCGCCAATGGCCACCACGGCAAGCGCGGGGCCCGCGACCGCGCCTACGGCATCAAGCGCCTGGCGCAGGCCGAAGGCCGCACCGCGCACGGCCGCCGGGGTCATGTCCGCGACCAGAGCATCGCGCGGCGCACCGCGGATGCCCTTGCCCACCCGGTCGATGAATCGCGCCCCGACCACCCAGGCGAGCGAAGGGAACAGCGGAAACGCGAGCTTTGAGATCGCGGCCAGGCCATAACCCAGCAGGACCAGGGGCTTGCGGCGCCGCATGATGTCGGACCAGTAGCCCGAGAACACTTTGACGATCATCGAGAGCGCTTCGGCAATCCCTTCGATGATGCCGACCAGCATCACCGACGCGCCCAGCGGCCCGACCATGTACAGCGGCAGCAGCGCATGGATCAGCTCGCTCGATGCGTCCATCAGCAGGCTGACGAAGCCGAGCACCCATACGCCGCCCGGGATCCGTGCGACGCGCCGCGCGTTCATCGCGTAGCTTGCCCGCGATTCGCGCCGAGCTGATGCATGCCGACCCGCGCGAGGTGGGCGAGTGCGACGCCGATCAGCAGCATTCCCAGTACCTCGGCTTCGCCGGGACGCTCGCCCAGTTCGAGCCAGGCCGCAAGGACGCCGATCGCCGGGACCGCCAGCGACCCCATGCCCGCAATACCGGCGGGAAGCCGGTCGAGGATAAAGAGCCACAGCAGCCACGCCAATCCGGTCCCAAGGATCGCCGTATAGGCGACGGCCCAGACCAGGGATCCGTTCACGATGATTGGCGCCGCGGGTACGAGCCACGCCGCAACGATCAGGATCAGCGAGCCGAACAGCATCTGCCACGCGGTGAGCGCCAGCAGGTCGACGCGCACGCGGCTGCGGATCCGTTTGGCGACGATCGCGCTTGCAGCCCAGGAGAGACCGGCGATGATCGCGAGCGCTTCGCTCGCCACGCTTCCCTGCTGTTGCCATGGCTCGAGGATGAGCACGAGGCCCACCGCGGCAATGGCGATCGACGCCCATTGCCAGCCGCGGACGCGCTCGTGCAGTAGTGGCCACGCGAGCAACAGCAGCCAGAACGGCATCGTATAGGACAGCACGGCCGTCTTCCCGGCGCCGCCGCTGACCAGCGCCCACTGGCTGAAACCGGTGAAGCCTGCGGTCTGGAGCAGGCCCAGCAGCAGCGTTGCACCGGGTACCGGCATGCGCAGCGATTGCCTGCGCCAGGCAAGCGCCGCGAACAAGCGCCAGGGTGCCGAACACCGTCCTGAGCGCCGCGAAGGTGAACGGCCCCGCGTAATGCGAAGCTTCCTTCATGATCACCCAGTTGTAACCCCAGATGATCGAGAGCAGCGCAAGCGCAATGAAGGCGCGGTGGCGGCCGGCAGGCATGGGCCCGATTATGGGGCCCGCACGCCACACGCGGCCACGAGCGCCGCGGAGAGCCTTCAGCCCGAGCGCTCGAGCAGCTCAGGCTGGATCGTCATTGCGCTGAAGTCGGCGCCGTAACGCCCTCGCTCGTCACCCGCGGCCGATTTGTCGCCGCCGGTGTCGCCAGGGGTCTCGGGGCTGTTCTGGTTGATGAGCCACGCGAGGTTGGTCGGCGAGTCGGAGGCGACCATGGCCTCGTCGTAGCTGATTCGCCCATTGATGATACAGCCGCGACAGCGCCTGCTCGAAAGTCTGCGAGCCAGGATAGAGCGATTGCTCCATCGCTTCCTTGATCTGCGTGAACTCGCCGTTCTTGATGAGCTCGGCGATCAACGACGTATTGAGGAGAATCTCCACCGCCGGCTGCTGCGCACCGTCGACGTTGCGTACCAGGCGCTGCGACACGATCGCGCGCAGCCCGATCGACAGGTCGGACAGCACTGCGGTGCGCGCATCGTAGGGAAACATGTTGATGATCCGCGACAGCGCGTGATAACTGTTGTTGGCATGGATCGTCGACAGGCACAGATGCCCGGTCAGCGTGTGCAGCAGCGCCGACTGCATCGTCTCCTTGTCGCGAATCTCGCCAATCATGATGAGGTCCGGCGACTCGCGCAGCGCATTCTGCAGTGCCATCTGGTAGTTGTGGGTGTCGATGCCGATTTCGCGCTGGTTGACGAGGCTCTGGCGATGCTCGAACAGATACTCGATCGGGTCCTCGATCGTGAGGATGTGGCCGGTGCGCCCGCTGTTGCGGTGATCGATCATCGCTGCGAGCGTCGTCGACTTGCCCGAGCCCGTGGCGCCGGCGATCAATACCAGCCCGCGCTTCGCCATCACGAGGTCGAGGAGCACCGGAGGCAGGTTGAGCGCCTCGAACGGTGGGACGTGGCTGCGGATGTAGCGGATCACCATCGAGATGGATCCGCGTTGGCGGAAGATGTTGATCCGGAAATTGCCGACGGCCTTGTCGAGATGCGAGAGATTCATCTCGCGCTCGTTCTCGAATTCGCGCGCCTGTTCCTTGGTCATCAGGTCGTAGGCAATCCTGCGCACGGTCTCGACGTCCATTTTCTGCGTGGAGGCCGGCATTACGACGCCGTTGACCTTGAGGTTGATCGGCGCACCGCAGGAGATGTAGAGGTCTGAGGCCTGCTTGTCGGCCATCAGCTTGAACAGTCGGTCGAGATACATCGCATCCTTTCCGGGCTAGAATGGCGTCACTCAGCCGCCGCCGCAGCGCCTATGATGATGTCATAGAGAGCCCCGATGCGCCAAGCTGCCGCCGTGCGGCCCTGCGCCCCGGTCGGTCATCGGATCCTGGAACGCGACCGGCCGAATCCCTTCGGTTCCCAACGTCCCGAGCAAGTATATAAGCAAGTTCCATGCTCGCAATTATTGGCGGTACCGGCCTTACGCGGTTGTCGACCTTGGCGGTTGCCCATCGGGAGGTGATTCGCACTCCCTATGGTGAACCTTCGGCCGCGCTGGTCTTGGGGGAACTGGCGGGCCGGCGCGCGATCTTCCTCGCCCGCCACGGCCATGGTCACACAATCCCGCCTCACCGGGTCAATTACCGGGCGAACCTGTGGGCGCTGAAATCCCAGGGCGCGAGCGACCGTGCTCGCGGTAGCCTCGGTCGGCGCAATCCGAGGTGCGGTCCCCGGGCGACCTCGTGCTTCCGCATCAGCTGATCGACTACACCTGGGGTCGCACGCAGACATTCTTCGACGGTAACGGCGCCCAGGTCGTGCACGCCGATTTCACCCACCCATACTCGGACACGCTGCGCGCAACCTGCCTTGCGCGGCGCGCGCGCGGCGCAGATCGCGCTCGCTGACGGCGGCGTCTACGGGGCAGTCTCCGGACCCCGCCTCGAGACCGCAGCAGAAATCGACCGGATGGACCGTGACGGCGCTACGCTGGTAGGAATGACCGGGATGCCCGAAGCCGGGCTCGCGCGCGAACTCGGTCTCGCCTATGCCGCGGTGTGCGTGGTCGTCAATCACGCCGCCGGCCGCGGCGAAAGCGTGGCCGCGATCTCGCTGGACGGTATCGCGCGCGTACTCGAGACGGCAATGGACAAGGTGCGCAACCTGATCGAGCACATCATCGTGCGACTTGCCCGAGCCGCAGGAAGCCGGGCGCCGCGATGCTGTGGGCGATCCGAACGCCGGCCGCGACGGGGCGCGATGATCCGCGACGTCCTGCGCATGGGGGATCCGCGCCTGCTCGAGCGGTCGCGCGAAGTGCTGGCCCGCGAACTGCCGTGAGCTCGCTCGACATCCTCACCGACATGCGCGACACGATGCGCGCATAAAACGGAGCCGGACTCGCGGCTCCGCAGATTGGCGTGGGCTTGCGCGTGGTGATCTTCGGAGTCGAGCGCAATGCGCGCTATCCCGACGCGGAACCGGTTCCCTACACCGAGATCGTTAATCCGGTGATCATCCCGCTGACCGATGCGATGGAAGACGGCTGGGAAGGCTGCCTGTCGGTGCCTGGCCTGCGCGGCGTCGTTCCGCGGCACGCGCTGATCCGCTATCGCGGCCTCGACCCACTGGGCGGGCCGATCGAGCGCGAGGCGCGGGGCTTCCATGCCCGCGTGGTCCAGCATGAGTGCGATCACCTCGACGGTATCCTCTACCCGATGCGGATCAGCGATTTCTCGCGCTTCGGGTTTACCGACGTGCTGTTCCCGGACGGCGGCGTCGTCGACGAGTGAGCCAGGGCCAGTTGAACTGCGGCCGCGAGCGCGGCATCAGACCCGGAGCTGCTCGTAGAGCGCAGTCTCGAGGCGTAGGAGCGCCTGCTCGTCGTGGAGTCTCGGACCGCCGATCAGGAACACGTCTTCGGCACGTCCGCCCAGCGTGTTGATCCGCGCACTGACAACGTCGATGTTCGCCTCGGCCAGCGCATAAGCGATTCCCGCGAGGAGGCCAGGCCGGTCGCCGGCCACGATCTCGAGGATGAAATGCGTTCCCTTGTCGTCGGGGGCGATCTGCACCTCGGGCGTCAGCGGGAAATGCCGGAGCTGTCTCGAGACGCGCCCCGCCTGGGGTGGCTGAAGCGGCTCGGCGAGGCGAGTGCTCGCGCGAGCTCGTACTCGATGCGCTGGATCGTTTCGCGATAAGACGCATTCGGATCGGCTGGGTCGTGCACGGCGAAGGTGTCGAGTGCGTAGCCATGGCGCGTCGTATGGATCCGCGCTTCGAGGATCGACAGTCCGGTGTTCCCGAAATAGCCGCAGATGCGCGCGAACAGCGCCTTCTGATCAACGAGGTAGATGAGCGCCTCAAGTCCCGCACCATCCTTCGCCAGCCGTACCTTGACCACCGGGGCGGTCTTGTCGATGCGCCAGTGCAGGTGACGCGCATGCCAGGCGATCTCGTCCGCGGTGTGGCGCTGGAAATACGTGATGTCGAGCTCGCGCCAGAGCCGGTCCTCGGCCCCGTCCGGAACCGCATAGAGGCGAAGCAGCCGGCGTGCTTCGCGCTGGCGCAGCTCGACGCTGTCGGCCAGGCTGCGATTCGCGTTGCCACCGGTCAGCACCGCACGCGCAGCGACGAACAGATCCTCGAGGAGCTTCGCCTTCCACGCGTTCCAGACGCGGGGACTCGTCCCCCGGATGTCGGCCACGGTCAGCAGGTAGAGGGCGGATAACGCGCGCTCCGACCCGACGCGACCCGCGAACGCCACGACGACCTCGGGATTCGTGATGTCCTGCTTCTGCGCCGTCTGTGACATCGTCAGATGATTGGCGACGAGCCATGCGACCAGCGCGGTGTCGTCGTCCGGCATGGCGTGTTGCCTGCAGAAGCGGCGTGCGTCGCGCGCGCCCAGTTCCGAATGGTCGCCGCCACGTCCCTTGGCAATATCGTGGAACAGGCCCGCGAGGTAGAGAACTTCCTTGCGCTCGAAGTCGGCGATGAGGCGCGAGCACAGCGGATATTCGTGTGCGTGCTGCGCCTCGGTGAAGCGGCGCAGGTTGCGGATCACCATCAGGATGTGCTCGTCCACCGTGTAGACGTGGAACAGGTCGTGCTGCATCTGGCCGACGATGCGGCCGAACGAGGGTAGGTACTGGCCGAGGATCCCGTGCAGATTCATTCGCCGCAGCTCGTGGGTCAGTCCACGGGCCTCGCGGAAGAGCTGCAGGAATTTCGCGCGGTTGGCAGGGTTGCGGCGAAACGCAGCGTCGACCCGGTGCCGGTTGCGCCATAGCGAGCGCAGCGTGCGCGCAGTCATGCCGCGAAGTTCGGGATGACGTTCGAGCGTGAGCGATGCGTCAAGCATTGCACCAGGGCGGCGCTCGAACAGCGCCTCGTCGCGTACGTCGAGGAGCTCGTCGACCTGCTGGAAATCGGCGTCGATCACGACCGGGGCGGTTGCCGCCGGGTAGAGGCGGGCATGCAGGTTTTGCAGCAGCAATGTATTCGCCTGGCGAACGACCTTGGCCGCTCGGTAGTAGCGTTGCATCAACTGCTCGCTCGCACGCCGGGCCGGCGTGTCGGCGAGCGCGTATTCGCGCGCCAGCGCGCCCTGCAGGTCGAACACCAGCCGGTCCTCGCGCCTGCCGGCAAGGTAATGCAGGCGGGTGCGCAGCGCAGCGATCGTGCGCTCCTGCCGCGACACCGCTCGCGCTTCCGCTCGCGTCATCAACTCGTTCTGGGCGAGCTCACGCCACGAGCGCCCGAGCCCCGACGCGCGCGCGACCCAGATCACCGTTTGCAGGTCGCGCAGCCCGCCCGGGCTTTCCTTGACGTTGGGCTCGAGGTTGTACGCTGCGTCGTGGTACTTGAGGTGGCGCTGCTGTTGCTCGAGCAGCTTGGCGTCGTAGAACGTGCGCACGTCGAGCGCGGCCGTGAATTCGTGCCGGAACTCATCGTAAAGACGGCGCGCACCCGCGAGCCTTCGGTGTTCGAGCAGACTGGTACAAATGGTCGCGTCGGCGCCCATTTCGACGATGCATTCGGCGACGCTGCGCACCGCGTGCGCCAGCTCGATGCCGATGTCCCAGAGCGAGGCGAGGATCTGCTCGACCGCAACGGTCACCGCGCCGTCGGCTTGCGCCGGGAGCAGGATCAGGACATCGACGTCTGAATGCGGGAAGAGCTCGCCGCGACCATAGCCCCCGACCGCGACCAGCGCGCAGGCGCCGCGGCAGGCGCTCTCGTTCCACGCACCCTCAATGACCTCGTCGGTGAGCCGCGAAAGTCCGCGCAGCAGGCGGTGGACTTCACCGGTCGCGAAGAACGCCTCGCGCAAACCTGCGCGACCGCGCGCGAGCTGCTCGCGCCAGTGGTCGACGCGCGGCGCGTGCGCGGGATCGGGGGCTGCCGCCGTCGCGGCTGGCGCGACGCTCATCGATAGCTACCGCTCAGACGGACATGGGTGGCGGCGCAGGAGCGCCCGCCGACCGGGTCAGGACCTCGTAACCGGTATCGGTGACGAGCACCGTGTGTTCCCATTGCGCCGACAGCGAATGGTCGGCGGTGACGATCGTCCAGCCGTCGGCCAGCGACCGGATCGCCGCCCGTCCGGCATTGATCATGGGTTCGATGGTGAATACCATCCCCGATTGCAGCTTGAGGCCCGTTCCTGCGCGCCCGTAATGCAATACCTGCGGGTCCTCGTGAAAGCGTGTGCCGATGCCGTGCCCGCAGAATTCGCGCACGACCGAGAATCCCTGCCCCTCGGCGAAGCGCTGGATGGTTGCGCCGATGTCACCCAGGTGCGCGCCCGCCTTCACCACGCGAATGGCCCGCCACATCGCGTCGTAGGTAACTTCGACCAGGCGCCGCGCCTGGATCGACGGCTTGCCGATCATGAACATCCGGCTGGTATCGCCGTGATAGCCGTCCTTGATCACCGTCACGTCGACGTTGATGACGTCGCCGTCCTTGAGCTTCTTTTCGCCGGGGATGCCGTGGCAGACGACGTGGTTGACCGACGTGCACAGCGACGCGGGATAAGGGGAATGGCCGGGCGGAGCGTAGTTGAGCGTCGCCGGGATCGTTTTCTGCACGTCGACCATGTACTCGTGCGCGGCGCGATCGATCTCCCGCGTGGGAACCCCGGGACCGATCAGCGGTGTCAGGAAATCGAGGAGCTCGGACGCGAGCCGGCCCGCGATCCGCATCCCTTCGATGTCTGTTGCGCTCTTAAGCGAGACCGGCATGGTGTGAACGGGCGCTAAATGCGCAGCAATTCGTTGACGCCTGTCTTCGCCCGCGTTTTCGCGTCGACGCGCTTGACGATCACTGCGCAATAGAGGCTGTGGCTGCCGTCCGCAGCGGGCAGGCTGCCCGCGACGACGACCGAGCCCGCGGGCACGCGGCCATAGCTGACGCTGCAGGTCGCGCGGTCGTAGATCCGCGTGCTCTGTCCGAGGAAGACTCCCATCCCCAGCACCGAATTTTCCTCGACGATGACGCCCTCCACCACTTCCGAGCGCGCGCCGATGAAGCAGTTGTCCTCGATGATCGTGGGATTGGCTTGCACCGGCTCGAGGACCCCACCGATCCCGGCTCCGCCGGAAAGGTGGACGTGGCGCCCGATCTGCGCGCAGGAGCCGACCGTCGCCCAGGTATCGACCATCGTTCCCGTGTCGATATAGGCACCGATGTTCACGTAGGAGGGCATCAGCACCACGTCGCGGGCGATGTACGCGCCACGACGCGCGACGGCGGGCGGCACGACGCGGATTCCCGCCTGCGAAAATGCCGCATCATCGAACTGTGCGAACTTGGTCGGCACCTTGTCGTAGAAGCGGAACGGCACGTGCGGGCCGGCGAGTCCAATCGGGGCGCTGTCCGCGAGGCGAAACGACAGCAAGACTGCCTTCTTGATCCACTGGTGGGTCGTCCAGTTGCCGTCGATCTTCTCGGCAACGCGCAGGCGCCCGGTGTCGAGGCCCGCGATCACCTCGGCGACGGCATCGCGCACGGTGGCCGGCGCAGCGGTGGGGGAAAGCGCACTGCGCGTCTCCCACGCGGCGTCGATGGTCTGCTGCAGGTCGGTCATCGGGGCAGTCGCGCAATGCAAATCATGCAAAGTAAAACATTTTACACGGCGAGCTCGCCGCGCTTGCCCCCTCCGCTGCGCGTCGCGCAGGCGACCATGCGCTCGATCGCCTCGACGCAGTCAGCGAGCGGCGGGACGAGCGCAATCCGGATTCGGCCCGCTCCCGGGTTGACGCCGTTCGCTTCGCGCGCAAGGAAGCTTCCGGGCAGCGCGAGAACGTTCTCCTCGGCGTAGAGCGTCCGCACGAAGGCGGCGTCGCTGCAAGGGGTCCTGGCCCACAGGTAGAAGCCAGCGTCCGGGATCCGGCAGGGCAGCGCGGTCGCAAGCCGCGCGGTGACGCGCGCGAATTTGTTCGCGTACGCGACGCGATTGGCCCGGACGTGCGCTTCGTCGCTCCAGGCCGCAATGCTCGCCGCAGCGACGGCGGGAGACATCGCCGAGCCATGGTAGCTGCGGTAGCGCAGGAACGCCTCGAGCAGCTCGCGATCGCCGGCGGCGTAGCCCGAGCGCAGCCCCGGCGTGTTGGAGCGCTTCGACAGGCTGCCGAAAGCGACGACGCGCGAATGGCCGCGGCGACCGAGCTGCGCTGCGGCAGCGAGCGCGCCCAGCGGCGGATGCGCCTCGTCGAAATGAATCTCCGAATAGCATTCGTCGGAAGCGATGACGAAGCCGTGGCGGTCGGCGAGATCGAACAGGCGCTTCCAGTCGTCAAGCGTCAGCACCCGCCCGGTGGGATTATCCGGCGAGCAGACATACAGGAGCTGCGTGCGCGCCCAGATCCGGTCGGGCACCGCGGCCCATTCATGCGCGAAATCCGCGTGCTCTACGGCATTGACGCAATGCACCTGCGCGCCGGCGAGCAGCCCCGCGCCTTCGTAGATCTGATAGAAGGGATTCGGCACCACGACCGTGGCTCCAGGCCGGCTGCCATCCACGACGGTCTGGGCAAACGCAAATAGCGCTTCGCGGCTGCCGAGCACTGGCAGCACTTCGCTCGCCGGATCGAGCGCAGCAAGACCATGTCGACGCGAGAGCCACGCAGCGATCGCCTCGCGCAGCGCTGAGGTCCCTAGCGTCGTGGGATAATGACTGAGCCCCGTCGTCGCGCCGCGAGCGAGCGCGTCGATCACGAGTGGTGGCGTCGGATGCTTCGGCTCGCCGATCGAGACGTTGATCGGTGATTTTGCGGGATCCGGCGAAATCCCCCCGACGAGCGCGCGCAGGCGCTCGAACGGATAGGGTTGCAAGCGGTGCAGAAGGGGATTCACGCCGGCAATGGAAAAGGTGACGGGCGAAGCGCGCGATTATAGCGGCCGCATGTCACGCTTCGCTGCGGCGATCGCGACCTGGGCTGCGTTCTGCGCGCTCGTGGCAGTCCTGGCGTGGTGGGCGTGGCAGCTTTTCGGGCCCGCCCCGGTTCAGATTGCGCCGACCGGGCCGACAGATCCCGCGGCAACGCTCGTCGCATCGGGACTGTTCGGCGCGGGCACACCTGCCCAGCCTGCAACCGCGCCGCAGTCCGCGATTGCCGAGGGTGATGTGCGGCTCCTCGGGATCATCGCCGAACCCCGGCGGCAGGGCTACGCGGTGTTTCACCTCGCTTCCGGGCCGAAGGTCGTCGCGGTCGGTCAGGAGATTACGCCGGGCATGACGCTGCGCGCGATTGCGCCCGATGCGATCACGGTGCGCGAGGGCGCGGTCGAGCGGCAAATCTGGTTGCGCCCGAATGCCAATGCCGACACGGCGGCAGCGTCGGCGTCGCAGGCCACGGGCCCCGCGGCTAACAGCGCCGGCACTGCATCAGCGACAGCGGATGTCTCGTGTGCGGCACCCGCCGGATTCGGCGGTTCCGTGATCCGGCTCAACGCCGAGTTGCTCTCGGGATTGCGCTCCAACGCCGGATCGTGGCGAGCGCTGCTCACCGCGACCCCCGAGGGACTCGTCGTCACGCAGAACGGCGGCTATGCGGCGATGCTGGGCCTAAGGGTGGGTGACCGCATCGCGCGGGCGAACGGCATTGCGCTGCGTAGTCCCGACGACATCGCGGTGGCGGTGCTGCGACCGCTCGCCGAGAACCAGGGTGTCCGCGTTTCGGGAACACGCCAGGGCGCGCCGCAGGAGCTGTGGCTCGCCAACGCGGCGTGCTCGGGCTGAAGCGCACGCGGCTGCGCCTCGATTGAAGCTCAGCCCGGCGCCCGGCCGGGCAGCCAATCGAGCAGTGCGAGGGGTTCGCGTATCCATCCGGTCGCGGGCCACGCGTCGGCGCCGCCCGAGTTCCCCAGATAACCGTATTCGGCAACGATCGTCGCCATTCCGGCCGCGTTGCCCGCGACGACGTCGCGCAGATCGTCGCCGACATACACACACTGCCGTGCGCCGACGGCAAGCAGTCGCGCGGCGTGCAGCAGCGGCTCCGGGTGCGGTTTCGGAAACGCCGTCGTATCGCCGGACACGATCGCGCTCGCGCGCGCCCGGAGCCCCAATGCATCGACGACCGGAAGTGTGAATCGCCGCGCCTTGTTGGTCACGATGCCCCAGCGCAGCATTCGCGTATCAAGGGCGTGCAGCAGCGCTGGCACGCCGTCGAACAGACGCGTAGTCGTTGCGAGATCTTCCGCGTAGTTGGCGAGGAATTCGTCGCGCAGCACCGGATAACCCGCGTCGTCCGGCGTAACGCCCATCCCGGCGCCGAGCAGGCCGCGTGCGCCGGAAGACGCGTGGGGTCGCAGACTGTCGACGGTCACCGGCGGCAGGCCGCGATCGCGCCGCATCCGATTGACCGCCAGCGCAAGGTCGCCCGCCGTGTCGGCGAGCGTGCCGTCCAGGTCGAACAGTACGGCGGAGACCTGCAGCGCGCGCGGCGCGCGCTCAGCGGGCATGCGCTTCGCTTCGCCGGAACGCGGCCAGGTAGTTGACCGACGTGTCGCTTCCAAGACGATAGCGTCGGGTCAGCGGGTTGTAGCTCATCCCGGTCACCGCCGCCGGCTCGAGCTGCGCGTGACGCGCGAGCGCAGCCAGTTCCGATGGGCGCATAAACCGCGACCAGTCATGCGTGCCTCGCGGCAACAGCTTCAGCACGTACTCTGCGCCGACGATCGCATGGACCCAGGACTTGGGATTGCGGTTGAGGGTTGAGAACATCACCCAACCCCCGGGTTTCACGAGCGCCGCGCAGGCCGCGACCGTCGAACCGGGTTCGGGGACGTGCTCGAGCAGTTCGAGGCAGGTCACGACATCGAACGCCGCCGGGGATTCGGCGGCCAGCGTTTCGGCTGCGACGAGCCGGTAGTCAACGCTCGCGCCCGACTCGATCTGATGCAGACGCGCAACGCCGATCGCCCGGTCGGAGAGGTCGACGCCAGTGACGTCCGCACCCTGGTGGGCCAAGGCGTCGGCGAGGATGCCGCCGCCGCAGCCAACATCGACGATGCGCTTGCCAGCGACTCCGCCGACGAGTTCGCCGATCCACGCGAGACGCAGCGGATTGATATCGTGCAGCGGCTTGAACTCGCTTTGCGGATCCCACCAGCGATGCGCGAGTGCCGAGAACTTCGCAAGCTCGGCGGGGTCCGCGTTGGAGATTGCGGTGTTCATGCCGCTGCCAGTCGCCTCTGCCACGCCTGCACGCGCCCGGTGAGCGACGCGACGTCGATTCCGGTGAGCGCCCCGTCCTCGACCACGCGCTCGCCCGCGACCCAGACATCGGTGACCTGCTCCCGGCCCGCGGTGTGCACGAGGTGCGATACCGGGTCGTACACCGGGATCGCCTCGACTCCGGACAGGCGCACCGCCGTGAGATCGGCAATCTTGCCGGGTACCAGTGATCCGATCGCCATGTCGAGGCCGAGCGCGACCGCACCGTTGAGGGTGGCCATCCTGAGCGCTGTACGCGCTGGAAGCGCGTGCGCGTCTGCGGTCGTCACCTTGGCGAGCAGGCTTGCGAGGCGCATTTCCGAAAAGAGGTCGAGCCGGTTGTTCGACGCCGCGCCATCGGTGCCGAGCGCGACATTGACCCCGCGAGCAAGCAATCGCGAGACCGGCGCCGCACCGCTCGCGAGCTTCATGTTGGAGGCAGGACAGTGAACGACGTGGCAGCCCTGCGCGGCCAGGCGATCTACGTCCGCGGTGTCGAGGTGAACGGCATGGATCGCGATGAACGTGGGGCCGGTTGCGCCCAGCCGGTCGAGACGGGCGAGCGGCGTCTCGCCGGTCGCGGCCAGCGCTTCATCGACTTCGCCCCGGGTCTCGTCCAGGTGGGTCTGGATCGGCAGGTCGAGTTGTCGCGCGTAGGTGACCACGCTGCGCCAGGTCGCGTCGCCGACCGTGTACGGAGCGTGCGGCGCGAGCGCGAACGACAGTCTCTGCGCATGCCGCCAGGCGTCGCGCGTTTCGAGGCCGCGCCGCAGGTACGCCTCTGCGTCGGCGGCGTAGGACGTTTGCAGGTCCAGGATCGGCAGGCCGAGCATCGCGCGCATGCCTGCCTGCTCGTAGGCGCGCGCCGCGGCGTCGGGATAGAAATACATGTCGTTGCAGCAGGTGATGCCGCCCCGAAGCATTTCCGCTGCGCCGAGCAACGTACCCGTATAGACGAAATCGTCGTCGACGAAACGGCCTTCGCGCGGCCAGATCTCGCGTTCGAGCCACTGCTTCAGTGCGACGTCGTCGGCGATTCCGCGGAACAGCGTCATTGCCCCATGGACATGCGCGTTGACCAGCCCTGGGATCAGCGCGTGCTCGGGCAGTGCCGCCCACCTGCGTGGCGCGTAGTCACGGTCGGCGGCGTCCGCCGGCACCACCGCGACGATGCGCCCGCCGTCGATGATCAGCGCGTGGTCGCGAAGCACGATGTTGGGCTCGACCGGAATCACCCACTGCGCATCAATGCGCAGGTCGACGGGACTTTGCGCGCTACCGATCATCGCTGGCCAGTTTAGCAGGGGCGGAGCGCGGTCGTCGGCAAACGCCTGCTCGCCGTTTCCTCGGGGGCGGCGGTGTACGCCCCCCGTCGTGCCCGCACACTGCGCCGGCGACAAATTAGACGGAGAACCAACAAAAAGCCCCGCGCGCAGCGGGGCTCTTTGCGCCTGCGCAGTGACGCAGGTCAGTTCGAGATGCCTTCGCCCTTGACTTCGATCTCGACGCGGCGGTCGGGTGCCAGACAGGCCACCAACGCCTTGAAGTTCTTCTGGTGGCAGATGACGTCCGGCAACGGCTGGGTCTTGCCCATGCCCAGGGTCTCGATCTTGTCCCGCGGCACACCCTTGCTGACCAGGTAGTCGCGCACTGCGTCGGCGCGACGTTCGGAAAGCTTCTGGTTATAGCGCTGCGTGCCGATGCGATCGGTATGGCCAGTCACCAACACCAGTTCGAGCTTCTGGACGTCAGGCAGCTTCGCGACGATCTCGCTGTCGATCGCGGCCTTGCCTTCGGGCTTCAGGATCGCCTTGTCGAAGTCGAACAGCGCTTTGGACGCCAGCGTGATCTTCTGCACCTTCGGTGCCGGTGCTGGGGCCGGAGCCTCGGCCGCTGGCGCCGGCGCGGGCGCAGGAGGCTGCAACGGGCGTCGGCTTGGGCATGAGGTCGGGATCGCAGGCCTCGATCGCCATGGCCGGCGTCCAGTATCCGCTGCGCCAGCACAACGTGTCGTTAACGCCCGGCTGGCCACCGTAGGAGCCGCTCCGCACTACGTTCTGGGCCGGGGGATTGGGCACGGTGCCCGAAACCCAGTAGCCGGTATTGTTCGGATCCGCCTGCGCGGCCGCACCGCCGGCAAACACTGCTGCGAGCGCGCCGACCACCACACCGGAAACGAGACGTCGAGTCATGTGTGCTACCCCTTTGACTTTGGTTTTGAACAGGTTTTTTTGCAACAGGCTTGCACGAATCCACCCGCCACGCGCGTCGTCCCGGAAATCGCCGACGCGCCGAATTATCCCTTGTGCTGCGGGGGACTATAGCACAGCGACAAAGCGCACATCAAAGGATTACCGGGGCGCCGCCCGGGCGTCGCCGCGACTGTCGCGGCGACGCAACGACATGTTAAAATCGCGCATTTTCAACGATCTCCCGATCGTTCCGCGCCGGAGGGCCGGGTTCAGACCCATGCCGCGCACATCGGTCTGGCAGGAAAACCTGGTCATTTGACGCGGTTTCCCGGGGTCTTCAATCCACTCAGCTTCGTTCACAAGGGGCCGGTCGAATCCATGGAGCAGTTTGCCAAAGAAACGCTGCCCGTAAGTCTCGAGGCTGAAATGCGGCATTCGTACCTCGATTATGCGATGAGCGTAATCGTCGGCCGGGCGCTGCCGGATGTCCGTGACGGCCTGAAGCCGGTCCACCGCCGGGTGCTCTACGCGATGCACGAGGCCAATATCGTCTTCAACCGTTCCTACGTGAAGTGCGCAAGGGTGGTGGGCGACGTGATGGGCAAATACCACCCGCACGGTGACATGGCGATCTACGACACCCTGGTGCGGATGGCCCAACACTTTTCGCTCCGCTACCCGCTGATCGACGGCCAGGGCAATTTCGGCTCGGTGGACGGCGACAATGCCGCGGCGATGCGCTACACCGAATGCCGGCTGGAACGCATCACCAACGAGTTGACGGCGGACATCGACAAGGCAACCGTCGATTTCGTTCCCAATTACGACGGCAAGGAACAGGAGCCCTCGGTCCTGCCGTCGCGCCTGCCCAACCTGCTCGTCAACGGCGCGTCGGGAATCGCGGTGGGCATGGCGACCAACATTCCGCCGCACAACCTGGCGGAGACCATTCGCGCCTGCCTGGCACTGCTCGCGGACCCCTTGCTAAGTGTCGATGAGCTTATGGAGATCATTCCTGCGCCGGATTTTCCGACTGCCGGAATCATCTACGGCCTCGAGGGCGTCCGCGAGGGTTATCGCACCGGCCGGGGGCGCGTTGTCATCCGCGCCCGCACCCACGTCGAGGACCTCGACAAAGGTGCGCGCCAGGCCATCATCGTCGACGAGATTCCCTACCAGGTGAACAAGGCGAACCTGCTGGTGCGTATCGGCGAGCTGGTGCGCGACAAAAAGCTCGAAGGCATCTCCGAACTGCGCGACGAGTCGGACAAGTCCGGCATGCGGGTGGTCATCGAGCTGAAGCGCGGCGAAGTCCCGGAGATCATCCAGAACAACCTGTTCAAGCTCACGCAGCTCCAGGACAGCTTCGGCATGAACATGGTCGCGCTGGTCGACGGCGCGCCGCGGCTACTCGATCTCAAGCAGTTTCTCCAGCACTTCCTGATCCATCGCCGGGAAGTCGTCGTCAGGCGCACCCAGTTCGAGCTCACCCGGGCGCGCGAGCGAGGGCATCTCCTCGAGGGCCTGGCGGTGGCACTGTCGAACGTCGACACGATCATCGCGCTGATCAAGGCGTCGCCGACCCCGGCCGAGGCCAAGGCCGCGCTGATGAACAGGACCTGGCGCTCGGCGCTGGTCGAGGAGATGCTACGGCGGGTGGCGATCGATGCGGTGCGGCCCGAAGGGCTCGCGGCGGAATTCGGCGTGCAGGTGCAGGGTGGGTACCGGTTCTCCGACGCACAGGCGCAGGCGATCCTCGAACTGCGCCTGCAACGGCTGACCGGCCTCGAGCAGGACAAGATCACGGCCGAATACCACGACGTGATGAAGCAGATTGCCGACCTCGCTGACATCCTCGCCCGGCCCGAGCGCGTGACGGGGATCATCCGCGACGAGCTCACCGCGATCGGCGCGCAGTTCGGCGACGCACGCCGCAGTGAAGTTGTTGCACAGGGCACCGATCTGTCGCTCGAGGACCTGATCGCTCCCGAGGACCTGGTGGTGACGCTGTCCCACGGCGGCTACATGAAGGCACAGCCGGTCGGCGAGTACCGTGCGCAACGCCGCGGCGGGCGCGGCAAGCAGGCTACGGCGACGAAGGAAGACGACTTCGTCGACCAGATGTTTATCGCGAATACCCACGACCACATCCTGTGCTTCTCGAACCGCGGCCGGGTGTACTGGCTCAAGGTCTACACCGTCCCGCGCGGGCAGCGCAGCGCGCGCGGCAAGCCGATCGTGAACCTGGTGCCGCTCGTCGACAACGAGAAGATCACCGCGATCCTGCCGGTGAAGGAATTCGCCGAGGGCCGCTACGTGTTCATGGCCACTGCGATGGGCACTGTCAAGAAAACGCCGCTCACCGATTTCTCGCGGCCGCGCCCGTCGGGCATCATCGCGGTGGACCTCACCGACGGCGACCGGCTGATCGGTGTCGCGCTCACCGACGGTAAGCACGACGTGATGCTTTTCAGCTCGGGCGGGAAGGCGGTGCGCTTCGACGAGAACGACGTGCGGTCGATGGGGCGCAACGCGCATGGCGTGCGCGGCATGATGCTCGGCAGGGGACACAAGGTCATCGCGATGCTGGTGGCCGAAGACGAGACGCAGTCGGTGCTGACTGCGACGGAAAACGGCTACGGCAAGCGCACCCCGATCGTCGAATACACACGGCACGCGCGTGGCACCAAGGGCATGATCGCAATCCAGCAGTCGGACCGCAACGGCCAGGTCGTCGGCGCCGCACTGGTCCGTTCCGACGAGGAGGTAATGCTGATCTCCACCGGCGGCGTGCTGATCCGCACGCGCGTGGGCTCGATCCGCGAAATGAGCCGCTCGACCCAGGGCGTGACGCTGATCAATCTCGGTGAGGGTGAAAAACTCGCCGGCCTCGAGCGCGTCGTCGAGCGCGACGACGACGAGGTTGCGTGATCTGCGGCGGCCGATGACCCATCGCGTCTGGAACTTCAGCGCCGGACCGGCAGCGCTTGCCGAGCCGGTGCTTGCTCGCGCGCAGGCCGAACTGCTCGACTGGCATGGTCGCGGCATGTCGGTGATGGAGATGAGCCACCGCGGCGCCGATTTCACGTCGATCGCCGAGCAAGCCGAGGCCGGGCTGCGCGCACTGCTCGACGTGCCCGCGAACTACCGGGTGCTGTTCCTGCAGGGCGGGGCGCTGGCGCAGAATGCAGCCGTGCCGCTTAACCTGTTGCCGGTGGGGGGCGTTGCGGACTACGTCGACACGGGCCATTGGGCGCAGAAGTCCATCGCCGAGGCACGCCGTTACGGCGACGTCCACGTTGCCGCGTCCGCCGCGGATGCGGGCTACACCTGCGTTCCTGCCGAGCTCACGTGGCGGCGCACGTCGAACGCGAGCTATGTTCACGTGACCACCAACGAGACGATCGGTGGGGTCGAGTGGTTTTTCGTGCCGGATGTCGGGGACACGCCGCTGGTCGCGGACATGTCGTCGCACCTGCTGTCGCGGCCGATCGACGTGTCGCGCTACGGCGTCATTTATGCCGGCGCGCAGAAGAACATCGGTCCCGCCGGGCTTACGCTCGTCATCGTGCGCGACGACCTGACCGGCCGCGCGCGAGGTGATTGTCCGTCGGTGCTGGACTACGCGGTGCAGGCGAGGGCCGGCTCGATGTTCAACACCCCGCCAACCTTCGCGATCTACGTCGCGGGCCTCACCTTCGAATGGCTTGCCGGGCAGGGCGGCCTCGCGGGCATCGAACGCATCAACGTCCGGAAAGCGCAGGCGCTCTACGCCGAGATCGATCGCAGCGGTTTCTACCGCAATCCGGTGCGCGTGGCCGACCGCTCGCGAATGAACGCGCCGTTCTTCCTCCGCGACTCGCGGCTCGATGAGCCGTTCATCGCGGGCGCCGCCGCCCGCGGGCTGGTCCAGCTCAAGGGCCATCGCGCGGTGGGAGGAATGCGCGCCTCCATCTACAACGCAATGCCGATGGAGGGCGTCATGGCGCTTGTCGACTGGATGCGGGAATTCGAGCGCGATCATGCCTGAACCGGCTGCCGGAGAGCCGTCTGCCGACGCAATCGAGCGCGAGATCGGCGCGCACCGCGATGCGATCGACGCGCTGGATCACGAGATCCTCGCGCGGCTCAACGAGCGCGCGTCGCACGCCAAGGCGATCGGCACCCTCAAGGCGGGCGGGGGCGGGCCGGCGTATCGCCCCGACCGTGAGGCGCAGGTACTCGGACGGCTCGTCGCGCGCAACGCAGGGCCGCTGTCCAACGAAGCCGTCACCGGTGTCTTCAGGCAAGTCATGTCGGCCTGCCTCGCGCTCGAGCAGGCGCTGCGCATCGCCTATCTCGGGCCGGCGGGGACGTTCAGCCACGCGGCCGTCGCGCACCACTTCGGACAATTCGTCGACGCGCTCCCGTGTGCGTCGATCGACGAGATCTTCCGCGCGGGCGAGGGCGGCCAGGCCGACTACGCGGTGGTTCCGGTCGAGAACTCGACCGAGGGCGCGGTCGGCCGCACACTGGACTTGATGTACGCGACCACGCTCTCGGTCTGCGGCGAGATCAAGCTGCGCGTGCAGCAGAACCTGCTCTCGAACGCCACCGGACTCGATCGCGTGGTCAAGATTTACTCGCACGCGCAATCACTCGCCCAGTGCACCCAGTGGCTCGCGCGCCACCTCCCGGCAGCGCAGCGGATACCGGTGTCGAGCAACGCCGAAGCGGCGCGACTTGCCGCACTGGAAGAAGGCGCGGCTGCGATCGCCGGCGAAATCGCCGCGGCGATCTACGGCTTGGCCGTGCTCGCGCCGCATATCGAGGACGAGCCCAACAACACGACGCGCTTCTGGGTGCTCGGGCGGCAGGAGGTCGCGCCTTCGGGCAGCGACAAGACGTCGCTCGTGATGTCGGCGCCCAACCGCCCCGGCGCGGTCCACGGGTTGCTCGAGCCGTTCGCGCGCCACGGCGTGTCGATGACGCGCTTCGAATCCCGCCCCGCGCGCACCGGGCGCTGGGAATACCTGTTTTTCGTCGACGTCAACGGCCATTCCCGCGATCCGGCCCTCGCCGAGGCGCTGGGCGAGCTCGCGACGCGGGCACCGTATCTGAAGCTCCTTGGTTCCTACCCCGCCGCGCTGGGCTGAACCCATCGAGCTGAACCCATCGGGCTGACCCTCAATACCGAGCCACCGAAGCACACCCCGTGACCTCTCCCGTCAGCGCTCCGGCGCGCGCACCGGAATACGTCCGCAGCATTGCGCCCTACGTCGGCGGCAAGCCGATCGAGGAGCTCGCGCGCGAGATGCGGCTCGACCCGGCGACGATCGTGAAGCTCGCGTCCAACGAGAATCCGCGCGGTCCGGGTCCGCGGGTGCGCGAGGCGATCGCGGCCGCGGCGGGCGATCTGTGCCGCTATCCCGACGGCAACGGCTACGCGCTCAAGACCGCGCTCGCCGCGCGGCTAGGAAGAAGTATCGACGAGATCGTGCTCGGTAACGGCAGCAACGACGTGCTCGAGCTGGTCACGCAGGCATTCCTGCGCCCGGGTGACCACGCGGTGTGGTCGCAGCACGCGTTTATCGTGTATCCGCTGGCGACGCGTGCCCGCGGTGCGACGGGCACCGAGGTCCCGGCCAGGGATTACGGTCACGATCTCGATGCGATGCGCGCCGCGATCACGCCGCGCACGCGCGTGGTGTTCGTTGCCAATCCCAACAATCCGACTGGAACCTGGCTACCCGCGGCCGCGGTCGACGCATTCGTCGCCGCAGTGCCGCGCGACGTGGTCGTCGTCCTCGACGAAGCCTATGACGAATTTCTCGAGCCTGCCCGGCAATCGGGCGCGGCGGCATGGATTGCGCGCTATCCTCACCTGGTCGTGTCGCACACATTTTCCAAGGCCCACGGCCTCGCGGGACTGCGCATCGGCTATGGGGTGATGGATCGCGCGCTCGCCGACCTGCTGAACCGCGTGCGTCAACCTTTCAACGTCAATGCGCTCGCCCAGGTCGCGGCGCTCGCGGCGCTCGCCGACACTGCCTACGTCGACGAGAGCCGGCGCCTGAATCGCGAAGGCATGCGGTGCCTCGAAGGCGGGTTTGCGCAGCTTGGGCTGCGGTATGTGCCATCGCACGGCAATTTCGTGCTGGTGCGAGTAGGCGATGCGCACGCTGTCTACGAGGCACTGCTCGCGCGGGGGGTCATCGTGCGGCCGGTTGCTAACTATGGTCTGCCCGAATGGTTGCGGGTGACGGTCGGATTGTCCACCGAGAACCAGCGCTTTCTCGCCGCACTCGCACAAGTGCTCGTCGCGCGCGACGGCACCTCCCGCCGTGTACATCGCTAAGCTCGTCGTCGTCGGCGCGGGCCTGATGGGCAGCTCCTGCGCGCTTGCACTGCGTGCGGCCGGTGCAGTCGGGGAAGTCGTGGGCATCGGACGCTCGCCCGCGAACCTCGGGCACGCGCTCGCTCGCGGCGCAATCGACCGCGCGCGCACCCTCGGCGAGGATTGGACGGGCGAGCTCGCGGACGCCGACGTGGTGCTGATTGCGATCCCGGTGGCCCAGTGCGGCGGAGCGTTCGCCGCGATGTCCAAGGCGCTCGGTCCGGGCGCGGTGCTGACCGATGCCGGAAGCACCAAGCGGGACGTCGTTGCCGCGGCCCGCGAGAACCTAGGGTCGGCGCTGCCGAGGTTCGTGCCGGCCCATCCGATCACCGGCAGCGAGCGCTCGGGGGCGGAAGCCGCCGATCCGTCACTCTATGTCGGACGGCAAGTCGTGCTGACACCACTGCCTGAAACAGCGCCTGGGGCGCTCGTCCGGATCGAGGAATTCTGGACGGCCTGCGGAGCACGCGTCTCGCGTCTCGATCCCGAGCGCCACGATCGGATCCTCGCCGCTGTATCACACCTGCCACATCTGCTCGCGTTCCTGTTGGTCGCCGAACTCGATTCGCGACCCGACGGCACCGAGTACCTCGCCAATGCCGGCGGTGGTTTTCGCGATTTCACGCGGATCGCGGCGAGCTCCTCCGAAATGTGGCGCGATATCACGCTCGCCAACCGCGATGCGCTGCTGACCGAGATCGCGGCCTATCGCAATGCGCTCGATGCGCTCGCGCTGTCGATCGAGCACCGCGACGTGAAGGCGATCGACGCACTGATCACGCGCGCGGCAAATGCGCGCCGGCGCTGGGGCGCCTCCGGCGTCGGCGCGTTCGACGCGGCCGCCGAGGGTCGTTGAAGCGCGTCGCTGCGACCTGCCTTCGCCGATGAGCGAGCATCATCCTCGCACGCTGCCGCACGCGCCGATGGCCGGGCATCTTCCCCCCGCGCTGCCACTAGCACCGGTCACCCACGCGCGGGGAACCATTGCGCTGCCGGGCTCGAAGAGCATTTCGAATCGGGCCCTGCTGCTCGCGGCACTGGCGGAAGGCAGCACGCAGCTCACCGGAGTGCTCGATGCCGACGACACTCGCAGGATGGTCGCGGCGCTGCGCGCGCTCGGCGTGACGATCGACCACGACCGGGCCACGGGCGAGTGCATCGTTGCCGGCGCCGGACCCCGGTTCCCGGTTCGTGCCGCCACGCTCACGCTTGGCAACGCGGGAACCGCAGTGCGGCCGCTGACCGCGGTACTCGCCATGCAGGGGGGCGATTACGTAATCGACGGCGCGGCACGGATGCGCGAGCGCCCGATCGGTGACCTGGTCGATGCGTTGCGACATCAGGGCTGCGAGTTGCGCTACCTCGGCACGCCCGGTTGTCCGCCGCTCGCCATCGGCGGCTCGGGTGGCCGTGCGGGCGGGCGCATTCCGATTCGCGGCAATGTGTCGAGCCAGTTCGTGTCGGCATTGCTCCTTGCATTGCCGGTCGCGCAAGGAGCAGAGCAATCAGCGACGAGCGTCGAGGTCGTCACGCCGCTGATCTCGCGCCCGTACGTCGAGATCACGACCCGGCTGATGCAGCGCTTCGGCGTCAACACCGCCGTTCCGGATGCAGCGACGTTTCGCGTCGATGCAGGTGCGCGCTACCTGAGTCCCGGAATGCTGCACGTCGAAGGCGACGCATCCTCGGCGTCATATTTCCTCGCCGCGGGCGTCCTGGGTGGGGGCCCGGTCAGGGTCCTGGGTGCCGGCAGCGACTCGATCCAGGGGGATGTTGCGTTTGCCGAGGTGCTGGCACAGCAGGGCGCGGAGATCCGCTACGGCCCTGGCTGGATCGAAGCCGGGCGTGGCACTCCTCTCGAGGGCGGCACGATCGACTGCCTTGCCATCCCCGATGCCGCGATGACGCTTGCGATCGTTGCTCTGTTCGCACAGGCGCCGACTCGGCTGGTCAACATCGGAAGCTGGCGCGTCAAGGAGACCGATCGCATCGCGGCGATGGCAACCGAGCTCGCGAAGCTCGGTGCGAAGGTTGTGTCAGGCGCCGACTGGCTCGAGATCGCGCCGCTTGCCGTGTTCCGCAGCGCCACGATCGACACCTACGACGATCACCGGATGGCGATGTGCTTCGCGCTGGCGGCATTCGGCGGCGCGGGCGTCACCATCAACGATCCCGTCTGCGTCGGCAAGACCTTCCCAGCGTTCTTCGAGCGCTTCGCCGAGATCACGCTGGAGCGGGCGTGAGCGCAACCGCGTTGCCGCCGGTGGTCGCCATCGACGGGCCCGCCGCCTCGGGCAAGGGCACCGTCGCCGAACGCGTCGCGCAGGCGCTGGAATTTCGCTATCTCGACAGTGGCGCGCTGTACCGTCTGGTCGCCCTCGGAGCCCTTGCCGCGCGAGTGGCCCCCGAGGACGTTCCGAGCCTCGCGCGGATCGCCGCCGCGCTAGCTCCGGAATTCGCGGGAGCCCGGGTCGGCATCGCCGGCCGCGACGTCACCGACGACCTGCGCGACGAGGCGGTCTCGGCGATGGCCTCCAGGGTCGCCGTGCATCCGGCGGTGCGCCAGGCGCTGCTCGCGAAGCAGCGGGCATTTCGTCTCCCTCCGGGGCTCGTCGCCGAAGGCCGCGACATGGGCACCGTCGTCTTCCCGGACGCGGCGGTCAAGCTATTCCTGACGGCGAGCGCCGAGGCGCGTGCGGAACGGCGTCATAAGCAGTTGATCGAAAAAGGAATCTCGGCTAAACTTGACGACCTTTTGCGCGAGATCCGCGATCGCGACACCCGCGACTCGGCCCGAGCGGTAGCCCCGCTGGTCGCAGCCCCGGACGCGGTGGTCCTGGACTCGACGGGCTTGGGCGTCGCTGCAGTCACCGACACCGTCGTGGCGCTCTACCGTGAAAGGCATTGAGGCAACGAACCGCAGCGACGCGCGCAAGTCGGCGCATGGGCTTGCGGAAGATCAACCACCACCCCGGCCCGGGCGAGATACAGGGTTCTCGTCCCGGGCGGCGTTCATCGACAAAGGAACCAACCCCGATGGTCATTGCCACGCAACCTTCCATCGCCCCCGCGGGCGTGGAGAATTTCGCTGCACTGTTCGAGGAATCGCTCGCGCGCCAGGAAATGCGCCAGGGCGAGCTGATCACCGCCGAAGTCATCCGCGTCGACTACAACATCGTGGTTGTCAACGCCGGGCTGAAATCGGAAAGCTTCATCCCCATCGAAGAATTCAAGAGCGACAACGGCCAGATCGAGGTCAAGCCAGGCGACTTTGTCACCGTCGCCATCGAAAGCCTCGAAAACGGCTATGGCGAGACCCGCCTGTCCCGCGACAAGGCGAAGCGCCTCAAGGCCTGGCACGATCTCGAAGCCTCGATGGAGCAGGGCACCGTCGTGCAGGGGCTCGTCACCAGCAAGGTCAAGGGCGGCCTTACCGTCATGATCAACGGCATCCGCGCGTTCCTGCCGGGTTCGCTGGTCGACATTCGTCCGGTCAAGGACACCGGGCCGTACGAGGGCAAGCCGCTCGATTTCAAGGTCATCAAGCTCGACCGCAAGCGCAACAACGTGGTCGTGTCGCGACGCGCCGTGCTCGAGGAGAGTCTCGGTGAAGAGCGCGAGAAGCTCCTCGCGACGCTCTCCGAAGGTGCGATTGTCAAGGGTATCGTCAAGAACATCACCGATTACGGCGCGTTCGTCGATCTAGGTGGGATCGACGGCCTGCTGCACATCACTGACCTCGCGTGGCGCCGGGTCAAGCACCCGTCCGAGGTGCTCGCTGTCGGTGACGAGGTTACTGCCAAGGTGCTGAAGTTCGACCAGGAGAAGAACCGCGTATCGCTGGGACTGAAGCAGCTCGGCGACGACCCCTGGGTCGGGCTCTCGCGCCGCTATCCTCCCGGCACGCGTCTGTTCGGCAAGATCACCAACATCACCGATTACGGCGCGTTCGTCGAGATCGAGTCGGGCATCGAGGGGCTCGTTCACGTCTCGGAGATGGACTGGACCAACAAGAATATCCATCCGACCAAGGTCGTGCAACTCGGCGACGAGGTCGAGGTGATGATCCTCGAAATCGACGAGGATCGCCGGCGCATCTCGCTGGGGATGAAGCAATGCATGCCCAATCCCTGGGACGAGTTCGCGATGAACTACAAGAAGGGCGACAAGGTTGCGGGACAGATCAAGTCGATCACCGATTTCGGCGTCTTCGTGGGGCTGCCGGGCGGCATCGATGGCCTCGTGCACCTGTCGGACCTCTCCTGGGCGAATCCTGGCGAGAAGGCGGTGCGCGACTACAAGAAAGGCCAGGAGGTCGAGACCGTCGTGCTGGCGATCGACGTCGAGCGCGAGCGCATCTCGCTCGGCATCAAGCAGCTCGAAGGTGATCCGTTCACTAACTTCGTCGCGAGTCACGACAAGGGCAGCGTCGTCACCGGCACGGTCAAGAGCCTCGACGCCAAGGGAGCCGTCATCACGCTCGACGGCGAGATCGAGGGTTATCTGCGTGCGTCGGAAGTCGCGCGCGACCGGGTCGAAGACATCCGTACCCGCCTGAAGGACGGCGATCCAGTAACCGCGATGATCATCAACGTCGACCGCAAGAACCGCAGCATCAACCTCTCGATCAAGGCCAAGGACAATGCCGACGAGTCCGAAGCGATGCAGCGGATGACTTCGGAGAATGCCGGCGCCAGTACCGGGACGACCAACCTCGGTGCGCTGCTGAAGGCGAAGCTCGACAACAAGGCCAACGGCTGACGGCGGAGCGTACGCAATGACCAAATCGGAGCTGATCGACCGCCTCGCGGTGCAGTTCCCGCAACTGGTCGCCAAGGATGCCGAGCTTGCGGTGAAGATGGTCCTGGACGCGATGGCCGAAAGCCTCGCCAAAGGCGAACGCATCGAGATCCGCGGGTTCGGTAGCTTCGGCCTGAATCATCGGCCGCCGCGCACCGGGCGCAATCCCAAGTCCGGCGAGCGCGTGCAGGTGCCAGAGAAGTTCGTGCCGCATTTCAAGGCCGGGAAGGAATTGCGCGAACGCGTCGATTTCGAAGCCACGCAGGATTGATCCCCATGAGCGTGCTGCGCTGGATCTTCGCCGCGATCGTCTTCGTCATCCTGCTATTCATCTCGCTGCAGAATGCGCAGCCTGTCACCGTCAGCATCTTCAGCTTCTACACCTGGCAGGCGCCACTGGTGTTCGTGATTCTCGTCGCATTCGCGGCCGGAGTGGCACTCGGTCTGCTGTCGGCGGTGATCAAGGTCGCGCGGCTCAAGCGGCAGGTGAGCCGCATGCGACGCGAACAGCGGGGACTGCCGACGCCGCGATCGTCCCACGGCGCGATTGCGGGCACGGCCCCGGCGACGGGACCGGATTTCCACCCTCCGGTCGGCGGCGTGTGACGGGATTTCGCGCGACGCGGAATCCGCCTGTCGATGGAATTCGAGCTGTGGTGGCTGTTGCCGATCCCGGTGCTGTTCTTCGCGCTGGGCTGGATCGCCGCACGCATCGACATCAAGCAACTGCTGCACGAATCGCGGGCGTTGCCGCTGTCGTATTTCAAGGGCCTCAACTTCCTGCTGAACGAGCAGCCGGACAAGGCGATCGAGTCGTTCATCGAGGTGGTCGAGGTCGACCCGCATACGATCGACCTCCATTTCGCGCTCGGGTCGCTGTTCCGCCGGCAGGGCGAGACCGACCGCGCCATCCGCATGCACCAGAACCTGCTCGATCGGTCGACGCTCCCTGCCGACAAGCGCACGATGGCGAGCTACGAGCTCGCACAGGACTTCCATCGTGCCGGGATGCTGGACCGTGCCGAGGACCTGTTCCGCAAGCTCGATGGTTCGTCGTTCGAGCACTCCGCGCTCGCACACCTGATCTCGATCTACGAGACCGAGAAGGACTGGCCCAAGGCCATCGCCGCAACCCAGCGGATGGAGACGCTCGCCAAGCAGCCCTATCACAAGGAAATCGCGCAATACCACTGCGAGCTGGCACAGGCGGCGATGCTCAATGGAGACCGGGCGGGGGCGCTCGCCGAGCTCGAGCGCGCGCTTGCGATGCATCGCGGGTGCACGCGCGCGAATCTTCTGCATGGCGATCTTGCGCTGCAGGAAGCCGACGTGCGTGGAGCGCTCGGGGCGTGGCAGCGGATCGAGTCGCAGGATCCGGCATATCTTGCGCTGGCCGCAGACCGGTTCGCCGATGCGTACCGGAAGCTGCATGAGCTCGCGACCGGCATCCGGCAGCTGCGGAACTACCAGCAGCAGTATCCGTCACTCGATATCCTGAACGCGCTGTTCGCGCTGGTCCTGGAACACGAAGGCCCGGCGGCGGCCGCAGCATTGATCAAGGACGAGCTCGTGCGCAATCCGACGCTGATCGGGCTCGACCGGTTGCTCGAGGCCGAACTGCTCGCAGCGCCGCCGGAACGGCGCCATGACTTGCAGCTCGTCAAGGGGCTCGTCGGCCAGCACATCAAGCGCCTCGGTTTCTACCGCTGCGACCATTGCGGCTTCCGCGCCAGGCAATACTACTGGCGGTGCCCGGGTTGCCAGAAATGGGAAACCTATCCGCCACGACGCTCCGAGATGCCGGACGGTTACACATGACGCGTTCCGGTGCGATCGTTCCACGCGTCATCGTCGCATTGGATTTCGCCGATCCGGGCGAGGCGCTGGCGTTCGCTGCGCACCTCGATCCGCGCGAATGCGCGCTCAAGGTAGGGAACGAGCTTTTCGTCGCGGAGGGGCCCGAGCCGGTGCGCAGGCTGGTCGCGCAGGGCTTCAAGGTCTTTCTCGACCTCAAGTTCCACGACATTCCCAATACCGTCGCACACGCCTGTGCCGCCGCCGCGCGACTCGGCGTCTGGATGCTGGACGTCCACGCGGCGGGTGGACGTGCGATGCTGGTGGCGGCGCGCGAGGCGATCGCAGCCGCCGCTGCCGGCGGCGCGGAAGCGCGGCCGCTGCTGATCGCCGTCACGGTCCTGACGAGCCTTGATCGTGCCGCACTGGCGGAGGTCGGCATCGCCGCCGATCCCGCGGTCCAGGCGCTGCGTCTCGCGTCGCTCGCACGCGAATGCGGCCTCGACGGTGTCGTCTGCTCGGCCGCAGAGGCGCCGAGCCTGCGTGCGGCGCTTGGGCGCGATTTCGCGCTTGTCACCCCCGGCATCCGCCCTGCGGGCAGCTCGAACGACGACCAGGCGCGCGTGGTCACGCCGGCCGATGCGCTCGCGCGGGGCGCGACGTACCTGGTTATCGGCCGCCCGATCACCCGAGCGGCCGATCCGGTCGCAGCGCTCGCAGCCATCAATCGCTCGCTTGGAATACCCGCATGAAGATCACGATGACCGGCACCGGTTACGTCGGGCTCGTCACCGCGACCTGCCTCGCCGAGGTCGGCAACGACGTGCTGTGCTTGGACGTCGATGCGCGCAAGATCGAGACGCTGAACGAGGGCGGTGTTCCGATCCATGAACCGGGTCTCGAGCCAATGATCCGCCGCAATGCGCTGGCGGGCAGGCTTCGCTTCACCACTGACATCGATGCTGCGGTCGGCCACGGCAGCGTGCAGTTCATCGCAGTGGGGACCCCGCCCGACGAGGACGGCAGCGCCGACATGCGGTATGTGCTGCAGGCTGCGCGCAACATCGGCCGCAGGCTCACCCAGTGGACGCTCATCGTCGACAAGTCGACGGTTCCGGTGGGTACGGCCGAGCGGGTGAGTGAGGCGATCGCCGAAGAGCTGAAGCTGCGAGGGGTCGACGTCCCCCATGCAGTCGCATCGAACCCGGAATTCCTCAAGGAAGGCGCGGCGGTCGAGGATTTCATGCGGCCCGACCGCGTCGTCATCGGCGCCGACGACGAGCGCGCGATTGCGGTCCTGCGCAGCATCTATGCGCCGTTCCAGCGCAATCGCGAACGGCTGCTGGTGATGGACCCACGCTCGGCGGAACTCACCAAGTATGCCGCCAATGCGATGCTCGCAACCCGCATCTCGTTCATGAACGAGCTAGCGAATCTGGCCGACCGACTTGGCGCCGACATCGAGGCGGTGCGCCACGGCATCGGTTCGGACCCGAGGATCGGGTATGACTTCCTGTATCCCGGTGCAGGCTATGGCGGCAGCTGCTTCCCCAAGGACATCAAGGCACTGCAGCACGCGGCGCAATCCCACGGCCTTCCGCTACGCATCCTGGGAGCGGTGGATTCCGTCAACGAGGCGCAGAAGCGGGTGCTGGTGGACAAGGTCGTCACGCGCTTTGGCGCCGATCTTGCCGGACACCGCTACGCCCTGTGGGGCCTCGCGTTCAAGCCCAACACCGACGACATGCGCGAAGCGCCTTCGCGCGTGATCATCGACGCTCTCGTCGTCCGCGGCGCGACGGTGTGTGCGTATGATCCGGTGGCGATGGACGAGGCGCAACGGGTGATCGGTGCTGCGCCGGGCGTGTCGTTTGCGACCAGCCCGCTCGCCGCCTGCGAAGGCGCGGATGCACTCGTCGTCGTCACCGAGTGGAAGGAATTCCGCAGCCCCGATTTCGACGCGCTGCGCAGGCAGCTCAAGCGGCCGGTGATCTTCGACGGACGCAATCTCTACGAGCCGGACGTGGTGCGCAGCGCAGGTTTCGAATATATCGGGATCGGACGCCGATGAAGGTCACCTTTGCTGCCTGGCGGGCGCGCGTCGCGAAGGCGCAGGTGCTGGTGGTGGGCGATGTGATGCTTGATCGCTACTGGTTTGGCGACGTCGAGCGTATCTCGCCCGAAGCGCCGGTTCCGGTCGTGAAAATCGCGCGCTGGGAAGAACGCCCGGGCGGTGCCGCGAATGTCGCGCGCAACGCCGCCGCACTGGGCGCGCAGACGACACTGCTCTCCGCGACCGGCGACGACGAGCCCTCGCGCACACTGCTGCGCATGCTGGCCGCGGAAGGCGTGCGCACGTCATTCCTGCGCGACGTGGCGTTGACGACGACGGTGAAGCTGCGCGTCATCGGCCGCCAGCAGCAGTTACTGCGTATCGACTTCGAGACCGCGCCGCCGCACGAGCTCCTCGCCTCCAAGCTCGCCGATTTCGACGCGCTGCTGGCCGCCGCCGACGCCCTGGTGCTGTCCGACTACGGTAAGGGAGGCCTCGCCCACATCGGGACGATGATCGAGCGCGCGCGCACCGCGCACAAGCCCGTGCTGGTCGACCCCAAGGGCGAGGATTGGGACAAGTACCGCGGGGCGAGCCTGGTGACACCGAATCGCGGTGAGCTTCGACAGGTGGTCGGACGCTGGCGTGACGAAGCGGATCTCGAGCGGCGTGTGCAGGCTCTGCGGCGCGAGCTCGACGTGGGGGCGCTGCTCCTCACTCGCTCGGAGGAGGGGATGAGCCTCTACTCCGACGTCAGCGACGCTGACCATTCCTGCGCAGGCACGGGAAGTCTTCGACGTCTCGGGTGCCGGCGATACCGTGATTGCCACGCTCGGCGCGCTGCTCGCTGCGGGCACTCCCGTCGCGGACGCAATGGTTATCGCAAACCAGGCGGCGGGGATCGTCGTTGGCAAGCTTGGAGCGGCGACCGTCACGCCCGGCGAGCTTGGCTGATGGCGAAGGACGCGGGCCATATACGTCTGCACCGAGTGCGGCGGGCAGGCCCCCAAATGGCAGGGCCAGTGCCCGGAGTTGCGGGGCCTGGAATACGCTCGTCGAAAGCCTCGCCGCGCCGGCCCCCGCGCGCTTCGAGAACGTCGCCGGCACGCGCTCCGTGGTCACCCCGCTCGCCTCGGTCGACGCGCGCGCGAGCGCACGCATCGCGAGCGGGTTCGAGGAATTCGACCGCGTGCTGGGTGGCGGGCTCGTCCCGGGCGGTGTCATCCTGCTGGGCGGAGATCCCGGCATCGGCAAGTCGACCCTCCTGCTGCAGGCCGGAGCTGCGCTGGGCGCTGCGCATCGCACGCTGTACGTCACGGGTGAGGAATCCACGCAACAGATCGCGTTACGCGCGCAGCGCCTCGCGCTGGTAAATGCTCCGATCGACCTGCTGGCCGAGGTCCAACTCGAGGCGATCCTCGCGGCGATCGCGACCCGGTCGCCCGAGATCGTCGTCATCGACTCGATCCAGACCATCTACACCGAGGCGCTCGCCTCGGCGCCCGGCAGTGTGGCGCAGGTCCGCGAATGCGCCGCCCGTCTCACACGCCTCGCCAAGCAGCGCGGCGCCGTCGTGTTACTCGTCGGTCACGTCACCAAGGATGGCGCAATCGCCGGTCCGCGCGTGCTCGAGCATATGGTCGACACCGTGCTCTATTTCGAAGGCGACACGCATTCGAGCTTTCGCCTGGTGCGCGCGATCAAGAACCGTTTCGGTGCCGCGAATGAGCTGGGCGTGTTCGCGATGACCGAACGGGGCCTGAAAGGCGTCGCCAATCCCTCCGCGTTGTTCCTGTCGCAGCACGCCGAAGGCGTTCCCGGCTCGGCGATCGTGGCGACCCTCGAGGGCTCGCGTCCGCTACTGGTGGAAGTGCAGGCCCTCGTCGACCCGGTGCAGGGCGGCAACCCACGCAGGCTCGCGGTCGGGCTCGATGCGCAACGCCTTGCGCTGTTGCTCGCCGTCCTGCATCGTCACGGCGGGGTCGACACCGCCGGCTACGACGTGTTCGCCAATGCCGTCGGCGGCGTCAGGATCGTCGAACCTGCGGCCGATCTTGCGGTGCTCGTCGCAGTGAATTCATCTTTAAAAAACAGGGCATTGCCTGATAAACTGGTGATTTTTGGTGAAGTCGGCCTGGCAGGGGAGATCCGGCCGATTCAGCGCGGCCAGGAACGGTTGCGCGAGGCCGCCAAGCTCGGATTCCGCAGCGCTCTGATATCCCGGCTCAATAAACCCCGCGGGGCCGTTGAGGGCATGGAGGTCTTGAGCGTGGACCGGGTCGGAGAGGCGCTCGAGATCCTGCGGCGCTGAACGCCGGCAAACTCAGGGCGAGCCGACCCGGATCGGCTCGCGCACGCCGCGCCGATGTTGATCCGCCATCGCGAGGTAGGCGGCCTCGAGGGCGCGCGTCGACGCGGCGGTGTCGAACAACGGGCTCTGCCGTGCCGGGCCGTCGAGATGCTCGCGCATCCTTTGCCGCTCCTTCGGATCGCGAGCCAGGGCGATGACCGTCGCGACGTAGCTTTCGACGTCGTCGCAGACGAGTTCCGGCAAGCCGACCGCGGTGAGAAGGCTCGCGGCGACGCGGCCCGCGAAAGTCTCTCCGCGCCAGGTCACGACCGGGCAACCCGCCCACAACGCATCGCTCGCGGTCGTGTGAGCGTTGTAGGGCCAGGTGTCGAGGAAGAGATCGGCCACGCGGTATAGCCCGAGGTATTCCGGATTGGGTCTGGCCGGCGCGAAGACGAGACGCCGCGCGTCGATTCCACGCTTGACCGTTTCGCGGCGCAGGTTGCCTGTCAGACGCAGGTCGTCGCGTGGCGACAGGAGCCAGAGGACGGTTTCCGGAACGCTGGCGAGAATTTTCATCCACGCATCAAAGGTTTCCGGATTGATCTTATAGCTGTTGTTGAAGCAGCAAAGCACGACCGCTTGCGACGGCAACTCGAGTTCCTCGCGTGACGGAGCGGACGCGATCGGGCGCGCGCGATCATTGACCTGGTAGCTCCACGGCAGGAGGGCGAGCGTCTCGGCATAATCAGCCGCATGCTGTGGCGGCGTCACGATGGCATCCCCGACGAGGTAATCGGCGAGCTGACCCCCCAGCGTTCCGGGATAACCCAAATAGTGGACCTGGATCGGCGCCGGCCGCAGCGCGAGCACTTGCGGGGGAGCGCCTTCGGTATGCCCCTTGAGATCGATCAGGATGTCGACCCCATCGCGCCGGATCGTCTGCGCAAGGCGTTCGGCGGAAAATCCCGCGGCGTCGACGAAGCGGTCGAAAGCACGAATGAGCCGTGTACGCATTGCACTGCGGTCGTCCGGACCGGTGGAGTACGCGACGACCTCGAAGCGTGCGCGATCGTGCAGTTCGAACAATCCGGCCGCAAGATACGCCGTCGCATGCGTGTGGAAGTCGGCCGACAGGTAACCCAGACGAAGGCGCTTGCCGTCGGGCGCCAGAGCAGGGCGCGCCGGCATCGGCGACGCCCGGCGCAAGCGCCGCCACCCATGCATCGGCACAGCGCCGTTGCTCGGCGCGCGTTGAGGGCTGCGACAGCAGCACGAACGGCGACAGCAGCGGCGCGCCGGTGGCCACGCCGGCGCGGAACTGCGTACGCAATCGGTCGAGGTCGTGCCAGTCCGCGACGCGCTGGCGCAGGAAGAGAAGTTGCGACAGCGCTGCGCCGTGACCGGACTCGAGCCGAACGACATCCTGGTAGGCCGTCATCGCCGCGTCGAGGTCAGCTTCGCGCTCGAGCAGTCCCGCCAACTCGTAGCGCAGCGGCGCAGACTGCGGATTGCGCGCCAGCGCCGCATCGAGTGTCGCGTGCGCCCGCGCGCCCATGCCGGCATTGACCTCGAGTTGGGACTTGAGACCGGCGTAACTGACGTCGGCAGGTGCGAGCCGCACGGCGCGTCCGGCAGCATCGAGTGCCTCGAGTACGCGCGCCTGCGGCTGGAGCGCGAGCGCCAGGTTGTGCCAGCCCGGGGCGTAGCGAGCGTCAGCGGCGATCGCTGCGCGCGCAGCGGCCTCGGCATTCGCAGTGCTGCCCAGGCCGAGCTCGGTCGCGGCGAGATTGGCGTGGATCTCGGCAGAATGGGGAGCGAGCTTCGCCGCCTCCCTCAGCGCATTTCGCGCAGCCTCGCGCCGGCCCGCGGACTCGAGCACGAGCGCAAGATTGGACCATGCATCGGGCGACTCGGGTGCGATCTCGAGCGACGCGCGTATGCGCTCCGCCGCCTCGGCAATCTTGCCCGCCTGGAGCAGCACGACGCCGGAGTAGTGCAGGGCAGGCGCGTTACCCGGGTCGGCCGCCAGCACCGCGTCGTAACGCAGGAAGGCCTCGCGCAATTTCCCTTGCTGGTGCAGTCGATAGGCGCGGTCGAACTCGGAAGTGATGCTCATCGTCGGTGCCGCAGGAGATCCCGCGCGAATACTCGTCATGGGTCGCTTGAGCTACGCGGGGCCGATCGCGCCAGCCCATGATAATCTCATTGCCAAGTGCATGACCAGATGAATGTCCCGTCCGGTATTGTGCGTCGCATGCGGAGGATTGACTGATGGGCGCAATCGACTCGAAAGTCATCAATCTGGACCAGTTGAAGCTCGAGCACTTCGCCGCGGGTGGCACGTTCGAGCGCAACGCCGTGCGCGTCGGGAAACTGCTCGGAGCGAAGGATCTCGGCTATTCCTACGATGTCGTCCCGCCGGGAAAGCGCTCGTGCCCGTTCCACAGTCATCGCGGCGAGGAAGAGATGTTCTTCATCGTGCAGGGCGAAGGCATACTGCGCTACGGCAGCGAGAGACGGAAGATCCGCGCGGGCGATGTGATCTGCTGCCCGACCGGCGGCCCCGAGACGGCGCACCAGATCATCAACGACTCGAGCGCCGAACTCGCCTATCTCTCGGTCAGCACCATGATGCCGGCGGAGGTCTGCGAATATCCCGATTCGAAGAAGGTCGGCGCCTTTGGCGGCGGACTGCGCCACATGACGCGCGCGGGTCAGGCTGTCGATTACTGGGTGGACGAGGCGTGAGCGGGGCGTGGTGACGCCACGGGGTGACGCTGCCCGATGTCCTACACGGAAATGCGCCTCGTACCGACGTACCTGCACACCGATGACGGCTACGATCCCTGCTGTGTTCTCAACAGAGAGGGGATGACCATGACTCACAAATTTGCCACAGCCTGTTTTGTCATAGGATCGGTCTTGGTACCTGTTGTCGCCTGTGCTGCGGATGCCGATATGGATCGCGGGCATCCGGCTGCATTCGTCAAGGATTCGGTCATTACGACCAAGATCAAGGCGAAATTGGCGGGCGAAAATCTCGCGAGCTTGAGGCACGTCAGAGTTGACGCGGACACCAATGGAGTCGTCTGGTTGAGCGGTACGGTCGACAGTCGCGAGGATGCAAACAAGGCCGTCACTATCGCGCGCAATACCGAGGGCGTGAAGTCGGTCTCGAGCGACCTCAAGGTCCAGCAGGACCGCTGAGAGACACCGGCCTGACGAAGGCGGCGCGGTGGCCTGCGCCGGGGCGCGGGGACGGAGAGGGGAAGATGCCACTCATTACCCGCGTCCTGCGGTGCTTTCAACTCGGCGCGTTGACACTGGCTGCGGCCGGATGTGCGTCGCTGCCACCCGGGTCTGACGCTCTCAGGCCTCACTCCACTGCGCTGGCGCATCCGGAGCAAACGCGGCTCGGCCGTCAATTTGTAGACGCCGCACCCGGGCACGACGGGGATTCGGCGTTCCGCCTGCTTTCTGCCGGAGTCGACGGATTCCTCGCCCGGGCACAGACGATCAACGCTGCCGAGCAAACCCTCGATCTCGAATACTTCATCTTTCGCCAGGACGACACCGGGCAGTTGCTGGCCGACGCCCTGCTGCGCGCCGCTGATCGCGGTGTCCGCATCCGGCTGCTGATCGATGATGGAGATACGCTTGAAGGTGACGATCAGATCGCGGCATTGAGTGCTCATCCGAAGATCGACATCCGGATCTTCAATCCGTTTGCCTATCGGGGCCATGTCGAGCTGTTTCGCGACGTCGAGTTCGCCTTCGATGCTTCACGCCTCGACTATCGGATGCACAACAAGCTGATGGTCGTCGACAACGCCGTCGCACTTGTCGGTGGCCGCAACATCGGCGACCAGTACTTCCAGGTCGACCCGGATTCGCAATTTGGCGACGACGATGTCTTCGCCGCCGGCCCGATCGTGCGGCAGCTTTCGCAGTCCTTCGATCACTACTGGAACAGCGCGCTTGCAATCCCGGTTGCAGCGCTGCAAGGGACGAAGCCAACCAGTGCGACCTTGGCCGCCTATCGGGCCACGCTGGACGCGCACCGTCGAGAGCTGAAGGACGACGGACGGGATTACGCGCGTCGCATTGCGACAGGTGAGCCACTGGCCGGGATGCTGTCCGGCAAGCTGCCGCTGACCTGGGCGCACGCGCAACTCGTCTACGACAGTCCTGACAAGAAGCGTGTTGAGCAGGGCAAGGCGGCGGGAAGCCTGCATGCATCGTGCGGTGGGCGACGCGGTGAGGGCGGTGCAATCGGAACTGCTGATAGTCTCGCCGTTCTTTGTCCCGGGCCGCGACGGAATGCAAATGCTGACCGGTCTGCGCCGTCGCGGGGTACGCATTCGCGTCCTCACCAATTCGCTCGATTCGACGCCGGAACCGCTTGCGCAATCGGGCTACATGCACTATCGCCGCGCGCTGCTCGAGGACGGCGTGGATCTGTACGAAGTGCGGGCGCAGCTCGGGAATGCGCGCGGCAGCGGGGAGACGAAGGCGGATGCGCATTACGGAAAATACGCGTTGCACGCAAAATTGTCCGTGTTCGATCGCAAGCGGCTGTACGTGGGCTCGATGAACTCCGACGAACGCTCGCGCCATCTCAACACCGAGATCGGCCTGATCATCGACAGCCCTGAAATCGCGCTACAGGCCGCGGCGCGCTCCGAAGCGATCGCATCGCCGGCCGACAGCGACCAGCTCGCGCTGCGTGCGGAGCCGGAGGTGGCCCGTCGAAGCTCATTTGGCGGACGCGCGAAGAGGGCCGGCCGGCGGAGTACGATCGGAACCGGCGCATAGCGCGTTGCGACGGATGAAGATCGATTTTCTGTCATGTTGCGGGTCGATGGCAGTTGAGGGTGCTTGGCCAGTTTCTCCTGGAGTATCTGGACCTATTTTCGCGTGGTCGAGCGTAGCCACGCCGCATCGCAATCCCCTGACATCGCCGTCGTAGTCGATCGCGAAAGTGCGGACGGCGCGGTGATCTGATGTACGTCTCGCTGTTCGGTCGCTCAGACCACAGGAAGGTGTGGAACGAATCGACCGATGACTGAAACATGACCCGGTTCGCCGCCGGTTTGACATGGAGCCGGATCATCTGGCGCTCCGCAACGGTGAGTTCTGGGAGGCGTGGTCTAGGCGGTTTCGAGTTTGGCTTCAGCGAGTTCGAGTTCGAAAAGCGAACGGCGAGATCGAATGGTTTCTTTGCGAGAAAGTTCGTTCGACGTTCGTGCAAGGCGACATGAAGGCGTCTGTGTTCATGAGATGCCTGTCGTCGCCGCCCGTGGCGAACAGCGGTCATCATCAATCATGGACAGACTTCATCCTGGATCCGTGGCATTCCGCTCATCATCGGCCTGGTGATGATGGAGGGCGGCTCAAGTCCAGCGGCAGTTCGGTTATTTCGTGCTCAAAAATCCTGCGTCGACAGGGCCGTGAGCA
>CAVPBR010000012.1:0-259820 GCA_963701885.1 uncultured beta proteobacterium
GGCTCAGGTGCAAGTCGGAGAGGATGTTCAGCTTTATTGCAACGTTGCGGCTGCGTGATAAGAGCGAAAAACGCTCGGGTGAGCGCGGTTCGCAGAGGCGATGACGGATGAGAGACGAGTTGCCGAACATGGTGTCGGAAGTGATTGTGGCGCAGGCGGGCGAGGCGATCATCTTCGCCGGCCCCGACGGGCGATCCGTCTCTGGAATCGCGGGGCCGAGGTGATCTTCGGCCATCTCGCGGCTGACGTGCTCGGCAAGAACCTCGACATCATCATCCCTGAGCGGCTGCGCGGGGCCCACTGGGGGGCCTTCGACCGGGCACTCGAGCGAAGGACGAAGAATGGCGATCGGGTGTTGACGACACGGTCGATGAAGAAGGATGGCAGCAAGATCTACGTCGACCTTTCGTTCGGACTGGTGAAGGATCGCTCGGGTGCCGTGCTGGGCGCGTATGCGATCGGCCGCGATTGCACCGCCCGTTACGAGGCGGAGCGGGCGCGAAGCCAGGGAGCATGACATTCGCTTTGCGGTTCCAGCGCGCGGGCGAGGATCCGCGCGGCGTTGACGCCGCGGGGCAGCGATCGACGCCGCATCGGTGAAGACATCGGGCGCGATGCGCGGCATCAGGAAGCAGCCGATGCCGGGGTCGGTACGCGCGCGCAAGAGATGTGCGTCGCACTGCGGCGCCGAGAACAACCGTTTGTGGCCGGTGATCGGCCAGGTGCCGTCGCCCTGCGCTCCGGCCCGGGTGAGGTTCGCACGCAGGTCCGAGCCGCGCTGGCGTTCGGTCATGCCCATGCCGATCAGCTCCGAACGCTTGGCGCCAGCCGACAGGTTACGCGGTGCCCACCGGTGAGCGGAGCGCCGACTTGGGCCTGAACACCTTGCAGACCTCCTCGTGCGTCTCGATGTATGGGCCGCCGATCAGGTCGAGGCAATACGGCACGGCAGGGAACACGCCATCGAGGGTTTCCTTGATCGCCTTCGGCTGACCCGGAAGATTCAGGATCAGCGCGCCGCCGCGGATAACGCCGACCTGCCGCGACAGGATTGCCGTCGGAACGTAGCGAGGCTCACCTGGCGCATCTGCTCGCCGAATCCGGGCAAGACCTTGTGCGCGACCGCGAGCGTCGCTTCCGGGGTCACGTCGCGCGGCGGCGGGTCCGGTACCTCCGGTGGTCAACACGAAGTGGCAGCCGACGACGTCGACGAGGTCGACCAAGGTGCGCTCGATCACCGGCTGCTCGTCGGGAATCAGCCGCGACTCGATCGCCACGGCGACTTCATCGCTGCCTCAACCAGGACCTGAGACCGGGCACGCCCTGATCCACATAGACCCCGGAGAATGCACGGTCGGAAATGGAGACCAGGCCAATCAGCAGCGAGTCGTCAGTCATGGCGCGTTCACACGGCGGTTGCAGATTGGTCGATGATGCGCTTGATCTCGCGAAACAGGGCACGGGATTTTCGCGGCGGCGCGGCGCGCATGCGCTCGGCGCGTACGTCCGCACCAGCGCCGCCAGTGCGGCGGCGGTGCCGTAGGAGACGCGATTGAAAATGCGTCCAGTGCTTGCGGGTCGTCGAGCATCCGGTCGCGCCAGCGCTCGAGCGTTCGAGAAGTGCGCACGCTCGGCTGCGGTGCCGGAGGTCCCGTCGCGAGCGCGGCACGGAGCGGTTCGGGATCGACGTCGCGCATCAACTGGCCGATGTACTGCATCTGCCTGCGTCGTGCTTCGTGCTTGCTGAGCTTCCTCGCCAGCGCGACCGCGTCGGCCAGGCGCTCGGGCAGTCCCAGCGCGGCGAGACGGATCGGATCGAGCCCGAGCAGCGCCCGCCCGAGATCCTGCAGTTCGCGCATGGCCTCCTTGCGCCGGGTTTTCGAGAAACGTCGCCGACGCGTCCGCGACAGGCGGTGTTTGGTGCGGGTCGGCGATGAGCGAAGCCGGGGCACGTGATCAAAGGACTCCGGGAAAACGTGGTGCGTCCCGGATTTTCGGCACGCATTTGCGAGCGTTTGCTATGATAGCCGAGACCCATGTCACGCGGACACTGATGACGCTCGTCGGACGCGTGGTTTCCCCGCATTCCAACCGCCAGGCGCTGCGATGAGCGCATCGATGCCTGCAGTCAATCGGCCGAAGCTGCACCGCTCGCTGCAGGACGCGAGCATGGGTCGCGCTTCCCCGTCTCGACGCGGCGCTCGAGCGTATTGCCGAAGCCATTCTTGCGCGGGCGCGGAGCGCGGGGCGAGCGCGGCCGAAACCGAGATATCGCAGGCAATCGGCCAGTCTGTCACCGTACGCAAGGGCGAGGTCGAGACGATCGAATACAATCGCGACAAGGGCATCGGCGTCACCGTCTATCTCGGACCACACCGCGGCCACGCGAGCACGGCCGACTTCTCCGCCGACGCGCTCCATGCCGCGGTCGACAAGGCAATCGCCATTGCGCGCTACACCGCGGAAGATCCGGCGGCGGGCCTTGCCGATCCCGAGCGGCTGGCGAAGGCCTGGCCCGACCTCGATCTCTATCATCCCTGGGACCTCGACGTCGACGCGCGATCGAGCTCGGCCGCGAGACCGAAGCGGCGGCACTCGCCGTCGACCGGCGGCTCACCAACACCGAGGGTGCGAGCGTCTCGCGCGGCGAATCGGAGTTCGTCTACGCCAACTCTCTGGGCTTTCTCGGCGGCTATCGCAGCTCGCGCCATCACATCGACTGCTCGGTCATCGGCGAAGCGGACGACGCGATGCAGCGCGACTATTGGTATACGGCCGCGCGCGCGCCGGACGGACCTGATGCCGGCGGCCGAGGTGGGACGCATCGCCGGTGAGCGGACGGCGCGCGCGGCTCGGCGCGCGCCAGATCGGGACGCTGCGAATGCCCGGTGCTGTTCGAGGCGCCGGAGGCGGCCGACCTGATCGGCGCGTTCGTCGATGCGGTCTCGGGCGGAGCCTGTATCGCAAGTCGTCGTTTCTGCTCGATTCGCGGGGCACGCAGGTCTTCGCGCCGCTGGTCAATCTGCGCGAAGAGCCGCACCTGCAGCGGGCACGAGGCAGCGCGCCGTTCGACAGCGAAGGCGTGACCACCGCGCCGCGCGAAGTCGTGCGCGGGGAGTGCGTCCAGGGTTATTTCCTCGGCAGCTATTCGGCGCGCAAGCTCGGGCTGCAATCGACGGGCAACGCGGGCGGCAGCCACAACCTGGTCGCTCGCCAGGCAACGAGGATCTTGCGGCGCTCATGCGGCGAATGGGACGCGGCCTGTTCGTGACCGAGCAGCTCGGGCAGGGCGTCAATCCGGTCACCGGCGATTATCTCGCGCGGCGCGGCGGGATTCTGGGTCGAAGACGGCGAGATCGCCTATCCGGTGGAGGAGATCACGATCGCCGGCAACCTGAAGCAGATGTTCCGCGACATCGTTGCGCTGGGAAGCGACGTCGACGCCGCGGCTCGCGGCACGTCGGCTCGATGCTGATCGGCACGCATGACCGTCGCCGGCGGATGACTGTCCCCGCGCTCCAGGTCACGCTGGCGCTGCGATGATCGAGCCGCTCGTCGACTGGGTCCGCCAGCTCAACGACCCGCTGCGCAATGCGAAGCTCGCGCGCCGCTGGATCGCAAGGCTTCCGCGCGGCGACGTGCTCGAGGTGCAGCGGCTCGCGCTTGAGCTGGTCGGGAACTTTCCCGGGACCAGGAAGCCAGCGAAGGTGCAGCAGGTTGAGGCGCTGCTGAAGCTCGATGCGCGTCTCGAGCGGGTCATTGCCGACCTCACGCGGCAATACACCGTCAACTATCAGAAGAGCTCTACCGTCGAGTCGCGCCTCTGGCATGCGGTATTCGACCTGGTCAAAGCCTTCGTTGCCGCCTACCAGCACGCACTTACCGTGGGCTTTCCCACGCGGAGAATCGCCGCTGGCGCGCGGTATTGCCCTGGGCGCTGGTGCGGCTTGCCCATTACAAGGGCCTCGACGGCAAGTTCCGGCTGTTCCGCTACAGCCACTGGATTCCGGCGCAATGGCGCGAATTCCACGAGCTCTACGAGCTCGGTCGCGCCCGCTCCTGGCAACGCGAACAGCTCGCGCTGGGCCCGGGGACGATTCGCGAGCGCGGGCGTGTTCCTCGAGCAGGTGTACCTCAACACGCTGCTGCTGATGCGCCTCGATTCGGGGAACTTCACCCCCGACCAGGTCGAGTGGGTCGCCCGACAGATCGACGAGTGGGCACCCGCGCTCGAATTGACGCCGATCGCACAGGATGCGGCAGGCTTCTTCGTCGACCTGGCGAGCCAGAACGGCTTGCGCAGGCGCGAGAAGCGCCCGGCAGGAGGGCAGGTACTGTACATCGATACCGGGCGGCTTTACGCGCGAATCGTCGAGCGCCTGCGCTGGCTGCCCGAACGCGACGAAGTCACGACGCCGGCGGGCGAGCTGCCTCCGCGCGAACAGCGGCTGCTGTTGATGCGGCTCGCGTCGCTGTACGGGCCCGACGCGATCGCCCATGCGCCGCGCGCAACGCGCTACGCCGCCGACGAGCACGTGCGCGTTGTGAGCGGACTGCACGCGCTCGTGCGCGCGATCGCGGAGATCGACCGTCTCCCCGATGCGGCACGCACTCCCGGAGTGGTGTCGAGCTACGACGAGGCAACGCTGGTGAACCCCGGCATCAACCCGGCGTCGATCGAGCGCCGGGTGCGCGGGTCGCGTTGGAAGATGGCCGATCGCAGCGAGACCGGATTCCGGCTGATGGCACCCGCCAAGGAAGCTCCGGCGCGCCTGGGCGAACTGCTCGCGGTCAAGGATGACGAGTACTGGACGCTGGGCGTAGTCCGGCGCATGCAGCGCCAGCAGGTCGACGAAATGACGGTCGGCGTGCAGATCGTTGCGCGCCGGCTCGTGCGGGTACTGATGCGCGGCTGGGCCGCGCCGGTCGACGTCTCCCGCGGTGTGCAGGATCGCCCCTTCTTCGGCATCTACCTGCCGGCGGTCCCCGAGAACCGGCAAGTGTCGCAGCGCAGCCTGATCGGTCCCGACGACCGCTTTTCCCCCGGGGGAATGGTCGAGCTCGACACTGGAAGCGCACGTTACCTGATCCGCCTCACGAATACCCTCGAGCGCCAGACCGGCTGGACATGGACCAGCTTCAACGCCGTTCGCAAGCTCGGCGCGTGAATATATCCCGGGGATCCTGAATCCGCCTCCGGCCTGCAAGCGTCGGCCGCGCAGGCGCGCTGCGCTGTTTGTCCGACCTGCTAGAATCGGCCGGCTTGCCGCGCGGGCCTGGCTTGAACGCCGGGGCGGTCGACGGGGAGGAGACTCGGGCGCGAGCCGCGCGACAGCGGTCCGCAGCGTCGTCGGCACAGCCGTCATTGTTCAATGTGAGGAGATTCGCGATGGAGCGTCGTTCGTTCATCAAGCACGCCGGCGTTGCCGGCATCCTGGCCGCAGGCTCGGCTCCCGCGTTCGCGCAAGCCGCGCCCGAAGTCAAATGGCGGATGGCTTCGAGCTTTCCGCGCAGCCTGGATACGCTCTTCGGTGGCGCGGAACTGATCAGCAAGCGGGTTGCCGCCTCCACCAACAATCGGTTTCAGATCCAGACGTTTGCGGGCGGCGAGCTCGTCCCGGCGTTCGGCGTCGTCGACGCGGTGCAGAACGCGACCATCGAGTGCGCCCACACCGCGGCGTATTACTTCTTTGGCAAGGACCCGACGTTCGCCTTCGCCTGCACCATCCCGTTCGGCATGAATTCGCGCCAGCAGAACGCCTGGATGTTCCACGGCGGCGGCATGGAACTGATGCGGGAGTTCCTCCGGGACTACAACATCATCAATTTCCCCGCCGGCAACACCGGATGCCAGATGGGCGGGTTCTTCCGCAAGCCGATCAATTCGGTCGGCGACTTCAAGGGGTTGAAGATGCGCATCGGAGGCACAGGGGGCCTGCCATTGCAGCGGCTGGGCCTCGTGCCGCAGCAAATCCCCGGCGGCGACATCTATCCCGCACTCGAGAAGGGAACGATCGATGCGGCCGAATGGGTCGGACCCTACGATGACGAGAAGCTGGGACTCTACAAGGTCGCCAAGTACTACTACTACCCGGGGTGGTGGGAGGGCCAGGCCGAGCTCGACCTGTTCGTCAATGCCAAAGCCTTCGAAGCACTGCCCAAGGACTATCAGTCGGTTCTCCAGTCGGCGTGCTCCGAAGCACTTGTCGACATGCAGGCGAAGTACGACGCGCTCAATCCCGCGGCGCTCAAGCGGCTGATCGGCGCAGGCGTCCATCTGCAGCCGTTCTCCAACGAGATCATGGCCGCGTGCTACAAGGCAACCACCGAGGTCTATGGCGAGATCGCGCAGAAGAACGCCAAGTTCAGGAAGGTGTACGAGCCCTGGATGAAGTTCCGTAATGACGAGATTGCGTGGTTCCAGGTCGCCGAGAATCGCTTCGACAATTTCATGATCGCGGCGGAACGCTTGAAGCGATGACGCGAGCGGTCCGTCGGCAGTGCCAGGCCCCGCTCCGGCGGGGCTTCTTTATTGGGTACGCCCGGCCGTCCGCAACCACCTGCCGCGGGGACCCGCTCGCCGACACGAGTTGCGCCACCGAAGTCGCGCGCAGTGTCCTGCCCGGGGGCCAGCGAGGAACGCTAGACGGCGACGAAATCGCGCACAGTGCCGTGCCGTGCGCGCATAGCTATTTCCCGTTGGCCGGCTTCTCGTCGCCGAACGCCTTTTCGAGCGCCTTCTCGGCGCGATCCTGCTCAGTCATCCCCGCACCCCCTTGGCCGCTGCCCGGCTGGCCGCTCTGCTCGGCGGGAACGACGATCTGGATCGTGTTGATGTCGAATTTCTTCACGCCGGCCTTGTAGACCAGCACCATCTGCGGGAACGCGATCACCAGGCCGATCATGATCACCTGGATGATGACGAAGGGCACGGCGCCCCAATAGATCTGACCCGTGGTGACGCCCGCGGTGATCTTCCGCGAAACGCGGTCGATGTACTCCTTCACCGGGGCGACACTGCGCAGGTAGAACAGGGCGAAGCCGAACGGAGGGTGCATGAATGACGTCTGGATGTTGACGCCGAGCAGCACGCCCAGCCAGATCAGGTCGATGCCGATCTTGTCGGCCGCAGGGCCGATCAGCGGAATGATGATGAACGACAGTTCGAAGAAATCGAGAAAGAACGCGAGGAAGAAGATCAGCAGGTTGACGACGACGAGAAAGCCGAGTTGCCCCCCGGGCAGCCCGGTCAGCAGGTTCTCGACCCAGACGTGGCCGTTGACACCGTAGAACGTGAGGCTGAACACGCGGGCCCCGATCAGGATGAACACGACGAAGGTCGACAGCTTGGCGGTTGAATCCATTGCCTGCTTCAGGAGCTGCAGCGAAAGGCGCCGGCGTGCAAGCGCCATGATCAACGCGCCGGAAGCACCCATCGCGCCTCCCTCGGTCGGTGTCGCGACGCCGAGGAAGATCGTGCCGAGCACGAGGAAGATCAGCGCGAGCGGCGGGATCAGCACGAACACGACGCGCTCGGCGATCCGCGACAGCAGGTGGAACCTGAGCAAGCGGTTCATCAGGGCGGCGAAGAACGCGACCCCCGTGCCCATCGAGGTCGCGACCACGAGCGTTTCGTCGAGCGCTCGTCCGACCATTCTCAGCTTGGCATAGGCGACGGCGGAGATCGCCGCCACCGCCACCAGGACGATCAGCGATGGCACGCCGCTGCCGCCGTCGGGCTCGCGCAGCGTGCGTGCCTCGGGCGGCAGCGCCGGTGCCCAGTGGGGCTTGAAGAACGTCGTGCCGAGCACGTAGAGCGCATACAGGCCTGCCAGTGTGAGACCGGGGATGAACGCGCCGGCGTACATGTCGCCGACCGAGCGTCCGAGCTGGTCGGCCATGATGATCAGCACCAGCGACGGCGGGATGATCTGCGCCAGCGAGCCCGAAGCGGCGATGACGCCGCTTGCAAGCCGCCGATCGTAACCGTAGCGCAGCATGATCGGCAGCGAGATGAGCCCCATCGAGATCACGCTCGCGGCGACGACGCCGGTGGTGGCAGCGAGCAGCGCACCCACGAATACGACGGCGTAGGCCAGGCCGCCGCGCAGCGGGCCGAAGAGCTGGCCGATGGTGTCGAGCAGGTCCTCGGCCATGCCCGAGCGTTCAAGGATCAACCCCATGAACGTGAAGAACGGCACGGCGAGCAGCGTGTCGTTCGACATCACGCCGAACACGCGCTCGGGCAGCGCTTGCAGCAGGTTCGGCCCGAGCAGTCCGAGGTAGATGCCGAACACGCCAAACGCGATGCCGACGAAGCCCAGCGAGAACGCCACCGGGAAGCCGACCAGCAGCGTAATGATCAGCGCCACGAACATCATCGGCGCGATATTGGCGATGATCCACGCGGTCATCGCTCGTCCCTGGCCGTAACGGCGGGGGTGTCATCGCTACGCAGTTGGGCGATCTCCTGGGCGAGCTCTTCCTCGGCGGATTTGCCGCGGTGTTTCTCCAGTGGGTTGGGAATGCGCCCGGCGAGGAAGGCGACGCGCTTGATGAGTTCCGACACGGCCTGGATGATCAGCAGCGCGAAGCCCACCGGCATCATCAGGCGCGCAGGCCAGACCATCAGGCCGCCGGCATTGGTCGACACTTCGTGCCGGACGTAGGAATCGGCGAACAGCGGCCACGACAGCCACATGATGATCCACGACATCGGCAGCAGGAACAGCACGATGCCGACGACGTCGATCCAGTTCTGGGCGCGCGCGGACAGGCGTCCCTGGATAATATCGATGCGAACGTGCTCGTTGCGCATCAGCGTGTAGCCGGCGCCGAACAGGAAGATTACCGAGAACAGGTACCACTGGATCTCGAGATAGGCGTTCGAGCTGTAGTCGAAGGCCTTGCGCACCGTCGCGTTGGCGGCGCTGATGAGCACGACGGCCAGAACCAGCCAGTAGACCGCGCGCCCGACGCGCTCGGTCAGGGCGTCGATCGCGCGCGACAGCGCGAGCAGGGCGTTCATGTTTCCTCCCACGGCGTTCCTGGCGCCTGCGGCGAGGCGGGCGGCGCCAGGCGTCCTCGGCCACCCTGCGATGCCCCGGCGACGGACGGCGAATTATAGGCGATCGCGCTGCGCAAACTTGCGGCGCGCAGGACTGCCTCGCGCGACCGTGCGCCGGGGATTGCCTCGTATCCTGGCGCCTGGGCGCCGTCGGCAGGACGGTTCGGACCGGAGACGACGAGGTGCTACCATGTTCATTTCCCTTCGCTTCTTCGGCCATGTTCAGTCGCTCGACCACGTTGGCGCAATCTGATCCGGAACTCTGGCGGGCGATCGCCGGCGAGAACCGGCGCCAGGAAGATCACATCGAGCTGATCGCGTCGGAAAACTACGCGAGCCCGGCGGTGATGGCTGCGCAAGGATCGCAGCTCACCAACAAATATGCCGAAGGGTACCCGGGCAAGCGCTACTACGGCGGCTGCGAATTCGTCGACATCGCCGAGCAGCTCGCGATCGACCGCGTGAAAAAGCTGTTCCACGCCGAGGCGGCGAACGTCCAGCCGCATTCGGGGGCGCAGGCCAACCAGTCGGTGCTCCTCGCTGCGCTCGCGCCCGGCGACACGATCCTCGGCATGAGCCTGCCGCATGGGGGGCACCTGACCCACGGCTCTCCGGTCAACCTGTCGGGAAAATGGTTCAAGGTCGTCGCCTACGGCGTCCATCCAGACACCGAGCTGATCGACTACGACGCTGCGCAGCGGCTCGCCGATGAGCATCGCCCGAAGCTCATCATTGCCGGCGCATCCGCGTATTCGCGGGTCATCGACTGGGAGCGCTTTCGCGCCATCGCCGACAGCGTCGGCGCACGACTGATGGTCGACATGGCGCACTACGCGGGGCTGATCGCCGCCGGCGTCTATCCGAGCCCGGTGGATAGTGCCGACTATGTCACCAGCACGACCCACAAGACACTGCGTGGCCCGCGCGGCGGATTCGTGCTCATGCGCGAGGCGCACGCGAAAGCGCTCAATTCGGCGGTGTTCCCGGGGCTCCAGGGCGGCCCGCTGATGCACGTTATTGCGGCCAAGGCGGTGGCATTCGGTGAGGCGCTGACGCTGGACTTCAAGATCTACCAGGAGCGCGTGCTGGAAAATGCGCGCGTGCTGGCAAAGGTAATGCAGGAACGCGGCCTGCGCGTCGTATCGGGCGGAACCGATTCGCATCTGTTTCTGGTCGACCTCCGTGCCAAGAAGGTCACCGGAAAGGATGCGGAAGCCGCGCTCTCCCGCGCGCACATCACCGTCAACAAGAACGCGATTCCCAACGACCCCGAAAAGCCATTCGTGACTTCGGGCATCCGGCTCGGCAGTCCCGCCGTCACGACGCGGGGCTTCGGCGAGATCGAGTGCGAGCAGCTCGGTCACCTGATTGCCGAGGTCCTCGACGCGCCGGCAGACGCCGGCGTGACCTCGCGGGTGCGAGGTGCGGTGGCGGCGCTGACGCGCAGGTTTCCCGTCTACCACGTATGAGGCGGCGACCGGCGCCGCGAACCGGCAGCGACGGCGCGGTGCGGCAATGAAGTGCCCGTTCTGCGGCGGCGACGACACGCAGGTGATCGATTCGCGGGTGTCCGAAGCGGGAGATTCGATCCGGCGCCGCCGTCGCTGCGCCCTTTGCCAGAAGCGCTTCACGACCTACGAGACTGCGGAATTGCGCCTGCCGCAGGTGGTCAAGACCAACGGCAATCGCGCCGATTTCGACCCGTCCCGGTTGCGGGTGGGTTTCGCGCGAGCGCTGCACAAGCGGCCGGTGCCGACCGAATTCGTCGACGCGGCGATCGAGCGCATCGTGCAGAAGGTGCTGTCACTGGGCGAGCGGGAGATCGCGTCGCGCCAATTGGGCGAAATGGTGATGGACGAGCTGTACCGGCTCGATAAGGTCGCCTACATTCGCTTCGCCTCGGTTTATCGCTCGTTTCAGGATGCGTCTGATTTCCGCGACGCGCTGAACGAGGTAGAGGCTCATCCGGTTCCGCGCAAAGGCGCGCGCCGGCCGGCATGAAGCCCTGGAACGCCGGGCCTGCCTCGGGTGACGGGCGCAGCGCGGATGCCTCGATGTACTCCGGAGTCGATCGCGCGCATATGGCTCGTGCGCTTGCACTCGCCGCGTGCGGTCTCTATACGACGACCCCCAATCCGCGCGTTGGCTGCATCATCGCGCGCGGCGCCGACGTGATCGGCGAGGGATGGCACGTGCGTGCCGGTGGCGACCACGCGGAAGTCGCGGCGCTCGGCGACGCGCGCGCCCGGGAGAACGACGTGCGTGGCGCGACGCTGTACGTGACGCTTGCGCCCTGCAACGCCTTCGGCCGCACTCCGCCTTGCGTCGACGCCATCATCGCGGCGGCTATCGGCCGGGTTGTAGCGGCAATGCGCGACCCGGTCGCGGCCCAGGCGGATGGCCTCGAGCGCCTGCGCCGCGCTGGCATCGCGGTCGACGTGGGCTTGCTCGAGGACGATGCGCGTGAGCTCAATCCGGGCTTCGTGTCGCGAGTCACGCGTGGATAGCCCTGGGTGCGGTGCAAGGTCGCCGCGAGCTTCGACGGCCGCACCGCACTCGCGGGCGGCGAAAGTCAATGGATCACCGGACAGGCCGCGCGCGACGATGGACACGCGTGGCGCGCGCGCGCCTGCGCCGTTCTCACCGGCGTCGGAACCGTGCTGCGCGATGATCCGCGCCTTGACGTGCGCGCAGTCGCGACGCCACGCCAGCCGCTGCGAATCGTCGTCGATCGTAACGGCGACGTTCCGGCAAACGCGCGGGTCCTCGCTGGTGGCGGCGCGCTGATCGTGACCGCAGGCGCACGCAGCCGCGCGTGGCCCGCGGGGGTTGAGGTGCTCGAGATGCCCGATGCGGACGGGCGCGTCGATCTGCGCGGCCTGCTGCAGCTGCTTGCCGGCCGCGGCATGAACGAGATCCACGTCGAGGCCGGTGCAAGGCTCAACGGCGCGCTGCTGCGCGCGGGGCTCGTCGACGAGATCGTCGCCTACCTCGCAGGAGCAGTGATCGGTGATCCGGCACGCGGCATGTTCGAATTACCGGAGCCGCTGGCGTCGCTTGGAAGCCGAACGCTGCTGCAGTGGAAATCGATCGATCGCATCGGTACCGACCTGCGCCTCGTTGCGCGCATTGCCGGGCCGGAAGCGCATTGATGTTCACCGGCATCGTCACGGCCATGGGGCACGTCGCCGCGATCGCTCCGGCGATCGGCGGAGTGCGCCTCCACGTGGCTGCGGCCCGCCTCGGGCTCGACGACGTGTCGGTGGGTGACAGCGTTGCAGTGGCCGGCTGCTGCCTCACCGTCGTCGCGAAGGCGAGCGATGTTCTCGATTTCGATGTCTCGGACGAGACCCTGCGCTGCGTGGCCGGGTTCGAATCCGGGTGCCGCGTGAATCTCGAGAAGGCATTGCGCGCTCTCCGATCGGCTGGGCGGCCACCTGATGAGTGGGCACGTCGATGGCGTCGGCACCGTGCGGGCCTTCGCACCGATCGCCGGGGACCGCGATGCCAGCCACGCGCTCGAGATCGAGTTGCCGCAGCCGCTCGCGCGCTTCGTCGCAGCCAAGGGCTCCATTGCCGTCGACGGCGTGAGCCTGACCACCAACACCATCGCCGGCGCGCGGTTTACGGTCAACGTGATCCCGCATACACTGGCCGTGACAACGCTGGGGCAACTCGGCGTCGGCGCGAAGGTCAACCTGGAAGTCGATCTCGTCGCACGCTATCTCGAGCGCCTGCACGATGCATCGCGCTGAGGAGGAAGGACGCATGGATCTCACCACGCTGGAGCGCCTGCCGATGTGGATCGGCGGCCAGCTGCATTCCCCGACGACCACGCGCTACGGCGAGATCACTAATCCTGCGACCGGCGAGGTCGTCCGCCATGTCCCCTATGGCAATGCCGCCGACATCGACGCCGCCGTGCGCGCGGCGGCCGCTGCATTCCCGGGATGGGCCGCGACGTCAGCGCTGCGGCGCGCGCGCGTGCTGATGAAGTTTCGTGACCTGCTCGAGCGGCACCGCAAGGACCTCGCGCGGATCGTCACGCAGGAGCACGGCAAGACGCTCGCTGACGCCGAGGGCTCGGTACTTCGCGGTGCCGAGGTCGTCGAATTCGCCACCGGAATCCCCCACCTGCTCAAGGGCGAACATAACGACAGCGTCGGAACCGACGTCGATAGTTGGTCGATGCGGATGCCGCTCGGCGTATGCGCCGGCATCACGCCGTTCAACTTCCCGGCGATGGTGCCGATGTGGATGTTCCCCGTTGCGATTGCCTGCGGCAATCCTTCGTGCTGAAGCCGTCGGAGCGCGATCCGACGCTCTCGCTGCGGCTCGCGGAATTGTTGCAGGAGGCGGGACTTCCCGGCGGAGTGTTCAATGTCGTCCACGGCGACAAGGAAGCGGTCGATGCGCTGCTCGCGCATCCGGTCGTACATGCCATCTCATTCGTCGGCTCGACGCCGATTGCCCGCTACATCTACGAGACGTCGGCAAAGTACGGCAAGCGAGTGCAGGCGCTGGGTGGGGCGAAGAACCACGCGGTCGTCTGCCCGACGCCGACGTCGATTTCGCGACCGAAGCGATCATCGGCGCGGGCTACGGATCGGCGGGCGAGCGCTGCATGGCGATCTCGGCCGTCGTCGCGGTGGGCGACGTCGCGGACACGCTGGTGGCGAAGCTCGCGGAGCGCGCGCGCCGAGTGGGCACCGGGCCGGGTGACGGGCCTAATGTCGACATGGGACCGGTCATCACCCGCGCCGCCCGGGATCGCATCACCGGCCTCATCGATCGCGGCGCGGCGGAAGGGGCGTCGCTGGTGGTCGACGGCCGCCGGCCCACCATACCCGGGCATGCCGGAGGATTTTTTGTCGGACCGACGCTGTTCGATCGCGTAACACCGTCGATGACGATCTACGGCGAGGAGATTTTCGGGCCGGTCCTGTGCGTGCTGCGCGTGGCGTCGCTCGAGGAGGCAATCGGGCTTATCAATGCGAGTCCATACGCCAACGGCGGCGCGATCTTCACCCGTTCGGGCCATGCCGCACGCCGATTCCAGCGCGAAGCTGAAGTGGGGATGACCGGCATCAACGTTCCGATCCCGGTGCCGATGGCGTTCTATTCCTTCGGTGGCTGGCGTAACTCGCTGTTCGGCGACCTGAACGTGCACGGTACTGACGGCGTGCGCTTCTACACCCGGTTGAAGACCGTCACCTCGCGCTGGCCCGACGACGGGAGCGCCGCACCGGGGTTCCACATGCCGGTTCTGGGATGAATCGCGCTCACTCGTCGAGAACACGCCACGACTGGCGATGTCCCGGCGTGTCCGCGCCGAGCATCGCCTGCGTCGATGACCCGGGTGCCGCCGGGGCCGTCGGCCCGGACGGTAACGCGGTAATAGGGCGTTGCCGCGGGTTCGCCAGGCGCCGGGAAGCCGGCTGCTGCATCGACGCTCGGCGGTGACAGTGCGCAGGTCTCGATGACGGGCGGCCCTGGCGCGCTGCACAGGCGCTCGACCACATAGCGGACCTCGATTCCTTCACCGCCGTCGAGTGTTTCCGCGGCGCCCGGATAGGCGGTGACCTCCTGTAGTGCGCGCGGTACGCCGCGTACGTCATCGTCCGCGGCAGAGGTGGCGAAGTAATTGTGTTCGGGGTCGTCACGGTCGAGATCGGCAACTGTGCCGTTCACGTACACTGCAGCGACTGCGCGTTCGATCGCATCGAATGATCGCGAACACGGCGTTTTGCCGCAACGCGAGATTGCCGCCGACGGCAATGGTCACGAAAGTGGATCGCGTCAGCGCCACGGCGGAAAGCGCCATCGCAAACGTCGTGATCAGCGCGATGAGCACGGCAATTCCCCGTGTCTTGGCAGCCGGGAGGGCTCGGGCGCGCACTCATGGTTTGCGGTTCCACAGCGTGTTGCGTAACGGCACGATCGCTTCCTGCATGGCGTACCGGTACCCGCCGGTAGCCGGACCCGCGATCGTGCCCTCGAGGCGGCCTGGACATGCGCTCTTGTCGGTCAGCGCGCAATCGAACAACGTCCAGTGGAACGGGCCGCGGGCTTGCGGATCGAACGCATCGCTCCGCGCAACGATTCCGATGCGCAGCGCGACGATGCGATCTAGCGCCGTGCTGGCGCGGCAAGGATCGCGGCGGCATCGAGGCCGTTCGTGGAATCCGCGCGAATCCAGTCGTCGAGCGTGCCGTCGCCATTGCGATCGATGCCGTACTGGAACTTCAGGTTGACGATGTTCGATGTCAGCGGGGACGGTGCATCACCATTGGCGAGATCGGTGCTGCGCAATGTCCCCGCGGCGACGTCGAAACGGGTCACCCAGGCCTGCGCGGCAGGGCCGAGATCGACGAGCAATGACGTGACCGGAAGATCGACGCCGACGGCCGAGTGTGCAATTTCGGTTACGCCAGGGCTGACGACATTCACCGCGCTTACCACGGCCATCGCGCAGGTTCCGCTGCGACTGATGGCCGCGACGCGATCGCCGATTTCGAACCCGCCGGGACTTAGCACGCGAAATGGAGCGTCGGCGGCTGCCGGCTGCGCGAACGCCGCCGCTGCGGGGATTCGGGATTGCAGTGCCTGGCGGATAACGATGCTGTCGGGCCGGTCGCTCGCGCCGCCATCGACGATGAGCAGAGCTGATCGGCCGCAGCGACCATGCGACGTCGCTCGACGCCGGGCAGCGTGTCGAGCCAGCGTGCAGCGGCGGCGAGTCCGTTGCCCGCGTTGCCTGCGGCTGTCGCGAGGACGTGGAGCGCGAGCCTGCTTGTCTGCTCCGCCTCGGCCGTCGCCGACGCGCTGCGGCGAAGGTCTCCAAGAACGACAAGCGTGCGGTGCGCGGCGGCGATGACCAGCAGCGCGAGGACGATGCCGACAAGCGCATCGACAAGCGTCGCTCCGGTGCTGCGGAATCGCCGCATTCGCGGCGGTGCGGGGAGCCGCGCTGGAGCATTCATCGCGATGCGAAGACGCTTGTCAGTGAGTGGCGGTGGCTTGCTGCGTCACCTGGCGCCTGCCAGGTAAGGGTCACGGTAACCCGGGTGCTTCCCGGACGCGGGCCGGCTGCAACGGAGACGATGGGAACGTTTGCCTCGGACGTCACTCCCGGAAGTACCGTTGCCGCCGCAGCAAGGTCGCGCCAGCCAGGCCCTTTGAGCGCGGAATCGTAGCGAGCGGACAGCCGCAATGGATCCTCGGTCCACATGCGCGCAAGCGTGGATTCGGCGAGGCCCGAGGCGATCGTTCGCCAATGGGCGTCCCCTGCGTCGCGCAATGCGCGAGCGGCGAGGCCCAGGATGCCGGCGGTGGAAAGCGAGAGAATCAGGATTGCGATCAGTGCCTCGAGCAGGACGATGCCAGTCTGCGACGGCTGCCGCGCACCGGCGTAGCAGATATTTCCGCGTGACGGCGGATTCGGCTGCGCGATTCACACACACAGCCCGTCGCGCCGAATCGTCCAGCAGCCGCTCGCCGCGGTCCATCCGCTCGGTACCGAGACGGTGAGCTTCTGTCCGGACTCGTCGATGCTGTAGACGTAAGCCGCCATTCCGCTGGTCGCCAACCCGGACGCAGTGTAGGTGTAGGTCGACGCGGTGGCGTCGCAGCGCATCGTGAAAGCGTCGGCGCGCGTGGCCGGCGCGGGGGCGGCGCCGCAGCGGCCGGCGTCGTCGGTATAGGCACGGTGGTCGAGGAAATATTGTTCCATCCGCGCGCGCGCCTCGGTAAGCCGGACAATCGCATCGACGATGCGGCTGCGCTCGACGTACGACGCGGTACTGGGGCAGGGCAATTCCAGCGAGGATCGCGACGATCGACGTGACGGTCACGAGTTCGATGAGGGAGAAACCGCGCATGTCGATTGACCTGGCGGGAGGAGCAATGCGATTCATGGGCAGAGCTCGCCCGCCTCGGCGATGCGGACGCGTCCGCTGCTCGCGAGGACCACCTTGCGCGTGGGCAGGCCACTGCGGCAGACGGTGAGCGTTCCCATTTGCAGCGCGCCATCGATGCGCCGCGCCTGGCCGAGGCTCGTGTATGAAACGTAATCGGCCACCGGGCGATTGCCGCGGATGCTGATTCCGGGGGCTGCCGCCCGCTCGCGCACGAGCATCGTTTCGGCGCCGTCGCGGGTGCCGTTGCGGTTGGTGTCGGCGAAAGCGATCCAGCCTCCCTCCCAGCCGTCGGACCCGCTGGCGCACGTGCTGCCGACCGCGGGGCAGATGCCGATGCGTACGCCCCGCTTGATCGCTTCACTGCGGGCCCGGACCAGGGACTCGAGCAAGGCGTCGGCCCGGTCGCGCTGTTCGCGCTCGGCCAGGAACGCACGCCAGCTGGGCACGCCTGCCGAGAGGAGGATCGCGACAATCGCAAGTGCCACGACCAGTTCGACCAGCGTGAGACCCCGTGTGATGCCCGGGGGAAAGGGCAGGCGCGAGATCATGGGCAAGGTCCGGTGCCGGGGACGAATGCGATGGGGCCGAGTCTTGGCCGTGGCGCTGCCGCCGCCCATTCGCTCTTCGGCCTAGGCCAAAAGTCGCGTTGCGTGACGGCGCAAGGGTGAATATTCCGCAATCGACGCAGCGCAGCCCGCGATCCCCTTGACGCCGCCGATCCAGGGCCTAACCTTGCCCCTGCATCCCTGAACAAGGATCGCGGTCCCCGGCGCAGATCGGGGTGCGACGGCCGTCATCAACGGGGAGAGCGATGCGCATGCGCAACGGTTCCGGAAGGCCGCCGCACGGTGCTGCGCCGGCCATCAATGCGCCGCCGCCGCGTCTCGATCGTGAATCGCAGCTATCGAGCCACGATCACCGGTCGCTGCACCTGTGGCTGCGGCTCCTCACCTGCTCGATCATGATCGAGCACCGCGTGCGCGAGGAGTTGCGCGAGCGTTTCGGAACGACGCTGCCACGGTTCGACCTGATGGCCCAGCTCGATCGTTCTCCGGCGGGACTCAAGATGAGCGAATTGTCGAAGCGCCTGATGGTGACCGGAGGCAACGTCACCGGGCTTGTCGACCAGCTCGCGGCCGAGGGGTTGCTGGTGCGTCGCGACCTGCCCGGCGACCGGCGCGTCTGCGAGATTCGCCTCACGGCCAGGGGAAAGCGGCAATTCGACGCGATCGCGGGCGCGCATGGACGCCTTGTCGTGCGCCTGCTGTCGGGGCTTCGCCGCGACGAGCGCGAGGCACTGCACGAATCGCTCGGACGCTTGAAGTCCGCGGTGGCCGGGCAAGTTGGACGTTTGCGCGTCCGGGAATGATAATCGGGCATGAACGCCCCCGAACTCGCCCGCGCTCGACCCGGCCCGCATTCAACTGGCAGGACCCGCTCCTCCTGGATGAGCAGTTGTCCGAGGAGGAGCGCCTGGTGATGAACGCGGCGCATGCCTATGCCCAGGGCAAGCTCGCGCCGCGGATCCTGGACGCATTTCGTAACGAGACGACCGATCCGTCGATCTTCCGCGAGATGGGCGCGCTCGGCCTGCTCGGGTCGACGCTGCCGCCGGATTATGGCGGGGCCGGGCTGAATTACGTCAGCTACGGCTTGATCGCCCGCGAGATCGAGCGGGTCGATTCGGGCTACCGGTCGATGATGAGCGTGCAGAGCTCGCTGGTCATGTTTCCGATCCATGCCTGGGGCAGCGAGGCGCAGCGCAGGCATTACCTGCCGCGGCTCGCCGCCGGCGAGGCGATCGGCTGCTTCGGCCTGACCGAGCCCGATCACGGATCTGATCCGGCATCGATGGCAACCCGCGCGCTTGGCGTCGACGGCGGCTATCGGCTGCGCGGGTCGAAGACCTGGATCTCGAACGCGCCGATCGCGGATGTTTTCGATCGTCTGGGCGAAGCTCGAAGGCATCGTCCGCGGCTTCATCCTGGAGAAGGGAATGAAGGGGCTCTCGACGCCGAAGATCGAGGGCAAGTTCTCGCTGCGCGCATCGATCACCGGGGAAATCGTGATGGACGACGTGTTCGTCCCGGCGGCCAACTTGCTTCCCGACGTTCAGGGATTGAAGGGGCCGATGGGGTGCCTGAACAACGCGCGCTATGGCATCGCCTGGGGCGCGCTCGGTGCAGCCGAATTCTGCTGGCGGGCCGCCCGCCAGTACGTGCTGGATCGCAAGCAGTTCGGGCGGCCGCTCGCGGCAAATCAACTGGTTCAGAAGAAACTCGCCGATATGCAGACCGACATCGCGCTGGGACTGCAAGGCTGTCTGCGACTGGGACGCCTGAAGGACGAGGGCCGCGCGGCGCCCGAGATCACGTCGATCATGAAGCGCAACAACTGCGCCAAGGCACTGGAGATTGCGCGCACCGCGCGCGACATGCATGGCGGGAACGGCATCGTCGACGAATTCGGCGTGATCCGTCACCTGCTCAACCTCGAAACGGTCAACACCTACGAGGGCACGCAGGACATTCACGCGCTGATTCTCGGGCGCGCGCAGACCGGCATCTCGGCCTTCTGACGCTGGCGCATGAGACTCTACGATTACTTCCGATCGTCGGCCGCATACCGCGTTCGCATCGCGCTGAATCTGAAAGCGCGTCGTGCCCGACGAGCGCACGTTCGTGCACCTGCGCATCGGGAACCAGCGCGCACAGGATTACCTGGCGCTCAATCCGCAGGGGCTCGTGCCCGCGCTCGCGCTCGACTCCGGCGCTGTCCTCACCCAGTCGCTCGCGATCATCGAATATCTGGAGGAGACCTATCCGGAGCCGCCGTTGCTGCCTGCCGACCCGGTGGCGCGAGCCCGCGTACGCGCGATCGCGCTCGCGATCGCCTGCGAGATCCACCCGCTCGACAACCTGCGCGTGCTCAATTACCTGATCGGCACGATGGGCATGACCAGGGAGCAGAAGGACGGCTGGTACCGGTACTGGATCGACGTCGGGTTCGAGGCGCTCGAGAAGGCGCTCGCGCGCGACCCCGCGACCGGCCGCTTCTGCCTCGGCGACCACCCGACCCTTGCCGATATCTGCCTGGTGCCGCAGCTCGCCAATGCGCGCCGCTTCGCCATCGACCTCGCGCCGTATCCAACGCTGACGCGAATCGAAGCCGCGTGCCACGCGTTGCCCGCATTTGCCGACGCCGCGCCGTCGAAGCAGCCTGACGCCGAGTGATCCCGCCCAGAGGCAGCGGCGCCGCGCGCGCGTCCACCGCAACTCAACGTACAGGAACAGCCATGCCCGATGCCATTCCCGTGTGGGAGCGTCCCGCAATCCCGGTCGCCGGCGGCGACGGTCCTTTCCCGTCCGGCGCATTTTCTGCGTCGGCCGCAACTATGCCGATCACGCGAAGGAGATGGGAGGTGACGCGTCGAAGGAGCCGCCGTTCTTCTTCACCAAATCCGCCGACGCGATTGTCCCGGTCGTCCCGCCTGCCGTCGGGAGGGTGGCGTATCCGCTCGCGACGTCGAATTACCATCACGAAATCGAGCTGGTGGTCGCGATCGGCGCGACCGGGGTGAAGCTCGCGCCGGAGCGCGCGCAGGCGCTGGTGTTCGGCTACGCGGTCGGCCTCGACATGACGCGCCGTGATTTGCAGAACGAAATGCGTGAGAAGAAGCGGCCCTGGGACATCGGCAAGTCCTTCGCCCAGGCGGCGCCCATCGCGCCGATCCATCGGGCAGCGGCGACCGGCGTGCTGGCGCGCGGCGCAATCGAGCTCGACGTCAACGGCACAGCCCGGCAGCGCGGTGATCTCGCCGACATGATCTGGGATGTCCCGCACATGCTCGCGTTCCTTTCGCAACTGTATCGCCTCGAGCCCGGCGACCTCGATCTTCACCGGCACGCCGGCGGGCGTGGGTGCGGTGAAAACGGGGGATCGTCTCGACGGCCGGATTGCCGGACTGACTCCGCTCTCGATCGAGATCGTCGCGCCGGCCGATTGACCAGCCGGCGTTAATGCCTTTCGCGCGGCGCCGTGCCGTGCCGGGCCCCTGCGGTAGAATCGCGCGCAGTAGCAACGTTCGCTTCCATTGTCTCTGTCCCGGCCATGCCCATCGCAGCCATCACCGACATCGTCGCCGAAATCAGGGCCGGGAGGATGGTCGTCCTCGTCGACGAGGAAGATCGAGAAAACGAGGGTGATCTGGTGCTGGCCGCGGATTGCGTGACGCCGGAAGCGATCAATTTCATGGCCCGTTTCGGCCGCGGGCTGATCTGCATGCCGATCACCGAGGAGCGCGCGCGGCGCCTGAATCTCGCACCGATGGCCCCGGTGAATCGGTCGGTGCATGGCACCAATTTCACCGTATCCATCGAGGCCGCGCAAGGCGTGAGCACCGGGATCTCGGCGGCAGACCGAGCGCACACGATCCGCGTCGCGGCCGCGGCCGATGCGAAGGCCGACGACGTGGTCCAGCCCGGCCACGTGTTTCCGCTGATCAGTCAGCCCGGAGGAGTGCTGGCGCGCGCCGGCCATACCGAGGCCTGCTGCGACCTGGTCCGGCTCGCCGGCATGTCGCCCGCGGCGGTGCTGTGCGAAATCATGAACGACGATGGCACGATGGCGCGCCTGCCCGATCTCGAGGTCTTCGCGCGCGACCACGGGCTGAAGATCGGCTCGATCGTCGACCTGATCCACCATCGCAGCCGTACCGAGCGCCTGGTGGAGCGGATCGCCGAGCGCCCGCTTGCTACGCCGGCCGGGACCTTCCGGCTGGTCGTCTACCGCGACAAGCTTTCCGACGCGACGCATCTCGCGCTCGTTCGCGGACCGATCTCGCCGGACGTCGAGACCCTCGTGCGCGTGCACGAGCCATTGTCGGTCATCGACTTGCTCGAAGCCGACAGCAGCTCGCATTCGTGGAGCGTGCTCGAGGCGCAGCGCGCGATCGTGGCGGCAGGGCGGGGTGTGATCGTGCTGTTGCATCGCCCCGAAAGCGCGCAGGAGCTGCGCCGGCGGGCGGTCGCGAGCGAACCGCCGGCGTCCGTCAAGCCGGACCTTCGCAACTACGGCATCGGGGCGCAGATCCTGCGCGACCTGCACGTGGGCAGGATGCGGCTGCTCGCGCGCCAGCGGAAGATGCCAAGCATGGCGGGGTTCGATCTCGAGGTTACCGGTTACGACGAGGCGCCGCCCGCGAGAAAGGCATCGTAGCGTGCCTATCGGCCGCATCGAGCCTGACTATCGAGGCGCGGGCCGGCGCGTGGCCATCGTGCAGTCCCGTTTCAACCCGCGTATCGGGCGACGGCTTGCTCGCCGGGGCGCTGCGCGCCCTCGCCGAGGCCGGTGTGACCGAAGCCGACGTGACAGTCGTCAGCGTTCCCGGGGCACTCGAGACGCCGCTGGCGCTGCAGCGGCTCGCGCAGCGTGGTGGCTACGATGCGCTCGTCGCGCTTGGCGCAGTGATCCGTGGCGACACCTACCATTTCGAGATCGTCGCGAACGAGTCCGCGGCAGGCGTATCGAGCGTCCAGCTCGAATACGGGATTCCGATCGGCAACGGCATCCTTACCTGTGACACCGATGCGCAGGCCGAGACGCGCATGGATGCGAAGGGCTTTGATGCGGCAATGGCAGCACTGGCACTTGCCAACCTCCTCGCCGCGATCGAAGTCCGATGAGCGCTGCGTCGCCGCGGCGCAGGGCGCGGGAGCTGGCACTGCAGGGACTCTACCAGCGCCAGCTTGCGGGGAATGCCGACGACGTGATCGCCGGCGACCTGGCGGCAAGCGGCGCTCACCTGCACGCCGACCAGGCATATTTTCGCGAGCTGTGGACCGGGATTACCGGCGAATACGATGCGCTGCTCGCGCTGGTCGCGCCCAGGCTCGACCGCAAGGTCGCGCTACTCGCTCCGGTCGAACGCGCGCTGCTCGTCATCGGCGCCTGGGAGCTGTTGCGCCGTCCGGACATCCCGTTTCGCGCAGTCATCGACGAAGCGGTGGAGCTCGCCAAGTCCTACGGTGGCACCGACGCCTACAAGTTCGTCAACGGGGTCCTCGACAAGCTCGCCCCCGAACTGCGTGGGCAGGAAGTGCGCTGCCGTGGCGATTGACCCGGTGTCCGGGCACCGATGAGCGAGTTCGCGCTGATCGCTCGCCACTTCCGGCGCCCACCGCAGCATCGCGATCTTCGCGTCGGCATCGGCGACGACGGCGCAGTCGTCGCGCCGTCGCCCGGCATGGAGTACGTGCTGACGGTCGACATGCTGGTCGAGGGAGCGCATTTCGCCGCGGCTGCCGATCCCGTCCTGCCTCGGCTACAAGACCCTTGCAGTCAACCTTTCCGACCTTGCCGCGATGGGCGCATTGTCCGCGCTTTGTCCTGCTTGCCGGGGCGCTGCCCGCGGCCGACGACGCATGGGTCGCTGCATTCATGCGCGGCTTCGATGCGCTGGCGCGGCAGTACGATGTCGAGCTGATCGGCGGCGATACGACACGCGGCCCGCGCAATCTCTGCGTCACGGCGATCGGCGAGTTGCCCGCAGGCACGGCACTGCGCCGCAGCGGCGCGAAGCCTGGCGATACCCTCTGGGTGTCGGGAACACTGGGCGACGCGGCGCTCGCGCTGGCGGTCGCGGAAGGACGCACTCGAGGTCGACGCCGGTGCGCGCGCAGCGCTCGACCGGCGGCTCGATGCGCCCGAGCCGCGGGTTGCCCTCGGCGTTGCGCTGCGGGGGATCGCCACGTCAGCGATTGATGTCTCGGATGGCCTCGTCGGCGATCTCGGTCACGTGCTCGCCGAGTCGCAGGTCGGCGCGACCGTGGAGCTGGCTCGTCTGCCTTGCGGCGTGACACTTCGCGCGAAGCTGAATGGTGCGGAACGCGCGCTGGGGCTCGCGTGCATCCTCGCCGGCGGCGACGACTATGAGCTCTGCTTCACCGCGTTGCCCGCCATGCGTGAGAGAATCGCTGGCCTCGCGCAGGGACTACAACTTCCGCTCGCCTCGATCGGGACGGTCACTGCCGGTTCGGGCCTCGTCGTGCACGACGAGCACGGCCGCAAGCTCGCGCGTCTGCCGCAGGCTTTCGATCACTTCCACTGACGGACCGATGCCGCAGCTCGCTGGCAGCGCAGGCGTGCCGTCTCCGACTTTCGCGTTCCTGATCCGCCACCCGGCGCATTTCATCGCGCTGGGCTTCGGTGCCGGGCTCGCGCCGGTGATGCCGGGAACGTTTGGCACCCTGGTTGCGTTTCCACTTGCGTGGTGGCTGCAGGCGCATGCCGGCACTGCGGGTTGGCTCGCCACGATCGCCGCGCTGATCGCGGTGGGCACCTGGGCCGCGCAGGTTACCGGCCGACGCCTCGGGGTCCCCGACCATGGCAGCATTGTCATCGACGAAATCGCCGCGTTCCTGCTCGTGCTGTTCGTAGCCGGCGACGGTACGCTGCGCCAGGCGGCAGCATTCGTGTTGTTCAGGTTCTTCGACATCGTCAAGCCTCCTCCTGCGCGGCAGATCGATGCGCGAATGAAGAACGGCATCGGTGTGATGCTGGACGACCTGGTCGCCGCGGCCTATGCGCTCATCGTGCTTGCGCTGGCCGTGCGCATCCTGGGTGCCCTCTGATGGACGACCCTCTGATGGGCGAGCCTCGAGCGGCTCGCCGCCGAGCTCGGACGGGAATGCCTTGCGCGCGCGCTGCGAATCGCCACGGCCGAATCGTGCACCGGCGGGCTCGTCACAGGTGCGATTACTTCGGTCGCCGGCAGCTCGGACTGGTTCGAGTGCGGCTTCGTCACTTACTCGAATGATGCCAAGGTCGAGTTGCTCGGCGTGCCGCGTGCGCTCATCGAGGTTCACGGTGCGGTCTCGGAGCAAGTGGCGAGCGCGATGTCTGCGGGCGCGCTCGCCAGGAGCCGCGCCGACGTCTCGGTTGCGGTGACCGGAATCGCCGGGCCGGGCGGCGGAACCCCGGAAAAGCCGGTGGGCACGGTCTGCTTCGCCTGGCTGCGCCGGGGCGAGGGTGCCCCGCGTGTTCTCACCGTGCAGCTCCCCGGGAACCGCGCCGCAGTCCGGAAGGCGTCGGTGCGTCTGGCGCTCGAGGGCCTTCTCGCAGCCGTGGCGGCGGATTCCGGCCGCAATCAGCCTTAGGTTCTAGGCCGTTCGAGGGCTTCCATCGAACGATCGTTCCATGCCATAATCGCCCCGACTCCTGACCTCGGTAACCGACATGGACGACAACAAAGGCAAGGCGCTCGCCGCCGCACTGGCGCAGATCGAAAAGCAGTTCGGCAAGGGCTCGATCATGAAGATGGGCGAGGCGCAAATCCAGAACGATCTGCAGGTAGTATCGACCGGCTCGCTAGGGCTCGACATCGCGCTGGGGGTGGGCGGGCTGCCCCGCGGGCGGGTGGTCGAGGTCTACGGACCGGAATCTTCGGGCAAAACGACCCTGTGCCTGCAGGTGGTGGCGCAGGTCCAGAAGCAGGGCGGAGTCGCAGCCTACATCGATGCCGAAAATGCGCTCGACCCGGTCTACGCCGGCAAGCTCGGCGTCGACGTGGGCGACCTTCTGATCTCCCAGCCCGATACCGGCGAGCAGGCTCTCGAGATCGCCGACATGCTGGTGCGCTCGGGCGGCGTCGACATCATCGTCATCGACTCGGTCGCAGCCCTGGTCCCCAAGGCCGAAATCGAGGGCGAGATGGGCGATCAATTGCCCGGGCTGCAGGCGCGCCTGATGAGCCAGGCGCTGCGCAAGCTGGCGGGCAACATCAAGCGCGCGAACGTGCTCGTCGTCTTCATCAACCAGATCCGCATGAAGATCGGGGTCATGTTCGGCAATCCCGAAACGACCACCGGCGGCAATGCGCTCAAATTCTATGCGTCGGTGCGCCTCGACATTCGCCGCATCGGCTCGATCAAGCGCGGCGAGGAATTCGTTGGCAACGAGACCCGCGTCAAAGTCGTCAAGAACAAGGTGTCGCCGCCGTTCCGCGAGGCGATTTTCGACATCCTGTATGGCGAGGGCATCAGCCGGGAGGGCGAGGTTATCGAGCTTGGGGTGAACCACCGGATCATCGAGAAGTCCGGGGCCTGGTATGCGTATGAAGGGGAAAAGATCGGCCAGGGGAAAGACAACGCGCGCGAGTTTCTGAAGGAGCACCCGGATATCTTCGCCGAAATCGAGGCGAAGATTCGCGCGGCGGTCGGCGTGCCCGCGGTAGGAGCGCGCGCCGCGGCGGATGCGTAGTGCACACGACAAGCCGCCGCCGTCGGCGCGGGTGACCGCGCTGCGCATGCTTGCGCGGCGCGAGCTGAGCCGCACCGAACTCGGAGAGCGCCTGCGCCAGCGCGGCATTGCGCCTGAAGCGATCGCCCATACCCTGGACGATTTCGAGCGGCTCGGCTATCTGTCCGACGCGCGCTATGCCGACGGCGTGGTTGCGCAACGCGCTGGGCGGCTCGGGAAGCATGCGATCGCACGCGACCTTCGCCATCGCGGGATTCCGGCGCCGATCGCGAAAGAGGCCCTTGCCGCAGTCGAAGCGCGCGACGAGGTCGCCGACGCGACGGCACTGTGGTCCCGACGCTTTGGCCGCGTGCCGCGCGACGATCGGGACAAGGGCCGCCAATTGCGTTTCCTGATCGCGCGGGGCTACAGCGTTGCGATTGCATTCAAGGTGCTGCGCACGGCCGGCGCAGCGATGGCCGACGACGAGGCGTGACGCGGCGGCGTCAGTGCCCGTTCTCACTTGCGGACATGGTGTGAACAGTCCCTAGTCCGCGACGTTCGCGATGCGCGCGGTTTCGGCGCGCGGATCAGCGTCTCCCGCGCGGCCGGTGAACAGCGCGATCGTGCGGCGCGGCAGATCCTCGGTGTTGAAGCTCACGGCGTCGGCCCGCGCAGCGGCACCCAGTGCGGCGGCAAGATTGCGATCGGAGTCCAGGGCAAGCACGCGCGCGATCGCCTCGGCCGTGGATCCCACCACAAATCCATTGGCGCCGTCGCGCAGCCGCTCGGCGTAGCCTCCGCGCGCCCCGGCGACCACCGGCAGCCCGGTCGCCATCGCTTCGACCACGACGCGGCCATAGGCTTCGAACCAGTGCGCACTGGTGCGGTAGACAAAGGCGTCGAGCGAGTGCAGGAACGCGGCGGGGTCTTCCTTCCCTACCGGGAGCAACTCGATGCCCGGGGACCCGGCGAGTACCGGCGCAAGGCAGGTCGCGCCCATGAGCCTCACGCGCATGCCCGCGTTGGCCAGCGCGCGCCATAGCTGCGGATCGTCCTCGTGATGCTTGGACCCGACGTCGCGCGACAGGCGTCCCACCGTGAACGGGCGCGGCGGGCGCGGTACGCCCGGCGGCCGGAAGCGGGCGACGTCGATCGGACTTTCAAGCACCTGTCCGCGGCCGCCATGAAGGCGGCGCAGTGCGTTCGATGTGTAGACGATTTCCGCCCGGTGCCCCGCGCGCGCAAGGCGCTGCACGTTCTTCGCCAGCCGATCGGGCTGGTCCGTGTTGTAGACGATCATAACGCGGTCGAAGGATGCGAGCCGCGGCCAGTGACCGATGCGGAAATATGTGCCGATGAAAGCGAGTGTTCCCCCGCGCGGAAAATGCAGCGTGAGCGGACGGATCCTGCGGATCGGATAGTCGCATGTGAACACTGCCGACGGAACGAATTCCGACCACAGTTCGACGTCCGCGTGATCGCGCAGCAGGCGCCAGGTGTCGATCGTGCGCCAGTCCCCACCGCCACTCGGATCCCATAGCGGGTTGACGAGATGAAGGCGCGGGCGGTTGCGCTGTTGCGGTCGGGCGTTCATGTCGGCGTTCAGGCGGCGCCTTCCAGCAGTGGATCACCGTCGCGCCCGCGTGTCGCGCCCGCAAGTGTAACCAACGATTGCCGCGCCCTGTACTGCGGCGGTCGAGCCGTGGGGCGAGGCGGCGATTCCCGTTCAACGCCGGCATGAGCGGCCCGTGGTTCGCGATAAAATGTAAGCTTTTGATTTCACAACGGTCGGAGCGGCATTGCCGCCCTCGGCGTTCGGACCGGACGGACCCGCATGAACGTCGCCGACATTCGCCGCAGCTTCATCGACTACTTCGTGTCGAATGGCCACACGCAGGTCCCGAGTTCGTCGCTTGTTCCCGCGAATGACCCGACGCTGCTATTCGTCAACTCGGGCATGGTGCAGTTCAAGGAGGTGTTCACCGGCGCCGAGCAACGGCCCTACCACCGCGCAGTCACCGCGCAGCTCTGCCTGCGCGCCGGGGGCAAGCACAACGACCTCGAGAACGTCGGATACACGGCGCGCCACCACACGTTCTTCGAGATGCTCGGCAATTTCAGTTTCGGCGATTATTTCAAGCGCGACGCGATCCGCTACGCTTGGGAGCTTCTGACCCGGCACTACCGGCTGCCTCCTGAAAGGTTGTGGGTCACGGTCTACGTCGACGACGACGAGGCCTACGCGATCTGGACCCGGGACGTCGGCGTTGCGCCCGAGCGCTGCATCCGCATCGGCGACAACAAGGGTGCGCGCTACGCGAGCGACAACTTCTGGCAGATGGCCGACACCGGTCCCTGCGGCCCGTGCTCGGAAGTCTTCTACGACCACGGCCCCGAGGTCCCCGGCGGACCTCCCGGGTCGCCCGATGCGGAAGGCGATCGCTACATCGAGATCTGGAACCTGGTGTTCATGCAGTTCGATCGGCAGAAGGGTACCGACGGATTCACGCTTGCGCCGCTGCCGCGGCCTTGCGTCGACACGGGCATGGGCATCGAGCGGCTGGCGGCCGTATTGCAGCACGTCCATTCGAACTACGAGATCGACCTCTTCGTCGCGCTGATCGACGCGGCAGCACGGGCAACCGGCGCCGCCGATCACGACAGTCCGTCGCTCAGGGTGATCGCCGACCACATCCGCGCCTGCTCGTTCCTCATTGTCGACGGCGTGCTTCCTGGCAACGAGGGGCGAGGCTATGTGCTGCGCCGGATCATCCGGCGCGCAATCCGCCACGGCTACCAGCTCGGCTGTCGGCAGCCATTCTTCCATCGTCTGGTCGAGGACCTCGACCGCCAGATGGGTGCAGCCTACCCCGCGCTGACACGAGACAAGACGCGGGTCGCGCAACTGCTGAAGATCGAGGAAGAGCGCTTCGGCGAAACGCTCGAGCACGGGATGAAGCTTCTCGACCAGGCCCTCGCGCGAGACCTGCGCGTGCTCGACGGCAGCACCGCGTTCACGCTATATGACACTTACGGGTTTCCTTTCGACCTGACCGCCGACGTTTGCCGTGAGCGCGGTGTGGGTGTCGACGAGGCGGGATTCGAGCGCGCGATGAAGGCACAGCGCGAGCGTGCGCGTGCGGCGTCGCAGTTCAAAGCCGGCGAGACCCTTCCCTACGAGGGGCAGAAGACCCGGTTCTGCGGCTACGACACGCTGTCCGAAGAGGCGCGCGTGGTCGCGCTCTACCGCGACGGAGCGCGCGTCGATTCGCTGTCTACCGGCGAGCGCGGCGTTGTCGTGCTGGATCGCACGCCGTTCTACGCTGAATCCGGCGGACAGGTCGGCGATCGCGGCGAAATCTCGCGCGGCGGCGCCTGTTTGACGCTTTTCGCAGTTGCCGACACCCAGAAGATCCAGCCCGACGTGATCGGTCACGACGGCGAAATGAGAACCGGCGAGTTGCGCGTCGGCGACACGGTGGCGGCGAGCGTCGATGACGACGCGCGCGCGCGCACGATGCGCAATCATTCGGCAACGCACCTGATGCACAGCGCTTTGCGCGACGTACTCGGCGCGCAGGTCGCGCAGCGCGGTTCGCTGGTCGATCCGGAGAAGACTCGCTTCGATTTCGCTCACCATGCCCCGGTGACAGACGACGAACTGCGGCAGGTCGAAGCGCGGGTCAATGCCGAGATCCTCGACAACGCCGCGGTCGCGGTGCGAACGATGCCGATCGCCGATGCGCAGAAGCTCGGCGCAATGATGCTTTTTGGCGAGAAGTATGGCGATTCGGTTCGCGTGCTGGACATCGGGAGTTCGCGCGAGCTCTGCGGCGGAACCCACGTCCAGCGCACGGGCGACATCGGGCTATTCAAGATCGTTGCCGAGTCCGGCATCGCCGCGGGAATCCGCCGGGTCGAGGCCGTGACCGGCAAGGGCGCCCTCGCGCATGTCCAGCGGCAGGACGCGCGCCTCTCCGCCGCCGCGCAGGCGCTGAAGGCGCCCATCGCCGAAATCGAGGCACGCATCGCGCAACTGCAGGAATCTGCCCGTGCGGCAGAGAAGGAGCTCGCGCGGCTGAGGGCGAAGGCAGCCGCGAGCGCCGGCGCCGATCTCGCGGGACAGGCGGTCGACATCAAGGGCGCGCGGGTCGTCGCCGCGGCGGTTGATGGTGCCGACGCCAAGGCGCTACGTGAAACCGTCGACCGCCTGAAGGACAAGCTTGGGAGCGCCGCCATCGTGCTGGCGAGCGCCGCCGACGGCAAGGTAACGCTGGTCGCCGGGGTGAGCGCCGATCTGAGCGCCAGGGTGAAGGCAGGTGAGCTGGTCAATCATGTCGCCCGCCAAGTCGGGGGCAAGGGTGGAGGGCGCCCCGACATGGCTCAGGCCGGCGGAACTGACGTGGGCGCCTTGCCGGCGGCGCTGCAATCGGTAGCAGGCTGGGTTCGCGAGCGCCTCGGATGAACGCGCAGGTAACCGCGCAGTTCGCGAGCGACAACAACGCCGGAATCTGTCCGGAAGCGTGGCGCGCCCTCGAGCGGGCGAATGCCGGACATGCCCCCGCTTACGGCTCCGACGACTGGACGCGCGCGGCGAGCGACGCGATCCGCGCGGCGTTCGAGACGGATTGCGAGGTTTTTTTTGTCTTCAACGGCACGGCGGCGAACGCGCTCGCGCTGGCCGCGATCTGCCGCGGCACCGATGCCGTTGTCTGTCATTCAATGGCCCACGTCAACGTCGACGAATGCGCTGCCACCGAGTTCATGAGTGGCGGCGCCAAGCTCCTCACCCTCGACCTTCCGGCGGCGAAGCTGACCCCGGAGGCGGTAGCCGCTGCGGCGGTGACACCGCGCGACGAGCATTCGTCGCGTCCGCGCGCGCTTTCGCTCACCCAGGCAACCGAGCTCGGCACCGTCTACACGCCGTCGGAGATCACTGCGCTCAGCCAAATCGCGCATGCCAAGGGTATGCGCGTACAGATGGACGGTGCGCGCTTCGCCAATGCGGTCGCCTCACTCGGCTGCTCTCCGGCGGAGCTCTGCTGGCGAGCAGGCGTCGACGTACTGTGCCTCGGCGGCACGAAGAACGGGCTCCCGGGCTGCGAGGCGCTGCTGTTCTTCGATCGCGTGCTCGCGGACGAATTCGCACGGCGACGCAAGCAGGCGGGCCAGCTTGCTTCCAAGATGCGCTTTCTCGCTGCGCCGTGGCTCGGCATCCTCGAGCACGGCGCATGGCTGCGTCACGCCGGTCACGCCAATGCGATGGCTGCGCGCCTCGCCCGCGCGATCGCCGATTTTCCGCAGACGCGGCTGCTGGAAAAGGTCGAGGCGAATGGTGTGTTCGTCGATCTCCCGAAGCGCGCCATCGAAGCGCTTCACGGCATGGGATGGCATTTCTACCCGTTCGTAGGCGGCACTGGCGTGCGGCTGATGTGCGCGTGGGACACACCAGCCGAGGTGGTCGACCGATTCGCGGCCGACCTCGGGCAGGTGCTGGGCACCCCGGGTCCACGGCACTGACCGCTGAGCGAAAGCGATACCTCGGCCGAACGGCCGATTCCCGGAAAGGCAGATGACACGGAAGATCCGCGCAATCAACGCGCGGGCCCCTCTGCATGTCAGCTCCGATCGCCGCGATGCTCGCGGGCTTTGCGATCGGCGCAGTGTCGCTGCAGGCTTGCGCGCGATTGCCTTCGATGCCGGTGGCGGCCGCGATCATTGCGCTTGGCGCGACGGTTGCGATGCTCGCCGGAAGTGTGCATTTCGCTCGCCTTGCGCGCAGTGGGCGCCTTCGCGCCCTGACGATCGCACTTTGCCTTGCGGCCAGCGGATCGCTGGGGTACTTCTATGCGGCGGCGCGCGCCGAGTTGCGCCTTGCCGATGCGCTGCCCCAGGCCTGGGAGGGGCGCGATGTTCGCGTCACCGGCATCGTCGACGGCTTGCCGCATGAGGACGCCGATGGCGCGCGCTTCGAATTCACGGTCGGGCAGGTGCACACGCCCGAGGCGATCGTGCCTTCGCGCGTCTCGCTCGGTTGGTTCACCCGGCGCGTAGCGAGCGGGACAGCGTCACCACCGCCCGCCGTGCATGCGGGCGAACGCTGGACGCTGACGCTGCGGCTCAAGCGACCGCACGGCAATGTCAATCCGGACGGTTTCGACCTCGAGGCTTGGCTTCTCGAACGGAATCTGCGCGCGACGGGCTACGTGCGCGACAATCCGGCACCCGTGCGCGACAGCGAATTCGCTGGACGCGCTCGCGACTACGTCGAGCGGGCGCGCGAACACATTCGCGATCGCATTGCCACGGCGCTTCCAAGTACGCCTTACGCGGGCGTCCTGGTTGCACTGGCGATCGGCGACCAGCGTGCCGTTCCCGATCGGCAGTGGCGCGTCTTCAACCGCACTGGCATCACGCATCTGGTTTCGATTTCCGGATTGCACGTTACGGCATTCGCACTGTTCGTCGGTGCCTGCGCGCTTGCGCTCGGCCGCCGCAGCGTGACGTTGACCTCGCACATCCCGGCGCGCAAAGCCGCGACGCTTTGCGGCGTCCTGGCGGCGTGGGCCTACGTGATGCTTGCTGGGGCTGAAGTGCCGGCCGTACGCACGCTGCTGATGCTGCTGGTCGCGATCGCGGGATTGTGGCTCGGCCGGCCCGGCACTGCCGCGCTCGTGTGGCTGTGGTCGCTGGTCGCGGTCCTGGTCTGGGACCCTTGGGCCGGGCTCGCGCCAGGGTTCTGGCTGTCATTCGGCGCGGTCGGCTTGTTGCTATACGCCGGCGGCGGACGCCTGCGGCCGGCGTTCGCACGCGGCTGGAAGACACGCTGTTCCAGGGCGTTGCAGGAGTCCTTCCACGCGCAATGGGTGGTGACGCTGGGACTGGTGCCGGGAACGCTCGCGCTCTTCCAGCAAGTATCGCTCGTATCGATGCTTGCCAATGCCGTCGCGATTCCGATGGTGACCGCGGTCGTAGTTCCGCTTGCGCTGGTCGGGATCGTGGTGCCAATCGACGCTCCCTGGATCGTTGCGCACGCTGCATTCGCGCTGCTGATGCTCTGGCTCGAATGGCTATCCGCCCTGCCGTATGCGGCGTGGGCATCGTACGCGCCGCGTCCGTGGAGCATCGCGGTCGCGGTGGCTGGGAGCCTCTGGTTGTTTGCGCCGCGGGGTGTCCCCGGCCGCGCGCTGGGCCTGCTGTCATTGCTTCCGCTGCTGCTCCTGCCGGCGGCTATGCCAGCATGCAGGTGGCGCCCGCATCGTCGTGCTCGACGTCGGACAGGGACTCGCGGTTCTGGTCGCCACCGCGAAGCATGCGCTCCTCTACGATACCGGTCCGCGCTATGGAGATGCCACCGATGCGGGCGGGCGTATCGTCGTCCCGTTCCTGCGCGCCGCGGGAGCCGCCAAGCTCGACGCGCTCGTCGTAAGTCACGCCGACACCGATCACTCGGGCGGCGCGCTGTCGATTCTTGCTGTCGTGCCGGTGACGCGGCTCATCTCGTCTCTTCCGGACGATCATTCCGTCGTCGCCGCAGCCGCGGCGACGGGGACGACGCAGCGAGAGCACTGCGACGCCGGCGAGGGGTGGGAATGGGACGGCGTCGCGTTCGAAGTCCTGCATCCTGCGATGGTGTCCCGTATTGATCCCGCGCGGAAGAGCAATGATCGCTCCTGCGTCCTGCGCGTCGCGTCCGCGGGCGGGCACGGTGCTGCTCACGGGGGACATCGAGGCGTTGTCCGAACGCGAGTTGCTTGCCCGCAACCCGCAGGCACTTCGCGCCGAGGTCATCGTGGTGCCGCACCATGGCTCGCGGACCTCATCCACAAGAGCGTTCATATCCGCCGTGTCGCCGCAGATTGCAGTGATCGCCGCCGGTTATCGCAATCGCTTCGGGCACCCGCGCGCGGAAATTCTTGCGCGCTACGCCGAAGTTGGTGCTGCCCTGCCGCGCACCGATCTGCAGGGAGCAATTATGCTTACGCTCGAGCCACGCGCTCCGATCGGCGCCGTCGGCGAGCGCCAGCGCAGGCCGCGCTACTGGTACGACCAGCCGTGAGCTATTCCTTTACGCCCGGTTCTTCGCCGGCACTCTCGCCGCTGGGTCTCGTCAGCTCGAAATGGTCGAAGTAATGAACCAGGTGCTCGATGGCGCCCATATGCCGTCGGGCCGCGCAGATCGCCCCGCTGCGCGTCGCCTAGGAAGAAGCGTGCATCGCGGACGCCTTCGTTGCGCGCCTGCGCCGCGGCCGCGCGGACGAAGCTCTCGGCGCAGTCCACGCCGACTGCCTCGCCGCTCGGGCCTACACGCTTGACAATGCGTTGCAGGTAGCCGGTGCGTCTCGCTGCCACTCACCGAAGCCCAAGGGGTGAACCGGCTGCGCAGCGACTTGCCGAGCGCCAAGCGATTCGACGCGAAGCGACCCGATGCGCACCGATCCCGCCGCTCAGGCGACGTAGCGTCCCAGTCGAACCGCGGTCTCCCCGGGTTTCGGCCGCAATGCGGGCATGATCAGCACGCAGTCGTCGTATGGCGCCCTGATCTCGCGTGCACCGTCGCGTCCAAGCAGCGTTCCACCTGCGGCGACGGTCATCATGCCGCTGACGGGCATCGCGAATTCGAAATCGGCGCTGTCGATGGTGACGACTTCGGTGACTTCGATCGTTCGCTGCACGCCAGGCTTTCCGGAATCGAGATGCGCATCGAGGAAAGCGGGATCGGCCATCCCGAAATGCCTGAGAAAGCGCAATGCCGCCTGCCGGGCAACGACTGCCGATGCGGGGTCCCAGTGCTGCCCGCATTCGATGAGCAGCGCACTGCGCGGATCGTCAGGATCGTCGAACTGCGCGTAGTCCCGAAGCCTGCGTCCCGCCTGGTGTCCGGGGTCGATGACGACATACTCGGGGATGCCGATGTCCAGCGCGAGCTCGAGACCTTTGCGCTGGCGCCCAGCGAGCGCGAGCGCGGGACACGGCATCGGTCATCGAATGCAGGTCGAGCAGATAATCGGTTTCGTCGTAGCAGCGCCGAAGCTCCCGCGCGCGTGCGAGTTCGCGCGTCCTGCGTGAACCCTCGAGCACAGACGGATCCCAGAGGCGGTTGAAATCCTCGTCAAGGTAGCGGGAGGCGAATGGATCGCCCAGCTCGAAGCTCGAGTACGCGGCGGCATTGGCGAAAACCAGCGTGAGCGTGCCACGCGTGGGACGGAAATTCTCGACGAGCAGCCAGTCGAGCGCAATCGCGCCGCAGACCTCGTTGCCGTGAGTCAGCGCCTGGATCGTGACGCCGGGACCGGAGCGCATTGCTGCGTAGCGCCAGACATAGGGCAATCCGCAATTGCCTCCAGCCCAGCGCGCAAGGTCAGGAAGCTCAATCCCGATCGCGGGTCTTGCTTCAGGACCATGCATCGCTACGCCGCAGAACGAAGACGATATGGCTTCAGCTCACGCAAAGACGATCGGCGAGCCGGCGCATGAAAGCCGCGCACATTGCAAGCTGATCGAGGCCGATCCATTCGTCGGGCTGATGGGCCTGGGCGATATGGCCCGGTCCGCACAGTACGGTCGGGATGTTGGCCGCGTGGAACAGCGCCGCCTCGCTGCCGAACGAAACCTTGCCGTAACCCGACTGGCCATTGCACTGACGGCCAAGTTCGGCGATGGCACTGTGCCCGCCGGTGTCGAAGCCTGCCGCCGCGGACAACGCGTCGAACTCGATGAAGCTTGCGGGATCGACCGCACGCATGGCGGGCAGGAACGTGTCGGCGTAGCGTCGAAGCTCGGCAAATACCGCTTGCGGGTCGTCCTGGGGCAGGTTCCGGACCTCGAACTCGAACGCGCAATCGCGGGGCACGATGTTGAGCGCAGTACCGCCGCGGATCGTTCCGACGTGAACTGTCGTGTGTGGGACGTCGTAGGCTGCGTCATGGTGGCCATGATCGCGGAACTGCCGCGCGCGCTCAGCGATCCACGCGACCATCTCGCAGGCGATCTGGACCGCGTTGACGCCGCTCGGGGTGAGCGACGAATGCGCCTCGTGGCCGCGCACGCGGCAACGCCAGCTCGTCCTACCTTTGTGCGCGACGACGAGCTGCATGCCGGTTGGCTCGCCGACGATGCAGCCGGCGGGCTTCCAGCCGCGGGCGACGATGTCGGCAATCAGCCGCCTTACCCCGATGCAGCCGACTTCCTCGTCGTAGGACAATGCGAAATGAAGCGGGCGCGCGAGGCCACGGCGCAGGAACTCGGGCACGAAAGCCAGGGCGATGGCCGAGAAGCTCTTCATGTCGGCGACACCGCGGCCGTAGATGCGCTCGCCGTCGAGCGTCGCGGTGAAGGGGTCGGTCGACCATGGTTGGCCGTCGACCGGAACGACGTCGGTATGCCCCGACAGCACCATGCCGCCGTCGTTCACGTTGCCGTCGGTCGCGGCAAGCGTCGCGAACAGGTTGGCCTTGCTCCGCTCGTCGTTATAGGTGAGCGTCGTCGTGGCGCCATGGCTTTCGAGCCAGGTACGAACCCATTCGATCAGCGCCAGGTTCGAATCGCGGCTTACGGTCGGGAAGGCGACCATGCGCCGGATCATCTCCAGCCCATGAATATCGCCGGGAGCAATGCTTGGCGCCGGAGACAGGCGGCGCGGGTCGGCAGGCGCGTTCATCTGGAGCTCGGTTGCGCTTGGAGCGTCAGGATAGCACCGAAGGCATCGGCGCAAGATCGCCGGACGGCGGCCACCCGGTAGCGAGACGTACGAGCGGAGGGCTGACTCACATGAGCGCCGGGGCACTTGTCGCGCGTCGCGTGTACCATCGCGCAACGCAAAGAATCCGCCCGCGCGCCGCATTTCCGGTGATTTCTCCGATACGTTTGTCGTCGCCAAAGGCCACCTCGCCGTAGTCATCGCCGACGTGTGCGACAAGGGCGTGGGCGCCGTCTTCTACATGGCACTGTTTCGCACGCTGCAGCGTGCGCAGGCGCTGCGTGACGCGGTGCAGGGGGGGCGCACGGATGCCCAGGTTGTGGCCAGCGCCGTCGTCAACACCAACGACTACATCGCGACGACGCACGGCGGTGCCAGCATGCTCGCAACGGTGTTCTTCGGCATTCTCGATCCGGGGACGGGTGTGCTCACCTGCGTCAACGGCGGGCACGACCTGCCTTTGAACGCGGGACGCGAAAGGGATGCGTGCACGCCTCGCGACCACCGGGCCGGCGCGCGGGCTGCTCGAGCGGATCGGCGAGGCGCTCGCGACCGTCGGCCGATTCCGGGAGCGGAGTTGCCACGAGGCCGGTTGTGAAATAATCGGCGCAGATTGCACGCCACCGGTCACCGGCGTCCCCGATCCCATCGTGCTGGATCCCGCGTTCACCTCCGCTCTCGCCGACATCCTTGCCGCTCGGTCGCTGCTGACGGCTGCCGAGGACACGCGTCCTTACGAATGCGACGCATTGACGCTGTATCGCGAATTGCCCGCGGCAGTCGTTCTTCCGGAGAGCGAAGACCAGGTGATCCGGATCCTGAAGCTGTGCCACGAGGCGCGCGTACCGGTCGTGGCGCGCGGCGCGGGTACGAGCCTCTCCGGAGGATCGATGCCCGACGCCCGCGGCATTGTGCTGTCGCTGGCGAAGTTCAGCCGCATCCTCGCCATCGACCCGGTCGCGCGCACGGCCGTGGTCGAGCCCGGCGTGCGCAACCTGGCGATCTCGGAGGCGGCGAGCGCGCACGGTCTGTTCTACGCACCTGATCCGTCATCGCAGATCGCGTGCTCGATCGGCGGTAACGTCGCGGAGAACGCAGGTGGGGTGCACTGCCTGAAATACGGGCTCACCGTGCACAACCTGCGCAAGGTCCGCGCAGTACTCGTGACCGGCGAAATCGTCGAATTCGGCGCCGACGCGCTCGACGCGCGCCGGATTCGACCTCCTCGCACTCACCACCGGCAGCGAGGGTCTGCTCGCCGTTATCACGCAGATCACCGTCAAGCTGCTGCCGAAGCCGAAGCTCGCGCAAGTTGCGCTAGCGGCTTTTGACGACATTGCGAAAGCCGGCGCCGCGGTGGGCGCGATCATCGGCGCGGGCATCGTCCCGAGCGGCCTCGAGATGATGGATCAGCTGGCGACGCGCGCGGTCGAGCAGTTCGTCCACGCCGGTTACCCGCAGGATGCCGCAGCGGTGCTGCTGGTCGAGGCCGACGGCACCCCCGAGGAAGTCGCCGCGGAGATGACCGAGATCCACGAAGTGCTCACGCGTAGCGGCGCGACCGGGATCCGCGTGTCGCAAGGCGAGGAAGAGCGCCTGCTCTTCTGGTCGGGACGCAAGGCTGCCTTTCCGGCAGTGGGGCGCATTGCGCCGGACTACTACTGCATCGACGGTACGATTCCGCGCGCCGCGCTGCCGCGGGTACTCTCGCAGATCGAGGCCTGGTCACAGGAATTCGGCCTGCCCTGCGCGAATGTCTTTCATGCCGGCGACGGCAATTTGCATCCGCTGATCCTGTTCGACGCGAACAAGCCCGGTGACAAGGAGCGCACGGTGGCCTTTGGTGATCGCATTCTCGAGCTGTGCATCGAGGTCGGGGGCACGATCACCGGCGAACACGGCGTCGGGGTCGAGAAGCTGCGCGGCATGTGCGCCCAGTTCCCGCCTGCGGAGCTCGAGCGCTTCCTCGGCATCAAGGAGGCATTCGACGCGCGCGGCCTGCTCAATCCCGGCAAGGGTGTGCCGACGCTCGCGCGCTGCGCCGAGTTCGGCCGCATGCACGTGCACGCCGGCGCGCTCCCCCACCCCGAGTTGCCGCGATTCTAGGAGTTCTGATGGATATCTCGATTCGTCAATTCCGTGCGCGTCCGGCGCAGGACGCCATGAACGCGATCGCCGGCAGACTTCGCGCCGACTATGGCGAGCGCGTGAGCACGAACCACGCCGTACGCGAGCAGCACGGCCACGGCGAGGGCCTCGCCGATGCTGCGCTCCCCGACGTCGTTGTGTTTCCTCGCGAAAACGATGAGGTCGCGGCGATCCTGCGCCTGTGCAACGCCGCACGCGTGCCGGTCATCGCTTTCGGGGTCGGCACCTCGCTCGAGGGCCACGTTGCGGCGATCTACGGAGGTGTCTGCCTCGATCTGTCGCAGATGAACCGCGTGCTCGAGGTCAACGCCGGGGATCTCGATTGCCGCGTCCAGGCGGGCGTGACGCGCGAGCAACTCAACGCCGAGCTCAAAGGCACGGGCCTGTTCTTCCCGATCGATCCGGGTGCGGACGCGACGCTCGGTGGAATGGCGTCGACCCGGGCCTCCGGAACCAACGCGGTGCGCTACGGGACGATGCGCGAGAACGTGCTTGCGCTCACCGTCGTAACAGCCGATGGGCAGGTCCTGCGTACCGGGACCCGTGCGCGCAAATCGAGTGCTGGCTACGACCTCACGCGTCTTTTCGTGGGTTCGGAAGGGACGCTCGCCATCATCACCGAGGTGCAACTTCGCCTCTATGGAATTCCCGAGGCGATCTCGGCCGCGGTGTGCCAGTTCCCTGACCTGAGGAGTGCGGTGGATACGGTGATCGTCGCGACCCAGCTCGGCATCCCGGTCGCTCGTATCGAGCTGCTCGACGATGTGCAGATGGACGCGTGCATACGCTATTCCCTGCTAGAAGGATTTGCGGCGAAGCCCACGCTGTTCTTCGAGTTCCACGGAACCGACGCCGGCGTGCGGGAGCAGGCCGGGACGATCCAGGCCTTGGCAGCGGACCACGGCGGAAGCGCGTTCCAGTGGGCGACGGCCCCTGAAGACCGCTCGAAGCTGTGGAAGGCGCGGCACAACGCGTATTACGCCGCATTGGCGCTCGCCCCCGGCAAGCAGGCATTCGCGACCGACGCCTGCGTGCCGATCTCGCGGCTTGCCGACTGCGTGATCGAAACCCGGGCCGACATCGCGAAATCCGGTCTGGTCGCACCGATTGTCGGCCACGTCGGCGACGGAAATTTCCACCTCGTGATCCTGTTCGACCCGCTGGATGCGGGGGAGCGCGCGCAAGCCGAAGCACTCGCCAAGCGGGTGAGCCTGCGGGCGATCGCGATGGGGGGCACCTGCACCGGCGAGCACGGGATTGGCATGCACAAGCTCGACGCGCTGGTGATCGAGCACGGCGAAGCCGTGGCGCTGATGCAGACGATCAAGTTTGCGCTCGACCCGCACGACATCCTCAATCCCGGCAAGACGGTGCCGCCCAGGCGCGGGCCTGCGCCGGCGGACTACTGACGGAGCGATCGCGTGCTGCGCCTCTACATCGGAAACCGGAACTATTCGTCCTGGTCGCTGCGCGGCTGGCTTGCGGTCCGGCTATCGGGCGAGCCTTGCGAGGAGGTACTGGTCCCGCTGGCCGGCGTCCCACCCAATCCTGCCTACCTCGTCTTCTCGCCGTCGGGTTGCGTTCCGTGCCTGTACGACGGGGACGCAGTGGTCTGGGATTCAATGGCGATCGCCGAGCATCTTGCCGAGCGCCATCCGCGCATGTGGCCACTGGAGCCCGCGGCGCGCGCCTGGGCACGCTCGATCGCTGCGGAGATGCACTCGGGCTTCGGCGCGCTGCGCAGCGATATGACCATGTGCATACGCGAGCGCGTCGACGTCAGGCCCTGGTCGGCGGCGCTCGCCGCGGATATCGAGCGGATCGCGAACATCTTCGGCGAATCGCGCCGGCGCCACGGTGCGGGTGGCGCGTTCCTGTGCGGCACGTTCTCGCTCGCCGACTGTTTCTACGCGCCGGTCGCGTTTCGCTTCCAGACTTATGCCGTGGTCCCAACTGGCGCCGCGGGCAACTACGTCAAGGCGCTTCTTGCCCACCCACTGCTGCGCGAATGGGAGAGCGCTGCGCTGGCGGAGACGTCGATCGTCGACGCGGACGAGCCGCGGCAGGTCTACCGCGACAGGCTCGCGCGCGGGCCGGCGTCATCCGATGCCTGACGCCGCGCTCGCGCAGTTGCAGGAGCGCGTTCGCGGCGCCGCAGCCGCCGGGCAGCCACTGCGAATCCGCGGCGGCGGGACCAAGGATTTCTATGGCCAGGTGCTCGCGGGCGACGTGCTTGACACGCGGGCATTGTCGGGCATCGTGTCGTATGCGCCGACCGAGCTGGTCGTGACTGCGCGGATGGGAACGCCGCTCGCCGAGATCGAGGATGCGCTCGCGGGGCAGGCGCAGATGCTCGCGTTCGAGCCGCCGCGTCATGGCGCGCAGTCGACGCTGGGCGGCGTTGTCGCCGCCGGGTTCTCGGGTCCGCGTCGTGCGTACGCCGGCGCAGTGCGCGATTTCGTCCTCGGAGCAAAAGTTGTCGATGGCCGCGGCGTGGCGCTCGCCTTTGGCGGCCAGGTGATCAAGAATGTCGCCGGTTTCGACGTCTCGCGACTGATGACCGGGGCCATGGGAACCCTGGGCGTGCTGACCGAGGTATCGCTCAAATGCCTGCCGCGGCCGAAGCTTGAGATGACCCGCGTCCTCGACTGCGATGGAAGGGAATCGATTCGCCTCGTCAATGCCTGGGGCGCGATGCCACTGCCGATTTCGGCGACCTGCCACCACGCGAACCGGCTGTGGGTTCGGCTGTCGGGCGCAACGATGGCGGTAGCGAGCGCTGCGCGCGAGATCGGCGGCAGCGAGGTCGATCCAGGCACATTCTGGGCAGCGCTGCGCGACCAGGCACTGGAATTCTTCGGTCCCGCGCGGGACCGGGGTGCGACGCTGTGGCGGATTTCTGTCGCCTCGAGCGCGCCATGGAACGACTTTGGCGGAACGATGCTGGTCGAATGGGGAGGCGCGTTACGCTGGCTCGTCGCCGCGCGCGCCCGTCGATGCGCTGCTGCTGCGCCAGTGGGCGGCCGCGCAGGGTGGCCACGCTACGCTCTACCGCAGTCCGGACAAATCCGCCGGCGCGTTCCATCCGCTCAGTCCGGCGCTGCTCGCCATCCACCGGCGCCTCAAGGCGGTATTCGATCCACAGTCGATCCTGAATCGCGGCCGGCTCTACGCAGACTTCTGATGGAGACCCGGCTCGCCGCGCAGTATGCGAACACGCCCGACGGGCGCGAAGCCGAGGCGATCCTGCGCGCTTGCGTGCACTGCGGCTTCTGCACGGCGACCTGTCCGACCTACCGCTTGCTGGGTGACGAGCTCGACGGGCCGCGCGGGACGGATCTACCTGATCAAGCAGGTGCTGGAGGGCGCTGCGCCGACCGCGAAGACGCAGCTCCACCTCGACCGCTGCCTGACCTGCCGCAGTTGCGAGACGACCTGTCCGTCGGGGGTGCGCTACGGCCGCCTGGTCGACATCGGACGCAAGCTCGTCGATGATCGCGTCGGCCGCACGCCTTTGGACAACGCCCGGCGCCGCGCGCTGCGGCGTGGATTGTTGTCGAAGTCGCTCTTCGGCGCCGCGCTTGCGCTCGGGCGCCTGGCCAAGCCCTTGCTTCCCGCGGCGTGGGCGGCGACGGTTCCCGACGTGAGCGCCGCCGGGACCTGGCCCGCAACACGGCATCCCCGGCGCGTGCTGATCCCGGCCGGGTGCGTGCAGCCGGCGCTCGCGCCGAACATCGATGCCGCAACCGCGCGAGTCCTCGATCGCGCCGGTATCTCCGCCGTTGCGGTCGCGGGCGGGGGCTGCTGTGGCGCGCTGTCTTACCACCTGTCGCAGCACGACGAAGCGCGCGCGATCGCGCGGCGCAACATCGACGCCTGGTGGCCCGAGGTCGAGCGCGGCGTCGAGGCAATCGTCATGACGGCCAGCGGCTGTGGCCTCATGCTGCGCGATTATGCCGGCCTGCTCGCGCGGGATCCCGCGTACGCGGAGAAAGCGGCACGGGTGGCAGCACTTACCCGCGATCCGGTCGAGATCGTCGCCGCGGAATGGCCGGCGCTGGCGCGGTTCATCCCCGGATCCGGCACCGCACAGCAGGTGGCCTTTCATCCGCCCTGCACGCTGCAGCACGGCATGCGCATTCGCGGAGTGGCCGAGCGGCTGCTCGGCGCAACCGGCTACCCGCTGGTTCCCGTCACCGACGCGCACCTGTGCTGCGGCTCGGCAGGAACCTATTCGCTGCTGCAACCTGAACTTGCGCGCACGCTCAAGGCTGACAAGCTGCGGGCGCTCGAAGCGGGACATCCGGGCGTGATCGCGACGGCCAATATCGGCTGCATGACGCACCTGCAATCGGGAACGGCGCTGCCGGTCCGCCACTGGATCGAGCTCGTCGATTCACGAATGCAGTCGTCGCGTCCGTCGGCGTCGTCACCTGAGCCGGTGCAGCGGGCGCCGGCGTGATGGAGGCGCTGGCGCCGCCGTTTCGCAGCGCGTATCCCCATTTCGTCGCGATTGCGACGCGGTGGATGGACAACGACATCTACGGGCACGTCAACAACGTCGTCTACTTCTCGTACTTCGACACCGCGGTGAACGCGCATCTGATCGACGCCGGGCATCTCGACATCCGGCATGGGACGGCGATGGGGATCGTCGTCGAGACCGCATGCCGCTTCCACAAGCCGCTGGCCTTTCCCGAGACCATCGATGCGGGATTGCGCGTGGGTCGCCTCGGCAATTCGTCGGTGGTCTACGAAATCGCGCTGTTCCGCCGTGGCGACGATGACGCGGCTGCCACGGGGCGCTTCGTGCATGTCTGGGTCGATCGCGGCACGCGTCGGCCGGTGGCGATCCCCGACGCGATCCGCGCGGCGCTGCGGCCGCTGTGCATGCCGGCCGAGACTTCGCTTTGAACGCGCGGCCTGGCGTTCCCGGGCGCATCCATTGCGCGCCGATGACCCTGGCCACGCGCGAGGCGCGCGAGCCGCCTCCTCGCCGGATTCCTGGGCGACGATGCGCATTACCGTGCATCTGCCGCGGCCTACGGCGACGGCGGAGCTGCCTCGCTCTCCCGCGCGCTCGACCTCTTCCTTGCCCGGCCCGAGCTCGGCTTCGTCTGGCTGGCACAAATCGCCGACGGCAGCGCGGCCGGCGCGTGCGTCGTCTGCCATGCGATCTCCACCGCGCGCGGCACGCTGGTCGCGAAACTCGACGACGTCGCGGTCGATCCGCGCCGGCAAGGGCAGGGTGTGGGCAGCGCAATGCTTGCGGCGCTGGTCGAGCACTTGGGGCGCAAGGAATCACCCGCATCGACACCGCCTGCCATCGCGCCAATGCGGGCGCATGGCGCTTCTACGCACGGCTCGGCTTCCGAGCGCTCGACGAGGAGCGCATCGCGCTGCTCGTTCCAGGGACATGCCAATGAACACGTGGCTTCCGTTCGCCGGCGCGCTGCCGCTGGGTCTTGCCGTTCCGGCGGGGCACGCGCAGGTCAGCGACTTCATTCCGATGCGGGATTTCTTTCGCCATCCCGACCGCGCGTATTACCGCATCTCCGCCGACGGGGCGACGCTGTCGTTCATGCAGCCATGGGAGCGGCGAATGAACGTCTACGTGCATCCGGCCGGGAGCGAAGCGGCGCCGGTGCGCATCACCGCCGAGAAGGATCGCGACATCGCCGATTACTTCTGGAAAGGTCCCGATCGCATCGTCTACCTGAAGGACATCGGCGGCGACGAAAACGACCACGTCGTCGTCGTCGACCGGTACGGTGGGGCGGCGAAGGACGTGACGCCGTTCCCCGGTGTCAAGGCGCAGATCGTCGACACGCTGCCCGACTTCCCGGACCGGTTGCTGATCGGCCTCAACCAGCGCGTGAAGGAAGTCTTCGACGTCCACGACCTCGATCTCGTCACCGGCAAGCTCACGCTCGTCGCCGAGAATCCCGGCAACATCACTGCCTGGGGCGCCGATCACGCGGGCCGGTTACGCTACGCGGTCGCCACGGATGGCGTGAGCCAGACCTACCTGTATCGCGGCGGACGCGATGGAGCCGTTCAAGCCGGTGCTGACAACGAGCTTCCGCGACCAGTTCGCGCCGCAGACCTTCACCGCGGACAACGCGCAACTGTACGTTGCGTCGAACATCGGCCGCGACAAGGTCGCGATCGTCCTCGTCGACCCGGCGACGGCGCAAGAGGAGCAGCAGGTTTACGCGCGCGACGACGTCGACGTTGGCGGACTTGTATGGTCGCGCGCGCGCAAGCGCGCCGCGTACGTTCCCTACGAGACTGCGAAGCCGGAGCGGCACTACCTCGACCCCGATGCCGCGGCGCTGTTCGGCCGGCTCGAGGAGCAGCTTCCGGGCTACGAGATCACCGTGCAGTCGGTGACCGACGACGAATCGCGGATGATCGTCGCCGCGACCAGCGACCGCACGCAGGGGACACGCTACCTCTACGACCGGAAAAGCGGAGTGCTCACCAGGCTGGGCGACGTCACGCCCTGGCTGCCCGAGGCGAGCATGGCGGCGATGAAGCCGATCAGCTACATGAGCCGCGACGCATTGACGATCCATGGCTACCTGACGTTGCCCACCGGCGCCGCGGCTCGCAATCTGCCGGTCGTCGTCAACCCGCATGGCGGACCCTGGGCACGCGACGGCTGGGGCTTCAATCCCGAGGCGCAGTTCCTCGCCAATCGCGGCTACGCCGTGCTGCAGATGAATTACCGCGGCTCGACCGGATATGGCCGGAAGTTCTGGGAAGCTTCGTTCAAGCAGTGGGGCTTCGCGATGCAGGACGACATCACCGATGGCGTGCGGTGGCTGGTGGAGGAGGGCATCGCCGATCCAAGGCGCATCTGCATCTACGGCGGCAGCTACGGTGGCTATGCGACGCTCGCCGGATTGACGCAGACGCCGGATCTCTACGCCTGCGGTGTCGACTACGTCGGCGTGTCGAATCTCTTCACTTTCATGCAGACGATCCCGCCGTACTGGAAGCCGTACCTCGCGATGCTCCACGAGATGGTCGGCGATCCGGAGGTGGACAAGGCATTGATGACGGCAGCTTCGCCGGCGCTCAATGCGCAGAAGATCAAAGTGCCGCTGCTGGTGGCGCAAGGCGCGCGCGATCCCCGCGTCAACAAGGACGAGTCGGACCAGATGGTGGCGGCGCTCAAGGCGCGCGGCATCGACGTCCCGTACATCGTCAAGGACAACGAGGGCCACGGCTTCCGCAACGAGGAAAACCAGTTCGAGTTCTACGCGGCGATGGAGACGTTCCTCGACCGAAGTACATCGGCACGCCGGCGAAGCCGATGCAAGGTCGCGACCGCGCTGTGGATTATCGTTCCGGCGGCGGGTGGAGGAGCGCGGTTCGGCGCGGCACCGCCCAAGCAGTATGTGGATCTCGGCAGGGGCACCGATGCTCGCGCGCACGCTGAGCGGCTGCGCGGGCCGTCGACCGGACCGGGATCGTCGTCGCGCTCGCGCCGGGCGACACGATTTCGAGGGCCTGTCGGAAGCGGCAGCGGGTCGAGGCGCTGCGCTGTGGCGGCAATACCCGTGCCGCGACGGTGCGCAACGCGTTCGCGGCGCTGGCGGGATCACTGCGGAGATGGTGACTGGGTCCTCGTCCACGATGCGGCGCGTCCCTGCGTGCCGCGGGACGCGTTGCGGGCCTCGTCGCCGGACTCGCCGACGATCGCGGTCGGCGGCTTGCTCGCGCTACCGCTCGCCGACACGCTGAAGCGCGCCGGTCCCGCGAGCCGACGAGGGCGGATCGCCGACGGGTGATGCGAAGCGAGGACCGCGACGCGCTCTGGCTCGCGCAGACGCCGCAGATGTTTCGCTATCGGATTCTGTTCGCGGCGCATGTGCCGGCGCGAGTGTGCGCCGACACCGACGATGCGCAGGCGATCGAGGCGCTGCGGCGACCGGGGCGTGCGCGATGCCGCGGCTCGTTCGCGGCAGCTCCGCGAATATCAAGGTGACCTACCCCGAGCGACCTGCGCTCTGCCGCGGCGATCCTGGCGGCGCAAGGTGACACATGAGATGTCCGCATCGGCAACGGTTTCGACGTCCATGCCTTCGCAATCGGGCGAGCGCTGGTCGTCGGCGGGGTCACCATCGCCCATGAGCGAGGGCTCGGCGGGCCATTCGGATGCTGACGTCCTGCTGCACGCGATCGCCGACGCGGTGCTGGGCGCGCTGGCGCTGGGTGACCTCGGGAAGGCATTTTCCGGACACGGATCCGAATGGAAGGGCGTCGACAGCCGCCGCATCTTGCGCGAGGTTGTCGGCGCTGGCAGCGGTGCGCGCTACCGCGTCGGCAATGTCGACGCGACGGTGATCGCGCAAGCGCCGCGCTCGCGCCCTATGTCGCTGCGATGCGCAGCAACATCGCCACTGACCTCGGCTGTGGAACGACCGCAGATATCGGTGAAGGCGACGACGACCGAGCGCCTCGGATTCACCGGGCGCGAGGAAGGGATCGCAGCGATGGCGAGCGTACTGCTGCTGGCCATCGACAGTCAGCCTGGAGGCTGACACCGGTAGCGCTGGGCGCGATTCCGGGAGTGACTCAGCGCTCTTCAGCAGCGGGCAGCGTGACTCGCGCGATCGTCCCGCCGCCGTCGCGCGGCACCAGGTCGAAGCTCCCGGCATGCAGCCGGGCGATGCGATCAACGATGGCGAGTCCGAGTCCTGCTCCTGCCGCGCCGTCGTCGCGCGCCCGCGCTTCGCTCGCGCGCGTGAACGGCTGTTTCAGGCGCTCGACGTCCGTCGCGGCGATTCCGGGTCCGCGGTCCGCGACTTCGATGACAACACGCTCGTCTGCCGCGCTCGCGCTCACTTCGATCGGCGGCGCGCCGTAGGCGAGCGCGTTGTCGATCAGGTTGTTCGCGATCCGCGACAGCGACGTGGGTTTGATGCGCACGAACAGCAGCGGTGCGGGCGCAAGCCTCACATCGCGGCCCACCCGCCGATAGCGGTCGGCACATTGCGCGAGCGTCGCGCCGATCTCGATCGGCTCGACCACGCCCGCGGGCTCGCTGCGCGCAAAATCGAGAAACTGGTTGATGATCCGATCCATCTCTTCGATGTCGGAGACCATGCCTTGCCGCGTGACGTCGTCGTCGGCGCGCAATTCGATTCCGAGGCGAAGCCGCGACAGCGGCGTGCGCAAGATCGTGCGATACCCCCGCGAGCAGCAGGGCGCGATCGCGCTCGCTCTGGCGCAGGCTCGCGAGCATCGCATTGAAGCCGCGATTGACCGCGATGATCTCGGAGGTGCCGGATTCCGGTAGCGGGGATGGCGTTTCGCCACGGCCTACGCGCTCGACGGCGAGTTGCAGGACGCGCAGTGGCCGGGCCAGGTAGCGGGCGAAGGCGAACGCGGCGAGCAGCAGCAGGAGTGTGATGGCCAGTGCCCAGGTGAGCGCGCGCGTGGGCGCATCCTGGTGCGGGCGCGGCAGCGGGAATCCGATCCAGTAGCCTTCGCCTCCGGCCTGCACCCGCACGAAGAGCTGGCGCCGCCGCGGGCGCGATCCGCACCTCGGTGCCTTCGCCGAGGCCCTCCCGCAGACGCGCCTCGAGGTCGCGCAGCGTCGTGCCCTCCGGCGCGATGCCGATCCTCGGGCGCTCGCGCTGCGCAATGATCTCCACGCCGTATTCGCTGTCGAGGCGCGCCAGCGCTTCGCGCCGGAACGGCTCCGTCCGCGCCGTTGAGCGACGCGCGCAGCGCCTTCATCTGGACCAGCTTGGTATCGTTGAACTGCTGCGCGATCAGTGCGGCGCGATCGCGATTGAACAGCAGGATCGTCGTCACGACGACGAGCGCGACGACTGCGACCAGCAGCAGCATCAGGCGCCCGAACAGCGAGCGCGGCCAGAGCGTCACGCAGCGCTGTCCCGCCCCGTGACGGGCGCGGCAGCTTGAACCTGGGGCTCGCCTTCCGGCACGTACACATAGCCGAAGCCCCACACGGTCTGGATGTAGCGAGGCGAGGCGGGATCGGCTTCGACAAGCTTGCGCAGGCGCGAGACCTGGACGTCGATCGCGCGGTCGAAGACCTCGTGATCGCGCCCGCGCGCCAGCAGCATCAGCTTTTCGCGCGCAAGCGGCTTGCGCGGATGCTGGGCGAAGACCTTGATCAGCGAGAATTCACCGGTGGTAAGCGACTGCACGTCGCCGTCGCGCTCCAGCGTACGCGCAGCAAGATCGAGGATGTGCGCGCCAAAGGGCATGCGCCCGTCAGCCGTCGGGGCACCGGGGACGAGATCCTCGCCGTGCCGGCGCAGGACGGCGTGGATCCGCGCGACGAGCTCGCGCGGATTGAATGGCTTGGGCAGGTAATCATCGGCGCCCATTTCGAGGCCGAGTATCCGATCGACGTCGTCGCCCTTCGCGGTCAGCATGATGATCGGAACCGATTCGCCGGCACCGCGCAATCGGCGGCACACCGAAAGCCCGTCCTCACCCGGCAGCATCAGGTCGAGCACGACGAGGTGGGGTGGATCGCGCTGCAGCTTTTTGTCGAGCTGCGTCGCGTCCGCCAGCGCGGCGACCTGAAAGCCCTGCTCGGATAGATAGCGGGTCAGGAGGTCGCGCAGGCGCACGTCGTCATCGATGACGAGGATTCGTGCGGGAGCAGGTTTGCCGGTCATCGCACGCGATTAGAACCTTTCGGCTGGACTGCGTCTGCCGGGACCCTGTAACGGATTGTATCCCGCGGACGCAGCCGCAACCTCCGGTTGCAAAGCACGCGCCCGCGGGAGCTGAACGCGGCTCGACAATGAGTGCCGAACCGCTATACCCGATGCCGGGGCGAGTTCCCGGGAGATCGTGGGCCGACCCGCCGATTCATCGAACCGAAAGGAATCCTGATCATGACCCTCCGACTCAAGACAGTTCTTGCCGCCGCTGCAGCCGCGGGCCTCATCGGATTGGGCACTGCCGCCCAGGCGCAGCCGATGCACCGCGGTCCCCATGGGGGCGGCGACGTCATCATGGCGATTGCACGGCTACAGAGCCAGCTCAATCTGAACACGTCGCAGCAAACGATGTGGGACAACGCGGTGGCAGCAGGCAAGTCGGCGCGTGCGTCGGCCCAGGCGAACCATCAGAACGTCGCCAATGTCCTCAACGCCGAGCTCGCGAAGTCCGAGCCCGATCTCGCCGCGGTGGCTGCGGCCGCCGACGCCGCGCAGGCCCAGAACACCGCGCTCAGGCACCAGGCTCGCGCGGCGTGGCTCGGTCTCTATGCGACGTTCTCGACCAGCCAGAAGGCCGTCGTCAAGACTGCAATCCAGCAGCGGCTCGCGCGGATGGCCCAGTGGCGCACCAAGATGCAGCAGCACATGCAGTCTTCGCCGCCGCAGAGCTAGCGCGGGGGTGGGCTCAGCCGTACCCGGGTGCAGGTGCCCCGTTACGGCGGAGCGTCGACATCGCGGCAGCTTCCAGGGTTGCTGCGACCACGGGCTTCCCGAGTAGCGGGAGGCCCGCGGCGCGCACTTCCCGATCGGCGCGCGTGCCGGTGTCGCCGGACACGATGATCGCCGGCACAGGGTAGCCCAGCTCGGAGCGCAGCGCTCGCACCGCGCGGATACCCGATTCGCCATCGGCCAAGCGCAGGTCGGCGACGACCAGGTCCGGATAGCGTTCCAGTACGCCGATGCGCGCCAGCAGGGCATCGAGCGTCTGTGCGCCGACAACGGTCGCACCCCAGGTCTCGAACAGCGTCGACATCGCGTCGACGGTCGCGGCGTCATCGTCGACCACGGCGACAATGCAATCGGCGAGCCTGCTGGGTGCTGTCCACATGCTGCGGACGCCGCTCTGGCACCCGCCCGGTGGGCGCAGCGCTTTGCGCCCGAGGTCGCGCGTCCCGGTCACGCGGAGCAAGCACTCGAAATCGCGAGCCCGCGCCCGGGACCGACCTGAGCTCGATCGTATGGCCGAGGAGATCGGCGAACCTGCGCACGATCGCGAGGCCGAGGCCCATGCCATGGCCGGAGGACGGCGCACCGGACCGGTCGCCGATCTGGTAGAACTCCTCGAAGATCCGGTCACGATGGCCGGGCGCGATTCCGACGCCGGTGTCGACGACGTCGATCGCGACGCGCATGCCGCAACGCCGCGCGCCGATCAGGACGCCCCCGTCGCGCGTGTACCGGATCGCGTTGGCGACGAGATTGTCGACGATTCTCTCCAGCAATCCGGCGTCGCTGTCGACGCTGAGCGTCGACGGTGCGATGCGCAGCGCGATCCCCTTTGCCGCCGCCTGCGGCGCGAACTCGGTCGCGATGCGATCGAACAGCCCGCAAGCCCGATGCTGCTGCGATCCGGAGTGAGAACGCCGGCATCGAGGCGCGACAGGTCGATCAACTGGCCGAACTGCGTCTCGAGCGCATTGGCCGCCTTCTCGACATTCGCGACGAGCCCGTGCCATTCGGCCCCGCGTGCGCGTGCCGACAACGCGGCTACGTAAAGACCGAGCGCGTGCAGCGGCTGGCGCAGGTCATGGCTCGCAGCCGCCAGCAATTGGCTCTTGGCCCGGTTGGCGGACTCGGCCGCGGCACGCGCGTCCTGCGCAATGCGCGTGCGCTCCTTCAGCTCGGCGATCAGGTCGACATTCTCGTAGCGGATGACGAGCGAGCGCGTCATGACATCGTTCAGGCGATGACCGAATCCCAGCAGGAAGCCGAGCACGACCACCATCACCCCGGCGATGAAGACGTGGACCGGATCGCCGACGAGTGCGACGCGAATGACCAGTGGCGCAAGCGCGGTCAGGATGAAGCCGTAGAGCGAGGGCTTGTATACGGCGGTGAGGTACAGCCCTCCCAGCGCGACGCCGAACAGGCAGACGATCAGGAGCGACTGGTAGGCCGGGGATTGCGGGAACATCGCGATCGCCGCGAGCCCCCACAGTGCGCCGGCGGCCGTCGATCCGATCGCCCAGTACCTGCCCCAGCGCGGCGCAGCCTCGACGCCTGGGCGCACGCGCGCATAGCCATGCGCGAGCGCAGGTGCGCCATGCCTGGTTCAGCGCGATCAGGCTGCACCACGCGGCCATCCTGCCCGCGCTCTGCTGCCCCCACATGGCTGCGCAGAGGATCAGCGCGCCGAGGCCCATCGACAACGTCGTCAGGTGGACGTGCGCAAAGAGCGTCGCAACCTGGTCGGCACGGGCACGTGCGACCAGCGCCGGACTGGTGGAGCAGGGCGGGTACATCGCAAGCAGCGTGCAATCAGCGGCGCCGAACGAAACCGGGTCGCTGCGTCAATGCGTGTCGGGCCGCGCGGCAGTCGTGTCGTCGAATTGCACGCTGCGGCGCGAGAGCTCGGCAATCGCCTGGGCACGCGAGCGTACGTTCAATGCCTTGAGGATCGCGCTGACGTGGACCTTGACCGTTCCCTCGGACAGGCGCAGGTCGCGGCAGATGAGCTTGTTGGGCTTCCCCTGCAGCAGAAGGCGCAGCACATCCGCTTGCCGGTGGGTCAATCCGAAAAGGTCACCCGGCAAACCTGCGATGGCCGGACGCGATGGTGCCAGGTCGGAGGTCACGCTGCGTCCGCCGCCGAGGACGGTCCGGATCGCGTCGAGGAGCTCCGTCGGCGTCGACGTCTTGGCAACGTAGCCGCGCGCTCCGGCGGCGAGTGCGGCGCCGACAGTCGCACGATCGTGGGTCGCGGACAGCACGACGATCGGGATGCGCGGGAAGTCGCGGGTGAGCTCGGCCAGGAGGTCGAGGCCATGTGCGCCGGGGAGTGTCAGATCGAGCAGGATCAGCGCGCAATCCGGGTGCCGTGCCAGCGCAGCGAGCGTTTGTGCGCGATCGATTGCAGCGTGCACGTCGATCCCGCCATGAATCTGCGGCAGCGCCTGCGCGAGTGCCTGCTGGATCAACGGATGGTCGTCGACCACAAGTATCTTCATCGCTGTTTTCCTCGGGAAATGCGCCGCGACGGTTTCGCGGACGCCTGATGCGCGACGACTCTAGCGCGTGGCGCGCACGAGCCCAAGCTGGCAAAACGGGCAGGTTCTAGCTCGAGCGCCCGAATCCGGGCTTGGTCTCGTCTTTCGCCTCTCGCTTCAGCGCGCGCAGCCGCGAATCGATCACCGAGGCTTCGTAGAAATTGCCGCCGCCGGACTTGGATGCGACTTCGAGCTGGTCGATCGCACCCTTGAGATTGCCTTGCCAGGCGTAGTACTCGGCCTGGTGCCGATGCGAGAGCATCTCCTTGTTCTCGGCGGCGTAGGCACGCGCTGCGATCAGTTGCAGCGGGCCATCGTTCGGGAAGCGGTCCAGTTCGCGTTCGGCGAATTTCGCCGCGTCGGCACTGCGCCCCGCCTTCAGCAGCGCGTCAGGGTAGTCGTAGATCATCTGCATCTTGTTCGGATAGCGTTCGACACCGGCCTTGAAGCGCTTGATCGCGCCGTCGATGTCGCCGGTCTCGAGCAGAACGTGGCCGCCGATGGCGTCGATCATCGGGTCGGGCGGCGCCATCTTCGCGAGCGTCGCGAACGCGCTCTTCATTCGCGCGTGGTCCTTCGTCCGCAGCAGCGCGGCGACGAGACCGTAGCGGGCGGCGATTTCGCTGTTGTACTGGCTCTCGGCAATCGCGTTGTCGAAATATTTGACCGCCTGCCCGGGGTCGCCCTGGTAACTTCGCAGCAGTGCGCGCACGAGATCGTAATCAAGGGAGTCGACCACCTGCCGGTACGGTAGCCCCGCCGCGCGCGCTTTCGCCTCGGCGATTCGCTCGTAGGTGACCGGGTGATCCTGCAGGTAGGCCGGCACGCCGTAATCGCTAAAGGTCGTCGCGCGCTGCAGGCGCTCCATGAAGGTCGCCATCGCGGTGACGTCGAAGCCCGCTGCCTTGAGGCGCTGGAAGCCGATCCGGTCGGCTTCGCTCTCCTGGGCGCGGGTGAAGTTGATTTCGTGCTGGAGGTTGAATGCCTGCGTCGCCGCGATCGCCGCCGAGGCGGCGTCTCCGCCGACGCGCCGCCTCCGCGGGCAGCGAGAATGGCCAGCGCCAGCCCCGCGAGCGACATCAGCATGGAATCCTTCTGTGCCGCGATCGAGCGCGCGATGTGGTGCTGGGTGACGTGGGTGATCTCGTGCGCCAGCACCGCGGCGAGCTCGGATTCGGACTGGGTGAGGAGGATCAGCCCGGAGTTGACACCGACGAACCCGCCCGGCATCGCGAATGAGTTGATGTCCGGGTCGTTCACCGCGAAGAACTCGAACTCGGTCTTGACATCGGTCGACGCGGCAATCAGCCGGTGGCCGAGCTCGTTCAGGTAATCGTTGACCTCCGGATCGTCCATGTACGCGCCGCTGGCGCGCAATTGGCGCATCGCCTCCTCGCCGAGCTTGAGTTCCTGGATCGGCGAAAGGCTCGCTTGCGAAATGTCGCCGAGATCCGGAAGGGTTTGCGCTCGTGCTGCCGGAATTGCGTGTGGCAGCCAGGGCAGCGTCCAACGGGCGCGCAGGCCAGCGCCACGGCAAGGCAGGTCGCAATCCACCTGCGAGGCCGGTCGGCGTGAGCGCGTGCGAGCACGGGGCAGGTTCTCAGGGCGATGATGCTAAGATGCCGCTGGCGCAGCGGAGTTCAGCGCGGCGACATCGGCGAGGGTCGAGTTCGCGAGCGTCGATAGCCACCCGGCCCGCTCATTGCCGCGCCGCGCTCTGCTGCCGCCATGCCGCGCTCATCGAGATCGCCATCCTACTCTCGATCCGGAACGGGTGCGGCGCAGGTGTCGCGCGCAGCGACCAATCCGAGGCGGCGCGATGGCCGAACGCCGGTGCGCGACGCTGGTGAAGCAACGGCGAGACGCGGCAAATTTTACCCATTTTGACACCCGCGGTGGCGCGCAGATGGTCGACGTGGGCGCCAAGGACGCGACGCACCGCGTTGCGCGGGCGGGCGGGCGTATCGCGATGAGTCGCGCGACGCTCGCGCTGATCCGCAGCGGGACGGCGAAGAAAGGTGACGTGCTCGGCGTCGCACGAATCGCTGCGATCCAGGCCGCCAAACGCACGTCGGACCTGATCCCGCTCGCGCATCCGCTCGCGCTGACCCACATTGCGGTCGATTTCGTCGACGCCGATGACGGATCCGCGGTCGCAATCGAAGTCGTCGTCGAGACGCGCGACCGCACCGGCGTCGAAATGGAGGCGCTGACCGCAGTTGCCGCCGGGCTCCTGACCATCTACGACATGTGCAAGGCCGCGGATCGCGGAATGCGCATCGAAGGCATCCGCCTGCTCGAAAAGAGCGGAGGCCGCTCAGGACATTACAAGGTAGCGTGACGCGGGATGCCACCGCGACTGCGCACGCCGAAAGACACTCCAGCAGGGAGCAACCGCATGCGTGATGCGCTGATGTGGATCGGAAAGACGGTGGGGGTGATCGGTGTCGTTGTCGGCGCAATCGCTGCGCTCGAGCGGGTCAGCGGCCATTACACGGTCGGAAGCTTCCAGGTCGGAACCCTGCTGCTCGCGGGGATTGCCGCGATCGTGGCTGGCTGCTTCGCGCTGCTGTGGGTGCTGGCCTCGCGCGGCAGGGACGGCCGATCATGACCTACCAGTCCCACATCGTGCCGTCCTCGAGGCGGTTCACCGGCAGCGCGCAGGCGCGGTACGGATAGCGCGCCGCGAGCGTCTCGTCGATCTCGACGCCGTGTCCGGGGGCGCTCCCCGGGTGCAGGAAGCCATCGCGGAAGGACCACGCGTGCGGAAACACGGCGTCGGTCTCCGGCGTATGCCGCATGTATTCCTGGATGCCGAAGTTGTGGACCCAGGTGTCGAAATGCAGCGCCGCGCCCATGCACACCGGTGACAGGTCGGTCGCGCCGTGCGACCCGGTGCGCACCTGGTAGATCTCGGCGAAATTCGCGATCCGCCGCAGGTGGGTGATCCCCCCGGCGTGGACCACCGTCGTGCGGATGTAGTCGATCAACTGCTCGCTGATCAGCGCGCTGGCAATCGTGGATCGTATTGAAGACCTCGCCGACCGCGATCGGAGTCACCGTGTGCTGGCGGATGAGCCTGAACGCCTCCTGGTTCTCGGCCGGGGTCGGATCCTCGAGCCAGAACAGACGATAAGGCTCGAGCGCGCGTCCAAGGCGCGCCGCCTCGATCGGTGACAGGCGATGATGAACATCGTGCAGCAGATGAGGATCGAAGCCGAAGCGCGTTCGTAGCGCGTCGAAGAGCTTCGGCACGTGGTCGAGATATCTGGCGGTCGACCAGACATTCTCGGTGGCGACCGCGGCGTCCGCGGGCTCGTAGTACAGCTTGTCCTTGCCCACGCCGTAGGTCGATGCGAGGCAGGGAATCCCGCATTGCGCGCGCACGGCCCGGTAGCCCATGCCGACGTAGCGGGCGACCTCGTCAACTGTCTGTGCGATATCACTGCCGTTGGCGTGGCCGTAGGCCATCACGCCCTGGCGGCTTGCCCCGCCCAGGAGATCGTAGATCGGCAGGCCGGCGACCTTGCCCTTGATGTCCCACAGCGCAGTGTCGACCGCGGCGATCGCGCTCATCGTGACCGGGCCGCGCCGCCAGTACGCGCCGCGGTACAGGTACTGCCAGGTATCCTCGATGCGCGCCGGATCCCGACCGATCAGCGCCGCAATCACGTGTTCGGTGAGGTAGGTGGCGACGGCGAGCTCGCGGCCGTTGAGCGTCGCATCGCCGATGCCGGTGACGCCTTCGTCGGTCTCGATCTTCAGCGTGACGAAATTGCGGCCGGGACAGGTGACGATGACGCGGGCGGCGGTGATCTTCATGCGCGAATCTATCGAGGTCCGGTGGCCCAACCACTTGACCACAGTATAGCGGCGCCGCTATGATGCGTCCACTTCGCGCGACCTCGATCGTCGCGCGACACGCACGAGGCGCCAACGTAGCGCCCGTGCATTCCTGGAGTTGGAGGAATCAGCGTTGCCGCTCACCGCAGTCGAGCCCAGGCGCCTCTATCGGCAGATTGCCGACCAGCTCGCCCGTCTGATCGCCAGCGGCGAGTATTGCGCCGGCGCACGCTTGCCTGCCGAGCGTGAGCTCGCAGCCTCGCTCGGCGTGAGCCGTGCGTCGGTACGCGAGGCGATCATCTCGCTGGAGATGAACGGGCTGGTCGAGGTCCGCGTTGGTACCGGCATCTTCGTGACCCGCCCGCCGGAGGGTGCCGCGCGTGCCGGCAGCGACGGCGGCCCGGGGCCGTTCGAGATGCTCGCCGCGCGCAAGCTGATCGAGGGCGAGGTCGCGGCGCTTGCCGCGAAGCGCGCCACCGACGCCGACGCGCAGGCGCTCGCCGAGAGCGTGACGCGCATGGACGCGATGCTCGACGACTTCCAGGCGCGCGAGGCCGAGGACCGCCACTTTCACTTGCTCGTCGCGCGCACGACAGGCAATGGTTCTCTGGAGCTGGTAGTCGCGGGTCTGTGGGACCAACGCGCCGGTCTGTGGGGCCGGCTGCAGCAGCACTTCCACACCCGCGACCTCGCCGTGCAGACAGCGCGCGATCACGCTGCAATCGCGCGCGCAATCGCAGCGCGCGAGCCTGCGCCGGCGCGGGCTGCGATGCACCGGCACTTGGCGCGGGTCGTGCGCGTGTTCCAGCGGGAGGGGTCAGAGTCGAATTCACGCCCTGCGCGGCGGAGCTCGTGAATTCGGCCCTGAACCCGCGCGCACCTCGCGCAGCGACGATCGATTGTCGACCACCGAAGGAGGAATCGCAATGAACATCTGCAGCCCTGGCCGGGGTAGTCGACCTGCGTCGCTTCACGCGCTGCCGAAGAGCCCGGTCACGATCAACGTCGTCGACGTCGCCGGCAATCTCGCGCTGACGCAGGACGCGATCGAGGCGTACCAGAAAGCGCATCCGAACCTCGTGTCGCGGTTCAGCTTCACAAGGCGCCTGCGCCCGAGTTGCCCGGCAAGCTGAAGGCAATGCAGGCCGCCGGGCGTAGCGACATCGACATGGTGTTAACCGGCACCGATTTCCTCGCCGCCGGCATCGAGCAGGGCGTACTGATGAAGATCCTGCCCAATGACGAAGCGAAGTTCCCGCAGCTCATGGCCAACTACCAGCCCGCAGCGGCGAAGATGCAGGAGCTCGCCGGCGACTACGGCATTGAGGTCACGTTCATGCCTGCCGGTCCGCTGCTCGAGTAACAACCCCGCCAAGGTGGCGCAGGTGCCGGCTACGCCGCAGGAGTTGCTCGCGTGGTGCAAGGCCCATCCGCAGGTTCACGCGCGCTTCGGCCGGGACAAGGGCGCCGACATTCCGATGTGCACCGACTACGTCGCTGCGCTCAAGCCGCTGCTCGATCGCTATGGCAATGAACGCGAATTGACACTGATCCTGTTCACGCTCGACGAGACGGCCTACGCGCGTGAGCTCGCGCCGCTCGCCGGTCACTACCCTGCGCTCAGGCTAGGCCCGCCGTGGTGGTTCCACGACAGTTTCCAGGGAATGCAGCGCTTTCTCGAGCAGACGATCGAAACTGCGGGCTTCTACAACACCGTCGGATTCAACGACGACACCCGTGCGTTCCTGTCGATTCCAGCACGGCACGACGTTTGGCGCCGCGTGACTTGTCGCTTTCTCGCGACCTGCACCGTCGAGCATCGCCTCGCCGAAGATGAGGCATTCGAGCTCGCACCGGCGCTCGCGCGCGACCTCGCCAAGGCGGCCTATCGGCTGTAGCTGTCGGCGCCCCGGCTGCGAGCGTTGCCTGCCGCGCAGCCGCCGCCGCGCGGCAGGCGGCCAGGCGCGACTTCGGTAGCGCACCCGTGTCGGCGAGTGGGTCCCGGCGCGACGGCGCTCGGGGACGCCGGCACTCATTCGGGATGACCGGGCTCGCTGGTCGCGCCACCCACTTCACGCCGACTGCGCCACAGGCGTCACGCCTGGCCGCCTGCCGCACGCCAGCGGCCGAGCGCAGCGAGGGTACGCCGCGGCGTGCCGTGACGCGGTGCGGATGCGGTGACGATGGTGCGACGATGCGGCCGCGGCGCTGCGACGATGTGCCGAACCGGTTTCGCGGGGGAGGCAGTGGGGGCGGGCACGGCGCCCGTGGTAGCGCCTGCGGTCGCGGGTGGCGCGGCGAGCGAGCCCGACAGGAACATCCGAGGCAGGATGGCCTCGAGCGACGTCGCGCCGGGCACCCGCCGGCAGGCGTTTGCGGACGACCGGGCGCCGTGCCCGCCCCCACTGCCTCCCCCGCGAAACCGGCACGCGCTTGCGGCGTGCCCGAAACCGTGTGCCGATTCGATCAGGGTCGCACGACCTTGCGCTCGACGTTAGTCAGGCGTCCGAACTCAATGGTCAGCGTTGTGATCGTCGACGGATCCTCTGGCGCCGGCAAGTAGACCCAGCGCGTGGTCTTGCGCCCGCTGCCCGTCGTCATGTCCGGAGAGCCCACGCGCGCGACGACCTCGCCCTGGCTGATCCCGGGAAACAGGAATTTGCGCTCCGCCGGATTGCCCTTTATGGCCGCAGGCCGGCTCGACTTTCGCCGGGAGTTCTCTCGCCGTTCGGGCGTCGAATCCGCCGCCTTTTTCGATGTCCCGATTCCGGGAACGATGCGAAACGGGATGACCGAAACAGTCGCCGGGTCGCGATCGAAATCGCGCAGTTCCTTCCCCAGATGACAGGGTTCCTGCTGGTAGATGACCCCGCCATTATCGAGGGCGCATTTGTAGAGTCCAGCCGAGGCGGGGGGCGTGAGCAGCAACGCGCCCAGGCCGGCGATGCTGATGAGCGCGGTGCGCGAGAGGGAGGCAGTGCGAGGGTGCATCACGATGGCGGTACGATAGCGTCTTTCATGACAGGTTCGCACTACCACCTTTGATCGACATGCGGCAAGGCATCGCGGCGCGCGTCGCCGACATCGCGCCCTTTCACGTCATGGAGGTGCAGGCGGCTGCGCGGGCACTTGAGTCCGCCGGGCGCAGCGTCATCCACATGGAGATCGGCGAACCCGATTTCCCGACCCCCGAGCCGGTACTCGCGGCGGCGCGGCGAGCGTTGGATGGCGGCGGCGTCTACTACACGTCGGCGCTGGGCATTCCGGAATTGCGCGAGGCGATTGCGCGTCATTACGCCGAGCGTTTCGGGGTCGCGGTCGATCCGGCGCGCGTCGTCGTCACCGCGGGTTCGTCGGCAGCGCTACTGCTGGTGCTCGCGCTCATCGTCGATCGCGGCGACCAGATCCTGCTCGCCGATCCGGGCTATCCCTGTAACCGCCACTTTGTCCGGGTGCTCGAGGGGGCGCCGGTCGCCATTCCCGTCGGCCCGCAATCGCGCTACCAGCTCACCGCGGAGCTCGTGACTGCGCATTGGGGGCGCGCGACGCGAGGTGTGCTGATCGCGACGCCGTCGAATCCAACCGGGACCACGTTGCCGCGCGACGAGATGCGCAGAATCGCAGCAAGCGTCGACGCGCACGGTGGGCACCTGATCGTCGACGAGATCTACCTCGGCCTGACTTATGGCGAGCGCCCGGCGAGCGTCCTCGAGTTCGCCGACGACGCGTTCGTCATCTCGAGCTTCTCGAAATACTTCAACATGACCGGATGGCGGCTGGGCTGGATCGTCGCGCCGCAGCGCTTCGTACGCGACATCGAGAAGCTCGCGCAAAATCTCTACATCTCGCCGCCCACGCTGTCGCAGCGCGCGGCGCTGGCCTGCTTCGAATCGGCGACACTCGAAGTGGTCGAGCAGCGGCGGCGCGCGTTCGAGGCGCGGCGGGATTTCCTGGTACCTGCACTGCGCGACCTGGGCTTCGGCATCCCGGTGGATTCCCACCGGGGGCTTCTTCGTCTACGCCGACTGCTCGCGCTTCTCCGCCGACAGCGAAGTCTTCTGCCGCGATGTTCTTGCGAAGGCGGGTGTCGCGTTCACGCCCGGCATCGACTTCGGAACGCATCGCGCACGTGAACACGTGCGAATGGCGTACACGATCGACCAGCGCAAGCTCGAGGACGGCGTGGCGCGGCTGGCGAAGTATCTTGCCCGCTGACGGCGCCCGCCGCTGGCGTACCGTGGGTGCTTGCGCCACGAGCGTTGTCATCGTTGCCGCGTGCGCGGGCGTCGACACGGTCGACTATTACTGGCAAGGCGCCGCGGGAGAGATCGAGCTGCTGTCGCGCAGCGAACCGATCGCAAAGGCGATCGCCAGCGGCGATCCGGCCCTTGCGGCGCGGCTGGTCGAGATCCGGTCGATCCGCGAATTCGCAAGCCGCGACCTCGCGCTGCCCGACAACGCGAGCTACACGCGCTATGTCGATCTTGGCCGGCCATTCGTCACCTGGAACGTCTTCGCGGCACCGAGCTTGTCGCTCAAGCCGCGCCAGTGGTGCTTTCCGATCGCTGGCTGCGTCGACTATCGCGGCTATTTCGACCAGGCCGCGGCGCGCCGCGAGGCAGGGCGCCTGCACGCCAAGGGCGACGATGTCTACGTCGGAGGCGTGCCCGCTTTCTCGACGCTGGGATGGTTCGACGACCCCGTGCTGTCGACGTTCATTCACTGGCCCGAGACCGAGATCGCGCGACTCATTTTCCACGAGCTTGCCCATCAGGAACTGTATGTGAAGGACGATTCGGTATTCAACGAATCCTTCGCCAACACGGTCGCCGAGGCGGGCCTCGCGCGCTGGCTTGCGCTGCGCAAGGATCCGTCGCTGACCGCGCAGGCTGCGCGTGCCGACCGGCTGCGGTCGGTGTTCGACAAGCTCGTGCGCGCGGCGCGGACGCAACTCGAGCGGGTGTACGCCGGTAGCGCGTCCGACGCCGACAAGCTTCGGGCGAAGCGCGGGGCTTTTGCGGCGATGCAGGCGGCCTACGTGGCGGCGAAAGGCGACGAGCCGGGCCTGGCCGGATACGACCGCTGGTTCGCGAATTCGCCCGACAACGCGAGCCTCGCGGCGGTGGCGATCTACACCGATCGCATCCCGGCGTTCGAGGCGCTGCTGCGCGAGGAGCGCGAGAACCTGCCGCGATTCTATGTGCGGGTGCGGGAGATCGCCGCGATGCCGAAGCCTGAGCGCGACCGCATCCTCGACGCGGCGGCGCGCAGGGCGTCTGCCGGGGTCCCGGCACCACCCGCCGCTGAACCGGTAGCTGCGACTGCGCATTGAGCATAACGGGCGTTTTGTGATACAGTGATCGGCTTCCTTGCCTCACTCCATCGCAGACCGGCCCCAAGCCTGCCTGCAACGGAGGAGGCCGTTGGGCACGGCCCGTGGTATGCGCGGATCGGCCCCCATCGTCCGAAAGGAGTGCTGTACCGATGCGTCATTACGAAATCGTGTTCATCGTGCACCCCGATCAGAGCGAGCAGGTGCCCGCGATGATCGAGCGCTATCGCACAATGGTGACCGGCCCCGGAGGCCGGATCCACCGGCTCGAAGATTGGGGGCGGCGCCAGCTTGCTTACCCGGTCCAGAAGGTCCACAAGGCGCACTACGTCCTGATGAATATCGAGTGTGGTCGCGAGACGCTGACCGAGCTCGAGCACGCGTTCAAGTTCAATGACGCCGTGCTGCGCCACCTGGTCGTCGCAATGAGCGAGGCCGTCGTCGCGCCGTCGCCGATGATGAAGGAAGAGAAGGCGAGATCCCTGACGGGCAAGGACGGGGAGCGGGGTGAGCGCCCCGAGCGCGTGGATAAGCCCGCTGCCGAGCCGACGCCGGTCGCCGCTGCGGCTGCGGTCGTGGTCGGGACGGCGCCGGTCGCGCAGGCCTGAAGCGGGGTTGCGGACCGTGCCGGGGTTCAACCGGCTTGCACTCGACGCGACGATCGCCGATCGCGAAGAGCTGCGGCACACGCCCGGCGGGATACCCGCAGTCGCGATGACGCTCGCCCATCGTTCACAGCAGCCCGAGGCGGACGGGCAGCGCGAAGTCGAGTGCGAGTTGCATGCCGTCGCATTCGGCGCAATCGCGCAGGCGCTCGACGTCCTGCAGCCAGGGGCGACGCTGCATTGCGAAGGCTTCATTGCGCGGCGCTATCGGACGGGAACGAGCGTCGCGCTGCATTTGACACGATTCGAGACGACGCAGGACTGAGGAAAGGACACTGACATGCCACGCCCCATGGGACGAGGAAAGGGCAAGTTCAAGAAGGACGGCAAGCGCCGCGAGCGCGGCAACAATCTGTTCAAGCGCAAGAAGTTTTGCCGCTTCACTGCGGAGAAGGTCAAGCAGATCGACTACAAGGACATCGACGTCCTGAAGGACTTCGTGCAGGACAACGGCAAGATCATGCCGGCGCGGATCACCGGGACCAAGTCGCACTATCAGCGCCAGCTCGGTACCGCGATCAAGCGCGCGCGCTTCCTCGCGCTGCTTGCGTACACCGACCTGCACTGAAGAGGCAGCGAGACATGCAGATCATCCTGCTCGAGAAGATTTCCAACGTCGGCAACCTCGGCGACGTCGTCAAGGTCAAGGACGGGTACGCGCGCAATTTCCTGATCCCTCAGGGCAAGGCCAAACGCGCGACGGCGGAGAACCTCAAGGCGATCGAGGCGCGGCGCGCCGAGCTCGAAAAGGCTGCGGCAGACAGGATCGCTGAAGCGCAGGCGCTCGCCGGCAGGATCGAAGGCAGCATCGTACGTATCGTGCAGAAGGCCGGCGTCGACGGGCGCCTGTTCGGCTCGGTCACCAACGCCGACGTCGTCGAGGCGCTGAAGCGCCAGGGAGCCGCCGTCGAGAAATCGATGGTGCGCATGCCTTCCGGGCCCCTGAAGCAGGTCGGCGATCATCCGGTGATCGTCGTCTTGCACACCGACGTCAGCGCCAGCGTCACCGTGACGGTCGTCGGCGACACGGCGACGTGATCGCACGGCCGCATTAATTGCGCGCAGGGGCCGGAAACGGCCCCTTTTGCATGCTGCGCGGCGCCGATCACCAAAGGTAGAATCGAATTTTGCGCCGCCGGAGTCCTGAGTGTCCGACGATCCCCCACTCGACCACCTGAAGCTGCCTCCGCATTCGGTCGAAGCAGAGCAGTCGGTGCTGGGCGGCCTGCTGCTCGACAACGATGCTGCGGACCGGATTGGAGACGTCGTCGCCGCCGACGATTTCTACAGCGACGTCCACCGGGTCATCCACCGCCAGATCATGCGGCTGATTGGCGAAGGCAAGCCGGCGGACGTCGTCACGCTCTGCGAGTCGCTCGCATCGGCACAGCGGCTCGACTACATCGGTGGCCTCGCTTATCTTGGCGCGTTGGCGCAGAACGTTCCCACCGCGGCGAACATCCGGCATTACGCGAATATCGTCCGCGAGCGTTCCATACTGCGCCAACTCGCTGCGACCGCGACCGAGATCGCCGAAGCGGCGTTCAGCCCGCTCGGGCGCAACGCCAAGACCATTCTCGACGAGGCTGAAGCCAAGGTCCTCCACATTGCCGAGCAGGGCGCGCGCGGCGCGCAGAACGTCCAGCCGATCGGCAAGCTGCTGGCAAGCGTCGTCGACCGGATCGAGGCGCTCTACACCCGCGACGATCCATCGGACGTGACTGGAATAGCGACCGGCTTCGCCGACCTCGACCGGATGACCTCGGGCTTCCAGCCGGGCGACCTGATCGTCATTGCAGGTAGACCGAGCATGGGGAAAACCTCCCTCGCGCTCAACATCGGCGAGCATGTCGCCCTGAACGTCAAGCTGCCAGTCGCGGTGTTCTCGATGGAGATGGGCGCGACGCAGCTCGCGCTGCGGATGATCGGATCGGTCGGCAGGCTCGACCAGCAGAAGCTTCGCACCGGACGCCTCGGCCCGGAAGACTGGGACAAGCTCTCGGCAGCGCTCGGGCGGCTCAACGATGCGCCGATCCTGATCGACGAAACCCCTGCACTCAACGCGATCGAAGTCCGCTCGCGTGCGCGCAGACTGATGAAGCAGTACGGCAAGCTCGGGCTGGTCATCGTCGACTACCTGCAGTTGATGCAGGCATCCACGCAGGGTGAAAACCGCGCGACCGAGATCTCGGAGATCTCGCGTGCGATGAAGTCGCTCGCCAAGGAGCTGCAAGTGCCGGTGGTCGCGGCATCGCAGTTGAATCGTTCGCTCGAGCAGCGCCCGAACAAGCGGCCGGTGATGTCGGACCTGCGTGAGTCGGGTGCGATTGAACAGGACAGCGACGTGATCCTGTTCATCTATCGCGACGAGGTCTACAACCCAGATTCGCAGGACAAAGGCACTGCCGAGATCATCATCGGCAAGCAGCGGAACGGGCCGATCGGCACCGTGCGGCTCACGTTCCTGGGCGAGTTCACGCGCTTCGAGAGCTTTGCGACGCCGGGCAGCTATTGATCGGTGACTCCCGAAATCCGAAACCCGGGACGCACCACGTTTTCGCCGATCGAGCGGGCGCGCTGCGATCGGCCGGCACCGCCCTACGAAAACGTCGTGCGTCCCGGGTTTCCGGTCCGTCCCGGATTTTCTATAGCGCTTCGGCAGCGTGGTCGGCGAGGCGCGAGCGCTCGCCGCGCTGCAGGGTGACGTGCCCCGAGTGCGCCCAACCCTTGAACCGGTCGACGACGTAGGTGAGCCCTGAGCTTCCCTCGGTGAGATAGGGGGTGTCGATCTGCGCTATGTTGCCGAGGCACATGACCTTGGTGCCGGGCCCGGCGCGGGTGATCAGTGTCTTCATCTGCTTGGGGGTCAGGTTCTGCGCCTCGTCGATGATGAGGAATTTGTTGATGAACGTGCGCCCTCGCATGAAGTTGAGACTCTTCACCTTGATCCTGGAGCGGATCAGGTCTCGCGTCGCTGCGCGACCCCAGTCGCCGCTCTCGTCATCGGTCTTGTTCAGCACGTCGAGATTGTCCTCGAGCGCGCCCATCCAGGGGTTCATTTTTTCCTCTTCCGTCCCCGGCAGGAAGCCGATGTCCTCGCCTACCGGCACGGTGACGCGGGTCATGATGATTTCGGTGTAGACCTTGAATTCCAGTGTCAGCATGAGTCCGGCGGCGAGGGTCAGCAGCGTCTTCCCGGTACCCGCCTGGCCGAGCAGCGTCACGAAGTCGAGGTCGGGGTTCATCAGAAGGTTGAGCGCGAAGTTCTGCTCGCGGTTGCGCGCCGCGATTCCCCAGACGTTATTCTTCTGGTGCGAGTAATCCTTGAGTGTCGACAGCACCGCGCTCTTGCCCTGGAGTTCCTTGACGATCGCGTGGAAAGGTGCTTCGCCCGGCCGCTCGAGGTAAAGGAATTCGTTGACGTGCAACGACGGCACCAGCGGGCCCGTCAGCCGGTAGTAGGTGTGACCGCCCTGCTGCCACGATTCCATGCCCTTGCCGTGGCGGTCCCAGAAATCGGCGGGCAGTTCACGAATCCCCGAGTACAGCAGCTCGGTGTCTTCGAGTACCTTGTCATTGAAGTAATCCTCGGCGGCGATTCCCAGTGCGCGCGCCTTGATCCGCATGTTGATGTCCTTGGACACCAGGATCACGCTGCGTTGCGGATGCTCGCGCGACAGGTGCATCACCACCGCGATGATCTGGTTGTCCGCGCGACCGTTGACCAGCGAAGGCGGCAACGCCGCCGTGATCGCGTCGGTCTGCAGGAACAGCCTTCCGGTCGCCGCGCCGCCCGATTTCTCGGTGAGCGGGATGCCATGTGCAATGCCGGCGTTGCCGGGTTCCGCATGAAGCGTGACGAGCTCGTCCAGGAAGCGCGATGCCTGGCGCGCGTTTCTAGCCACCTCGGTCATCCCTTTCTTGTGCGCGTCCAGCTCCTCGAGGGTCAACATCGGCAGGTAGATGTCATGCTCCTCGAAGCGGAACAGGCTGGTCGGATCGTGCATCAGCACGTTCGTGTCGAGGACGAACAGCTTGGTCGTTTGGGACGGCGCGATGCGCGCCGGTTTGCGGGAGGGCAGCAGATGCAGCGTGGAGGGAGCGGGGCGCAGCTTGCGTTCGACCATGGGCCTCCTGGAGATCGGTACGCGGGGCGCTGGGCGCCCCTTCCGAATCTAATGTAGGCGCGTTCGCCCGGGCATACAAGCAGTGGCGATCGGGCGTTCCGACGCAGCAACCCCTTGTGGCGGAAAGGTCACAACTGGAAAGGTCACATGTGGGAACGTCACACGGTCCTTGTTCCCGAGATTGCTTTGACCGCCTCGAGGACGGCCTCCGCGTGGCCGGGCACCTTGACGCCGCGCCACTCGCGGGCAAGCGTTCCGTCGCGCCCGATCAGGAACGTCGAGCGCTCAATTCCACGCAGCTTTTTTCCGTACATGTTCTTCATCTTGATCACGCCGAAAAGTGTCGAAAGGGTCTCGTCGACGTCGGCGAGTAGCGGGAACGGAAAGCCCATCTTCGCCTTGAAGTTGGTGTGCGACTTGACTGAGTCGCGGGAGACGCCCGCCACGATCGCACCCAGCTTGGCGAACTTCGAATGCAGGTCGCGGAACTGCATCCCTTCAGTGGTGCAGCCCGGCGTACTGTCCTTCGGATAGAAATAGAGCACGACCGGGTGACCGGCGTGGTCGGAAAGGCGGAAACACCCGTCGGTCGACGCGATCTCGAAATCCGCGACGCGTTCGGCGGTCATCGGCCGCTCCTCGATGGAAGTTGAGTCATGCGGCGTCGCGCAGCAGGAGCTCCGCGAGGAACTCCTCTCCTTGTACCAGCAGCGTCCCCGAGCGCCCGTCGACGTGGCCGGCGCCCACTTCGCACCTCGGCAGCGCGAGGGGTTCGATCGCATCGCGCAGCGCGCGGACCGGGCCGAGCGTCCAACCCTGGGCTTTCCACCCGATGACGAGTTGCTCGAATACTCCGGCAAGCCGGTGGCCCTCGAGTTCCGCGTGCGCGGTGAATACGTGCCCGGTGTGCCGCGGCTCGCGGGTTCGCTCGAGGAGGTGCGCCGCGACGTTGTCCTCGGTGATGCCGTCGACGCCGATCAACTCGTCGAGAGTCGGCAGTGTGGTCGGGAACTGTGGGCAGCGAACGAGCTCGCCCCGCCACACGGGGAGATGCGGATGATGGCCGCGGCCATCCGAGCAATAGTCAAAGCCGAGCCGCTGGGTAAGCCGCAGTGCATGCACGTTCATTTGCCATCCGGCGGCGCCGTGGGTGGCAGGTGGGGCGCCGAAGATCTCGGCATAGCGATCAAAGGCTTTCTGCATTTCGCGCCGTGTCCATTCGGCGTCTGCGCTCGCGACCCCGTCCTGCCAGCGCACGTGGTCGAAGCAGTGGATGCCGGTTTCGTGGCCCGCGTCACGGACGCTCGTCATCACGTCCGCTGCGCGCCCGCTGATATCCGGGCCCGGCAGCAGCGTGCCGTAGAGCAGCGTCCGCAACCCGTAGTGCCTGACGACGGAGGTGCGCCGAACCTTGCCGAAAAAACCCGGGCGAAAGATCCGCTTGATCGCCCGCCCGGTGTGATCGGGCCCCAACGAAAAAAGAAACGTTGCGGTGACGCCGTGCCGCGCCAGGATGTCGGCGAGCCGCGGCACGCCCTCGCGGGTGCCTCGCAGTGTGTCGACGTCGACCTTGAGGCCGAGCCTCATTCGACCAGCGCGCGCGCCTCGGCGACGTGGCCGCGATAGGCATCGAAGATCCGGCGCAGCGCGTCGTCCATCGCGACCCGGGGGCACCAGTCGAGATCGGCGCAGGTGTTGTCGATCATCGGAACGCGGTTCTGAACGTCCTGGTAACCCTCGCCGTAGTACGCGGTCGCGGTGGTGTCCACGATACGAACCGCGGCGGCGTTCTCGCGATACTCCGGGTAGCCTGCGGCGAGCGCGAGCATCATCTGCGCAAGCTCGCGCACCGAATGGTTGTTCGCGGGATTGCCGATGTTATAGATCCTCCGCGTCGCAATGCCGCCCGGGTTGTCGATGATTGCGAGCAGCGCCGCGATGCCATCGTCGACATAGGTGAAGGCGCGCTTCTGCGTGCCGCCGTCCACGAGCTTGATCGGCTCGCCACGGACGATGTGGCCGAGGAACTGGGTGATGACGCGTGAGCTCCCCTCTTTCGGCGCGTTGATCGAATCGAGCCCCGCCCCAATCCAGTTGAACGGGCGAAACAGCGTGTAGTCGAGCCCTTCCTGCTGGCCATAGCCGTGGATGACCCGGTCCATCAGTTGCTTGGCGCAGGAATAGATCCAGCGCGGCTTGTTGATCGGCCCCAGCACCAGGTTGGAGCGCTCCGGATCGAAAGCGTCGTCAGCGCACATGCCGTAAACCTCGGAGGTCGACGGGAAGATCAGGCGTTTGCGATGCCTGACGGCCGCGCGCACCAGTGGCAGGTTGGCCTCGAAATCGAGCTCGAATACGCGCAGCGGCTCGCGGACGTACGTCGCGGGCGTCGCGATCGCGACCAGCGGCAGCAGGACGTCGCATTTCTTGACGTGGTATTCGATCCACTCGCGGTTGATCGTGATGTCACCTTCGAAGAAATGGAAGCGCGGCTCGGCGAGCAGATCGGCGATGCGGTCCGTCTGCATGTCCATGCCGTAGATTTCCCAGTCGCGGCGGGCGAGGATCGCCTGCGACAGGTGATGGCCGATGAAGCCGTTGACGCCGAGGATGAGGATCCGCTTCATGACGATGGCAATGCGGGGCGGATTGTACCGCGCCGCAGCAGGCGCGAGCCCGCTTCAGCCGCGCGGCAGCGCGTCCGCCGCGCGGTTGTAGCTCAGAGGCGCGCGAGCGTCACCGAGGCGCGCCAGGAGCGCCGCCGGGCTTTGTAACTCGCCGTCGATCTCGAGTGCATCGATGCGTAGCAGGCCACCGCCACCGCAGCGCGCGACGATCGCCTCGTTCTCGACAGACAGCGAGGGGACCGGTAACGGCGCATGCCGGGACAAAGTTCCGCCGGCGCGCGCAATGCCGGCCGCAGGCCCAGGTGCAGGCAGAGTGGATTCGACGACGATGCGCGTGCGCAGCACGCGCGCCGCGCACCCGCCAACGGTGGTGAGCGCGCCGGGGTATGGCGGCGCGACGGCACGCACCAGGTTGTGGATCGACTGCGCCGGCTGCGACCAGTCGATGCGTCCATCCTCCGGGGTCCGGCCGCCGAAATACGAGCCGCGCGCGATGTCGTTGGGCCGCCGCGGCGCGGTTCCCGCAATCAGCGCAGGGAGCACTTCGTCGAGGCAGATCTCGGCTGCGAGAGTCACCTTGTCGAAGACCTCGCGCGCGGTGTCGTCGGGAAGGATCGGGACCGCCTGCTGCGCGACGATGTCGCCGGCATCGGGCTTGTCCGCCATGTAGTGCAGCGTCGCGCCGGTGCGCCGCGCGCCCTTCAGGATCGCCCAGTTCACCGGCGCCCGCCCACGATAGTGCGGCAGCAGCGAGCCGTGCAGGTTGAGGGCGCCGCGCGCGGCGAGCGCGAGCAGCGGCTGGCCGAGCATCCGGCGATAGTAGAAGCTGAAGATGAAGTCGGGAGCCAATGCGGCGATCTTGGCGGCAACTTCCGGAGCATTCGCGTCAGCCGGCGCGATCGATGGTAACCCGAGATCCGCCGCGACGTCGGCAACCCGTTCGAACCACAGGTTTTCCGCGGGATCGTCTGCGTGCGTGATGACGAGCGGCACGTCGATACCGTGGGCACTGAGCACGCGCAGGCAGCGTGCCCCGACGTTATGATAGGCAAAAACGACTGCGCGCGTCACCGCGGGGGCGCCTCGCCGAGCTCGCGGGTCTCGACGCGTCCGAGGGCGTCGGCCTCGGGCAGCAGCGCGTCGCGCCCGGGCAGCAGCGCGTCGCGCTCGAGGACGGCGCGGATCACATAGCTCGGCCGCGTGCGCACCTGCTGGTAGATGCGACCGATGTATTCGCCGAGCAATCCAACGCCGAACATGATCCAGCCGGTCAGGAAGAACTCGAGGATGTCGCGGTCCCACAGCGTCTTGAGTCCTTCGAGGAGCCCACCCGCGATCGTGCGCTCGACCATGATGACGGCGTAGAGGACGATCGAGCCGAAGGCGACCAGCATTCCGAGCACCGAGAACAGTTGCAACGGCACGAGCGAGAATCCGGTCACGAGGTCGAAGTTGAGCCGGATCAGCCGGTAGAGCGAGTACTTGGATTGGCCGGCCGAACGCTCGGCGTGTGCGACGTCGACTTCGACCGGCTGGTGCGCGAAGGTGTAGGCGAGCGCGGGGATGTACACGCTGACCTCGCGGGCTGCGACGACTGCGTCGACGATCTCGCGGCTGTAGGCGCGCAGCATGCATCCCTGGTCGGTCATCCGGATCCGGGTCATCCGCTCGCGCAGCCGGTTCATCACGCGCGACGCGCTGCGGCGCCACCACACGTCCTCGCGGTTGCGTCGTACGCTACCGACATAGTCGGCACCGCTGTCCATCGCCGCGAGAAGCTTGCCGATCTCCTCAGGCGGGTTCTGCAGGTCCGCGTCCAGCGTCACCACGCGGTCGCCGCGCACGCGCGCGAACCCGGCAATGATCGCGAGGTGCTGGCCGAAGTTGGCGTTGAAAAGTATCACACGGGTCACGTCGGGTCGTGCGAGGAACTGGTCTTTCAGCAGCGCACCGGAGCGGTCGCGGCTGCCGTCGTTGACGAAGATCACTTCGTAGCGCAGGCCGAGGGCGTCCAGCGCCGGATACAGCCGCGCGAACAAGGCAGCGAGCCCGGGCTCCTCGTTGTAGACCGGGATGACGACCGATAGCTGCGGCGCGGCGCTTGCTTCGCCGCCCGCGCCGGACGGAATTCCTGCATGGACCGGGCGCTGCGGGCGATCGCCGAGCAGGCTTTGCAGGCTCATGGCCCCTCGCGCCGATGCGTAGCGATGATTTCCGCGCAGGTCGCGCAGACGCGGTCGACGTCGCCGTCGCTCATCGCAGGATGCAGCGGCAAGGTGACGGTCGCAGCGGCAATGCGCTCGCTGTGCGGCAGGTCGCCGCGCCGTGGACCGTAGCCGCGCCCCAGGGACGACAGGTGCAATGCCTCGTAGGAGACTCCGGTTGCGATGCCGCGCGCTGCAAGCGTGTCGCGGAACTCCTTGCGCGACAGCGTGAGCTGCTCGAGCGGCAGCAGGACGCAGAACATGTTCCACGACTGGCCATCCCCTGCGATGGGCCGTGGGGGTAGTTCGCAGGGCGGGTCTGTAGCGAAGTGCTCGAAGTAGCGCAGCGCCAGCGCCCGGCGTCGTTCGAGGAATCCGGGGAGGCGTTCGAGCTGCGCGAGGCCGATCCGGGCATTGACATCGGGCAGGTTGAATTTCCCCCCGGGGAAGCCGACGTCGCGGGTGCCGTCTTCCAGGCGCTCGATGCCGTGGAAGCGCAGGACCTCGGCGCGGCGCGCTTCGGCCTCGTCATTCACGACCAGCGCGCCGCCTTCGATCGACGTGATGTTCTTGTTCGGGTGGAAGCTGAAGGTGACGAGATCGCCGATCGCACCGATTGGCCGCCCCTGCCAGCGCGATCCCAGCACCAGCGCTGCGTCCTCGATGACGCGCAGGCGGTGGCGTCGCGCGAGCGCGTAGAGCGCGTCCAGGTCGACGAGCGACCCGGGCCAGTGTGTGGGCATGATCGCGCGGGTGCGCGCACCGATCTGCGCCTCGACCTGGGCCAGGTCGATGTTGCGCGTCACCGGATCGCAGTCGACGAAGACCGGCGTCGCGCCGACCTTGACGATCATGTTGAGGACGGTGAAGAAGCTCTGCGCGCAGGTGATCACCTCGTCGCCGGTTCCGATGCCGGCAAGCTGCAGCGCGACCTCGATCGCCGCGGTCGCGGAGGTGACCACACGCACCGCTCGTCCGCCGCAGAATCCGGACAACGCCGCTTCGAAACGCTCGACCCAGGGACCGCTGGTGATCTGGCCCGAGCGCAGCACATCCCCGACGGCAGCGATCGTCGCTTCGTCGAGCAGCGGGCTTGCGAATTTCAGGATTGCGGGACGGGTCATGGTCGCCGGCGCCTCAGCTCCTCGCCACCAGCCAGACGCCGATGATGATGAACCCGATACCGAGCCAGCGCTGGATCGTCACCGCTTCGCCGAACAGGTACTGGGCGGCGATCGCGTTGATGACATAGCCCAGCGACAGCATCGGGTAGGCGACCGATACCGGGACCCGCGACAGGCCGAGGATCCATACGACCAGGCTGACGACGTAGAGCGCCGCGCCTCCGATGAAATGTACTTCGGTGGCCATGCGCCCGAACATGGCGAGCCAGTTGTCTGCGGTCAGCGTGATCACGCCGAGGCGGTTGGTCCCGCCCTTGAGCAGGAGCTGCGCCGCCGCATTGAGCAGCACGCCTGTCGCGAGAAAGACGAACGCTGAGACGCTCATCGCGGCTTCTTCCTAGCGGCGCTCGACCAGCACGCGGCGCGAATCGCGCGCCACGACCCGCAGCGGAACGCCTTCGCCGGCGAGCATCGCCCGGGTCTCGGGCGACATCAGTGCATAACCTTGCGGCAGGTTCCGCCAGCGGGCAACCCAGGTCGCCACGTCTGGAATCGCAAGACCGGGCTCGGCGTCGAGGCCGGGTCCGAGCTCGTCGCGATAGGCCACCAGCGTCGTCGTGCGGCGCAGATAGAAGGGCAGGGTCTGGTCGTACATGCGAATCTGGAAGAATGGCGCGTTGCGATCGTACGGAGGATTGGAGGCATTTTCCAGCGCGATCACCAGATCGGCCGCCGAGCGCGTGGCGCGGAAGACGTCCGACCCGCGGAAGAATGCCTGCGCCGCCAGCATCGTCGCGAGTGCGAGGACCGCGATTCCGACGCTCCTGCCGGCGGGGCTCCTGCAGCGCAGCGCCACCCATCCTGCGACATACCCTGCGGCGCTGATGCCGAGGCCCAGCTCGACCCACGGGCCGAGCGCCTGGTATAGCGCGAGCGGCGTCGTGGCGTCTGCAAGCCGCGTCGCGAGCGCCGGGAAGCCGAGCATCGCCGCTCCCCACAGTGCGACCGTGGTCGCGGCGAGCAGCGCGGCAAGCGCCGCCAGCACGCGCGACGGGATCACCTCGAGTTGCCAGCCCAGGATCAGCCCCGCCGCCGGAAAGATCGGCAGGATGTAGGACGGGAGCTTCGAGTCGGAGATGCTGAAGAACACTAGGATGAACGCCGACCATACGAGGCAGAAGCGGGCCCAGCAGAAGCCGCTGGTGTCGGTAGCGGCGTCGCGCCAGGCTGCCTTCAGGCGCCACAGGAACACGCCGGTCCAGGGCAGCAGCCCGACCGCAAGCAGCGGCAGGAAATACCACCACGCGCCGGTACGGTGATGCTCGGTGGTGAGGAAGCGCTCGACATGCTCGTGGATGAAAAAGAAGCGCGCGAATTCGGGATTGCGCAGCGACACAACAACGAACCAGGGCAGCGTGAGAAGCAGCAGCAGCGGCAGTCCCTTGCCCAGGTGGAGGCGCTTCCAGGGCGCGAAATCTCGCGTCGCGAGCGAATAGAGCACCAGGGTGGATCCCGGGATCGCCAGCGCGACGAGCCCCTTGGTCAGGATCCCGCCAGCGGTCGCGGCATACGCCACCAGCATCGCGCGCTCGCGCGCCTTCGCAGTCGTTGCAGCGCGCTGCGCGAGCAGGAACGCAACCAGCGCGAGCGCCAGCCAGAACGACAGCAGCGCGTCGAGGGTGAGCAGGTGCGAGATGCCGAAGTGCCAGATCGAGCTGGCGAGCGCTGCCGCAGCGTAGATGCCCGCGGCGGGCGAGACCAGCATGGCGCCGGCATAGCCCACGGCGACGATGGTGAAAAAACCGGCGAGCGCGGTCGGCAGGCGCGCGGCCCATTCGTCGACGCCGAAAGCTTCGAAGCTCGTCGCGGTGAGCCAGTATTGCAGCGCGGGCTTTTCGAAGTATTTGATGCCGTCGAGCCGCGGCGTCACCCAGTCGCCGCTCGCCACCATCTCGCGGGCGATCTCGGCATAACGACCCTCGTCGGGATGCTGGAGCTTGCGCCCGCCCAAATCCGCGAACCACACGATCGCCATGATCAGCGCAAGCGCGATCCACGCGCGGCGAGGGAGGGAAGCGATCAAGGTTTCGGCGGATGGCGATTGCGCCGCGATTGTGCCGCGTCTGCGCCGCAGTCCCGGGGCGGGCGGGCAGCGCATTCTACCGTGCGCTCGCGTAGAGGCGCATGCTAAATTCGACCCGCGAGCGACAAGCGCGCCAACCCGCGACCAACTGGCGCCCCCGATCGACCGCCGTCCATGCACGAGCCTTCGTCCCTCGATACCCGACACAATGCGGCGAACGAATCCGCAGCGGCGATCGTCGCCGCGGATGTCGACGACATCGTTTGCATCCAGCACCTCGCAGCTGCGATCTGGCGCAGTCATTACCCCGGTATCATCAGCAACGCTCAGATCGACTACATGCTCGAACGTGGCTATTCGCGCGAGGCACTCCTTGCGTTCCTCGCGCACGACACGTCATCGGCGCTGCGCCGAGAACGGGCATCGCGCTCGCGCGGATCGGCAACGTCCCGGTAGGTTTTGTCGCGTGGTGCCCTGCGCACGCGCCGGCGACGCTCAAGGTCGACAAGCTCTACGTGCTCCCAGAGTGTCACCGCCACGGCATCGGTCGCGCGCTGATCGAACACGTGACGAGTTGCGCGCGCACCGCTTCGTGTGCTGCGCTCATGCTGAATGTCAATCGCAACAATGCGAGCTCGATCCGCGCCTACGAGCGCTGCGGCTTCGCGATCACGGGCCGCGGCGATTTCCCCATCGGCGGGGGATTCGTGATGGAGGACTTCATCATGACCCGAAAGCTGTGACCCCAGCCCGGCCATGCCTGCGGCGCTCGTTCTCTACGACACATACACGCGCAGCCTGCGCACGTTCGAGCCACTCGACCCGGCGGGTGCCGTCGGCATCTATACCTGCGGGCCGACGGTCTACGACTACCAGCACATCGGCAATTACCGCACGTTCCTGTTCGAGGACGTGTTGAAGCGCGTGCTCAAGTGGAATGGCCATCGCGTTCGCCACGTGATGAACATCACCGATGTCGGTCACCTCACTTCCGACGCCGATACCGGTGAGGACAAGATGGAGAAAGGCGCACGGCGCACCGGCAGGAACGCCTGGGACATCGCCGCGCTCTACACCCAGGCGTTCGTCGACGATTGCGCCCTGCTCAACATCGAGCCTCCCGACGTCATGCCGCGCGCCACCGCCCATGTGAGCGCGCAGATCGACTTCATCGCCGATCTCGAGCGCAAGGGCTACACCTATCGCACGGAGGATGGGGTCTACTTCGACACCTCGCGCCAAGGCGACTATGGGTTTCTCGCCCGGCTCGATCGCGCCGGGCTCGAAGCCGGCAGGCGCGTCGATCCGGGCCAGAAACGCAGCGCAACCGATTTCGCGCTGTGGAAATTTTCTCCCGCCGGCAGCACGCGGCAGATGGAATGGGACAGTCCGTGGGGCAGGGGATTTCCGGGGTGGCATATCGAGTGCTCGGCGATGGCCCTCCAATATCTCGGCGACTGGTTCGACATCCACTGCGGCGGCGAAGACCACATCCCCGTTCATCACACCAACGAAATCGCCCAGACCGAGGCGCGCGCGGGGACGCGGCTCGCCAACTTCTGGGTGCACGGGTACTTCCTGCTCGCGAACGACGCGAAGATGGCCAAGTCGGCAGGCGAATTCCTGCGCCTTGCGGCGCTGGCAGAGCGGGGCTACGACGCGCTGGCCTTTCGCTACCTGTGCCTGACCGGGCACTACCGCAGCCAGCTCAATTTCACCTGGGAGGCGCTCGACGCCGCGGCGACTGGCCTTGCCCGCATGCGTGCGGCCTTCCATGCACTGGATCGCTCGGCGGCCGATCCCGACCCCGCGCTGATTGCGCGTTTCGGCGCCGAAGTCAACGACGACCTCAACCTGCCACGGGCGCTCGCCGTCGCCTGGGAGACACTGCGCGGAGAGCTGCCGGAGGCCGCCAGGCGCGCGACACTCGCGCGCTTCGATGCGGTGCTCGGGCTGGGACTCACCGCGTGGCAGCCGCAGGTGCAGGTGGCGCCCGCGGACATCGACTGCCCTGGCGCGCGCACGCGCCGCCGCGCGCCGCGCGAAAGACTGGATAGAGGCAGACCGGTTACGCGCGCAGCTAGGCGCAGCCGGATGGGAGGTGGAGGACCGGCAGGACGGCTACGTGCTGAAGCGCATATCGTGATCCGCGCCAGGACTCAATACATCCGCTCGACCTTGCCCGAGTAGATCACCGGGCCGGTCGGTTGACCGGTCGGCGACCCGCCTGCGGGTTCGACACTGACGGCAAGCGCGGGGACGTTGGCCAGCGACTGATCCACCGGGACCGCCAGTGCGACGCTCACCAATGCACCGCGCGGCAACACCCCGAGCGCTTTCGGGGCGCTGCCCGCGGGCAGCGCCCACAGCTCAAGGTCCTTGCCCGCCGGTGTCGACGTGTCGATGACGGCCCTGAGGATCAGCCGCCGCTCGCCCGGCGCGGCGGTCGCGATGATCGCAGGCTTCGCATCGTTGCCGGCGAGGACGACCACGATCGGCGCGGCAGCCGGGGCCGGACCGTGGGTCAACTGCACGATGGCCAACGCGAGTGCGACGACGAAGCTCGCCGCGGCGATGCCGCGCCACCACGCGAGGCGGTTCCACCACGCAGCCGCGTGGCTGGCAGCGGCGCCCAGACCCAAGCGTCTCGCGATGCTGCCCCAGAGCCGCGGCGGAGGGTTCACTCCCGGGATCGCATCGCCCAGCACCGCGAGGCGCCGTTCCCAGTCAGCGAGCGCTGCGGCGACCACCGGCTCGCGCCGCGCGATCGCGGCAAGGCGCCGGCGCACCCGCGGCGGTGACGTGCCTAGTGCATATTCGGCGGCCATGCGATCAAGCCGCTCGCCGCGATCGGAACGGGAGAGGTTCATCGTGTCACCCCGGCTTCATCGAGGCAACGCTTCAGCCGGTCCAGGCCCCTGCGAATCCACGATTTGACCGTGCCAAGCGGTTGCCCGAGATGCCGCGCGAGCTCGCCATGCGACAGGCCCTGGAAAAATGCCAGTGCGATCGCCTGCCGGGGTCCGGCGTCGAGCGCGTCGATGCAGCCGCGAACCGACCGCGCCTCGGCGCCGGCATCGAGCAGCTCGAGCGGCGACGGTCCGTCGGCGGGGAAGTCGATGTCCGGCCCGTCGTCGTCATCGCCGCGCGTCAGCGAAACCACGGCGATCTCCCGCCGTCGCAGGCGGTCGAGGCAGCGATTGCGCACGATCGACGTGAGCCAGGTGAGCGGCTGGCTCTTCGCAGCCGTCGTAGCTCCCGGCGTAGTGCCAGACATTGACGAACGCTTCCTGCAGAATGTCCTCGGCGGCAGATGCATTCCCCAGCATACGCAGCGCGACCCCGTACAGATGCGCCGACGTGAGCCGGTAGACCTCCTCGAAGGCATGCTGGTCGGCAAGTGGCACGCGCGAAAAAGCTCCCGAGGTGCTCGCTACGCGCCCCGGCGGCTGAAACTGGCGCGGCTCGCGCGGCGGCGTGGCGCTCACAGGGCCTTCGCGCCCCGCGCGCGGCCTTTCTGCCACATTATGTCGGGCGCGCCAGCGGCGACGTTCAGCCTGCGTGCGATGACGAACAGCAGATCGGACAGGCGATTCAGGTAGACCCTGCCGTGCTGCGACACCGGCTCGTCGCGGGCAAGCGCGATCACGCTGCGCTCGGCGCGCCGGCAGACGGTGCGGGCGAGGTGGGCGAGCGCCGCCTGCCGCGTCCCTCCGGGGAGGATGAATTCCTTGAGTCTCGGAAGCTCCGCGTTCAGTGTCTCGACCGCCTGCTCGAGGCGCGCCACGTGGTCTGCACTCACGGCGGCATGACCGGGGATCGACAACTCGCCGCCAAGATCGAACAGGTCGTGCTGGATGTCGACCAGCAGCGCGCCGATCGCCCCGGGCACGGTTCGACGACCAGCGCACCGACATTGGCGTTCAGCTCGTCGACGGTTCCGATGGCATCGATGCGCCGGCTGTCCTTGTCGACGCGCGTGCCGTCGCCGAGCCCGGTCGTGCCGGAATCGCCGGTGCGGGTGACGATGCGCGAAAGCCGATGTCCCATTTGAGAGCAGGTTCCGGGGAGGCGATGATCGTCCCCGATTTTGCTAGCATTGTCCATCGAAGCCGGAGTCAGGCAGGAGGAGCGCCATGCCGAGCCGCGGGATCTACGAGCAGGACCTCGATCGCAACGACGCGAACCACGCGGCGCTGTCGCCGCTGTCGTTCATCGCGCGCACCGCCTGGGTCTGGCCGAACCGCGCAGCGGTGGTGCACGGTCCGCGGCGCTACACCTGGAGCGAAACCTACGCGCGCTCGCGCCGCCTGGCCTCGGCGCTTTCTCGCCTAGGGATCGGCCGCGGCGACACCGTTGCCGCGATGCTCGCCAACACACCCGAAATGGTCGAATGCCATTTCGGCGTTCCGATGACGGGCGGCGTGCTGAACACGCTGAACACGCGGCTCGACGCCGAGACGCTCGGCTTCATGCTCGAGCACGGCGAAGCGAAGGTGCTTGTCACCGACACCGAATTCGCGCCGCTGATCGCCACTGCGCTCGCGCGCGTGCGGCACAAGCCACTCGTTGTCGACGTGGCCGACGCGCTGGGGCCCGGAGGCGAGCGGCTGGGCGAAACCGATTACGAGGCGTTCATCGCGGGTGGCGACCCGCAGTTCGCCTGGGAGCTCCCCGGCGACGAATGGCAGGCAATCTCGCTCAGCTACACGTCGGGGACCACGGGCAACCCGAAGGGCGTCGTCTACCATCACCGCGGGGCGTACCTCAACTCGCTGTCGAACATCGTCGACTGGGGCATGCCGCGGCACTCGGTCTACCTGTGGACGCTGCCGATGTTTCACTGCAACGGCTGGTGCTTCCCGTGGACGATCGCGGCCAACGCCGGGACCAACGTCTGCCTGCGCAAGGTGGAGGCGCAGGCGGTCCTCGATTCGATCCGCGAGCATCGCGTCACCCACTACTGCGGCGCGCCGATCGTGCACGCGATGCTGATCAACGCGCCCGAGGTGCTGAAGCGCGGGATCGGGCACCGCGTGAACTGCCTCGTCGCGGCAGCCGCGCCGCCGGCGGCAGTGATCGAAGGCATGGAGCGGCTGGGTTTCGACATCACGCACGTCTACGGCCTCACCGAAACCTACGGACCGGCGGCGGTATGCGCCAAGCAGGACGAATGGGCCGGGCTCGACATCGGCGCGCGCACCGAGCGCAACGGGCGCCAGGGCGTTCACTACACCTGTCAGGACGCGCATGAGCGTGATGGACCCGCAATCGATGCAGCCGGTGCCCGCAGACGGCGAGACCATGGGCGAGATCATGTTTCGCGGCAACATCACGATGAAGGGTTACCTGAAGAATGCCGCGGCGACCGACGAGGCTTTCGCGGGGGGATGGTTCCATACCGGCGATCTCGCGGTGATGCAGCCCGATGGTTACGTCAAGATCCGCGACCGCTCGAAGGACGTCATCATCTCGGGCGGGGAGAACATCAGCTCGCTCGAAGTCGAGGACGTGCTCTACCGGCACCCGGCGATCCTCGCCGCGGCCGTGGTCGCGAAGCCCGACCCCAAGTGGGGCGAGACCCCTTGCGCCTTCGTCGAACTGAAGCCCGGTGCCGAGTTGACCGAGGCCGAGGTGATCGACCATTGCCGCGCGTTACTTGCGCGCTACAAGGTCCCGAAGAGTGTCGTTTTCGGCGAACTGCCCAAGACATCGACGGGCAAGATCCAGAAATTCATCCTGCGCGAGCGCGCGAAATCGACTGCGGCCATCGAATGAACGCACCCCACGAGGCCCTGATTGCACCGTACGTCCTCGCCGACACGCGTGGCGGCGTGCGTACGCTGACGCTGAATCGCGGTGAGCGCTTCAATGCGCTGTCGCGCGACATGCTGACCGCGCTCGAGGCGGCGCTCGACGAAGCTGCGCGGCGAGCCCGGCGTACGCAGCGTCGTGCTGGCGGCGGCAGGCCGGGGTTTCTGCGCCGGTCACGACCTGAAGGAACTGCGCGCCGAGCGCTCGCCGGCCCGGCGCCGCGAGATCTTCGGACTGTGCAGCCGGGTCATGATGAAGCTCACGCAGATCCCGCAGCCGGTGATCGCCCGGGTCCACGGCCTTGCCACCGCGGCGGGTTGCCAGCTCGTCTCGATGTGCGATCTCGCCGTGGCGGCCGACACTGCGCGCTTCGCACTGCCCGGCGTCAACGTCGGCGTATTCTGCTCGACGCCTGCGGTGGGTGTCGGGCGCAATGTCGCGCGCAAGCGGGTGATGGAGATGCTGCTCACCGGCGAGCCCATCGACGCTTCGACCGCGCTGGCCTGGGGTCTGGTCAACCGCGTCGTGTCCGGCGGCGAGATCGATACGGCGGTGGCGCATTTCACCGCGCTGATCGGCGCGCGCAGCGCCTCGGTCATCGCGCGGGGCAAGCGCGCGTTCTACGCCCAGATCGAGACGCCGCTTGCCAGCCGCTTACGCGACGACCGGTGAATCGATGTGCGTCAACCTCGATGATCCCGATGCCGACGAGGGCATCGACGCGTTCCTCGGGAAGCGCATGGCGCACTGGCGCGGCAGCGCTTGACGGCTATAATGCGGGCCGGAACCGTGCGGGACAGGGCAGGGCTGCGCAGCCGGCGCGGGCCCGGGCGCATGACGGGCGATGGCCGACGACATCATTCTCGAGACGCGCGGGCTGACCAAGGAGTTCAAGGGCTTCGTGGCGGTCAACGGCGTGGATCTCGCGATTTCGCGCGGGACCATCCACGCGCTGATCGGGCCGAACGGCGCCGGCAAGACGACCTGCTTCAACCTCCTCACCCATTTCCTGACGCCGACACGAGGGCAGATCTTCTACGACGGCCGCGAGATCACCGGCTCGCGGCCCGCGGCGATCGCCCGCATGGGGCTCGTACGCTCGTTCCAGATCTCGGCAGTCTTTCCGCACCTGACCGCGCGCGAGAACGTGCGCATCGCCCTGCAAAGGAAGCGCGGACGCTCGCTTGATTTCTGGCGCTCCGAGCACGTGCTGCGCGAGCACGACGCGCGCGCCCGCGAGCTGCTGCATGCGGTAGGTCTCGAAGGCTTCCAGGGCACCCCTGCGGGCGAGCTCGCCTACGGCAGGAAGCGCGCGCTGGAAATCGCGACGACACTTGCGCTCGAGCCCGAGATGATGCTCCTCGACGAGCCGACCGCGGGCATGGCCCACGAGGACGTCGAGCGGATCGCGGCGCTGATCAAGAAGGTGGCGGCCAACCGCACCGTGCTGATGGTCGAGCACAATCTTTCCGTGGTCTCGACGCTTTCGGACCGCATCACGGTGCTTGCACGCGGTGAGATCCTGGCTGACGGTGACTACGCGTCGGTGTCGAAGAATCCTGCGGTGATCGAAGCCTATCTCGGAAGCAGCCATGCCTGAGCCCGCACGCGAACAAAGCGTTGCCGCTGGCTCCGGCGCTGCGCCGCTGTTCGCCGTGCGCGGGCTGCAGGCCTGGTATGGAGAGTCGCACGTCCTCCACGGCGTATCGTTCGACGTCCGGGAAGGCGAGGTCGTGACGCTTCTCGGACGCAACGGCGCGGGCAAGACGACGACGCTGAAGTCGATCATGGGCGTCGTGCCGCGGCGCACGGGATCGATCGCATTCGAGCGCACCGAGACGATCAGCCTGCCGCCAAACCGGATCGCGCGGCTGGGCATTGCCTGGTGCCCGGAGGAGCGCGGCATATTCTCGAGCCTCGACGTCGAGGAGAACCTGATGCTGCCGCCGAAGGTTCGCGATGGCGGCCTCAGCGTCGCGCAGATCTACGAGCTCTTTCCGAACCTCGCCGAGCGGCGCAGGAGCCAGGGCACGAAGCTTTCCGGCGGCGAGCAGCAGATGCTCGCGATCGGCAGGATCCTGCGCACCGGCGCGCGGCTGCTCCTTCTCGACGAGCCGACCGAGGGCCTTGCGCCGGTGATTGTGCAGCAGATCGGCCGCACGATCGTGGCGTTGAAGAAGCGCGGCTTCACCATCCTGCTGGTCGAACAGAATTTTCATTTTGCGGCCACGGTCGCCGATCGCCACTGCGTCATGGAGCATGGGCGTATCGTGGACATGATCGCCAATGCGGAACTCGATGCGAACATGCCCAAGCTGCAGCGATACCTTGGCGTATGACAGGCATCTTCCGGATATCGCAGTACCCACTTTCTCGAGGAGGAATGGCATGCATGCAGTAAAACGCAGTCTGCTCGCGCTGGCCGTCGTCGGCGCGATGTCCGCAGGAACGGCGTCGGCGCAGTACACCGGCAATGAGATCAAGCTCGGCGTGCTGTCCGACATGTCGGGCATCTACAAGGACCTGGGCGGCGAGGGTTCGATCGTCGCCGCGAAGATGGCGGTCGAGGATTCCGGTATCGAGAAGCGCGGGATCAAGGTCGAAATCGTCTCCGCCGACCATCAGAACAAGCCCGATATCGGCTCGGCGATCGCGCGGCGCTGGTATGACGCGGAAGGCGTCGACGCGATCGTCGACGTGCCAACCTCCAGCGTGGCGCTGGCAGTGTCCGAGGTGACCAAGGAGAAGAACAAGGTATTCCTCGCCTCGGGTCCGGGCTCGTCGGATCTGACCGGCAAGTCATGCTCGCCGAATACCGTCCACTGGACCTACGACACCTGGATGCTCGCCAACGGCACCGGCACCGCGATCACCAAGCACGGCGGAACGTCGTGGTTCTTCATCACCGCCGATTATGCGTTCGGCCACGCGCTCCAGCGCGATACCACCGCCGCGGTCGAGAAGGCCGGCGGCAAGGTGCTGGGCTCGGTCAACGTCCCGATCAGCACGCAGGACTTCAGCTCCTACCTGCTCCAGGCCCAGGCCTCGAAAGCCAAGGTGATCGGGCTCGCCAACGCGGGCGGCGACACGATCAACTCGATCAAGCAGGCCTCCGAGTTCGGCATCGTCAAGGGCGGCCAGCAACTCGCCGGACTCCTGGTGTTCCTCACCGACGTGCACGCGCTGGGGCTGCAGACGGCCCAGGGCCTGACCCTGACCACCACGTTCTACTGGGACATGAACGACAAGACCCGCGCCTTCGCCAAACGCTTCGCGGCGCAGGACAAGGGCATCCATCCGACGATGGTGCATGCGGGCGTGTACGCGGTAGTTCTGCACTACCTGAAGGCGGTCCAGGCCCTGAAGAGCGACGCGGATGGCAGGAAGATCGTGGAAGAAATGAAGAAGATGCCGACCGATGATCCGCTGTTTGGCAAGGGCTCGATCCGCATTGACGGGCGCGGCATCCACCCGGCCTACCTGGTGCAGGTCAAGTCGCCGTCCGAGTCGAAGTACCCGTGGGACTACTTCAAGGTGCTGGAGACGATCCCCGCCGACGATGCCTTCCGTCCGCTGAAGGACGGCGGCTGCTACCTGGTGAAGTGACCGCCTGAGCGCAACTGCCCCTCGACCGGGGCGCCTGCGACTCGTCACCGTTCGATGGAGGCGTGGCGCAGGTCCGGCGAGGGGCGATTCCGGTGCATCGATGCAAGCCCTATTCGGCCAACTCCTGATCGGACTCATCAACGGCGCGTTCTACGCCATGCTGTCGCTCGGGCTCGCCGTGATCTTCGGCCTGCTCAACATCATTAATTTCTCGCACGGCGCGCTGTACATGCTCGGTGCCTTCTGCGCCTGGTTCCTGCTGCAGTACGTCAGCATCGGCGGCTGGCACCCGGGTTACTGGTCGGCGCTCGTCATCGCGCCGATCGCGGTCGGTGTGGTCGGCATCATCATCGAGCGCACGATGCTCTCGCGGCTCTACAAGCTCGACCATCTCTATGGCCTGCTGCTCACTTTCGGCCTCGCGCTGGTGATCCAGGGCGTATTCCGCAACGAATTTGGCTCCTCCGGGATGCCTTACGAGATGCCATCCGCACTCGCGGGTGGCGTCAACCTCGGATTCATGTTTCTGCCGGTCTATCGCGCGTGGGTGATCGTCGCGTCGCTGGTGATCTGCCTTGGTACCTGGTTTGTGATCGAGCGCACCAAGCTCGGGAGCTACCTGCGCGCGGCGACCGAAAATCCGACACTGGTAAAGGCCTTTGGCGTCAACGTGCCGTTGATGGTCACGCTGACCTTCGGTTTTGGCGTTGGCCTCGCTGCGCTCGCCGGGGTCATGGCCGCGCCGATCTACCAGGTCAGCCCGCTGATGGGCGCCGACTTGATCATCGTCGTGTTCGCAGTCGTCGTGATCGGCGGCATGGGCTCGATCATGGGCGCGATCGTGACGGGTTTCGCACTGGGGGTGATCGAGGGTTTGACCAAATACTTCTACCCCGAGGCATCGGCGACCGTCATCTTCGTCATCATGGTCATCGTGCTGATGATCAAGCCGGCCGGGCTGTTCGGGCGGGAGCACTAGGCATGGCTGCGAAGCGCGAGGTCATTCCGGCCGCGGAGGGGCGCCGCGGCATGCTGGCCGGGACCGTGATCATGGCGTTGCTGCTCGCGATCGCCCCGTTTGCCAACGTGTACCCGGTGATCGTCGAGAAGGCGATGTGCTTCGCGCTGTTCGCCTGCGCCTTCAACCTGTTGCTGGGCTTTGGCGGCCTGCTGTCGTTCGGCCACGCGATGTTCCTAGGGACGGCTGGCTACGTCTGCGCGTACAGCGCGAAGCGCTGGGGCCTGCCGCCCGAGCTCGCGATCGTGCTCGGCACTGCCGCATCGGCGGCGCTCGGGGTCGTCGTCGGCGCGCTGGCGATCCGGCGACAGGGGATCTACTTCGCGATGATTACCCTCGCCATCGCGCAGATGGTGTACTTCTTCTATGTGCAGGCGCCGTTCACCCATGGTGAGGACGGCATCCAGAGCGTGCCGCGCGGCAAGCTGTTCGGCGTGATCGACCTCTCGCAACCGCTCGCGATGTACTACACGGTGCTCGTCGTGTTCCTCGCGGCGTTCCTGCTGATCTACCGGGTGATCCACTCGCCGTTCGGGCAGGTGCTGAAGGCGATCCGCGAAAACGAGCCGCGGGCGATATCGCTGGGCTACGACGCCGACCGCTACAAGCTGCTCGCATTCGTGCTCTCGGCGACGCTCGCGGGGCTTGCCGGATCGACCAAGGCGATCGTCTTCCAGCTCGCGTCGCTGACCGACGTTCACTGGACCATGTCGGGGGAAGTCGTGCTGATGACTCTGCTCGGAGGCATGGGCACCATCTTCGGGCCGGTCGTCGGCGCATTCGTCCTCGTCGCGCTCGAGAACTACCTCGCCGGCTTCGGCGAGTGGGTGACGGTGATCACCGGCGCCATTTTCGTCGCCTGTGTGCTGGCCTTCCGGCGCGGCGTCGTCGGCGAAGCCGCCGCCTGGTGGACGCGGCGGCGTGCCAAAGCGCTGCCGCGCGTGGTTTGACCCGCCCTCCCGCGGCGCGATAAAATCATCGGGTTTTGGAGCTCGCTCGAGGGTCGCCCGGTCGCGGCATGATCGGGCATCGGCGGCCGGATGCGGTTACGGTCGCTCCGGTCCCGGAACGGGTGCCGCCGCTTTCGGGGTCGGGCATGCGCGAGAAGCTCGTCGTTGGCAACTGGAAGATGAACGGCGATCTTGCGTCCAACGCGCTGCTGCTCGGACGCCTTGGGCCTGCGTGGACGGCGGGCGAGGCGCGCAAGCTCGTCGTATGCGTGCCCACGCCCTACCTCGACCAGGTCCGGGAAGCGCTGTCGGCAACTGCGCTCATGTGGGGCGTGCAGGACGTGAGCGAGCACGGCTTGGGCGCGTACACCGGCGAGGTCTCAGCGAGAATGGCAGCGGAATTCGGGTGCCGCTACGCGATCGTCGGCCACTCCGAGCGTCGCAGGTTGCACGGCGAGACTGATCGGGTCGTCGGGGCGAAAGCGGTCGCGGCGCTGTCCGCAGGTTTGGCGCCGATCGCCTGTGTTGGCGAGACGCTCGAAGACCGCGAAAGCGGCGAGGGCGATGCAGTCGTGGCACGCCAGGTCGATGCGCTGATCGACGCGACCGGTACGAGGCTTGCGGAATGCGTCGTCGCCTACGAACCAGTGTGGGCAATCGGTACCGGCAGGACGGCGCTGCCGGCGCAGGCGCAGGCGGTCCATGCAGTGATCCGCGCGCGTCTGGTCCGGGCCGCCGCGGGCGAGGTGAGCGTGCTGTACGGCGGCAGCGTGAGGGCGTCCAACGCCGCAGCGTTGTTCGCGATGCCCGACATCGATGGGGCGCTTGTGGGAGGCGCGTCGCTCGATGCGGATGAATTTTTGGCAATCGCCCGTGCCTAACCGGCAAGGGACGACGGAGCAGTAAGGCATGAATTGGATTCAATCACTGGTGCTGGTCCTGCACGTGCTCACGGCAATCGCCGTGATTGGTTTCGTGCTGCTGCAGCACGGCAAGGGCGCCGACATGGGCGCGGCATTCGGCAGCGGCTCGTCTGGCAGCGTGTTCGGTTCAGCGGGTTCGGCAAATTTCCTGTCGCGGACGACTGCGATTCTCGCGACGGTGTTCTTTGCGACCAGCGTTGCACTGACGTGGTTCGGCGCGCGGGCGCACGCGCCTCAGGGCGTGATGGAAGGCGGCGTGATGGAGCGCGCGAGTGCAGCCTGCGAAGCCGTCGGCGGTGCCGCAGCCTGCAGCCGGGGCGAATGCGGCAGGTGCCAAAGCGGGGGGTGCGAATGCGGGCGGGACACCGGCCGGCAGCGCGGTGCCGGCGCCAGCCGTGCCTGCGTCGGTGCCTGCATCGACGGATGCTCCGCCGGCCGCGGCACCCGGCGATGGCGAAGTACCCAAGTGAATCACGCCGACGTGGTGAAATTGGTAGACACGCTGTCTTGAGGGGGCAGTGGCGCAAGCCGTGGGAGTTCGAGTCTCCCCGTCGGCACCAGCGGGATGGCAAGTCAGGTACCAGTGGACAGGTAACAGTGAAAAGGTGATGGATAGCGGGTCGTAAGGCAGCAGCCGGGACACAGGTCGCGATCACGATGCTTCAACAGTACTTTCCCATCCTCGTCTTCATTCTCTTCGGCATCCTGCTCGGTGCGCTGATGATGGGTGTCGGACGCTTCGTTTCGCCTGATCGTCCGGACCCGGAAAAGCTCTCGCCCTACGAGTGCGGCTTCGAGGCCTTCGAGGACGCACGGATGAAGTTCGACGTCCGCTACTATCTGGTCGCGATCCTGTTCATTCTGTTCGATCTCGAGATCGCGTTCCTCTTTCCGTGGGCGGTCGTGTTGCGCGAGGTCGGCATGTTCGGCTTCGTCGCGATGATGATCTTCCTGCTGATCCTCACCATCGGGTTCGTCTACGAGTGGAAGAAGGGCGCCCTGGAATGGGAATGAGCACCTGCCATGGCCATTGAAGGCGTACTCGAAAAGGGCTTCGTCACGACCACGCTCGACAGCGTGATCAACTGGGCGCGTAACGGCTCGATGTGGCCGATGACCTTCGGGCTTGCCTGCTGCGCGGTCGAGATGATGCACGCCGGCGCGGCGCGCTACGACCTCGATCGCTTCGGCGTCGTATTCAGTCCGAGCCCGCGGCAATCCGACGTGATGATCGTCGCTGGGAACGCTGTGCAACAAGATGGCCCCCGCGTTGCGCAAAGTCTACGATCAGATGGCCGAGCCGCGTTGGGTGATCTCGATGGGTTCCTGCGCCAATGGTGGCGGCTACTACCACTATTCGTACTCGGTCGTCCGCGGATGCGACCGCATCGTCCCGGTCGACATCTACGTTCCGGGTTGTCCGCCGACCGCTGAGGCGTTGCTCTACGGCATCCTGCAGCTCCAGAACAAGATCTGGCGCACCAACACGATTGCGCGCTGATGGCGGGTTCCACCGATACCCTGGTCGCCGCACTTAACCACGCCCTCGAAAGCACGAACGCTACGACAGCGGTCGCGCTCGGCGAGGTGACCTTGACCGTTCCGGCCGCGCATTACCTCGACGCGATGCGCAGCCTGCGCGACCGCCCCGAACTCCGCTTCGAGATGCTGATAGACCTCTGCGGTGTTGATTACTCGGCCTTTGGGGGCGATGGGCGTGAAGGCCCGCGCTTCGGCGTCGTCTGCCACCTCCTTTCGCTCTCCAACAACCAGCGGCTGCGCGTGCGAAGCTTCGCGCCGGATGACGATTTCCCGCTGTTGCCGAGCTTGATCGACGTGTGGCCGGCGGTGAACTGGTTCGAGCGCGAAGCCTTCGACCTGTACGGCATCGTCTTCGCCGGTCACCCGGACCTGCGGCGCCTGCTCACCGATTACGGCTTCATCGGGCATCCGTTCCGCAAGGACTTCCCGATCTCGGGCTATGTCGAGATGCGCTACGACCCCGAGCGCTCACGCGTGGTTTACCAGCCGGTATCGATCGAGCCGCGCGAGATCACGCCGCGGATCATCCGCGAAGAGCACTACGCGGAAGGCGAATAGCGGACGCACCGTGGCTGAAATCCGCAATTACACAATGAACTTTGGGCCGCAGCACCCTGCGGCGCACGGCGTGCTGCGCCTGGTGCTCGAGCTCGACGGCGAGGTCATCGTCCGCGCCGATCCGCACATCGGGCTGCTCCATCGGGCGACCGAGAAGCTGGCCGAGACCAGGACGTGGATCCAGTCGCTGCCGTACATGGACCGGCTCGACTACGTCTCGATGATGTGCAACGAGCATGCCTACTGCCTCGCGATCGAGAGGCTGCTCGGCATCGAGGTTCCCGAACGCGCGCTCTACATCCGGACGATGTTCGACGAGATCACGCGCATCATGAATCACCTGATCTGGTTGGGCTCGCATTCGCTCGACGTTGGCGCGATGACGACCTTCCTTTATGCGTTCCGCGAGCGCGAAGACCTCTTCGACATGTACGAGGCGGTGTCGGGCGCGCGGATGCATGCGGCGTACTACCGGCCGGGCGGCGTCTATCGCGACCTTCCCGACCGGATGCCCCGGTATGCCGCGATGAAATCGCGCAATGCGCGCGTGCTGGCACAGATGAATCGCAACCGTGAGGGTTCGCTCCTCGACTTCATCGAGGATTTCACGCGGCGCTTCCCGGGCTACGTCGACGATTACGAAACGCTGCTGACCGACAACCGGATCTGGAAGCAGCGCACGGTGGGCATCGGCGTGGTCGGCGCCGAGCGCGCGATCGCGCTGGGCTTCACCGGGCCGATGCTGCGCGGCTCGGGCGTGCCGTGGGACCTGCGCCGGAAGCAGCCCTATGCCGCCTACGAGCACATGCAATTCGAGATCCCGGTCGGCGTCAGCGGCGACTGCTACGACCGCTACCTGGTGCGCGTCCAGGAGATGCGCCAGTCGAACCGGATCGTCGCCCAGTGCATTGCGTGGCTGCGCAACCACCCGGGTCCGGTAATCGTCGACAACTTCAAGGTCGCGCCGCCCCCGCGCGAGGCGATGAAGACCAACATGGAAGAGCTGATCCATCACTTCAAGCTCTTCTCCGAGGGCATCCACGTCCCGGCCGGCGAAGTGTACGCGGCGATCGAGCACCCGAAGGGGGAGTTCGGGGTCTATGCGATCTCCGACGGCGCGAACAAGCCGTACCGGATCAAGCTGCGCCCGCCGGACTTTGTCCATCTTTCAGCCCTCGATGAGATGTCGCGCGGGCACATGATCGCCGACGTGGTCGCGATCATCGGCACCCAGGACATCGTCTTCGGGTCGGTCGACCGATGATGCTCTCCGATGACGCGCGCGCGAGGATCGATCGCGAGGCCGCCAAATACCCCACCGAGCACAGGAAGTCCGCGGTGATATCGGCGCTGGCGATCGCGCAGGACGAGCACGGCTGGCTGTCGACCCGGCTGATGGACGAGGTCGCGGGCTACCTCGGGATGCCACCGGTCGCGGTGTACGAGGTCGCGACGTTCTACGAGATGTACAACCTCGCGCCGACCGGGTGCTTCAAGCTCACGCTCTGCACCAACCTTCCCTGTGCGCTGCAGGGTGCGGGCGAGGCCGCGCAGCACCTGAAGCGCAGGCTCGACGTGGACTTCGGCGAGACCACGGCTGATGGCCGGTTCACGCTGAAGGAAGGCGAATGCATGGGCGCCTGCGGCGATGCGCCGGTGGTGCTGGTCAACAACAAGCGCATGGAGAGCTTCCTGACACCGCCCAAGCTCGACGCGCTGATCGACGAGCTCACGGCAGCCGCGGATCGCGGTGAAGGCGCGCCGAACGCCGCGGGGCCGGCCCCGTCATGAATGCCCCCACCGGAATGCTCGACTATGGGCCGGACGCGGTGCTGATGGCCGGGCTCGACGGGCGCAACTGGCGGCTCGCCGACTACGTCCGTCGCGGCGGCTACGAAGCCTTGAAGAAGATCCTCGCCGAAAGGATCCCGCCCGAGCAGGTGATCGCCGAGGTGAAGAAATCGGGGCTGCGCGGGCGCGGAGGCGCAGGCTTCCCGACTGGACTCAAGTGGAGCTTCATGCCGCGGCAGTTCGCGGGCGACATGTACCTGGTCTGCAATTCCGACGAGGGCGAGCCCGGGACGTTCAAGGACCGCGACATCATGCGCTACAACCCGCATGCGCTGTTCGAGGGCATGGTGATCGCCGCCTATGCGATGGGCTGCACCCGCGGCTACAACTACATCCACGGCGAGATCTGGGACGTCTACGAGCGCTGCGAAGAGGCGATCGAGGAAGCGTACGCCGCGGGCTTTCTCGGCGCCGACATCCTCGGCAGCGGCTTCGGCTTCCGGCTCTACAACCACCACGGCTATGGCGCGTACATCTGCGGCGAGGAGACGGGCCTGCTCGAGTCCCTCGAAGGCAAGAAGGGCCTGCCGCGCTTCAAGCCGCCGTTCCCGGCAAGCTTCGGACTCTATGGCAAGCCGACGACGATCAACAACACCGAGACGTTCGCCGCGGTGCCCTGGATCATCCGCAATGGCGGCGAATGGTTCCTGGGCCTCGGCCTGCCGAACAACGGCGGTACGAAGATCTTCTCGGTGACGGGCGATGTCGAGCAGCCCGGCAATTACGAGATCAATCTCGGCACTCCTTTCCCGAAGCTGCTCGAAATGGCTGGCGGGGTGCGCGGCGGCCGCGCGCTGAAGGCGGTAATCCCGGGAGGGTCGTCCGCGCCAGTGCTCCCCGCCGACGCGATGATGGGCCTCACGATGGATTACGACGCGATCGCGAAGGCGGGCTCGATGCTGGGCTCCGGCGCAGTGATCGTCCTCGACGACACGCGCTGCATGGTGAGGAGTCTGCTGCGTCTCGCCTATTTCTATTACGAGGAGTCCTGCGGCCAGTGCACGCCCTGCCGCGAAGGGACCGGCTGGATGTGGCGCATGGTCGATCGCATCGAGCACGGCAAGGGCCGTCTCGAAGATCTCGACGTGCTGAACTCCGTCGCCGACAACATCCAGGGCCGCACGATCTGCGCGCTGGGTGACGCCGCCGCGATGCCAGTGCGTAGCTTCATCAAGCATTTCCACGACGAGTTCGAGCATCACATCCGCCACGGGAAGTGTGTGGTCCCGGACTACGTCTGAACGCCATGAGAATGGGTTAGCCGTGCAAGCGATGCTGAGCCTGGAAATCGACGGCAGGACGGTACAGGTACCGCGTGGGAGCACGGTAATGGACGCCGCGGACAAGCTCGGCATCTACGTGCCGTACTTCTGCTATCACCGCAAGCTGTCGATCGCCGCGAACTGCCGGATGTGCCTCGTCCAGATCGAGAAGGCGCCCAAGCCGCTGCCTGCCTGCGCAACGCCCGTCACCGAGGGAATGAAGGCCTGGACACACTCGAAGCAGGCGATCGAGGCGCAGCAGGGGGTGATGGAATTCCTGCTGATCAACCATCCGCTCGACTGCCCGATCTGCGACCAGGGCGGCGAATGCCAGCTCCAGGATCTCGCGGTTGGCTACGGCGCTTCGGCATCGCGCTACCGCGAGCCGAAGCGTGTCGTCATGTACAAGGCGCTGGGCCCGCTGATCGCCGCGCAGGAGATGACACGCTGCATTCAGTGCACACGCTGTGTGCGCTTCGGCCAGGAGCTTGGCGGGATCATGGAGCTCGGGATGATCGGGCGCACCGAGCACGCCGAGATCGTCACCTTCGTCGGGCGCACCGTCGATTCCGAGCTTTCGGGGAACATGATCGACATCTGCCCGGTCGGGGCACTGACGTCGAAGCCGTTCCGCTTCGCGGCGCGGAGCTGGGAGCTGTCGCGGCGCAAGAGTGTGTCCCCGCACGACGGCCACGGCAGCAATCTTATCGTGCAGGTCAAGGACAACCGCGTCGTGCGCGTCGTGCCGCGCGACAACGAGGCAGTCAACGAGTGCTGGATCTCCGACAAGGACCGCTTTTCGTACGAGGCGCTCGACTGCGATTCGCGCCTGCGCTCGCCGATGATCAAGCGGGGGGGCGAGTGGAAGTCCGTCGACTGGGCAAGCGCGCTCGAGTTCACCGCCGCCGGCTTGTCGGAGCTTAGGCGAAAGCGCGGCGGCGAGGCGCTGGGCATGCTCGTCTCACCGCACGCGACCCTCGAGGAGATGGCGCTCGCCGCCCGGCTCGCGCGGGGACTTGGCAGCGACAACGTGGATTTCCGCCTGCGCCAGGACGATTTCCGCGATGACGGTGCGCGCGGCGGCATTCCATTCCTCGGCATGCCGATTGCGGATGTGCAGCGCCTCGACCGGGTGCTGGTCATCGGCAGCTTCCTGCGCAAGGACCATCCGCTGCTCGCACTGCGCCTGCGACAGGCCGCGAAGAAGGCTGCGCAGATCACATCGCTGCATGCGGTCGACGACGAATGGCTGATCCCGCTTGCGCATCGCGCGATCGTCCCGCCGTCGCTCATCCCGATGATGCTCGCGGAGATCGTCGTCGCGGCGGCGCATGGCGCGGGCAAGGAGGTGCCTTCGGCGCTCGCGGCGATTGCCCCGACCGCCGGCGCGGAGGTGATCGCGGCGAGCCTGCTCGGCGGGGAGAGGCGCGCGATCCTGCTCGGCAACTTCGCCGTCCAGCATGCCGATGCAGCGCAAATCGCTGCGCTTGCGCAGGCGCTCGCCGCGCTGACCGGCGCGACGCTTGGCGTGCTGACCGAAGCCGCCAACACCGTCGGCGGTTACGTCGCGGGCGCGCTACCGCAGCACGATGGCCGCAATGCGCGGGCGATGCTCGGGGACGATGGTGGCGAGCCCTGCCGCGGATATGTCGTGATTCACGCCGAGGCCGAATTCGATTGCGCCCGTCCGGCCGCGGCGCGCGCCGCGCTGCAAAAGGCCGAGTTCGTCGCGGTCCTGAGCCCATTCCGGCACGCACTGCAGTACGCCGACGTGCTGTTGCCGATCGCAGCGTTCACCGAGACCGCCGGAACCTTCGTCAACTGCGAGGGACGGGTGCAGGGGTTCCACGGCGTCGTTCCGCCCACGGGTGAGGTTCGCCCCGGATGGAAAGTGCTGCGGGTGCTGGGAACGATCCTGAAGCTTCCGGGCTTCGAATTCGAAACCTCCGAAGCGGTTCGCGATGCGGTCCTGGCCGAAGCCGGCGATCTCGCGCAGCGGCTATCCAACGCCACCCGAACGCCGATCGCCGCGCCGGCCGCGTCATCTGCCGGCATCGAGCGCGTGGCCGACGTGCCGATCTATTTCGCCGATCCGCTGGTGAGACGCGCGCCATCGCTGCAGCAGACCGTCGATGCCCGGCCGCCGAAAGCGCGGGTGCACCGAACGCTGCTCGACGCGCTGGGCATTGCCGAAGGCGCGCAAGTCAGGGTGAAGCAGGGCGGCGGCGAAGCGGTGCTCGTGACCCGGGTGGACCCGGGTGTGCCCCCCGGGGTGGTGCGCATCGCAGCGGCGCACCCGTCGACCTGTGGTCTCGACGGCATGTCGGGCCCGGTCTCGGTGGAGCGTGCCTGAGCATGACCGACCTCTCGCTCCGGTGCAGAGCGCGATGGGTCCCTGGTGGATTCCGGTATGGACGCTGGTCAAGGTCATCGTCATCGCCGTGCCGCTGATCATCGGGGTCGCGTATCTCACCTATGCCGAGCGCAAGGTGATCGGCTGGATGCAGGTGCGGATCGGCCCGAATCGCGTCGGCCCGCTCGGCCTGCTGCAGCCTTTCGCCGATGTGCTGAAGATGTTGTTCAAGGAAATCGTCGTCCCGTCGGGCGCGAGCCGCGCGCTGTTCTTCGTTGCGCCGATGCTCTCCCTCGCGCCTGCGCTCGCCGCCTGGGCGGTCATCCCGTTCACGGGCACGCTGGTGCTGTCGAACATCAACGCTGGGCTGCTGTATCTGCTTGCGATGAGCTCGCTCGGCGTCTACGGCGTGGTCCTCGGCGGCTGGGCCTCGAATTCCAGGTACGCGTTCCTCGGTTGCCTGCGCTCGGCGGCGCAGATCGTCTCCTACGAGATCGCGATGGGATTCGCGCTGGTCGGCGTGCTGATGGCGGCGAACAGCCTCAACCTGTCCGACATCGTCGCGGGACAGGAGGGTGGCGCGGCATACTGGTACGTGTGGCCGCTGTTCCCGCTGTTCATCGTGTACCTGGTCTCGGGGATCGCGGAGACCAACCGCCATCCATTCGACATGGCCGAATGCGAATCGGAGATCGTCGGCGGCTTTCACGTCGAGTACTCGGGCATCGCTTTCGCGCTGTTCTTCCTCGCCGAATACATGAACATGATCATGATCGCGGCGCTGACGTCGATCATGTTTCTCGGCGGTTGGCTCTCGCCGCTGCCGATCCTCAACGACGTCGGGGTCTTCGGCGCGCACCCGTTCGGTGACGGCATGCTCTGGCTTGTGCTCAAGTGGGCGTTCGTGCTGCTGATCTTCCTGTGGATCCGGGCAACGTTCCCGCGCTACCGCTACGACCAGATCATGCGGCTGGGCTGGAAGGTCTTCATTCCGATCACGCTGGTCTGGATCGTATTCATCGGCGCGATGATGCAGACTCGCTACGCAGGGCTGTTTCATTAGCGCGACCAGGGCGAGGCGACACGTGTTCCGGCGCATCCGCGAATTCTTCAGTACCTGGCTTCTGGTCGAGCTGCTGCAGGGGCTCGCGCTGACCGGCCGGCACATGTTCGCGCGCAAGATCACCGTACAGTTCCCGGAGGAGAAGACGCCGCAGGGCCCGCGCTTCCGGGGTCTGCACGCGCTTCGCAGGTATCCCAACGGCGAGGAGCGCTGCATCGCCTGCAAGCTCTGCGAGGCGGTCTGCCCGGCGCTCGCGATCACCATCGAGTCGACGCAGCGCGACGACGGCTCGCGGCGCACGACCCGCTACGACATCGACCTCACCAAGTGCATCTTCTGCGGCTTCTGCGAGGAGAGCTGCCCGGTCGATGCGATTGTCGAGACGCGGATTCTGGAGTATCACGGCGAGCGCCGCGGCGACCTGTATTACACGAAGGAAATGCTGCTCGCAGTCGGCGACCGCTACGAGGCGCAGATCGCCGCAGATCGCGCCGAGGACGCGAAGTACCGATGACGTTCACCGCCATCACGTTCTACGCATTCGCCGCAATCCTCGTGTTCGCCGCGCTGCGCGTGATCACGACCCGCAACCCGGTGCACGCCGCATTATGGCTCGTGCTCGCTTTCTTCAGCGCGGCGGGGATCTGGCTGTTGCTGCAGGCCGAATTCCTCGCCATTGCGCTGGTCCTGGTGTACGTCGGAGCGGTCATGGTGCTGTTCCTGTTCGTGGTCATGATGCTCGACGTCAATTTCGACAGCCTGCGCGTGCACTTCAGGAGCTACCTCCCGGTCGGCGCCGCCGTTGGCGTGCTGGTGCTCTTCGAGATGGCGCTGGTCATCGTCGGCAGTGCAGTGGGCAGCAGCGTGATCGCGCCGCCGGCGCCGACCGGCAGCAACACCAAGGCGCTGGGAGCGCTGCTCTACGTCGACTACGTGTACCCGTTCGAAATCGCTGCCGTGGTATTGCTGGTCGCAATCGTCGCGGCGATCGAGCTGACGCGCCGCCAGCGTAGACAGATGAAGCACCAGGATCCGGGAGCGCAGGTCCGGGTACGCGCGAGCGAGCGGGTGCGCCTCGTCAACCTGCCTTCGGAGAAACCACCGGGCTGATCCGGTCAGACTGCGACGGGCGGCGCGGTGCCTCGGCGAGGGGCCGCTGCCGGTCCGCCGCGGAGGGAAAGAACATGCCGTTGCCAGTGATGCCGACGCTTGCACATTACCTCGTGCTGGGGGCGATCCTGTTCGCCATCAGCATGGCGGGCATTTTCCTGAACCGCCGCAACGTCATCATCATGCTGATGGCGATCGAGCTGATGCTGCTGGCGGTCAATCTCAATTTCATCGCCTTCTCCCGCTACCTGGGCGACATGGCGGGGCAGGTGTTCGTGTTCTTCATCCTGACCATCGCCGCGGCCGAATCGGCGATCGGGTTGGCGATCCTCGTGCTGCTGTTCCGCAACGCCGGATCGATCGACGTCGAGAAGATGGCGACCCTCAAGGGATGAGCATGAGGAAGACGGCGAGGATGGGCACCCGATGACGATGCACGAACTCTACCTGCTGGTGCCGCTCGCGCCTCTGGCGGCGTCGGTGATCGTCGGGTTGTTCGGCGGGAGACTTGGCCGCAGCGCGTCGCACTGGCTGTGCATTGTCGGTGTCGCGGCGTCGTTCGTGGCGTCGATCGCGATCGCGCAGGACGTCCACGCGGGCCACCGCTTCGACGGCGACATCTACACCTGGCTTGCCTCGGGCTCTTTCAAGCTCACGATCGGCTTCCTGGTCGACCCGCTGACCGCGACGATGCTGCTCGTGGTGACCTTCGTGTCGTTGATGGTGCACATCTACACGGTCGGCTACATGGCCGACGACCCCGGCTACACCCGTTTCTTCTCGTACATCTCGCTGTTCACGTTCTCGATGCTGATGCTCGTCATGAGCAACAACTTCATGCAGCTCTTCTTCGGCTGGGAGGCGGTGGGGCTCGTCTCCTACCTGCTGATCGGCTTCTGGTACGAGCGGCCGACCGCGAACGCTGCGAGCCTCAAGGCGTTCATCGCCAACCGCATCGGGGACTTCGGTTTCGTGCTGGGGATCGGCCTGGTGCTGGCGTATTTCGGCACCCTCGACTACGCGCCGGTGTTCGCGCAGGCCGGGTCGCTCGCGGGAACGACGATCACCCCGTGGGCCGGCGGGCACTGGTCGTTGATGAGCGCGATTTGCATCTGTCTGTTCGTCGGAGCGATGGCCAAGAGCGCGCAGGTGCCGCTGCATGTCTGGCTCCCCGATTCGATGGAAGGCCCGACGCCGATCTCGGCGCTGATCCATGCCGCGACAATGGTGACTGCAGGCATCTTCATGGTGGCGCGGATGAGCCCGCTGTTCGAATGGTCGGAGACCGCGCTGTCGTTCGTCACGGTCATCGGCGCGACGACGGCGCTGTTCATGGCCTTCCTCGGCATTGTCCAGAACGACATCAAGCGCGTGATCGCGTATTCGACGCTGTCGCAGCTGGGCTACATGACCGTAGCGCTCGGTGTCTCGGCGTATTCCGCCGCGATCTTCCACCTGCTGACCCACGCGTTCTTCAAGGCGCTGCTGTTCCTCGCTGCCGGCTCGGTGATCATCGCCCTGCACCACGAGCAGGACCTGCGGCGGATGGGTGGCCTGTGGCGCTACATGCCGATCACCTACGTGACCGCGGTGATCGGCTCGCTCGCGCTGGCCGGGATCCCGCCCTTCGCCGGCTTTTACTCGAAAGATTCGATCATCGAGGCAGTAGCGCTCTCGCGCGTGGGCGGGCATGGCTACGCGTATTTCGCTGTGGTTGCAGGCGTCTTCGTCACCGGTTTCTATTCGTTCCGGATGCTCTACCTCGCCTTTCACGGCGAGGAACGGTTTCGCGCTCACGGCGGAGCACCGAGTGCACCGGGGCACGATGGAGTGCACGTCGGCGAAGCCGATGCCCACGCCCCGCCGCGCGAGTCGCCGTGGGTGATCACGGTGCCGCTGATCCTGCTCGCCCTTCCTTCGGTGTTCGCCGGCTGGACGTGGGTGCATCCGATGTTGTTCGGCCCGTGGTTCGGCAACTCGATTTTCGTGCGCGGGCAGCACGCGGTGCTCGGGCAACTCGCCACCGAATGGCACGGGCCGGTGGCGTTCGCGCTCCATGGCCTCGAAAGCCTCCCGTTCTGGCTCGCGCTCGCCGGCATCGCGACGGCGACCTGGCTGTACCTGATCGCGCCGGGAATGCCCGCGCGGATCGCCGCCGCTTTCAGGCCGATCTACACGCTGCTCGACAACAAGTACTACTTCGACCGTTTCAACGACTGGTTCGTCGTAGGGGGTTCTCGCCGGCTGGGCGAGTTCGCGTCGAACTATGGCGATCGCACGATCATCGATGGCTGGCTCGTCAACGGCTCCGCGTGGCTGGTCGGACTCGCATCGCGTAGCCTGCGGCGCATCCAGTCGGGCTACGTCTATCACTACGCTTTCGTAATGATCGTCGGCGTTTTCGGCCTGCTCTACTGGTGGGGCGTGCGGTGAGGGCGGGGCCGTGACGCCTTACCTTTCGCTCGCGATCTGGGTGCCGATCGTTGCCGGGCTGGCCGTGCTCGGGGTCGGGCGTGACCGCGACGCCGCGTTCGCGCGCTGGATCGCGCTTGCCGGTGCGCTGGCTGGATTCCTGGTCACGGTCCCGCTGTATGCCGGATTCGACACCTCGACCGCGACGATGCAGTTCGTCGAATTCGCGCCTTGGGTTCCGCGCTTCGACATTCATTACCACCTCGGCGTCGACGGCATCTCGGTGCTGTTCGTCTTGTTGAACAGCCTGATGACGCTGCTAGTCGTCTGGGCCGGGTGGGAAGTGATCACGACCCGAGTCGCGCAATACATGGCCGCGTTCCTCGTCATGTCGGGGCTCATGAACGGCGTGTTCGTGGCACTCGACGGGATCCTGTTCTACATATTTTTCGAAGCGATGCTGATTCCGATGTACCTGATCATCGGCATCTGGGGCGGCCCGAACCGGGTCTACGCGGCGCTCAAGTTCTTTCTCTACACGCTGCTGGGCTCGATCCTGATGCTGGTCGCGCTGATCTACCTCTACAGCGTGTCCGAAAGCTTCGAGATACTCGAGTGGTACAAGGTGCCGCTCGAGATGAGCGCACAGATTCTGCTGTTCGTCGCGTTCTTCCTCGGATTCGCCGTCAAGGTCCCGATGTGGCCGGTGCACACCTGGCTGCCGGACGCGCACGTCGAGGCGCCGACCGGCGGCTCGGTCGTGCTGGCGGCGGTGATGCTGAAGATCGGCGGTTACGGCTTCGTACGCTTCATCCTCCCGATCGTCCCCGACGCGTCGCGCTACCTGACGGGGTTCATTATCACGTTGTCGCTGATCGCCATCATCTATATCGGCTTCGTGGCCATCGTGCAGGCCGACATGAAGAAGCTGATCGCGTACTCTTCGGTTTCCCACATGGGGTTTGTGACGCTCGGCTTCTTCCTCTACAGCCAGCTCGGGGTGGAAGGCGGGCTGGTGCAGATGCTGTCGCACGGGTTCGTTTCGGCAGCGATGTTCCTGTGCGTCGGCGTCATGTACGACCGCATGCATTCGCGGCTGATCGCCGACTACGGCGGCGTCGTCAATACGATGCCGAAATTCGCCGGGTTCATGATGCTGTTCGCGATGGCCAACGCCGGACTGCCGGGAACCTCGGGCTTCGTCGGGGAGTTTCTGGTGATCCTCGCCGCGGTGAAAGTGAATTTCTGGATCGGCTTCGGTGCCGCGATTACGCTGATTCTGGCGGCTGCCTACTCGCTGTGGCTATACAAGCGCGTGATCTTCGGCGCGATCGTGAACGCCAAGGTTGCAGCGATGAGCGACATCGGTCGGCGTGAATTCTGGCTGCTGGCGGTGCTGGCGATCGCCGTGCTCGGCATCGGCATCTGGCCGAAGCCCCTGATCGACGTCATGCACGTGTCGGTCGCCAATTTGCTGCATACCGTGGCCCGTTCGAAGCTCTGACATGCTTGCGGAACTCAACGCCTCCGCCGCGCTGCCCGAGATCGTGATCCTGGTCGCGGCGATGCGCGATCCTGATGATCGACCTTTTCGTCTCCGAGGACCGGCGCCACGTTTCGTACTGGCTGACCCAGCTCGCGCTGCTGGTTGCGACCTGCGTCACGCTTGACGACGCTGCGGCTCGACGCGGTCAAGGCGTACCACGATCTCGTCGTCGACGACATGCTGGCCGATTTCCTGCGGATCGCGTGCTTCATCGCAGTTTCGGCGATCCTGTTCTATTCCCGCAGCTATCTCGTCGTCCGCGGCATGTTCCGCGGCGAGGTGTTCGTGCTGATCCTGTTCTCCCTGCTCGGGATGCAGGTGATGATCACCGGGCAACAGCTTCCTGACGCTCTACCTGGGCGTCGAGCTGATGTCGCTGTCGCTCTATGCGCTGGTGGCGTCGCGCCGGGATCACGCGGCATCGACCGAGGCGGCGATGAAGTACTTCGTGCTCGGGGCGCTGGCGTCGGGAATGCTGCTCTACGGAATGTCGATGATCTACGGCTCGACCGGCTCGCTCGACCTCGATCGCATCGCACGCGCGATCTACGGCCGGCACGGCAGCACCGCGCTGGTCACGCTGGGGCTGGTATTCGTGGTCGCCGGCCTCGCGTTCAAGCTCGCGCTGGTGCCATTTCACATGTGGGTGCCCGACGTCTACGACGGCGCGCCGACGCCGGTGACCGTGCTGATCGGGACCGCACCGAAGATCGCTGCATTTGCGCTGGCGCTGCGCCTGCTGTCCTCGGGCCTGCAGGCGACCGCCTTCGACTGGCAGGGAATGCTGATCGTGCTCTCGGTGCTGTCAATGGTGCTCGGCAACCTGGTCGCGATAGCGCAGTCGAACATCAAGCGCATGCTCGCTTATTCGACCATCGCCAACATGGGCTACATGCTCCTCGGGCTGCTGACCGCCGACCGCTACGGCTATTCGGCCGCAATGTTCTATGTCGTCGTCTATGCGCTGACCAGCATCGCCTCGTTTGGAATCATCATGCTGCTGTCGCGGCAGGGCTTCGAAAGCGATCGCCTCGACGACTTCAAGGGTCTCAACCGGCGCTCGCCATGGTGGGCCTTCATCATGCTGCTGGTGATGTTCTCGCTGGCCGGGCTGCCGCCTACGGTCGGGTTCTACGCCAAGTTCATGGTGATCGAGGCCGCGCTGGCGGACGGCTTCGTCTGGCTGGCCGTGGTCGCGGTGCTGACCTCGCTGGTCGGAGCGTACTACTATCTGCGCGTGGTCAAGCTGATGTATTTCGACGACCCGGTCGAGAGCGCGCCGATCGTCGTGCGCGGCGACACCGGGATCGTGCTCTCGATCAACGGCGTGCTGCTGCTGGTCCTCGGCATACTCCCGCAGCGGCTGATCGCGCTGTGCGCGATCGCGCTGACCCAGTCGAATTTCCCATGACCGCAGCGTCGGAGACCGGTATCCTGCCGCGGCTGTCGCGACGGGCCGAATCGCTCGGTACCGAGAACGCTTTCGTCGTGCTCGCCGAAGTCAACGCCCTGGTCCGCGCCGGGCACGACGTCGTGTCCTTCTGCATCGGGCAGCCGGATTTTCCGACGCCGGTCAACATCCAGGATGCCGCGATCGAGGCGATCCATGCCGGCAAGCACGGCTACACGCCATCGGCCGGCATCGACGAATTGCGCGATGCCATCGCGCGTGACCTGGGCACGCGCCGCGGGCTCGACATACGGCAGGAGGATGTCGTCGTCGGCGCAGGGGCGAAGCCGTTCATCGCCTACACCATTGCGTCGGTGACCGACTACGGCGCAGGCGACGAGGTGATCTATCCGGTTCCCGGGTTCCCGATCTACGAGTCGCAGATCCTCGCCAACGGTGCGGTGCCGGTGCCGATCTTCCTGCGCGAATCGCGCGATTTCGCCTTCGACCCGGCCGAGCTCGAAGCGAAGATCTCCGACCAGACCCGCCTGCTGATCCTGAACACCCCGCAGAATCCGACCGGCGGGGTCCTGGGGGCCGCGGACCTCGACGCGATCGCTGGCATCCTCGAGCGCCATCCGCTGGTATGGGTGTATGCCGACGAGATCTATTCGCGCCTGGTCTACGACGGGGCGTTCGACACGCTGGCGCGCCGTCCCGGCATGCAGAGGCGCACGGTCATTGCCGACGGGGCGTCGAAGACCTGGGCGATGACCGGATGGCGCCTGGGCTACGCTGCCAATCGCGCGCTCGCCCCGCTCTTCTCCCGCTGGATCACCAATACCGATTCCTGCGCGTCGCAGATCTCGCAGTGGGCGGCGCTCGAGGCCATCAACGGTTCGCAGGAGTCGGTCGATGCGATGCGCTCGCGCTTTGCCGAGCGCCGCGACCTGATCGTCGGGCTTCTCAATCGCGTCCCGGGGATTTCATGCAAAAGTCCCGGCGGCGCGTTCTACGCCTGGCCAAACGTCACCGAAGCGTGCCGGATGGTCGGCGCGGCGGACTCCGAGGCGCTCCGCAAGCGCCTGCTGCACGACGCGGGCATTGCCGTGCTGGCCGACATCCATTTCGGCCGCCGCGTTCCGGGCGACGGTCAGCACATCCGTCTGTCCTACGCAGCGTCGAACGAGGCGATCGAGGAAGGGGTCGGCAGGCTCGACGCTTTTGTGCGCCGCGGCTAGTCGCCGAACTCGCGCATGACCGTCTCGAGCGCCGAGCGGTCGGAGAGGAAAGCATCGACGCAGGTCGGATCGAAATGGCGGCCGCGCTCGGACTTGACGAAGTCGATGCCCTCGTCGAGCTCCCACGCGCGCTTGTAGGGTCGTACGGAGACCAGCGCGTCGAAGACGTCGGCGACGGCGACGATGCGGGCGACCAGCGGGATGTCCTCGCCGTGCAGTCCATTCGGGTAGCCGGTGCCGTCGAACTTCTCGTGGTGGCCGAGCGCGATGATCGCGCCCATCGACAGGTATTTCGACGGGCTGCCCTTCAGGATGTCGTAGCCCATGCGCGGATGATCACGCATCACCTGGGTTTCGTCGGGGGTCAGCGGACCGTCCTTCAGCAGCACCGAATCCGGGATGCCGATCTTGCCGATGTCGTGCATCGGCGCGGCAACCTCGAGGACGTGAACGGTCTCGGTGCCGAGCCCGAGGTGCTGGCCGATCAGCGCCGAATACTTGGCCATGCGCATCAGGTGATTGCCGGTCGTCTTGTCGCGGAATTCGCCGGCCTTGGCGAGCTTGGCGAGCGTCTCGAGCTCGCGCTCGAGGATCTCGGCCACCGATTTGTCGACCTGGTACTGCAGCACGCGCGCCTGGTCCGACAGGACGATCTTGTGCCGGCGCAATTCGAGCAGGTTGGCGCAGCGTGCGCGGGTCTCATGGTCATCGAGCGGCTTGATCAGGAAATCGGTGGCGCCGGCTTCGAGCGCGTCGTAGCGGATCTTGCGGTCGTCGACGACCGTAATCACCACGATCGGAACATCGACGCAGTGGGGCAGGGCGCGCAGTTGCTTGACGAGCTCGATGCCGTCGAATTCGGGCAGCTTGTAATCGGTCAGAACGATGTCGACGCGGTTGTTTCGCGCGTATTCGAGCGCGCGCGACGGGGTGTCGAACAGTTCGAGGTTCAGCTTGCCGTCAATCTGGCGCACGATCTCGGCGAGCAGCAGGCGGCTCGAGAAGAGGTCGTCGACGATCAGCACCGTATTGCGCTGCGCGCGCGCGAACGCGAGCTCCGAGATCACTCCCGTCGCGGCGGGTGCGGGGCGTACCTGGGCCGACATGACTATCCTCGTGGAGCCGTGCCGCGCGCAGCCACCGTGCGCGCGCTGCGGTCCTTGCATCCGGGACGACGAGCAAGAAGAGTGCCTGCGCCCATTGGGGCTCGGCAGGGCCCCCGCGCGTAGCTTACATCGCTTTGCCAAACGCCGAGTGGCCCGTCGTTGCGGTGGACGATCCTGCGGTGGACCGATCTGCAGCCGTCGATTCGAGGGGGGAATTATTTCGCATCTAAAACTGGAAGTTACGACGATAACAACATGTTTTTAAGCTACTAATTCAAGCATGTACAAGCGCCGGAAACGCAAATTCGCTGGGAAATCACCCCCGAAGGCATCTGGCCCAGCCGCCAAGGCGGCACAACGGCCCCGAAATCGCAGCGCGGCGCGCTACGCCCTGTCGTTTCGCGGCAATCGGAATCCCAGCGCGGACAACTCGGCGCGCACCTCGCGGTCGTTCAGCACTGCGCAGAACGTGCGCACCGCCGGGCGATTCATCCGCTCGGTCGGGACGATGAAATCGTACTGTTCCTCCTGCAGCGGGATGAACCCGAGACCATATTGCCGCGCCACCGTGTCGATGGCTACGCCCCAGTCCGCCCGGCCCTGGCCCACCGCGGCGGCGACGGCGTTGTGCGACCGGGTCTGCGTTCCCCAGCCCGCCGGCCGGTGCTCACCCAGCAGCCGGTCGACGATGATTCGCGTCCCGCTTCCCGCGTTGCGATTGACCATCAGGCAATCGGCATCGCGAAGCGCGCGTGTCATCGCCGCAGTTGCACTCCGATCCTTGAAGCGCGGATCGTCCGGCGCGGAATACGATGCCCTGCATGCGTCCATAGCCGGGCACCAAGGTCAGCGTATCGGTCAGAAGCGGCCGGTTGTACTCGCCGGTTGCCGGGTCCATCAGGTGCATGCCGGCGAGATCGCATTCCTCGCGTTTGACTGCCGCGAGGCCGCCCATGCTGCCGACGTAAAGCGCCTTGGTCCGGACGCCCTTGCGCATCAGCTTGCCGAGCAGAAGGTCGAGCCCCACGCAGTGGCTGCCGATGACGACGAGGTCGGCGGGCCCGACCCGTCGCCCCAGAAGCTGCACCGAAACCCCGGCGCCCGCGTCGAGCATCTCGGTGTGCTGGTCGATGGTGATGAAGCCGTCGGCGCCGCTGAAAGTCGTCACCGATCCCGATCCCTTGCCCATCGGGTATGCGCTCAAGCCGCGCGGGCCCGGCACCAATCCGACCAGCAGATATTCGGTGCGGCCGCGCTCCGAGTTAACGCGCATCGGCAAGCGTCGCGCGAAGGCTCTGCGGCCGTTCCGCCGGCAATCCCGCGTAGGCGCGTATGACCGGCGCGAGGAATTCGTGGAACGTGAATATCGCGGAGGTCGGAAACCCCGGCAGAATGACTACCGGCTTGCCGCCCGTAACTGCGAGGCAGATTGGCTTCCCGGGCTTCAGCGCGACGCCGTGCGCGACGACCCCAGGATTCGAAAGCCGGTGCGCCACGCGATAGGACATGTCGCCTGCGCCCTTGGAGGTCCCGCCCGAGAACACGACGACATCACATTCGAGGCCTGTTGCGAGCGCAGCCTGCAGCGCAGGCTCGTCGTCGGGGATGACGCCGAGCTGCACGGGTGTTGCGCCAAGCTCCGCGACCGCGGCGCCGATGATCGCGGCGTTGGAATCGTAAACCGCGCCGGGGCGTAGCGGTTCACCGGGAGCCACGATCTCGTTGCCGGTCGAGAAGATCGCCACGCGCGGCCGCCGATGGACGGGGACCTCGCACAGACCGACCGCGGCGAGCACGCCGATCTCGCGCGATGCTGAGCTGCTGCCCAGCACGCAGCACGATTTCTCCCCGCGCGATGTCGGTGCCCGCATAGCTCACGTTCTCGCCCGGCGTGACGGGGCGCCTGAGCTCCAGCCGCAGTCCCTCGGCGGAATCGGCGTGCCCGGTATGCTCGACCATCACGACGGCGTCGGCGCCGCGGGGGAGCATTCCGCCGGTTGCGATCGCACGTTGCGTGACCCGGCGCGACCTGCGTCACAGGCACGATCCCCGGTGCGAGCACCTCGCTGTTCGAGACGCAGTCTGCGCGGTGCCTCTTCCATTGCGCCGAAGGAGTCTTTCGCCTGCAGCGCGTAGCCATCGACATTGGAGCGGTCGAAGCCGGGAACGTCGACCGTGGAAATGACGTCGTCGGCGAGCACCCGGTCGAGCGCGTTGCCGAGCGGCACGACTTCCGTGCCGAGTGGCTCGAGGCCTCAGGTGCGCGCGAAATCGCGCTGTCGCCTCGTCGCGGGTGATGACGTCGAGGAATTGGGTCTGGCCGGCCTCGGTCATGTGCTCGCTCAAATGTCTCAGTCACGTGGCTCAGTCATACAGGTAGACGCTCACTTCGGCGCCGGGCCCGTAGCCCTCGCTCGCAGCGGGAACGATGACGAAGCCGTCGGCGCGCGTGGTCGACGAGAGAATCGACGCGCCGCTGAGCGCGATCGGTTCGACCTTTCCGTCAACCCGGCGCACCCTGCAGTAATCGACCCGTCCGATCGCCGACGCGATCTTGCGCGACAGCGTCCCGGCAACGCTGCGATGGGGCCATTGCGCCGAGCGTCCGCCACAGATGCGGATCGCGCGGCCGGCGAAGAAATCGTAGGCGCACAGGCAGGACACCGGGTTGCCGGGAAGGAGGAAGACCAGCGTAGCGCCGATCCTGCCGAACCCCGCGGGGCTCGACGGGCGCATCGCCACGCCGTGAACCGCGAGCTCACCGAGGCTCGCGATCAGCCGCGGCGCGTGGTCCTCGCTGCCGACGCTCGAGCCTCCGGACACGAGGATCACGTCGGCCCCGGGCGCGACGAGCGCGTCCCGGATCCGGTCCGGGTCGTCGCCCAGCCGATGCTGCGCTTCGAGCACGCCGCCATCACGCGTAACGAGCCCGCGCAGCATGTACGAGTTCGCGTCGTACACCTGGTACCGGTCCTTGTTCGTTCCGGGTGTCTTGAGCTCGTTGCCGGTGACGAGCAATCGCACTCGAGGTTGTCCCACGACCGCGACTTGCGCGAGCCCCAGCGAGGCGATGAGTCCGACGTCCTGCGGGCGCAGGCGCCTGCCGGCATCGAGCGCCGCCGAGCCCTCGCGGATGTCCTCTCCGCGGTGGCCCACGTGCTGGCCGGGCGCGACCGGACGCGTGATCGCAATGGCCCCTGAGGTCTCGACCGCATACTCGGCGGGAACTACCGCATCGACGCCCGCCGGGACTGGTGCGCCGGTCATGATGCGGATCGCCGTGCCGGGATCGATCATCCCCGGGAAGGGTTCACCCGGCAGCGCCTGCCCCTGCACGCGAAAGGACAGCGGGTTGTATTCGCTCGCACCCGCAGTCTCGCCACCGCGTAGCGCGTAGCCATCCATCGCGGCGCGATCGAATCCCGGAACGTCGAGCGGCGCGATCAGCGCGCTCGCCAGCGTGCGACCGTGCGCGTCGTCGATCGCTACGATTTCGTCGCCGAGACGGGCCGCGTGGGCGTCGATCCAGTCGAGCGCGGCGCCGACCTCGATCCGCTCGCTGAAGCCGTGCATTCGCACGTCGCGAAACGTTGGGGCTGCTTCGGACATCGGGATTCCTTGCCGGGACAGGGGAAAGCGCCAGGCCCGATTCTAGGGGAAGCGGCGACATGGACCTCGACGATCGGCTTGGTTGCGGATGCCCATCCGCGTAGCGCTATATCCCATGATATATTACCATTCATGGGTTCGTATCGCCTGGTACTCGGCCTGCTCGCGATTGCAGGTCTCGTCGTGGGGCCGCCGCTGCCAGCCTCGGCCGCCCAGGTCACGGTCTTTGCCGCGGCGAGCCTCAAAGAGGCGATGGACGCGCAGGCCCGCGGCTTCGAGGCTTCCACCGGCAACAAGGTCATCGTCGCTTACGGCGCGAGCAGCGCGCTGGCCAAGCAGATCGATCGCAGGCGCACCGGCGGACCTGTTCATCTCCGCCGACCTCGACTGGATGGATTACCTCGATCAACGCGGTCTGGTCGCGCCGGGCACGCGCAGCAATCTGCTGCGCAACTCGCTGGTGCTGATCGCGCCAGCGTCCAGCACCGCCACGCTCAGGATCGCTCCGCATTTCGGGCTGGCGGCGGCACTTGGCACACAGAAGCTCGCGATGGCGAATCCGGATAGCGTGCCTGCCGGAAGGTACGGCAAGCGCGCGTTGGAAAGCCTGGAAGTCTGGGCGAGCGTCGAGCACGATATCGCGCGCGCCGAGAATGTCCGCGCGGCACTCACGCTGGTCGCGCGCGGAGAAGCGCCGTATGGCATCGTCTACAAGACCGATGCGCTGGCCGACAAGGACGTGCGGGTCGTCGACATCTTCCCCGCGGACAGCCATCCGCCGATCGTGTACCCGGTTGCACGCCTCAAGGGCAGTGTGTCGAACGCTGCGAGGGCATTGCTTGCCTACCTGCGCTCGCCCCCGGCGCAGCGCGTCTGGGAGCAATTCGGGTTTGGGCTCGCGCGCTGAGCATGGGCGGACTGAGCGCCGACGAACTGGGAATCATCGCACTGAGCCTGCGCGTCGCGGTCGTGAGCGTCATCGCAAGCCTGCCATTCGCGGTCCTGGTCGCCTACGTGCTCGCGCGAACGTCCTTTCCGGGGAAGACGCTGCTCGATTCCCTCGTCCACCTTCCGCTGGTCCTGCCGCCGGTCGTCGTCGGCTATGCGCTGCTGCTGCTGCTGGGAAGGCACGGTCCGCTCGGACGCGTCCTCGACCAGTGGTTCGGGATCGTGTTCGCGTTTCGCTGGACCGGCGCCGCCCTCGCATCGGCGATCATGGGCTTTCCGCTGATGGTGCGTGCGATTCGGCTGTCGATGGCCGCGATCGACCGGCGCCTCGAGGTCGCCGCGCGGACGCTTGGCGGGTCGCGCTCATGGGTGTTCGCGTCGATCACCCTGCCGCTGGCGCTGCCCGGAATCATCACCGGGATGCTGCTCAGCTTCGCGCGGGGCCTGGGCGAGTTCGGCGCGACGATCACGTTCGTGTCGAACATCCCGGGTGAGACGCAGACGCTCCCGCTTGCGATCTACACCTACACGCAGGTACCCGGCAGCGCCGCCGACGCCGCGGCGCTGCGCCTGAGCGTCATGGCGGTCGTGCTCGCTTTCGCCGCGCTCGCCACTTCCGAGTGGCTGACACGTCGCGTCGAACGGGCGCAAGGCCATGATCAGCGTTGACATCGAGCAGCGTGTTGGCGACCTCGAGCTGCGCGTCAGCTTCGCCGCCGAAGCGCCGATCGTCGGGCTGTTCGGCCGCTCGGGCGCGGGCAAGAGCAGCGTGATCAACGCGATCGCGGGGATCGCCCGGCCGCTGCGGGGCTCGATCACCATCGACGGCACCTGCCTGTTCGATAGCCGCGCGGAGAATCGATCTGAGGCCCGAGGAACGACGGATCGGATACGTGTTCCAGGATGCGCTGCTCTTCCCGCATCTCGACGTCAGATCGAACCTGCTGTACGGCCATCGCCTGCGCCGGCCGGCCGAGCACTATATCGAGCAGGGGAGGGTTGTCGACCTCCTCGGCCTGGGAGCGCTGCTCGAGCGCAGACCCAGGACGCTGTCCGGCGGCGAGAAGCAGCGGGTGGCGATCGGACGCGCGCTGCTCGCCCACCCGCGGATCCTGCTCCTCGACGAACCGCTCGCATCGCTCGATGTTCCGCGCAAGACCGAGATCCTCGCCTACATCGAGCGTCTCCGGGACGCGCTGCGCATTCCGATGGTGTTCGTGAGCCACTCGGTCGAAGAAATCACCCGCCTCGCCGACACGGTCGTCATTCTTGCCGAAGGCCGCTGCCTCGCGGTTGGCGCGACTGCCGAGGTCATGCGGCGTGTCGCGCCGGTCGATGGCACGTCCGTCCTCTCGCCACCGCGCTAGCCTCAGGCGCCGAGGGGTCTCAGGTGCCAGCCTGCGCCCCCGCTGAAGCCGATTGCGCGACCCAGCGCTGCCTTAGCGTCTTCAGGACGAACAGCGCGAGCAGGGCGGTGATGACGTCCAGCACGATCACGATGGTGAATACCGTGGTCCAGTTTCCGGTCACCTCGCGGATATAGGCGGCGACCGGTCCACCGAGCACGGAGCCCACGCCCTGCGCGATGTAGAGGAAGCCGTAGTTCGTCGTCGCATAACGCGTACCGAACAGGTCGGTGAGCGTCGACGGAAACAGCGAAAAGATCTCGCCCCAGCCGAAGAACACCAGACCCGTCAGCACCACGAAGACCGCGGCGTTGCGCGCGAACACCAGCAACAGCAGGATCGCCAGGGCTTCCAGCGCAAAGGCGATAAACATCGTGTTCTCGCGTCCGATGTGGTCGGAGACCCAGCCGAAGAAAGGTCGCGTGATGCCGTTGGTCGCGCGTGAAAGCGTCAGCGACAGCGGCAGCGCGGCCAGCCCGAGCACCAGCGTGTCCTTGACGCCGAAGTCGGCAGCGAACGGCCCGACCTGCGACACCACCATCAGACCGCTCGTCGCCATCATCGACATCATGATGAACATCAGCCAGAAGACCGGGGTCCTGAGCATCTCCCGCGCCGTGTAGCTTCGCTGCGACTGGCGCTCGACCTGCCGCGCCGCCAAGCTCAACCTGCGCGGCAGGCTTCCACCCGGCCGCGGGAATGCGGAAAGCCTGGCTGGCCACGACGCCGACGACGAGCTGGATCCAGCCCCATACGAACAGCGTGTGCGCATAGCCCGACGCAGGAATCATGTGGGCGATCGGGAACGAGGTAAGAATCGCGCCTGCGCCGTAGCCGGCCGCGGCGACACCCGCAGCAAAACCTCGGCGGTCGGGAAACCAGCGCACCATGTGCCCGATGATCCCGACGTAGACGATGCCCGTACCGAAGCCACCGATGATGCCGTAGGTGAAGTACAGCGCCCAGATGCTGTCGACGTAGGACGAGAGTACCCAGCTCAGTCCCGAAAGCACGCAACCGACCGAGATCAGCAGCCTCGGCCCGTAGCGATCGACCAGCCATGCCTGGATCGGTGAGCAGAAGGTCTGCAGGACGATCAGCAGCGAGAAAGTCACCTGCAATTGCGCGAGCGAAGCACCGAGCTTGCCTTGCAGCGCGTGAATGAACAGCGTCCAGGTGTATTGCGGACTGGAGATCGACATCATTGCGATGAACCCCAGCACCATCTGCCACCAGCGATTCATGTACCACGCGGACGTCGGTCCGCGCTCCGCCTGCACTTGCGTGGCCATTGTCTTCTCCTCGATTGAATGCGCCGCCTGCCCCCTCCCGAGATTGCGCGGGCGAGTATGAGCCCAAGACCCGGACGTGTAAATTCGGCCCGTTCACCGGGAATCCGGCTACCCCTGCTACTGCTGCATTCGACGAGACCAGGCGATGATCGCGCGCTCCTACCCGCAGATAACCGGACAGCAGGTCCAGCGCAGCTGGCGGGTGACCTGGGTCGACGTCGTCGTCATCATCGGGGTGCTCGTGCTGATCAAGGTACTGGTCGGGCTCGGCGGCGACATGCGGGTGCGTTTCGACGAACTGCATCCTCCTGCGCTCTCGCTCGACCCGTGGTTGATTCCCTACTACACCGCGCGCACCGTCCTGCGGATGTTCATCGCTTTCGGCGCGTCGCTGCTGTTCTCGCTCGGCTACGCCTATGTCGCTGCGAAGAATGTGACTGCGCGCAAGGTGATGCTGCCGATCCTCGACATCCTGCAGTCAGTGCCGGTTCTCGGCTTCCTCTCGATCACCGTCACCGGCTTCATCGCGCTCTTTCCCGGCAGCCTGCTCGGGGTCGAGTGCGCGAGCATCTTCGCGATCTTCACCGCCCAGGCCTGGAACATGACCTTCGGCCTGTACCACTCGCTGGTCACGGTTCCGGACGATCTTCAGGATGCGGCGAGCGCTCTTCAGGCTCAACCGCTGGCAGCGCTTCGCCAAGCTGGAGCTGCCGTCCTCCGCCATCAGCCTGATCTGGAACTCGATGATGAGCTTCGGCGGCGGCTGGTTCTTCGTCGCGCAAAGCGAAGCGATCTCGGTGCTCAACAAGGACATCAAGCTTCCGGGTCTCGGCTCCTACATGGCGAGCGCGGTCGAGCAGGGCGATACGCGCGCGGCAGTTTATGCGATCGTCGCAATGATCGTGACCATCGTCGTCATCGACCAGCTCTTCTGGCGCCCGCTCGTCGCGTGGGCGGAGAAATTCAAGATCGAGCAGACCGGTGCCGCCGATGCGCCGTCGTCATGGGTCCTTGACCTTTTGCACCGCTCGTCCGCCCTGCGGTTCGGGTTGCAGCGTCTCGGGGAGGTCGTCGCGCGCGGCACGCAGACCGCGTCGAACGCCGTCGCGGATGCCCGCGCGGGCTTCAGGCGCCGGACGCCCGCGATCGTCGTTGCGTCACTGCGGATTGGCGCGTGGGTCGCGCTCGCCGGGGGCGTCGCCGTGGTCGCGTACGATCTGGTCGGCGCGAGCTGGCGGGCTCACAGCGAGTTCGACGCCGCGCAGTGGTTGCACGTGATCTGGCTGGGCGTGCTCACATTCCTGCGCGTCGCGGTGATGACATTGCTCGCGACCGTGATCTGGACCCCGATCGGGGTGTGGATCGGGCTGCGTCCGCGCGTTGCGCGCATCGCGCAGCCGATCGCCCAGATCGCTGCGTCGTTCCCGGTCAACATGACCTTTCCGTTCGTCGTCGCGTTGTTCATCGCCATCCATCTGTCGATCAACTTCGGAAGTATCCTGCTGATGGCGCTCGGAACCCAGTGGTACATCCTGTTCAACGTGATCGCCGGCGCGATGGCGATTCCATCCGACCTGCGCGAAGCGGCCAGCTTGTTCGGGCTCGCGCGCTGGCGCCTGTGGAAAACACTTATCATTCCGGCTATTTTTCCGTTCTGGGTGACAGGAGCGGTGACCGCGGCTGGTGGCGCATGGAACGCGAGCATCGTCGCGGAGGTCGCAAGCTGGGGGAAGAACAAGCTCGTTGCCGATGGCCTGGGCGCGTACATCGCACAGGTCACCGAGCAGGGTGACAAGCCTGCGATCTATGTCAGCATTGCCGTGATGGCGCTGTTCGTGGTGCTCATCAACCGCCTGTTCTGGCGACGGTTGTACGATCTTGCCGAGCGCAAGTACCGGCTCGACTGACGACCGCTGCGGCAACACACCGGCTCACGAGGACGTCCCGATGCCAGCAGATTCCGCACTCGCTGAAGCGCGACCGTTCGAGCAGCCCGCGATAGCGGAGCCGCTCATCGAGCTGCGGAACGTCTCGAAGGCGTACCCGAGCGCCGGCGACGGGCCGCTGGTGACGATCCTCGACGGCATCAATTTCGAGGTGCGCGACGGCGAGATGCTCGCGCTGCTCGGCCAGTCGGGCTCGGGCAAGTCGACATTGTTGCGGCTGATGGCGGGTCTTACGCAGCCCACGCAGGGGGCGGTCCTCAGCCACGGCCGGCCGCTCGACGGCATCAACCGGAATATTGCGATCGTCTTCCAGAGCTTCGCCCTCTACCCATGGCTCAGCGTCGAAGAGAACGTGCAGGTGGGCCTGACCCAGCGGCGCCTTTCGCCGAGCGCAGGAGAGCGAGGAGATCGCGGCGGCGCTGGAGCTGATCGGCCTGTCGGGCTACGAGAACGCCTACCCGAAGGAGCTGTCGGGTGGAATGCGCCAACGCGTGGGGTTCGCGCGCGCGCTGGTGGCCCGTCCCGAAGTGCTTGCCATGGACGAGGCGTTCAGTGCGCTCGACGTATTGACTGCCGAGAACCTGCGTTCCGAGGTGGTCGCGCTATGGCGCAAGCCCGAGCACGCCGGCATCAGGAGCATCTTCTTCGTCACGCACAACATCGCCGAAGCGGTGTTCATGGCGAGCCGCATCGTGATCATCAGCTCGCATCCGGGGCGCATCAGGCACGTCATCAACAACCCGCTGCCGTATCCGCGGGTGACGAATTCGCCGGGATTCGCAGCGCTGGTCGATCAGATCCATGAGGCCATCACCGCGCTCGCGTTGCCCGACGAGCCGGCCGAGCCACCTGTGCCCAAGGCCACCGCAGCCGCCCCGGCCGGGCCCGCCCGAACGCGGGTCGAGTCGATCCCCGCCGTGCAGGTGGCGACGATCGTAGGCTTGCTCGAGGTTCTCGAGAGCAGCCGCGAAACCATCGACGTGTTCGAGTTGTCGGCAAAAATCGGCAAGGAGTTCGGCGAAACGATCGGGATCGTCAAGGCCGCCGAAATGCTCGATCTCGTCGACACGCCGAAAGACGACGTCTATATGACGCAGCTCGGCTGGTATTTCCTCGCTGCGCCACAGCCGGCACGCAAGGCGCTGTTCAAGCAGGCGATCATGAAGCTGCGCCTGTTCCAGATCCTCATGCAGCGCCTCGATGAAGCGCCCGAGCATCGCGTCGACGCCGAGGAAATCCGCACCGAGCTCGCGACCTTGCTGCCCTACGACCAGCCGTCGAAGCTCTTCGAGACCCTGATTACCTGGGGCCGCTACGCCGAGATCGTCGACTACGACGAGAATGCGGACCGGGTGATGCTGCAACCCGCCGAGACCGAAGGCGAAGTCGACGATGAATGACGCGCGAAGCGGCGACGCTGCGCCGATCGGAGAATTGATCAAGCGCGACGACGTGCTGCTCGACGTCGAGGCGGCAACGCGTGAAGAGCTGCTTGCCCGTGCCGCCGCATTCCTGGCGACCCGGCACGGCCTTCCGCAGCGTCCGATCTTCGAGGGCCTGTTGGCGCGCGAGCACCTTGGGCTCGACCGCCCTCGGCCACGGGGTCGCGCTGCCACACGCGCGCATGGCGACGCTGCAACACGCCATCGCGGCATTCCTGAGAACGCGAGCGCCGATCGACTTCGATGCGCCCGACCATCGGCCGGTCAGCGTATTTCTGGTCCTGCTGGTGCCTGCTGAAGCGTCGGATCGGCACCTCGCACTGATGGGTTGCGCCGCGAGCCAATTCGGTGACCGCGGGTTTCGCGATGCAACTGAAGAGCGCGCAGAATCCGGTCGAAATCGCCGATCTCCTGCGTCGGCTGCCCGAGCCTCACCCGGACTCTCGCTGAGCGGAAGGGCTCCTGCCAGCAAATCGGGCGCGGTCAGCGCCGCGCGCTACGTTCCCCCATCAACCTCGACGTAGATCTCGATGGGGTCGATCACTGTGTGCTTGGCTTTCCCCGCCGCTGTCTCGGGAGATGCCATCATCGTCTTCATCTTGTCAAGATCCACGTCGTTAAAGACAACACACACGCGATCCTTGGTGGCGTGTCTGAAAATGCGGTGGCTCGAGCAAAAGCTCTTGAACAGGGCTTTGCGCTCATCTCCACCTTTGAGCCACGTCTTCATATTGCCAACCGCGTGCGTCGCAACGACTTTGGTCATAGCCATTCTCCTCACAAAATACTGCGATCAGGTATGCCGGGTAATCCACATGCTGGGCGCACCGATCACGCCGGCGCCCTTCATCGCTGCCTTCAGCTCGCTCGAGTTGGTGAATGATTTCGCCGCCTCGAGGTTGTTGAAGTCGTGCCACGCCGTGACATCGTTATCGTCGTCGACGTCGCGGTACACTGCGTGTCCCTGCGCTCCCAGTTTGATGCGCGTCGGCTCGAAAGCGTCGTAGGCTTTGCGCCATGCGGCGTAGTCATGCACCTTGTGTCTCACGAACAGGCGAACCATGGTCGTTATCCTTCTGGTGAGGGCAAGGAATATACACCCGAGAGCTTCCCTCGGATTCCAGCGTGGAGTGACGGCCACTCCGATTGCAAGCGATCCGATCATCCGGAATGCCCGCGCGCCGATGGCTGTTTACAATGCCCGGCCGGGGCGTCCCCGACATAACGCACAGGCAACCCGCGGGAGGATCGCAATGAGTCGATTGAATTGCCGCGTCGTGGCATCGATGGTGCTGCTGGTCGCAGGCTGCAGCAGCATGGCACAGACGCCACCGGCGTCGAACGGCATGACGTTCTTCGTCACCAGCACCGGCTCGGGCAACGGCGCGGATTTCGGCGGGTTGGCGGGGGCCGATCAGCACTGCCAGACACTGGCGGCGGCCGCCGGCGCGGGCAACCACACGTGGCATGCGTACCTAAGCACGCAGGGCCCGGGTGCGGTCAACGCGCGTGACCGCATCGGCCAGGGTCCATGGCGCAACGCGAGCGGTGTCGTCATCGCGAAGAATCTCGCCGAATTGCATGGTTACAACGACCTGAACAAGCAGACGGCGTTGACCGAGAAGGGTCAGATCGTGAACGGCTTCGGCGACACGCCGAACCGCCACGACGTGCTGACCGGCTCGCAGCCAGACGGCACGGCGTTCGGCGGCAGCGACGACATGACGTGTGGGAACTGGACGAAGAGCGCTGGCGGCAGTGCGATGGTCGGCCACGCCGACCGCAAGGGATCGAGCCCGCCACCCGCAGGCTGGTCCTGGAATTCGTCGCACAAGACGCGCGGCTGCAGCGATGCGGAACTCGCAACTACCGGCAGCGCCGGCTACCTGTACTGCTTCGCGACCAACTGATTGGGCGCGGCGCTCGACACCAGCCGCTTCGAGCGTTTTGGTGTAAGGGAGGATTGGCTTTCTCGTTGCTATATTCCAAGGTAGGCCGCTTGCACTTGCTTGTTGTTCGCCAACTCGGCGCTGGTGCCGTGCATTATCACCTTGCCGCTCTCCAGCACGTAGGCTCGCTGCACCAGCGCCAGCGCGCGGCTCACATTCTGTTCGACCAGCAAGATTGCCGTGCCCATCGAGTGGATCTCTTGGATTTTCAGAAAAGTAGCATCGGTCATGACGGGTGCCAGCCCTAACGACGGCTCATCGAGCATCAGCAAACGCGGCTTCAGCATCAGACCGCGGCCCACGGCGAGCATCTGCTGTTCGCCGCCGCTCATCGTGCCGGCGAGCTGGTTGCGCCGCTCGGCCAGTACGGGAAAGATATTGAAGACGAGGTTGAGCGTGCGGCTGCGTTCGGCCTTGGCGCTCGGGATATAGGCCCCGATCTCGAGGTTCTCCTTCACGGTCAGTTCCGGAAACACCTGGCGGCCCTCCGGCACATGGGCGATTCCCAGCTCGGTGATCTTGTACGGCGGCAACGCGGCGATATTCGTTCCCGAGAATGTGATCGTACCCGATGTCAGCCGCACCAGCCCCGAGATCGCCCGTAGGGTGGTGCTCTTGCCGGCCCCGTTTGCGCCCAACAGGCCGACAGCTTCTCCCTCGCTGACTGCGATGCAGACACCGTCCACCGCCGGAACAGATCCGTAACCGGCGCTCACCCCGGAGAGCGTCAGCACCGGCCGTCTCCCGGCGTCGCCACATGGACGTAACCGGTTCCCAGATAAGCGCGAATCACTTCCGGGTTCGTAACCACCTCCTTGGGGGTGCCTTCGGCGATCTTCTGGCCATGGTCAAGCACCACGATGTGACGCGCCACGGCCATGATGGCGCGCATCACATGCTCGACGATGACGATGGTCAGCCCGCGCTGCGAAAGCTTTCCGATCAGCGCGACGGCTTGGTCGATCTCCGCCGGGTTCAGCCCGGCCATGACCTCGTCGAGCAGCAGAATCCGCGGCTCCGTCGCCAGCGCACGCGCCATTTCGAGCCGGCGCTGGTCTATGGTGGTCAAGTCGCGCGCCGACGTGTGCGCTTTGGCCGACAGCCCGACGAAGTCTATCGCTTCGCGCGCGCGCGCGCGCGCGACCTCGGACTTCTTGTTCCGCATAAATGCGCCGGTCATTACGTTGGCCAGGACCGTCATCCTGCCAAACGGTCTAGCTACCTGAAATGTGCGTGCCAAGCCGTGCGCGCAGATGTCGTGCGGGCGTAGGCCCATGAGCTCGCGACCGAAGGCAGACACCGAGCCTGCATCTGGCCGGTGGTAACCGGTTATCAGGTTGAAACTCGTCGTCTTGCCGGCGCCGTTTGGCCCGATCAGCGCGACGGTCTCGCTTTCGTTGACCGAAAAGCTGAGATCCTGAACGGCGCGCAGCCCGCCGAACCGTTTGCCGAGGTTGCGAATAACGAGCGCCTCAGCCATCGAGCGGCAGCCTCTCGTCTGCTGGCATGGCCGGCGTGAACGACGCGTTCATACGCATCGGTCAGAACGCCGACCAGTCCGGTCGGCCGCCATAGGATCACGGCGATCAGGATCAGGCCGTAGACCGTCAACTGCACTCCGCCATGGCCGCTGCCCAGCCAGCTTTGAAGTAGAGCCGAAGTCGCTTCCAATAAGACGGTGCCGACGACCGGACCCCACAAGGTTCCGATCCCGCCGACGATCGACACCAAAGCCGCCTCCACCGAGATGTTGAAGCCGAACGCGGTATTGGGATCGATGAAGTAGATGTACTGGACGTAGAACGTTCCGGCCAGGGCGGTCAGAAACGCGCTGATCAGATAGATGCTTCGCTTGATCCGCAGGGCGTTCACGCCGATCGCTTCGGCGGCGTCTTCATCCTCGCCGACGGCGACCAGGTAGTATCCCATCCACGATCGCTCGATCCGGTAGGTGATCGCCAGTCCGATCGCCAACATGACGAGTACGATGTAATAATACGCGGCCTTCGCGTCGAACTGCATCATCAATGGCGAGTTTCCCAGGTTGGGCAGGGTCGTGCCCTCGGCGCCCCACGCGAAACCGCGAAACTTGAGGAACATCAGCATCAGGACTTGCGCGGTCGCGATCGTGGCGATGGCAAAATACGGCCCGCGCAGCCGGAAGCACACGGCGCCGATTGGCAGGCTCGCCAGCATCGCCACCACCCCGCCGGCCAGCATCCCGATCCAGGGAGAGACGCCGTATCGAATCAGCAGGATCGTCGAGGTATAGGCGCCCAACCCAAAATACGCGGCATGGCCCAATGACAGCTGCTTGGCATAGCCGCCCATCAGGTTCCAGGCGACGCCAATGAAAGCGAACAGCAGCACCCTGATGAAGATGTCGATCGCGAAACGATTCGACACCACCAAGGGTAACGTGAGCACGATCAACGCGAGCACGCTGAGCCAAAGCGCGCGCGAACTGCGTAGCCTCGACATTATCGTTTCCACGCTCCGAAAAGGCCACTCGGCCTGACGGCGAGCGTGAGAAGAAGCATCAGAAACACCACGATCAAACCCGAGTCGGCGCCGACGAACTGGATCCCCAGCGACTCCGCGACGCCCATCATCAGGCTGGCGATCAGCGCGCCGGTGACGTTGCCCAGTGTCCCCAACACGACAGCAACGAACGCCATCAGGACGAATACCTGGCCAACCATCGGATAGGCTGGATAGAACGGCATTAGCAACGAACCGGCGGCGCCTGCCAATGCCAGCGCCACACCGACGGCAACGCAAAACACGCGATCGGGATTGATGCCCATCAGCATCGCCACGTCGCGGTTCTGTGCTGCGGCGCGCATCGCCTTGCCGATATCGGTGGCGTGCAGGAAGACCCAGAGCGCCGTACTCAGCACCATGGCGACGACAAAGGCAATGAGTTTCGCCACCGCGACATAGAGGCCGCCGAGATGGATCGCCGCCTCGGTGTACGGGGTTTGCACGGTCCGGTAATCGGCCGTGAACAACAGCAGAGCGACATTCATCAGGACCAAAGAAAGTGCAAAGGTGAGGAAGATCTGCGGCATGTCGCCGAGCGGCAGGACCCGGCGGATGAGGAACTGCTGCAACAGCACGCCGATGACAAACAAGACCGGCATCGAGACAACAAGCGACACCAGGGGATCGATCCCAAATCGGGTGGCGAGGAAGAAGCTGATGTACATGCCGATCATCACAAACTCGCCCTGGGCGAAGTTGACGACCTTCACCACGCCGAAGATCAGCGTGACGCCGATGCTCACGAGCGCATAGATGCCGCCGATGAGCAGGCCGTTCACGACGGCCTGTAGCACTGTGGCCAGCATCGGTCCCGTGACGGGTCTAGGCTTTCATCAACGGTGCTCGTGCGTCTTCCTTGGGAAATACCGTCGCCAGATCACCGTGCTGCCACTGGACGCCCACCGGATAGGCGTAGATGTTCTTGCCGTCAGGGCCGAACTTCACTCTCCCGCCCGGACACATCGCGGCATAACCCTGTGAGACGTCGAGCGAGGCGAGCGCATCGCGCACCTTTTGCGGATCGGTCGACGCTGCCCGCTCGAGCGCGTTGGCGAGCATGAAGGTTTGTGCAACGAGGCCGCCGGCGTACTCGAAGAGAAACTCGCCATCTTGCTTTTTGTACACCGCATTCACCTTCTGGGCATCGGCGTCGATATCGTGGTTCCAGTGCGCCACGCCCAGCAGACCTTCCGCGAGGCTTCCCACGTTCTTGTAGAAGTCGGGAATGACGAACCCGCCGGAGCCCCCATTGATGGCAATTTGGAGGCCGGCCTGCTTGATCGCGCGGATGATCAGAATCAGGTCGTTCAGGTAGGAAACCGGGAACAACATGTTCGCACCCGAGGCCTTGACCTTGTTGATCAAGGGGCTGGCATCGGTCAAGCCGGCCGAGTACGGTTCGAACAAGACGATCTCCACCCCTGCCGCGGGCGCCTGTTCGCGCAGCCCCTTGGAGGTCGCCGTTCCGAACGCGGTGTTCTCGAATACCACCGCCACCTTAGGCTTGTCGCTCACCAGTTTTGCCATCCGGAGTTGCGCCTGGGCGAACTGCGAAGCGCGTGCGAAAGGCGTGAAGGTATAGTGGCGACCTCGATTGAGCTGGTCGCTGCTCGAGCCGGTTATAAGCGGCACTTTCGCGCGTTCAGCCACCTCACTCGCGATCAGCGTCAGGGCGCTGGCAAAGCAACCGTGAATCGCCGACAGCTTGTAGCTGCTGATCAAGCGGTCGGTCTCCGTGCGCGTGACGGTCGTATCGCTCTGCACGTCGGAGATGATCAGGTTCAGCTTGGCGCCGCCCAAAGACTTGATGCCGCCGGCATCGTTGACCATCTGGACCGCGAGCTTGGCGGCGTTGACGCAACCCTGCCCAATTTGCGCGAAGCTTCCGGTGCTCGGGTAAAGCGCCCCGATGTAGACGGGTTCTGCCGCCATGGATTTGCGCGGGATGCCGAGTGCGGCGATCGTGCCGACGGCCAGTGCGGCGCCCGCGGATTTGGCGAGGAAAACTCTGCGGCCGTATGGCGTGGCCAATGCCCGGTTCCGGGACGTTTCCACCTTCGACTTCGTCTTCATCATCTCCTCCGATGTTTGTTCTCGCCGATCGTGCCGGCAGCCTCATCGGCGCGCCGCCGCCGAAGTCGGCAGAAGCAGGGCCGTTTAGTCTGTATACACTATCATTTACAATATTGCAAACAATTGTATTATGCATTAATGTATCCTGAAATGCCGCAGGATTCCGAGCGTCCCCATGGCCGTCCATAAGACAACCCAACGAAGGCAGGTGAGGCGTAACCAGCCCGCCAAGGCGAAGCCACGAGCATCCGGCGTGGTGGCTGCGGTTTCCTCACGCGAGCCGGCGGTCGCCCATCGCATCGAGACCAGCCTGGAAGAGGACATCGTCCTGGGCCGGCGCCACCCGCGCGAGCGCCTGGTCGAGCAGGAACTGAGCGAGCGCTTCCATACCCATCGCGGCGACGTCCGGCTTGCGCTGTTCGCGCTTGAGAAGAAGGGAATCATCCAGCGCATTCCGAACCGCGGCGCCATGGTGCGCGATCTCACACCGAAAGAAGTGACGGAGATCTACGCGGTACGCGAGGAGGTGGAGGTCATGGCCGTTCGCGTTCTGCCATTCCCCGTTGCCGCGAGCAGTCTCGACAAACTCGTCGAACTCCAGCGCAGGCACAGCGCGGCAATCGATGCCGGCGATTTGTTGACCGTGTTCTACAGCAACCTACATTTTCACCGGGCCTTGTTCGGGCTGTGCCGCAATGCCTGCCTGATCGAGACCATCGATCAGCTGGCCCAAAAAGTCTATGGGATCCGATCCTACGCCAACGCGTTCCCCGAGGCGCTCGATCGCGCGCGCCGCGACCACCTGGAGATGATCGAGGCATTGCGCGCTTCGCGCCGTGACGACCTGATTGCGCTCACGCGGCGCCATCTGAAACCCTCGCCGGAGGCCTATATCCGCGCCTATGAACGCCGCTTCGGCAACGCCGCCGCGCGATGACATTGTTCCGGACTCTGACATGACATGAAACGCATACTCATCACCGGCGCCGCGGGCAAAATCGGCGACGCGCTGCGCCGGGGGCTGCGCGGCGCTTATCCGCTGATCCGCCTGGCCGATATAGCACCTCTGGGCGCGGCCGGGGCCGGCGAGGAACTCTGCACGACCGACATCCGCGACGTCGCCGCGCTGGAAAAGGTCATGGCAGGCATCGACTGCGTCGTGCATCTGGCCGGCGTACCCGAGGAGGCCGCGTGGGAGAAGGTGCTGCCACTGAATATCGAAGGTTGCTACAACGTCTTCGAGGCGGCGCGCAGACAGGGCGTCAAGCGCGTGATTTTCGCCAGTTCCAACCACGCCGTGGGCTTTCACCGGCGCGAGCGATTCATCGACGACCGTGTCGTCCCGCGGCCGGATACGCGCTATGGTGTGTCGAAGGTATTCGGCGAGGCCGTCGGACGGCTCTATGCCGACAAGTACGGTTTGAGCGTCGCCTGTCTTCGCATTGGCACCTTCCGCACGCCCGACCGGCCGACGGAAGCGCGTCACTTGCTCACCTGGATCAGTCACCGCGACATGGTGCAGCTCGCACGCCGCTGCATCGATCATCCGGATTATCACTTCGTGACTGTCTACGGCGTCTCGAACAACCGGCGCAGCCGGTGGGACAACACCAACGTCAAGTTCCTCGGCTACCGGCCCGAGGACGATTCCGAGGTATTTGCGGCGGAGATCCTGGCGCTGGGTGTCAAGGAAGACGAAATCGCGGTGCAGTTCCATGGTGGCTTCTACTGCCCCATGGAATTCGCGGGCGATGCCTCGAAGATCGATTGATCGCGATGGACCCCCCCTTGACCGATAAGAAGCATGGACTTGCGCGCGGGCTGACGATCTACGGCGACGCCGATTTTTCGCTCTACCTGCGCCGTTCGTTCGCCCGCTCCATGGGCTATTCGGTGGACATGCTGTCGCGCCCGGTCGTCGGCATCGCGCAGGCGGCCAGCGGGTTCAACAACTGCCACCGGCATTTCCCGGAACTGGTGGAAGCGGTGAAGCGCGGCGTGCTGGCCGCGGGCGGGCTGCCGCTCGACTTCCCGACCATCTCGCTCGGCGAGGTCTTCCTCAGCCCGACCAGCATGATGTTCCGCAACCTCATGGCGATGGACGTGGAGGAGATGATCCGCGCCCAGCCGATGGACGCCGTGGTGCTGATCGGCGGCTGCGACAAGACCGTGCCGGCGCAGCTGATGGGCGCGGCCGTCCGCGGACCTGCCGGCGATGCAGCTGGTCGGCCGGGCCGATGCTGCCGATGCGCTACCACGGCGAGCGGCTCGGGCGCGTGCACCGACTGCCGGCGCTTCTGGGCGAAGTACCGCGCGGGCGAGATCCCGATCGCGAGAGATCGAGGACGATCGAGGGCAATCTCGCGACCACCGCCGGCACCTGCGCGGTGATGGGCACGGCGAGCACCATGGCGTGCGATCGCCGAGGCGCTGGGCATGAGCCTGCCGGGCAGCGCGGCGATTCCCGCGGTGCACGCCGACCGCCTGCGCGTCGCCGAGGCGAGCGGGCGCCGGGCGGTGGCGATGATCGGCACCGATTTGCGCCCGAGCCGAGATCATCACCGCAGGAGTCGGTCGAGAACGCGCTGCGCGTGCTGCTCGCCATCGGCGGCTCCACCAACGCGATCGATCCATCTCACGGCCATCGCCGGCCGCGTCGGCGTTGCGGTGTCGCTCGAGCGGCTGAACGCGCTGTCCGACGAGACGCCGGTGCTGGTCGATCTCAAGCCCACCGGCCAGCACTACATGTAGGATCTGCATGCGGCCGGCGGCATCGGCGCGCGTGCTGCGCGAGCTGAAGCCGCTGCTGCACCTCGACTGCATGACGGTAACGGGGGAGACGCTGGGCGAGCGCTGTCGGGCGCCGCACCGCTGGGTCGATCGCGCGGTCGTCCGGCGCGCTGAGCGATCCGATACCAGAGACAGGGCGGCCTGGTCGCGTTGTTCGGCAACCTGGCGCCCGAACGGCGCCATCATCAAGCGCTCGGCGGCGGATCCGCGCCTGTTCGAACGCGAGGGCCGCGCGGTGGTGTTCGACTCGCTCGAGGATCTCGCCGCGCGCATCGACGATCCCGGACCTGGAAGTGACTGCGGACGATTTCCTGGTGCTGCAGAACGCCGGACCGAAAGGCGGTTACGCCATGCCCGAGGCCGGCTATCTGCCGATCCCGGCAAAGCTCGCGCGCGCCGGGGTGAAGGACATGGTGCGCATTTCCGATGCGCGCATGAGCGGCACCGCCTACGGCACCATCGTGCTGCATGTCTCGCCCGAAGCCGCATCGGCGGTCCGCTGGCGCTGGTGCGCAACGGCGACCGCATCCGGCTCTCGATGTCTGGCCGCCGCCTCGATCTGCTGGTGGATGAGCGCGAACTTGCCAAACGCCGATTGGCACATCGTCCCATGGCGATGCACGCCGGGCGGGGCTATGCGCGGCTCTACATGCAGAGTGTCCTGCAGGCCGAGGCCGGCTGCGACTTCGATTTCTTGAGGAAGCTATGAGCGACGTTGCCAAATCAATGACGCTGAGTGAACGCATCGCGCCGCGGATCAAGGGGGTGCTCTCTCCCGTCGTCACGCCCTTCAAGTCCGACTATAGCCCGGACGCCGAGCGCTTCGTACGTCATTGCCGGTGGCTCCTATCCAACAATGTTGGACTTGCGGTGTTCGGGACGAATTCGGAAGGGAACTCGCTTGCCGTCGAGGAACGCATGGCACTCCTGGAAAAGCTGGTCGAGGCCGGCGTCAATCCAGCGCGGATCATGCCCGGCACGGGCTGTTGCGCGCTCTCAGATTCGGTGCGCCTTTCGACCCATGCGGTAAAACTGGGCTGTGCCGGAGTTTTGATGCTGCCCCCGTTTTACTACAAGGGAGTCTCCGATGAGGGGCTGTATCGTAATTTCGCGCAGATCATCGAGCAAATTGGCGATGCACGGCTCAGAATTTATCTTTATCAGATACCGCCTGTAACGCAGGTCAACCTTGGAGTAGCGTTGATAGAGCGTTTGCTCAAGAATTATCCGCGGAATATCGCCGGCATAAAGGACTCATCCGGTGACTGGACCTATACCAAAGCGGTGCTGGACGCTTTTGCCGGAACCGGCTTTGACGTCTTTGCAGGAAATGAAACCATCTTGCTTGCCATCATGCGCGGCGGGGGCGCGGGCTGCATCAGTGCCACGGCCAACGTCAACCCCGCTCCGATCCATAAGCTGTTCGCTACGTGGAACGGCGACGACGCTGACGCGCAGCAGGAAAGTCTCAACGCGATCAGGCTCACGTTCCAAAAACATCCGATGATTCCGGCGCTCAAGCAGGCTATCGCTCACTGGAGCGCCGATCCCGGCTGGGCGACGATGCGGCCACCCTTGGTAGAGCTCGCCGAGGACCAGAAGGAGGCTCTGGTCGCCGGTCTGAAGGAGCGCGGATTCCATATGCCCGGATTGCAGGCTTGACCATGTTCGCCGCGCCAGGAATCGTCGAGACGACCGTCTTTGCTACCGTTCCCGATCGCATGCGCATCCGCGGGCGCACCAACAAATGGATCCAGGTGCAGCGCGCGGGTGCTCCGACCGACTGTTTTCTCGAAGGCCCTTCATTCGACCGAGAGGGCAACCTCTACGTGGTTGATGTTCCTTGGGGGCGCATTTTTCGTATATCGCCTGCGGCGGAGGTGGAATTGTTCGCCGAATACGACGGCGAGCCAAACGGCCTCAAAATCCACCGGGATGGAAGGATCTTTATCACAGATTACAAGCACGGCATCATGGTGCTCGATCCGAAGACGCGCGTGGTGACGCCGCATCTGGATCGTTCGGCACTCGACCGCTTCAAGGGTGTGAATGATCTGGTGTTTGCATCCAACGGCGATTTGTACTTTACCGACCAGGGGCTCACCGGCCTCCACGATCCGACTGGTTGCCTCTATCGCCTGCGGACGAACGGCCAGCTTGACCGGCTCCTCGCCAATATCCCCAGCCCTAACGGACTCGTTCTGAATCTTGCCGAGAATATCGTGTACGTGAACGTCACGCGCGGGAATTGCGTATGGCGCGTGCCACTCATGTCCGACGGCATGCCCTACAAGGTTGGCGTGTTTATCCAACTCTCCGGTGGTCTCGGCGGCCCCGATGGCCTCGCCATCGACGAGGCTGGCAATCTTGCCGTCGCGCATATCGGCCTCGGCACCGTGTGGCTCTTCAGTCACCTCGGCGAACCGCTCTGCCGCATCAAGTCCTGTGCGGGACTCGCGACGACCAACGTCGCGTATGGCGGTGCCGAGCGAAAGTCGCTTTACATAACCGAAGCGGAAAGCGGGAATATCTTGAAGGCGGATCTCGATACGCCGGGCCGACGCATGTACTCGCATGCATGAGAGATACGTGCACCGTAAACTACGGTCGGAATAGTTAGTTGAACAACTTTATACGGGGGTGTCAGATTTTCTTTGTGTGAGGCGCGTTAGGTTCACGCCACGCTCGGTGTAAACCGGTCAGCGGGTCGTCCTTCGAAAACTGGTCCAAGGATAATTTCAGAGCCAGACGCTATGGCGGTTCTGTGAAGGAGAACCGCGATGAGAAGGTCCCGCTTTTCGGCCGAGCGGATCAGCACGGCGTTGCGCCAGGTGAAATCGGGGGCGCTGGTGGCCGAGGTCACGCGCGAGCTAGGGGTCAGTGAGAAGGCCTACTACTTGTGGAAGTAGCAGTATGCCCACTTACTGGCCAACCCGCTGCGTGAACTCCGGCAGTTGCGCGAGGAAAACGCCAAGCTCGAGCGCCTGGTGGCTGACTTGACGCTGGACAAGGTGATGCTGCAGGAGGTGCTCACAAAAAGTTAGGGAGCTCCACTTCCGGAGCCCCCTAAGCCATTGATTTTGGTCGGGGCGAGAAGATTCGAACTTCCGACCCCCTGCACCCCATGCAGGTGCGCTACCAGGCTGCGCTACGCCCCGACCTGAGGCGCCAGTATACCGTCGCCGCGAGGATCGCGCCCGCCCACTGCCGCGCGACGCGCACTACTCGCGGCCGAGCAAATCCCGGATGTCCTGCAGTTCCTGCCGCAGCGCTGCCGCACTCAACGGCTGGGCTCGCGCCGGAGATCGGCGCGACCAGCGTCGAGCTCGAGCGCGGGCCGCGCGGCGGCGCGCGGCTCGGCGCCTTCGCTGTCGAGGCGATGGCGCGCGCCGTTGATGGTGAATCCCTGTTCGTAGAGCAGATCGCGTATGCGCCGGATCAGCAGCACCTCGTGGTGCTGGTAGTAGCGCCGGTTGCCGCGCCGCTTGACCGGCTTGAGCTGGGCGAACTCCTGCTCCCAATAGCGCAGCACGTGCGGCTTGACCGCGCACAGCTCGCTGACCTCGCCAATGGTGAAATAACGCTTGGCGGGAATCGGCGGAAGCAGTGTCCTAGCTCGGCTCGCTTCGGGCATGGTTCGCGGCTTCGACCATCGACTTCAGTTTCTGGCTGGCGTGGAAGGTGACGACGCGCCGCGCGGTGATCGGAATCTCCTCCCCGGTCTTGGGATTGCGTCCGGGGCGCTGCGGCTTTTCGCGCAACTGGAAATTGCCGAAGCCGGAGAGCTTGACGCTGCGCCCCGCCTCGAGCGCGGTCCGGATCTCCTCGAAGAAGCGCTCGATCATGTCCTTCGCTTCGCGCTTGTTGAGGCCGAGCTGCTCGAAGAGGAGATCGGCGAGTTCTGCCTTGGTGAGCGTCATCGGGGTTCCTGTCTATCGCAAGCTGGCGCCGAATCGGTCGCGCAAGGTGGCGACGAGCAGCGAAACAACTCCTTCGCCGTCCTCGTCGGTCAAAGTACGTTGAGTATCACGCATAAGCACAAGAATCGCAACGCTTTTCCTACCGTCCGGCAGTTCGGCGCCGCGGTAGACGTCGAAGACGTCGAGCGTCTCGACTACATCGGGCTTGACATGATTCAGAGTGTCAAGAATATCATGTACCTTAATGTTTTCATTGACAACAATTGCGATATCCCGACGCAAGGACGGGAACCGGGATACCGCGCGTCCGATCGGCAGCGGGACCTGCGCGAGTAGAGCAGCATCGAGCTCGAAGACGACCGGGGCGGACGGCAGATCGAAGTGCCGCACGAGCCGCGGGTGAAGCTCACCGATCCGCCCCGCGTCGCTACCTGCAACGATGACGCGCGCCGAACGCCCCGGGTGTAGCCACGGCCAGGAGTGCGCGACGGTCGCGATGGGCACGGGCGAGGCGAGCGCTTCGAGATCGCACTTCACGTCGTAGAAGTCGACCTGCCGCGTCTTTGCGCCCCATTGCTCGGGGTCTGCCGAGCCAAGAGCCAGTCCGCCGATGTGAACCGGCTGAGCGAGGTCGCCGTGCGCGAACACGCGGCCGACCTCGAAGATTCGCACCCGCGGCAGCTTGCGCCTGAGATTGGTTTGCAGGGTCTCGATGAGGCCCGGCAGGAGTGACGTACGCATCACGTCGCGTTGGGCGGCGATCGGATTCAGCACCGTGATCGGGTGCGCCTGCGGATCGAGCGCGCGCTCGACTTCCGAATCGACAAAGCTGAAGGTGATGACTTCCTGCCAGTCGCGCGCCGCGAGCCGATGCCGAAGCGCCGACAGGCCGCGCGCGCATTCGGGCGCAGCAAGCATGCGCTGCAGGTGCGCGCCCTGGGTTGCCGGGATCTTGTCGTAGCCGTGGATGCGCGCGACCTCCTCGATCAAGTCCTCCTCGATCGCGAGGTCGAAGCGGTAGGACGGCGGCGTCACGACGAAATCACAACCGCGGCGAGTGAAGGTGAGCGCGAGGCGCGTGAAGACGTCGGCGATGGTGTCTGGGGGAAACGCGATGCCGAGGAGCCGCGTGGCGCGCGCGCTGCGCAGCAGGATGGGCTTGCGCGCAGGCAGCGGGCCGACGACATCCGACAGCGGGCCGGCGCGACCGCCGCAGACTTCGACGATCAACTGGGTCGCGCGCTCGACCCCCGCAGGCCCGAGCGCAAAGTCGACGCCGCGCTCGAAACGATAACCGGCGTCGGTGGCGAAACCCAGGCGGCGCATCTTGCCCTGGATGACGGCGGGATTCCAGAACGCGCCTTCGAGGAACACCGTCGACGTGTCGTCGGCAATGCCCGAATGCTCGCCGCCCATGATTCCCGCGAGTCCGAGCGGTTTCGCGCTATCGCAGACCAGCAGGAGATCGGGCTCGAGCGCCAACACTTGGCCGTTCAGCAGCGTGAGCTTCTCGCCGGCGCGGGCGAAGCGCACGACGACGTCACCAACGAGCAACCGCGCGTCATAGGCATGGAGCGGCTGGCCGAGCTCGAGCATCACGTAATTGGTGATGTCAACGACGGCCGAAATCGGGCGGATTCCCGAGCGCTCGATACGCTCCCTGATCCACGCCGGTGTCGCTGCGCGGGCGTCGATGCCCTCGATGATCCTCGACGCGAAGCGCGGGCACGCATCTTCGTCCTCGATCCTCACGCCGCGGGTCGTGCGGCTGTCGATCGCAACCGGCGTCGTCGGGGGCAGCGCGAGCTGGGCGCGGGTGATCGCCGCGGTCTCGCGCGCGATGCCGAGCATCGACAGGCAATCCGGACGGTTGGGCGTCAGCTTGATCGTGATCAGCGCGTCGTCGACCTTCGCGGCTTCGACCGCCTCGACTTCGAGGCCCGCCATCGTCAGCGCGTTGCACAGCGTCGCGGTGTCGAGCGGTGGATCGACGAGCGTGCGCAGCCAGCGTTCGGAGAATTTCATGCGGGGGATCCGCGCATGCGGGAGATGGATTCAAGCATCGGATTAGCATCGCCATCACGCGAACTGGCGCAGGAAGCGCAAGTCGTTTTCGTAGAACAGGCGGAGGTCGTCCACGCCGTAGCGCAGCATCGCGAGCCGGTCGGGGCCCATGCCGAAGGCGAAGCCTTGCCATCGTTCCGGGTCGATCCCGGCCATCCTGAGCACGTTCGGATGCACCTGGCCCGAGCCCGCGATTTCCAGCCATCCGCCGTCGCCGAAGCGCATGTCGATCTCGGCCGAGGGCTCGGTAAACGGGAAGAACGACGGGCGAAAGCGCAGCACCACGTCGTCGCGCTCGAAGAACAGGCGCAGGAATTCGCTGAAGACGCCTTTCAGGTCCGCGAACGAGACGTCCTCGGCGATCCATAGCCCCTCGACCTGGTGGAACATCGGCGAGTGCGTCGCATCGCTGTCGACGCGGTAGACGCGGCCCGGCGCGATGATGCGGAACGGCGGCGCGTGCGTCTCCATGTAGCGCACCTGCACCGGGGAGGTGTGCGTGCGCAGCACCATGCCGCCGTCGACATAGAACGTGTCGTGCATCGAGCGCGCCGGGTGATTTTCCGGCGTATTGAGGGCAGTGAAGTTGTGGAAGTCGTCTTCGATCTCGGGGCCGTCGGCGACTTCGAACCCGAGCGAGCGGAACAGCGCTTCAACGCGCTCGAGGGTGCGGGTCAGCGGATGCAACCCGCCGCTGCCTCGACCCCGCCCCGGCAGCGACACGTCGAGCGCATTGGCGGCAAGCTGGCTGGCGAGCTTCGCCTCGGCGAGCACCGCGCGTCGCGCAGCAAGCGCGGCTTCGAGCCTTTCCTTGGCGGCATTGATCGCCGCGCCGGTCGCCGCGCGTTCGGAGACCGGGAGCTGTCCCAGTGCCTTGAGCCGCGTTGTCAGCACGCCGGCCTTGCCCAGATATTTCGCCTTGGCGTTCTCGAGCGCGGCCGGGTCGCTGGACGCGGCGAAATCGGCGAGTGCTGCGGTGACAATCGCGTCGAGTCCTGGGTGCTGCATGGCGTGGGCCTGGGGTCGGATGCGCAGAGAAGAAAACGAAACAGGGAGGCGAGCCGCGCCTCCCTGTTCAACCGGACGTCTGCGGGGCGCCTTTGCCGAACGCTAGCCTTGGGAGGCCTTCGCCTGTTCAGCGATCTTGCCGAACGCCGCCCGGTCATGGACAGCGAGGTCGGCCAGCACCTTGCGATCGATGTCGATCGACGCCTTCTTCAGGCCGTTCATGAACACGCTGTACGACATGCCGAGCTCACGCACTGCAGCGTTGATCCGGGCGATCCACAGCGCGCGGAACTCGCGCTTCTTCTGGCGGCGATCGCGGTACTGGTACTGCCCGGCCTTCATCACCGCTTCCTTGGCGATGCGGTAGACGTTGTTGCGGCGGCCGCGGTAGCCCTTGGCCTGGTCGATCACCTTCTTGTGCCGCGCACGAGCGGTCACACCACGTTTGACGCGAGGCATGGCGGCTCCTTACGCGTAGGGCAGCATTGCGGCGACTGCGTCGGCGTTCGTCGCATGGACAGCCGCCGCGCCGCGCAATTGCCGCTTGTTCTTGGTCGTCCTCTTGGTGAGGATGTGGCGTTTGAACGCCTGCGAGCGCTTGATCGAGCCGCTGCCGCGCACGCGGAAGCGTTTCTTGGCGCCCGACTTGGTCTTCATCTTCGGCATGGTGCCGGTTCCTTTTATTTGCTGCCCACAGCGGTGCTCTCGCGCGATTGTTCCGGCGCGGAGGCTTTGGCGCCTTGCGGCGCACCGTCCTCGGGCTTGTCGGGGTGATGCGGTTTGGCCAGGGTCTTCTTCGGGGCCAGCAGCATCACCATTTGCCGGCCTTCCATCCTCGGGAACTGTTCGACCAGCGCGTACGGATCGAGGTCGCCCCGTATGCGTTCGAGCAGGCGCACCCCGAATTCCTGGTGTGCCATTTCGCGGCCCCGGAAGCGAAGCGTCACCTTGGCCTTGTCGCCTTCGCCGAGGAAGCGAACCAGGTTGCGCAGCTTGATCCGATAGTCGCCTTCGTCGGTTCCCGGCCGGAATTTGACTTCCTTGACCTGGATCTGCTTCAGCTTGAGCTTCGCCTCGTGCTGCTTCTTCGCCTCCCGATACTTGAATTTGCCGTAATCCATGATCCGGCAAACCGGAGGCTTCGCCATCGGGGCGATCTCGACGAGGTCGAGCTCAGCAGCTTCCGCCTTGGCCAACGCATCGACGAGCAATACGATGCCGAGTTGCTCGCCGTCGACGCCGACCAGCCGGATTTCGGGGGCGTTGATTTCGCTGTTCAGTCGCTGTAGTTGCTTGTCCAGTGCTATTGGGTTATCTCCGTCAGTTGCAGGGGCCCGCGCCTGGGCGGAAATCCTTGAGTCTAATGGATTTTTCCGGCCACCTCGGCCTGGAGGCGCGAGAGCAGGGCTGCCAGGGACATGGCGCCGAGATCCTCGCCGGCACGGGTTCGCACAGCCACCGTCTGTTGCTGCTCTTCTTTATCGCCAACAATCAGATGATAAGGGAGCTTTTGGAGGCTATGTTCTCGGATTTTATAGTTAATTTTCTCGTTGCGCAAATCGGTGGCCACCCGCAGCCCGGCACCGGCGAGCGCCTGCGCAACACCAGCCGCGTACGCCTGCTGCCGGTCGGTGATCGTCATCACCGTCGCCTGGATCGGGGCAAGCCATAGCGGCATCGCCCCGGCGTGGTTCTCGATCAGGATGCCGATGAAGCGCTCGAGCGACCCCACGATCGCCCGGTGCAACATCACCGGGGCCCGGCGCTTGTCGTCGGCGTCGACGTATTCGGCGCCGAGCCTGCCCGGCATCTGGAAATCGACCTGCATCGTGCCGCATTGCCATGAGCGGCCAAGCGAATCCTTCAGGTGGTATTCGACTTTCGGGCCGTAGAAGGCGCCTTCGCCGCGCAGTTCCGTCCATTCGACCCCGCAGGCGCGCAGCGCCTCGCGCAATGCGTGTTCGGCGCGGTCCCAGCTCGCGTCGTCGCCCAGTCGCTGGTCGGGCCGCAATGCGAGCTTGATCGTCACCTCGTTGAAGCCGAAGTCGCGATAGACATCGAGCGCGAGCCGGTTGAAGGCCGTCACCTCGGGCTCGATCTGCTCCTCGCTGCAGAAGATGTGGCCGTCGTCCTGCGTGAAGCCGCGCACGCGCATGATCCCATGCAGCGCCCCCGAGGGCTCGTTGCGGTGGCAGGCACCGAACTCGCCGTAGCGCAGCGGGAGGTCGCGGTAGCTGCGAAGGTCTGAGTTGAAGATCAGCACGTGGCCCGGGCAGTTCATCGGCTTGATCGCGAAATCGTGTTTCTCCGATTCCGTCGTGAACATGTTCTCGCGGAAGTTCTGCCAGTGACCCGACTTTTCCCACAGCGAGCGATTGAGGATCTGCGGGCAGCGCACCTCGAGGTAGCCGTTGTCGCGATACACGCCGCGCATGTACTGCTCGACCTGCTGCCAGATCGCCCAGCCTTTCGGATGCCAGAACACCATGCCCGGCGCCTCGTCCTGCAGGTGAAAGAGATCGAGCTGGCGGCCGAGCTTGCGATGGTCGCGCTTTTCGGCTTCCTCGATCCGGTGCAGATACGCGTCCTGGTCCTCCTTCTTGGTCCACGCGGTACCGTATATCCGCTGCAGCATCTCGTTCTTCGAATCGCCGCGCCAGTAGGCTCCCGCCAATTTCGTCAGCTTGAACACCTTGAGCCGGCCGGTCGACGGGACGTGCGGACCGCGGCACAGGTCGGTGAACGCGCCTTCGGTGTAGAGCGAGATCGGGTCGCTCGAAGGGATCGAAGCGATGATCGCCGCTTTGTAATGCTCGCCGATCGACTCGAAAAAGCGGACCGCGTCGTCGCGTGCGGCGAGCGATCGTGTCACCGGCTCGTCTTGCTTCGCGAGCTCGGCCATTTTCTTCTCGATCGCCGCGATGTCGTCCGGGGTGAAGGGGCGCCGATACGAGAAGTCGTAGTAGAAGCCATCCTCGATCACCGGGCCGATCGTGACCTGAGCCTCCGGGAAGAGCGACTTGACTGCGTAGGCGAGGAGGTGCGCGGTCGAGTGGCGGATGATCTCGAGGCCCTCGGCGTCGCGCTCGGTGACGATCGACACTTCGGCATCGCTGTCGATCAGGTGCGACGTATCCACCAGCTTGCCGTCGACCTTGCCGGCCAGCGCGGCCTTGGCGAGGCCGGGCCCGATCGTCGCTGCGAGCGCGGCGACCGTCAGCGGCGCGTCGAAGTGCTTGACCGCGCCGTCGGGCAATCGGATGTCGGGCATCGCTACATCTCCATTTTCCGCAAATCAGGGTCAGACCCCATTTATCCATCCATCCGGATAGTGGGGTCTGACCTCAAAAACGAAAAGTGCGGCGGAGCCGCACGTGTGATCGGGACGGAACTGACCGCCGGCGCGAGCGTTGCAGCCTCCACCGCCGCGTCATTTTACGCCCGCAGCGCCGGGAAGGGCCAGCGGCGCGAGCCCGGCGGTGCCCCGGACATCGCCCGCGACCGAATCCCGCACGCGGCGATACAATTGCGCCGGCCGGAGAGGTAACCCGGGCTCCATCCCGGAGACGGGAGCCTTGCGAGCGCGCACGGGCCGCAGGGCCTCCGGACGCATCAGCCAAGAAAGGGAAGAACGCTCATGAATCGATTCCTGGGGAATGTCTTCGCAGTGCTGCTTTCGGGTCTGGCCGCGACTTTCGCGCTCACCGCGCAGGCGAAAGAAACGGTCAAGATCGTGTTCATCGGGCCGTTGACCGGCGGCAATTCTGCGCTGGGGCTGGGCGGACGCAATTCCACCGACCTCGCCGTGCACTTGCGCGACGCCGATCCCAAGGCGAAGTACAACTACGAGCTGGTGAAGCTCGACGATCAATGCAAGCCCGACATCGGCGTGCAGGTCGCCACCAAGGCGGGTGCGGACAACAGCATCATCGCCGGCGTCACCCACTACTGCTCCGCTGTGGCGATCGCCACGGTAGATACGTACCACAAGTTCGGGTTGCCGGTGATCGTCTGGGGCGCCGTGCTGCCGGCGATCACTTACGGCAACGACTATCCGGAGATCCACCGGGTCAACGGTACGATGATCAATCAGAACGAGGTCAACGCGAAGCTGGTGTCGGGGCTCGGATACAAGACCTGGGTGATCATCCACGACACGACCGATTACGGAAAAGGGCACGACGAGTACTTCACCAAGTTCCTGACCCAGGATGGCGGCAAGATCCTTGCCGATTTCGGCGTCGGTGCGGATCAGCAGGACTTCACCGCCATCCTCACCAAGGTGAAGGAACTTAATCCGCAGGTCGTGTATTTCGGCGGCCTGACGCCGATCGGCGTGCGCATCCGCAGCCAGATGGACAAGCTCGGAATCAAGTCGCAATTCGAAGGCACCTCGGGCATCGTCTCGGATTCGTACATCCAGGCGCTGGGGCCGCTTGCCGAAGGCACGATCGCATTCATCGACGGGGCCCCGATCGACCAGCTCCCGGGAGGCAAGCTCTTCCTCACGCAATACGCCGCGCAGAAGTATTCAGAGCCACCCGAGGCCTACGGCGCTTACGCCTTCGTCGCCGCCAACCTGATCATGGACGCCATCGAAAAGGTCGGGCCGAACCGGAAGGCGGTCACCGAGGAGCTGGCGAAGACGAAGGACCATCCGTCGATCGTCGGTCCCGTCACCTTCGACGCCCACGGCCAGAACATCGTCCCGATCGTCACCGCGTATGTCGTGCAGGACGGCAAATGGGTGGTGTGGCAGGACAGCGACTACGCCAAGGGCACCCGCAAGCTCGCCGGCGAGAAATAGCACCGCGGCAGCGAACCGTACGACGCACGCCGGTACCCGCGCCGGCGTGCCCTCCCGCTGTCCTGGACGAGGCGTAGCGCGTCATGGATCCTGGGGTGCTTGCGCAATACGTCTTCAACGGCCTGATGCTGGGCGTGATCTACGCGATGGTGGCCGTGGGATTCACGCTGTTCTTCGGGGTCCTGGACGTCATCCAGTTCGCGCACGGCGACGTGGTGATGGCGGGTGCTTTCGCGGGCCTCGCAACCTTCCTCGGGCTCCACGCCCTGGGCGTCCACGCGGCGGCGCTGGTCGTGATCATCGTGGCCTGCGTTGCGGGCTTCGCCATGGCGCTGCTCGGCGCGCTGATCGCGCGCTACATGATTCTGCCGCTGCGCAATGCACCCCCGTTCAATACGCTGCTGATCACGCTGATGCTGGGCTCGGTGCTGCGTGAGCTGGTGCGCCTGTTCTATCCCGGCGGCTCGAATCCGCAACCGTTTCCGCGGCTCCTGCCAGCGGGCGCGGTGAACATCGGCAATTTCACGCTGCGCCTCGACAGCTCGATCCTGCTCATCGCCGGGGTCGCGACCATCGTTCTCGTGAATCTGGTGGTGACGCGGACCCGGTTCGGACTCGCGATTCGCGCGGTGGCGCAGGATGGCGAGACCGCGCGCGTCATGGGCATCGACTTCGAGCGCGTGGTGTTGGTCACGTTTGCCATCGGGTCGGCCCTGGCAGGCGTTGCAGGGGTGGTCTACGGTCTCTATTACAACGAGGTCAACTTCGACATCGGCCTGCTGCTTGGCGTCATCGGTTTCAGTGCCGCGGTCGTCGGTGGCCTGGGCAGCATCTATGGCGCGATCATCGGCGGCTTCCTGTTCGCCGCGCTGCAGGCCGTCGGCTCGGTCGCGCTGCCGTTCTCCAGTGCCTACAGCAACGTCTTTGCGTTCGCCGTGGTCATCCTGCTGATGACGTGGAAGCCGACGGGTCTCATTGCGGAGAAGCTGAGCGAGCGCGTATGAGCGCCGCCAGTGCTGGGGCTGTTCAGTGAGCTCGCGCGCAGCGCCGGGGGCCAGGCAGCCGATCATCGTCGCGGTGGGCATCGCCGCGCCGGCGGCGTTCGTGTGGCTCTTTCTTACGCCGAGAACGTCTGGCTGGTGATGGGACTGATCGTGTTCGCGGTGGCCGCGGTGTTCATCGCGCATCGCGGGCGCGTCATCGGACGCTGGGAACGCGCGCTGGCGGCGTGCCCGCGGCTCGGCAGAGTGCTGGTCGCGGCAGCGGCAGTGGTGGTGGCGGATCTTTCTACGACCAGCCGTATCCGCTGCTCATGCTGTGCACCGTGCTGCTGTTCGTCGTCGCGTGCCTCGGCCTCAATATCCAGGCGGGCTATTGCGGGATTGTCAACTTCGCGGGTGCGTCGTTCTTCGGCACCGGCGCCTACACCGCGGCGGTACTCGCGGCCATGCCTGGCATGCCGCAGGCGCTGGTTCTCGTCGCCGGTGGGGTGATCGCTGCGCTTGTCGGCTCGCTGCTGATCCTGCCGGTATTGCGTACCCACGGCTACTACGCCGCGCTGATCACGATCGCCTTCGGCATCCTGTTCAGCACCTTTCTCGAAGTGAACAACGCGCTGGGGGGGCCGCAGGGCCTCAAGCTGCCCGGCATCAACCTCTTCGGATGGGTCTTCAACCACGATGTCGTCATCAAGGGTGTCACGATCTCGTTCTACATGAATTACCTGGTGCTGAGCGTTGCGCTCGCGGCGCTGGCGTTCATGTTCGTCCGCCGCATCGAGCGCTCCTGGATCGGATTGAACTTCGACGCAGTGCGGCTCGACGAGACCGCAGCGGCAACCTTCGGCGTCGGCATCGCGCGCTGGAAAATCATCGCGTTCACCTTCGGCAACATCCTGTGCGGGATTGCGGGCGCGGTCTACGCAATGATGCAGGGCTTCATCGCCCCCAACAACTTCACCTTTGGCGATTCGCTGATCATGGTGTCGATCCTGATCCTGGGCGGGATCGGCAATCCGCTGGGCATCGTTCCGGCCGCCGCGATCATCATCATGGTTCCGCAGAAGCTGCAATTCATCCAGGAATACCGCTTCCTGCTGTACGGTCTCCTGGTGATCCTGATCCTGCTGTTCCGGCCTGAAGGCCTGCTGCCGCGGCGGGTGCGCAACTACTTTCCGGGCGCAATCCGGTGAGCGCGGCACTCCTGGGCTGTCACGGGTTGACGGTGAAGTTCGGCGGCCTTACCGCGCTCGACGCTCTGGAGCTTACGGTGACGCGCGGTGAGATCCTGGGCCTGATCGGACCGAACGGCTCGGGCAAGACGACGTTCTTCAACGCGGTGACTGGCCTCTACAAAGCGAGCGCCGGAAGCATCGCATTCGAAGCGCGCGACATCACCCGGCTGCCGCCGCAGGCGATCTGCCGTGCGGGCATCGCGCGCACTTTCCAGCGCTCGCGGCTATGCCTGCCGTTGACAGTGTTCGACAACATCATGATCGGCAATCACTTGCGGCTCGATCACGGTGTCTGGTTCAACGTCTTTCGGCGCGGTGCGCTGCGCCGTCAGTTCGAGCAGTGCGTCGAGCAGGCGCGCACTTTGGCGACGACGTTCAGCCGGCGTCTCGGCGAGCGGTTGTTCGATGCGGCGGGGGCGCTCAACATGATCGATCGCCGGCGGGTCGAGATCTGCCGTGCGCTGGTGAACGTTCCCCGGCTGCTGCTCCTCGACGAGCCGTCGGCGGGAATGACCCATGCGGAAACGCGCGAGCTGATGGATGACATCCTGCAGGTCCGCGGGAAGAGCGACGCATTGACAATCATCATCATCGAGCACGAGATGAACGTGATCGAGCGCATCACCGAGCGCTGCGTGGTGCTGAATTACGGCGAGAAGATCGCCGAAGGGGCATTCCGGGCCGTCGCCGAGGACGCGCGCGTGCAGGAAGCCTACCTCGGGCAGGCGTGAGCGCGATGGCGGACGCCTTGGCGATCGAGCATGTGTTCACCGCCTACGACGGGGCCGACGTGCTGATGGACGTGAACGTCGTCGCACGGGCCCGCGAGATCACCTGCATCCTCGGTTCGAACGGATCCGGCAAGACGACGCTGATCCGCTCGATCCTGGGCCTGACGCCGCCTCGGCAGGGGCGAATCCTGTTCGAAGGAACGGACATCGCGCGGCTCCCGACGCATCGTGTCATCGGCCTTGGCATCGCCTGCATTCCGGAGGGCCGCAGGATATTTCCCAAGCTGACGATCGAGGAGAATTTGCGGCTCGGTGCATATCAGGAACCGGACCCGGAGCAAATCCGCAGCCGCCTCGACAATGTCTATCGCATCTTTCCGCGGCTCGAGGAGCGCGTGCAGCAGCTTGCCGGAACCATGTCGGGCGGCGAGCAGGCGATGCTGTCGATTGGCCGCGGCATGATGGCGGCGCCCAGGATGCTGTTGATCGACGAGCCGTCGCTCGGCCTTTCGCCGCTGTTCGTCACCCAGAATTTCGACGTCATCCGGCACATCAACGAGCTTGGGGTGAGCGTGCTGCTGGTCGAGCAGAATGCACGGCAGACGCTCGCCATCGCCCACCGTGGCTACGTGCTGTCGCAGGGGCGCGTCGTGGCCGAGGGGAGCGCCGCGGAGCTGCGCGACAACGAAGAAGTCCGTCAAGCCTATTTCGGCTGACGACTTGGTTGCAGGAGGCCCACATGACCGGCGCTGTTGATGCATTCGAACTGACGCGGAAGCTCCTTCGCTTCGACACCATCAATCCGCCCGGCGATGAGACCGCCTGTGCGCGCTACGTCGGCGACCTGCTCGCCGACGCCGGCTTCCGGGTTTCCTATCATCCTTACGGGGAACGGCGCACCAGCGTGGTTGCGTCGTTGGGTGGCGTCGCGGACAAGCCGCCGCTGTGCATGACCGGCCATATCGATACGGTGCCGCTGGGGGCCGTCGCCTGGCGCAAGGACCCGTTCGCCGGAGAGACCGATGCGGGCCGGCTGTACGGCCGCGGCGCGAGCGACATGAAGAGCGGCGTCGCGGCGCTGGTCACGGCAGCGCTCGGGTTTCGCGACAAGCTCGCCGGAACGCCCGGACTCGAGCTGGTGATCACCGGCGGCGAGGAAACGGGCTGCGAGGGAGCCTTCCACCTCGCCCGCTCGACCGGCGCGCTGGGCAGGGCGGGCGCCATCCTGGTGGCGGAGCCCACCGCGAACTATCCGCTGGTCGGGCACAAGGGCGCTTATTGGCTCAACGCGCGCACGCGCGGTGTGACCGCGCATGGCTCGATGCCCGAGCGTGGCGAAAACGCCGTTTACAAGGCCGCCCGAGCCGTGGCGAAGCTCGAGCATTTCGATTTCGGCGTCGCGCCGCACGCGCTGCTCGGGCGGCCGACGCTCAACGTCGGGACGATTACCGGCGGCCTCAACATCAACTCGGTCCCTGACGAAGCGCGAATCGGCATCGACATTCGTACCGTTGCGGGCCAGAACCACCAGGCACTGCGCACGCGTCTTGCCGATCTGCTGGGGCCCGGCGTCGAGCTCGAATCCATCCTCGATGTCGACAGTGTCTACACCGACCCGGCGGATCCGTGGGTGGTGACGGTGTTCGAGACCATGGCGCCGATCCTCGGCGTGACGCCGGAGCCGCGCACGGTGTCGTATTTCACCGACGCCGCGGCGCTCCGCCCGGCCTACGGCAATCCGCCCACGGTGATCCTGGGCCCCGGCGAGCCGCAGATGGCGCACCAGACCGACGAGTACTGCGTGACGGATCGAATCGGGCAGGCGGTGGATGCCTACAGCGAGATCATCCGCCGCTGGTGCCACGCCTAGACCCCGCGCGGGCGGTGCCTGCACGGCGGCTGCACGGGGTTGCAATTTTTTGGTAGGCGCGATTGGACTCGAACCAACGACCCCCACCATGTCAAGGTGGTGCTCTAACCAGCTGAGCTACGCGCCTGCGAACAAGCGGTGCATTTTAGCCGAAGCGCGGGCACGGGACAACGACTAGCAGTTCGTTGAATTTATCGCCGGATTCGGTCGACGGAATCGAGGCGGAATGCGTTGAGCAGTGGGTTGTATAGAACCGAGGCGGTGAGCACGAAGCGTGGAGCGGACGTAACCCAGGAAGGTTTGTTCATCGTGAGGAAGACCTCGGATTAGGTGCCGGCGGAGCATCCGCTGCGGGCGATTCGAGAGATTCTCAACACGGCGCTGCGCGACTTCCGTGCGACGAGCGAGTGCAGGGATTTCCTGTTCCGCGTCGAGGAGCACCGCTATACGTTGCCGCAGGTGCAGGCGCTACTCGAGGGCGCAGAGGTGCGCGTTGCCGCAGTGGCTGCAATGCCGACAACCCTGGGCGACTATGCGTCTCGCTTCACCGACGATCCGGCAATGACCGATCTCGCGCACTGGGATGAGTTCGAGATCGAGCACCCGGACGCTTTTGCCGGAATGTTTCTCCTCTGGGTGGAGCACGTTTCCGCACGCGGATGAGCAGCGTTGCTTGGCTCACCAGGTCGCGTGCGCTTCGATCGCCATGATGTCGTGCATGATTCGTCCCGACGGGAGCGCGACTACCACCGGCCGACCTGTGGTTGACGCGATGCAAATCGACGCGTATTTTGCGTGCGATTGGTACGCAGTGGTCGTATGCTGCGTACAGAGTAGGCGCGATGTTCAACTGGAGATAAGATGAACATGAATGCACGCGTCCTCGGCGTCGCTGGCGCATTGATCACCGCTTTTCTGCCGCAGTTCGCGGAGGCCGCAGGTGACGCGGCCCGGGGCAACACCCTCTACCATACGACCTACCAGTGCGACATGTGCCATATGTATGACCCAGGCTCGGATCCATTCGCCGCGAGGGGATCCACGCCCGCTGTCCTACTGAGTGCCATTCAGACTGTTCCCGGTATGAAAATCAAGTATCTCGCGACGCTGGGCAACAATCCCACTGATCTCGCTGACATCGCCGCGTATATCGCGCAATCGGATGGTGTCGCGCCTGCCGGTCCCGACCTGAATCAGCACGGCTTCACCGGATCCTGGTACGAACCAGCGACGAGCGGGCAGGGCGTCGAAGTCGAATTCTTCCCGAGCTTCGTCGCACCCGACACCGCACTCGTCGCGGGCGCGTGGTTCACCTTCGCGCCGGCCCCGCCGGAGGCGCCGATCATGAGCGCTGGTACACGTTCAACGGCGATGCGAAGTCTGGCGCCGCGAATGTTCCGATCACGATCTATCAGAACGTTGGCGGCTCGTTCGACGGGCCGCCGGTCACCACCGCGACGGCGGTCGGTACCGGAACCCTGAGCTTCACGACCTGCACGACCGGCACGCTCGATTACACGTTCACCGACGGGAGCGGTCGCAGCGGGTCGATCGCGCTGTCCCGCATTACGCAGAACGTGACCTGTGTGGAGAGCGGGCAGCCGCCGACGAATCCCGACTTCGCCTGTCTGGAAACTGGTACGACCCGGCGACTTCGGGACAAGGGTTCCTGTTCGAAATGAATCCGTTGTCGCCGGTGCTCTTCGTCACCTGGTACACCTACGCTCCCGCGGGCGGTGCGACCGACGCGTCGGGTCAGCGCTGGTTCACCGCGCAGGCAGCGTACGTTCCAGGGACCCGGACTGTCAACTTGGGGCTCTACCAGACGACGGGCGGGGTCTTCGATGCGGTGTCCAATCCCGCGCCGACGACAGCGTCGGTGGGCAGCGCGACGGTGACGTTCTCGAGTTGCACGGTCGCGACGCTGCATTTCAACTTCACCGCGGGAAGCAGCGCAGGCAATTCAGGCACATCGCGCTGCAACGTGTCGGACCGGTGCCTCCTGGGTGCACGTTCTGACCGATGCATCGCGAAGTCGATGAATCCTCCCGCCGCGGAGCTGCTACTTTTCGGCGTCGGTCCAGGCGCCTTATGTACCAAAAGGTACGCTAGCAGTTCGTTGAATTTATCGCCGGATTCTGTCGACGGATTCGAGGCGGAATGAGTTGAGCAGTGGGTTGTATAGAACCGGGGCGGTGAGCACGAAGCGTGGAGCGGACGTAACCCAGGAAGGTTTGTTCATCGTGAGGAAGACCTCGGATTGCGTGGCGACGGAGCATCCGCTGAGGGCGATTCGAGAGATTCTCAACACGGCGCTGCGCGACATGGACCGCCTGTTCGAGTCGATGTACGAGAGAGCGTGGTCGCTACTCGGTGCCCCAAAATGGTTGCTGCGCGGACTGGTGCTGCAAGCCCTGTACGGGATCCGCAGCGAACGGCTGCTGTGCGAGCAATTGGGTTACAACATGTTGTTCCGCTGGTTCGTGGGACTGGGCATGGAAAATGCGGCGTGGGATCACAGCAGCCTACACGCAGAATCGCGACCGGTTGATCGATCACGACGCGATCAAGACGTTGTTCGGACGCGTGATGCAACAAGTGGAAGAAGCCAAGCTGCTTTCTGTCGAGCATTTCAGCGTGGACGGCACCTGATCCGTGCGTGGGCCTCGATCAGGAGCTTCGTGCCGAAGGACGGTCCGCCACCGACAAGACCGGTAGCAAGAAGCAATCCGGAAGTGGATTTCAAGCACCAGAAAGCGCAGCAACGAGACGCACGTCGAGCACCAGCGATCCTGATTCGCAGTTGTTCACCAAGTCGAAGAAAGCCGAGGGCACTGCCCTCGTTGGGGCAGTGCTGCTGGATAACCGCAGCAAGCTGGCGGTGGACACGCGCCTGACGCAGGGCAACGGCCTGCGGAGCGCGAGGCGGCCCTGGACATGTTGGCCGCTCTTCCGGGTGAGTAACGTAAGACGGTGGGTGCGGAAAAGAACTACGACACCGAAGACTTCGTCAACGGCTGCCGCGAGCGCAACGTCACGCCCATGTGGCGCAGAACACCTATGAGTACGACACCAAGACCGGCAAGACGGCGAAGCGCGAAGAGTCGGATCGACGGCCGTACGACGCGGCACGATGGCTATTGGGTCAGTCAAGTGACGCGCAAGCTGATCGAGACGTTGTTCGGTGATGGCAAGCAACATGGCGCAACGATCCGTCAGGTCAAGCTGCGCGGTCTGGCGAAGGTCGGCGACGTGTTCGCGCTGTCGATGCTGGCGGTCGATTTGCGCCGGTTGCCGAAGCTGTTCGAGGTGCAGGCAACCATGGCCGGGGGTGGATAGACGGGAGACGGACGTCCGTAGTTGCAGTTCGCAAGCGAATAGCGATGCGAAACGCAAAAGTGGACCGCAATACCCAAGACAACTCGAAGGCTGCGCCTCTCTCATCTCGAAAATCTCGTCGTAAGCCAAATACGCGTTCTCAAATTGTTGATAATTTCAACGAACTGCTAGCTCGACTCCACGGCGATGAAACGCGCGCGACGCGGGCACTGGATTTGTGCGACGCCGCGACGCAATTGCTTACAACGCCATGGGGCGGCGCATGTCCTCCGGCAGCGGGGCGCAGACCGTTGAGACGCTCATGCGACGTACCGAGCCATCCCCCGACCTGCCTCCGCGCCTGCTGGCGCACCTGTTGCCGCGCATGGCCCGTGCTGCGCCCCTCGCGCTCGTAACGCTGCTGCTCGCCGCCTGCGCGCTGCCGGCCCGCCCGGTCGCGTCTTCGTCGCTGCGCCCGCCGGCGGCGCGACACTTGCCTTGGTCGCGGAAAGCCCGCGACGCGGGGGCGCGGTCGATGCGGCGCTCGACGCGGCCGCACGCGCTCATCCGGTCGCGTTCCTGGATCGCATCGGCTGGGGCGCCGATGCCACGGAGCTCGCGCAATTGCAGAGCGTTGGAGCGTCGCGGTTTCTCGACGCGCAGCTCCACCCGCAGGCGGGTCCCGGAGCGTCGACGGGGCTGCCACCGGGCCTGCCAACGGGCCTGCCAACTGAGGTCGCCCAGCGAATCGCCGCCCTCGACGTCAACGAGCCGCTCGAGGCGCTGATTTCGCCGCTCGTTCGCGAGCGCCGCGCCATGCGCGAGCGCGCGCGCATGACGCGGGACCGGCGACGCTGCCGCGGCAGAGGCTACCCGCAAGGCGATTGCGAAATCTGCCCGGGCGCTCACCGAGCAGGCGATGGACCGGCAACTCCTGCTCGCGCTGTATTCGCCCGATCAACTGCAGCAACGCCTGGACTGGTTCTGGGCGAATCATTTCAACGTCTATCGCGGCGTGGTCGTAGGTCCGATGATGGGTGACTACATGGCGCGAGTGATCGAGCCCCATGCCCTCGGACACTTCCGCGATCTCCTGCGGGCGACGATGTTCTCGCCGCAGATGCTCGTGTATCTCAACAACGCGCAGAACGCGCGCGGCCACATCAACGAAAACTATGCGCGCGAAGTGATGGAGCTGCACACGCTCGGCGTCGGCAGCGGCTACACCCAGGCGGACGTGGCGAATCTCGCGCGCGTGCTCACGGGGCTCGGCGTCGACCTCGCCGACCGTCCGATCCGCGTGCGCCCTGCGCTGCGCGCCGATCTGTGGCGCAGCGGGCTCGTCGTGTTCAACCCGGTCCGGCACGATGGCGAGCCCAAGGTGGTGCTCGGGACGACGCTCGAAGGCCAGGGGATCGGCGAGATCGAGCAGGCGATCACGCTGCTCGCGGATCACCCGGCGACGGCGCGTCATGTGAGCCTTGAGCTCGCGCAGTACTTTGTCAGTGACACTCCTCCGCCAGCGATGGTGAATGCGATGGTGGCGACTTGGACTCGCAGCGACGGAGACATCGCCGCGGTGCTGCGCACGATGTTCACCAGCGCGCAGTTCGCAGCGAGCCTCGCCGAGCCGCAGTTCAAGGATCCGATGCGCTATGTACTGTCGAGCGTACGCGTGCGCGATGACGCACCCGTCATCGCGACGACGCGGCCGTTGATGGCGATGCTCGCGCATCTCGGCGAACCCCTCTACGGGCGCCAGACACCCGACGGCTATCCGACGCAGGCCACGGCCTGGAACGGGCCGGGGCAGCTCACTGCGCGTTTCGACGTCGCCCGCCAGCTTGGGGCCCGCAGCGGCCCGCGCGAAGAGGCCCCGGCGCTCGCGCAGAGTGCCGTCTATCGCACGAGCGCGCCGCAGCTCGGCGCCGATACGCGGCGCTCGCTCGCCCAGGCCGGTGATCGGGTGACGTGGAACACCCTGTGGCTGTCGTCGCCGGAATTCATGAATTTCTGAACGATTCCGAACTCGGGGAGGATGCCATGCAACGCCAACGCCGCCAGTTCCTCCAGGCCACCGCCGGCGCCGCCCTCGCCCTGCCAATGGGCCGCATCTGGGCAGCGTCCGCGCCGCCGGGCCAGCCGAAGTTCGTCCTCGTCTTCCTGCGCGGCGCCTACGACGCTGCCAACGTGCTGGTTCCGTACCGCAGCGATTTTTACTATGCGTCGCGCCCGCGGCTCGCGGTGCCCCGTCCCGGAAGCGGAGCGGACGCCGCGATCGCGCTCGACGCCGACTGGGCGCTCCACCCCGCGCTCCGCGCGAGCATGCTGCCGCTGTGGCAGAGCCGGCAGCTTGCGTTCGTTCCCTTTGCGGGCACTAGCGACATGACTCGCAGCCATTTCGAGACGCAGGATCACATCGAGCTCGGCCAGGGCCCGAACACGCACGACTACAACGACGGTTTTCTGAACCGCCTGGTCGGCGAGATCGGCGCCACGGCGAAGCCGATGGCGTTCACTGCGCAGGTGCCGCTGTCGATGCGCGGTCCGCAGCGCGTCCCCAACGAAGCCGTGGCAGGCCCGCGCCCGCGCGGCGTTGCACGCGGCCCCTCGGCAACGCAGCAGGCGTTGCTCGAAGACATGTGGCATGGCATGCCGCAGGGCGACGCGGTGCGCGAAGGCTTCGCGGCGCGCGGCGAGGTGATGCGCGACCTGCAGGCATCCGATCCGGAGGCCGAGATGGTGGCGGCGAGCCGAGGCGCAGCCGATCCGCGCAGCTTTGTCACCGTGGCGGCGCGGGTCGGGAGCCTGATGCGTGACAGTTTCAACGTCGGCTTCATCGACATCGGTGGTTGGGACACCCACGTCAACGAGGTGGGCGGGAACGGGGCTACCGGCCAGCTCGCGGGCAAGCTCGGCGCACTGGGCGAAGGGCTCGCGGCGATGGCGCGCGCAACGGGCCCCGCGTGGCGTGACACGACCGTCATTGTCCTGAGTGAGTTCGGCCGCACGTTTCGCGAAAACGGCAACCGCGGCACGGATCACGGACACGGCACCGTGTACTGGATTCTCGGCGGCAGCGTGCGCGGCGGGCGCATCGTGGGCGAGCAGGTCGCCGTGTCGTCGGAGACCCTCAATCAGGATCGGGACTATCCGGTCCTCACTGGCTATCGCGACCTGCTGGGCGGAATCTTCCGCAGGCAGTGGGGGCTCGGCGAGGCCCGGATCCAGCGCGTGTTCCCCGGGTCGTCCCCGCTGGAACTGCAACTCGTCTGACCCGCTCGCCGGCGAGCGGCCTCCGGCGCCAAGTGATTGCGCACGTTCGTGTGGCGCGCGCACCCTGACCGCCGCGTCCACACACACAAGTCGAGTATCGCACCGGCAAGCTGCTGAAGGAATTGGCGTGCAGCGAAATTGCGAAGGGCGGCGATACCCATGCGCATCGCGATGCGGCGTCCAATGGTGGGACGCACGTCTCGCTGTCTACGCAGGACTTCACCTCGCTGGCGTGAGGCGCCGCTCCTGGCCAGCAGCTTTCAGCCAAGTTCGCACGTGCCTCGACTCCTCGAGCAACGAACAGACTGCTTGACCTCGGTCAAAGAGAACTCGGCCTCGATTGCGCATACTCGTCGCGCCCCGTCAAAAAGGAGAACGCGATGGCTCTTATTGTCAGTGCGGCGCCACCAAGCGTGGTAACCTGGCTTTCTAAACCGGGCAATGAGGCAATCGCCGATTTCGATCCGATGGCGCACTGGCACGAGACACTGCGTGACGGTACTCGCGTGCTGATCCGCCCGATTGGCAAGGAAGATGCCGGTATCGAGCGCGCGTTCATTGAACGCCTGTCTCCCGAGTCGAAGGAATATCGATTTCTCGGTCAGATCAATCCGAGTGACGATATGATCAGGCGGCTCACCGACATCGATTACCGACGCGACATGGCATTCGTAGCGCTGCGCCATGAGGCAGGTGAGAAAAGAGAGATTGGCGTTAGTCGCTTTTGCATCAGCGACGATGGTGCCAGCTGTGAATGTGCGGTTGCCGTCAGCGACAAATGGCAGGGCAGGGGCCTCGGCCATCTGCTGATGCGTCACTTGATTGAAGTGGCACGCCAGCGCGGACATGGTGAGCGCTGTTTCCCCTGACGTGCTCAAGACGGTCATTGCCGGCATTCCTGTCGGGCGTCTCGGCGCTCCTGGCGATGTTTCACGCGCCGTGATATTTCTGTGCCGGGACGAGGCGGGGTTCGTTACCGGGGCGACGTTTTCCATCAATGGCGACGAGTACATGAGCTGATCCATACTCAGAGCCGCTCATGCAGCATGTTATGGCGCAAGCACTGATTCAATCACCCAATCCTGGCAATGCGACCGCGGCGGGGCCGGTCGCACCTCCGCAACTGGAATCAACCGGTCAGTGGATACGTCCCACCCGCCACGCTGCCATGCCGATTACTTGCTGCCGCGCCATTCCCAATTCCGGATTTCCGGCAGGTCCAGGCCGTACGTGGCGATGTATTGCTTGTGCTCGATCAGTTTGTCCTTGAGTTGCTGCTTGAGATAAATGCCCTTTTCGCCCGTGCGCGGCACGCGATCGATGACGTCCGTCACGAGATGAAAGCGGTCCAGATCATTGAGCACCGTCATGTCAAAGGGCGTGGTGATGGTGCCCTCTTCCTTGTAGCCGCGGACGTGGATGTTGTCGTGATTGGTGCGACGATAGGTAAGCCGATGAATCAACCACGGGTAGGCATGGAATGCGAAGATGACCGGCTTGTCCTTGGTGAAGAGATCGTCGAAATTCACGTCACTTAACCCATGCGGGTGCTCGCTTTTCGGCTCCAGTCGCATCAGGTCGACCACGTTAACGACGCGGATTCTGAGATCCGGCAGATGCTTGCGCAGGATGGAGACTGCCGCCAGCGTCTCCAGCGTGGGCACGTCGCCACAGCACGCCATGACCACGTCGGGTGCTGCGTCCTGGTCGTTGCTGGCCCACTGCCAGATGCCGATGCCTTCGGTGCAGTGCTTGACGGCGGCGTCCATCGTCAGCCATTGCGGTGCCGGGTGTTTGCCCGCGATCACGACATTGACGTAATGGCGGCTGCGCAGACAGTGGTCGATCACCGACAGCAGGCAGTTGGCATCCGGTGGCAGGTAAACACGGATGACCTCGGCCTTCTTGTTCACGACGTGGTCGATAAAGCCGGGATCCTGGTGCGTGAATCCGTTGTGATCCTGACGCCAGACATGCGAGGCGAGCAGGTAATTTAGCGATGCGATCTTGCGCCGCCATGGCAGGCACGACGTGACCTTTAGCCACTTGGCGTGCTGGTTGAACATCGAGTCGACGATGTGGATGAACGCTTCGTAACAGTTGAAAAGGCCATGCCGACCAGTGAGCAGGTAACCCTCGAGCCAACCTTCGCATTGGTGCTCGCTCAGCATTTCCATCACGCGCCCAGTGGGTGCCAGAAACTCGTCGCTCGACGCAGTCGCGGCATCCCACTGGCGTTGCGTCACTTCAAAGAGCGCTTCCAGACCGTTGGAGAGCGTTTCGTCGGGGCCGAAGACGCGGAAATTGCGCCGCGGACCATTCAGCTTCATGACGTCGCGCAGGAAGCGCCCGAGCACGTGCGTGTCGCCGATGCCGGACGCTCCCGGCGACGCCACCTCTACGCCATAATCGCGGTAATCCGGCATGCGCAGGTCACGCAGAAGAACGCCACCGTTGGCGTGCGGATTGGCACCCATACGTCGTGTGCCCGTCGGGGCCAGTGCGGCCAAGTCTGGTTTCAGCCGGCCGTCGCTCTCGAAGAGTTCCTCCGGCCGGTAGCTTCGCAGCCAATCCTCCAGCTCCCGTAGATGTTCGGGAGGCGTCGTCGGCGATACCGCGATTGGAACCTGATGCGCGCGGAACGTGCCCTCGATCTGCTGGCCATCCACGACCTTCGGCCCCGTCCATCCTTTGGGCGAATTGAGCACGATCAGCGGCCAGCGCGGACGCGTCAGGTTGCCGTGCAGACGTGCGTCCTGCTGGATTGTTTTGATCTGTTCCACCGCCGCGTCGAGCGTCGTCGCCATGGCCTCGTGCATCAGCGCCGGCTCATGACCTTCGACGAAATAAGGCGTCCAGCCATAGCCGCGGAACAACTGTTCGAGTTCCCCGCGGCTGATACGGGCGAGGATGGTAGGGTTGGCGATCTTGTAGCCGTTGAGATGCAGGATCGGCAGCACGGCGCCATCGGTGGCCGGATCGAGAAACTTGTTGGAATGCCACGCGGTGGCGAGCGGCCCGGTTTCCGCCTCGCCGTCGCCGACCACGCAGGCGACGACCAGATCGGGATTGTCGAACACTGCGCCGAACGCATGGCTGAGCGAATAGCCCAGCTCGCCGCCTTCATGAATCGAGCCCGGGCATTCGGGCGACGCGTGGCTGGGAATGCCGCCGGGAAACGAGAACTGGACAAAGAGTTTGCGCAGGCCGGCCTCGTCCTGGCTGATGTTGGGATAGATCTCGCTGTAAGTGCCCTCTAGATAAGTATTGCTCACCACGGCGGGGCCGCCGTGCCCTGGGCCGGAGACATAGATCATGTCGAGGTCGTACTTCTTGATGACCCGATTCAGATGCACGTAGATGAAGTTCTGCCCCGGGGTGGTGCCCCAGTGCCCAAGCAGCATGTGCTTCACGTCTGCGAGGGTCAGCGGTCGCTTCAGCAGCGGATTGTCGTAGAGATAGATCTGTCCGACGGACAGATAGTTGGCCGCGCGCCAGTACGCATCCAGCTTGTCAAGCAGGTCCGGAGTCAATGTATTGGCATTCATGGTTCAGATTTTCCGCATTGAGCCGAGATCGAGGAGACGGCTGACGGATCTCGCGATCATGAGCTCCTCGTTGGTACGGATCACCCGGACTTTGACGCGACCGGCATCCGGCGAAATCAGGGATGAATGCCTTGCATTGCGTCTTTGGTTGACTTCGATGCCGAGAAAGCCAAGGCCATCGCAGATGCGCTTGCGCACTGGGGCGGCATTTTCGCCAATGCCTCCTGCGAAGATGAGCGTGTCCAGGCCGCCCAAGGCTGCTGCAAACGAGCCGATCCATTTCTTCGCCTGATAGCAGAATAGCGCCACGGCTTCCGCCGCGTGGCCGTCGGCGGCCTCATGGGCGAGCAAGTCCCGCATGTCGGCGCTGGTCTCGGAAATGCCGAGCAGCCCGGCCTTGTGGTTCACCATGTTCTGAAATTGCGGCACGGTCATGTGCTCGGTGCGCGCCAGGTAATAAACCAAGCCAGGATCAAGATCTCCTGTTCGTGTGCTCATCACCAAGCCGGCCGTTGGAGTGAGTGACATGCTGGTGTCTATGCTCTTGCCATGGCGTACTGCCGCCATGCTGGCGCCGCTGCCGAGATGCGCAAGGATCACGCGACCCTTGGTCGCAACGAGATCGAGCCGAGCGAGCTCCTCCATCAAATAAGCGTACGAAAGGCCGTGAAAGCCGTAGCGCTGGACCCCCTTCGCCGCAAAGCGTCGCGGAATGGGAAGTAACGTCGCGACCTGCGGCATGGTGCGGTGAAACGCGGTGTCGAAGCACGCCACCTGGGGCAGCTTTGGATGCCGCCGCTTCAACGCCGCGATGAGCTCGATCTCGCGCGGCAAATGGTCGGGGTCGTATGGCGTGATACGTCGCAGCTCCGTGAGCAGCGCGGATGTGACCCGTTCAGGTTCGGAATGCTTCATGCCGTGCACCACGCGGTGCCCTGCCGCTTTGATTGATGCGAAGAATGGCTGTTCTTCAAGCCAGCCAAGCAACACACCACTCGCCGTGCGATGGTCGCAGGCGGCAAGCGGGCGCGTGACCCGGGGCTTGCCATCGGCATTGTTGACGATCAGCTTCGTGCCAGCGGAACCGATGCGATCGATCTTGCCGCCAAGACGGAGCCGGGCCATTTCGCCGCTCTCATACAACGCGAACCGAATGCTCGACGAGCCGGCATTGAGTGCCAGGACACAGGGCACCGCAGAAGTCATCGGTCAGGCTCCAAGGCGGATACCTCGATCCTCGCGTCCGACGGGCACGCAGGCATTACACTTTCGCCACCAAGAACAGATGCCGACTTTGCGCTGAGGTGTTCCCGCCGATGTCGTCCCACTCGAGCATTCTGCCAGCCTTTCAAGGACGCTGATCATCCTGCCTGAATGGTCAGAATTCCACCTTCTGGTAAAAGACCTTTTTCACGACTTCGGCCGAGACGATGTAAACCAGCACGATCATGCCTATGAGGACGAGAAACGAACGAGGCAGTTGCTCGAATCCCAAGATCTCACCGAGCGGCGTGTAGGCCAGCGCGACCGTCGCGACGATAGTCGATAGCGTCGCGAGCACAAGATACTTCGCCGGCCTGCTCCGGAAGAAAGGCATCCGGCTCCGAATGACCAAGACGATGATCGATGCTGAGATAACGGACTCGAGAAACCAACCGGTTCTGAACTGATCGCGGGTGGCATGGAGGACGAACAAGAGTGCGCCGAAGGTGAGGAAATCGAACACCGAGCTCACCAAGCCAAAGGTAATCATGAATTTGCGGATTGCCACGATGCTCCACCGCCGCGGATGGTCGACCATGTCAGCGTCGACACGATCGGTGGCAATGGTCATTTCAGGAAAGTCGGTCATCAGATTGGTAAGCAGAATCTGCGTCGGCAACAATGGCAGAAAAGGCAGCAGGAGCGAGGCCGCCGCCATGCTGAACATGTTGCCGAAATTAGCGCTGGTGGCCATAAAGACATATTTCAGCGTGTTTGCGAACGTCGACCTTCCCTCGCGCACGCCGTCGACGAGTACTGCCAGATCCTTGTCGAGCAGGACGATATCTGCCGCTTCTTTGGCCACATCGACGGCGCTATCAACTGAAATGCCGACATCGGCAGCATGAAGCGCGGAGGCATCGTTGATGCCATCTCCCAGATATCCGACGACGTTTCCCGCCTTCTTGAGGGCAAGAATGATGCGCTCTTTCTGATTCGGCTCGATTTCGGCAAAGACATCAATGTCGCCCACTTGGTTGAGCAGCGCGCCATCGCTCAGTTGGTGGAGGTCAGGGCCGGCCAGAATCTTCGTCCCCGGCAAGCCCATTTGCTGGCTCAGACTTGCCGCCACCAGGCGATTGTCTCCAGTGATGATCTTCAGCGAAACACCAAGCGCCTTGAGGCTGGCGATAGTCTCGACGATGTTCGGCTTGGGCGGATCGAACAGAACCAGAAATCCCAGAAACGTCATGCCGGTTTCGTCGCTTTTCCCCACGAGCGCCGTGGGGCCCATATCCCTGTACGCAATGCCCAGGGTGCGTAACCCTTTGCTGCTCAATTCCTCGAGATGCTGCTGGATTTGTCCGCGCGCAAGGGCCATACCGACGACGGCTCCTGCCTCCCTTTCCGCCGTCGAACACGCGTCGAGCACATTTTGCACTGCGCCTTTGGTCACCAACAAGTGGCTAGCGCCATGGTCTACCAGGATGCTCAGTCGCTTGCGCAGAAAGTCATACGGAATCTCGTCGACCTTGCGATAAGCGGACAGGTCGAACTGGCGATGGGTGCGGATCGCGTCGTCAATCGGATTGGCAAAGCCAGTCTCGTAAAACGCATTGATATAGGCGTGCAGGAGCACCTTGTCGCTCGGGGCGCCCGCTAAATCCAGCGTCGATTGCAGGCGCACTGTCCCTTCGGTCAGCGTGCCAGTCTTGTCCGAGCAGATGACGTTCATGCTGCCGAAATTTTCGATCGAAGCGAGCCGCTTGACGATCACCTTGGCCTGCGCCATTCGCTTGGCGCCGCGAGAAAGGTTGATGCTTATGATCGCTGGCAACAATTGCGGCGTCAGCCCGACTGCAAGTGCCAACGAGAAGAGCAATGACTCCAAAAGCGGCCGCGCCAGATAGAGGTTGATGGCGAAGATACTCATCACCAGCAGCAGCGTGACTTGCATGAGGAAATACCCAAATCGCCGTACGCCGCGCTCGAACTCCGTTTCCGGCGGCCGAAGTTTCAATCGTTCGGAGACCTTGCCGAATTCAGTTTGCTTGCCAGTGCATACGACGATGGCTTTGACGCTGCCGCTAACGACATGCGTTCCCATCCACAAGGCATTGATGCGCTTTCCCAATGCCGTCTGCGCGCTGAGCACGCCGGCCGATTTTTCTGCCGGGTAGTTTTCCCCGGTCAGGGTCGCTTCGTCGACAAAGAGGTCCTTACATTCGTCAACCAGGCAGTCCCCCGGAACAACGTCGCCGGCCTTCAGGATGACGATATCACCCGGAACGATCTGCTCAATGGCAATTTCATGTGGGCTTCCATCACGAAGCACGGTCGTCTTTATTTGCACCATGGCGAGCAGCTTTTCCACGGCGCTGGTTGCGCTGTACTCCTGCCAGAATCCGAGAAAGCCACTGGCGAGGACAATCGCCAGAATGATGAGCGCGTTAACCGGGTCGTGTAAGAAAAAGGACAATCCAGTGGCAAACAAGAGCAGGAGAACGATAGGATTCCTGAACTGCCCCAGCATGAGCGCGAGCACATTCGATCGCCTTTGGGCCTTCAGCGTATTGGCGCCATGTTGATCCAGGCGTTGGCGCGCTTGTTCGGAGCTCAGGCCTTCTCTGGCTGTCGAGAGTTGCCTGAGCAGGTCGGGTGCGGGCTTGCACCAAAAGGCATCGAGCTGTTGCGTCACGCCGTTTAGGGAATCTGCCCGATTGTTCCTGATAGCGACACAGGTGGCTCGGTTAGTTGAGAGAGATTTCCGCGCTGGGTAAGTGAATTTCCTGCGGTGGCGGGAATCCGCGGGCGGCTCGCCAGCGGGTAAGCCGGGTCTCGTTCAGGCTGCGTTCTTTAAGATTGGTTGGGTGAAGTATGCCTCGCCGGCGAGCAGGCAGAGCGGGACCTGGATTTCCTTCAGCGATAGCTTTCGCCCCAGGCCGACGAAGTCGCGCTGGGGGGCGCGAATCGCCTTGAACAGTTCCTCGATGGCTTGCAGGTAGTAGCGACCGGGAAGATTGATCGGGTTCTCGTACCATCGCTCGATGCGCTCACTACGTGCGACGTAGCATTTGTTCGCGATGTGCTCGTAGAGGTCGATATATTTCCTGAGGTACTGCTCGCCTGGATGCATGTTCTTCCAGCCGGCGAGCATGACCTCAACGCGCATGCGTCCGCCGTCCGCTGCCACCAGGTTGCGGTAGGCGCTCATCGGCAGCCGGTGGACCATTTGCCTGATCGGACCGTTGCCGGCGTTGGTGTCGATCGGCGCGCCCGGTGAGAAACTCGAGGTTGTGCTGGAAGAACTGCAAGCCCTCCGCGCCGAGCTCAATTGCCGCGGCGAATGGCCAGAACCATGGAACCGAGTGTTCCTGAGCCGGTTTGCGGGTTTCCGGATGTGGCGTCGTCATAGTCTTTGCCCGACGGTTCCCGCGCTTTGCAGCATCGCGAGCATCCGGTAGACGGTTGGTTTGGGCAGCGACGCGTCGCGCGCGAGGTCGGTCAGCGAGGCAGCGCGCTCCGAGCGCGCGAGTGCTTCGATCACTGCAATCGCGCGCAGCGTTGCCGGGATCTTGTCTTCCTTGCGCGGCATCCGGCATCCTATCGGAATCTGGAACCAGGAGTTCGAAAACGCGCGGCCGCGATTGCGGCGCCCGCGCCGCTGTGAAACACTACGACGTTCGCCTCACCGCCGCCGACCGGCGACTCTCTGAAGGAGGATGCAATGACTCGGATGTCCGGGCGTGCGCTCGCTGCACGCATTGTCATGCTTGCATTGGCACTCACTCTTGCGCCGCCAGTGGCCAACGCGCAGGACAAGTACCCGTCGCGCCCGATCGATTTCATCGTTCCTTTCGGACCTGGCGGCGGCGCGGACCTGCTTGCGCGAACGGCGGGAAAGCTGATGGAGCCGATGCTGGGCGTGTCGCTGCCGGTGATCAACGTTCCTGGCGCGACGGGGCAGGTGGGCCTCACCAAGCTCGTCAGCGGCGCCGCTGACGGCTATTCGCTGCTGGTTCTGACTGGCGATACCTACGGCCTCTTCGCCAGCCCCAAGCCGAAGTTCATCCCGAGCCAGGTGGTCTCGCTCGGCATCATGATCCTCCAGCCCTCGGGTTTCTACGTGAAGCAGGACGCACCCTGGAAGAACTGGAAACAGCTGCTCGAGGCCGCGAAAACCAAGACCCTGCGCGTCGCGACCAGCGGATTCGGCAGCCCCGACGACATCACCATCAATTACTACCGCAGTCGCGGCTACCACTTCGAGAACGTTCCCTACGGGAAGCCCGGGGAGCGCTACACGTCGATCCTGGGTGATCACGCGGACGTGCTCTACGAGCAGACGGGCGACGTTCGCTCCTACGTCGACAGCAAACAGATCCGGCCGGTGGTGCTGTTCTACCCGAAACCGCTCGACGTCGGCCCGTTCAAGGGGATCCCGGTCACCGGGCAGGAAGGCATCGACATCGCGCTGCCGCAGATGCGCACGGTCATCGTGAAGGCGGGCACCGACGCGGCGATCGTCACGCGACTTTCCGACGATCTGGACAAGGTCTCGCAGACACCCGAATACCGGAAATACCTGGAGAACCAGTACGCCGACCCCGACAGCTACATGCCTTCGGCGAAGGCGAACGAGTACCTGAAAGCGTGGCTCATCAAGGCACGCAAGATCATAGCCGAGTCGGCGCACAAGGGACTCAATCCGTGAGCGCAGCGATCCCGACGACACACCCGGCTTAGGCCGCCGCGGGACCGTGGGCACGGTCTCGTCGCCCCCCGGGTTGCTCCCGGGGCGCATGGACGCGATGCGCGACAGGCTGCGACGTATCGCGCCCTACGCGCTAATCGGCGCGGCGGGGGTGTACCTGTACCGGCTCGCGCTCGCCTTCGACTTCGAGCGCGTGCCCGGCCGCATCGGGCCCGATGCGTGGCCGCGGATGATTCTGGTCCTGCTTGTCGCCATCTGTGGCTTGCAGGTGATCCGCATCGCGGTCGGCCGCCTGCTCCGGGGGAACCGGCGCGCGCCACGCAGGATCCGCTGCAGATCGCGGAGATGGATTTGCCGGAAGAGCCCGATGAATCGCAGCGCCGCGTATGGATCGGCGTCGGCTTGCACGTTCGTGTACGTTTTCGCGTTCCAGTGGATCGGATTCCTGGCGTCGAGCTTCGTCTACCTCCTCGCCTTGATGGTCGTCGGCGGCTACCGGCGCCTCGTGCCTGCCGTCGTGATCGCGCTGGCGGGCAGCCTGTCCTTCGTCTTCGTCTTCATGAAGATCGTCTATGTGTCGCTGCCGCTGGGACGGGGACCGTTCCTGAGTTTTTCGTCGGCCGTGATGAGGCTGCTCGGGATCCACTGAGGCCGTGCATGGAGACGCTCCAGTATCTCGGCATCGGACTGGCCCACGTCTTCACGGTCCAGGATTTCGCGGTCCTGGTGGTGGGCATCCTCGTCGGCATGGCGGTCTCGATCACGCCGGGCCTCGGACTGGTGATGGGTGTCGTGCTGGCGCTTCCCTTCACTTACCGGATGCCGATCGAGCCCTCGATCATCCTGCTCACCGCCATCTACGTCTCGGGGACCTACGCCGGATGCTTCACCGCGATCCTGTACCGCATTCCCGGCGAGCCGATGGATGTCCCGCTGCTGTGGGACGGCTATGCGATGGCGCGCAAGGGCCAGCCGGCAAAAGCCTTGGGCTGGGCACTGGTCGCCGCGCTGACTGGCGGACTGTTCTCGTCGGCCGTGATGGTCATGCTCGCCGTTCCGATGAGCCGTGTCGCATTGAGCTTCGGCCCTCCCGATTATTTCGCGGCAGTGTTCTTCGGGCTGACCACGGTGGTCGCGCTGGCCGGTACTTCGCTCGTCAACTCGTTCATCAGCCTCTTCATCGGCTTGCTGGTCGCGACTGTCGGCAGTGATCCGATCTACGGCACGTACCGGTTTACCTTCGGGTCGTCGCTGCTGGAGAATGGCGTGCCCTACGTCATGGTGCTGGTGGGTATGTACGGCCTCGGCGAGGTGTTCAAGCGGATGGGGCTCGCGCTGAAGCTCGACGTCGAGGCGGACCAAGGCGTTCGCGTCGAGACCGCTTTCCCGTCGCTGCGGGAGTTATGGTCGATCCGCCGCACGTTCCTGCGCAGCAGCCTGCTCGGAACGCTGCTCGGCATTGTTCCGGGTGCGGGGGCCACGATCACCTCCTTCATCTCGTATGGCGTCGAGAAGCAGTACGGCCAGCGGCGCGAGCGCCTCGGCAGCGGTCTGCCCGAGGGGATCGTCGCGCCACAGATCGGTTCAACCGCTTCGGTGGCCGGGCACATGATTCCGCTGTTGACGCTCGGCATTCCCGGCAGCGGCGCGACTGCAGTGATCCTCGCGGCATTCCTCCTGCACGGGGTGCAGCCGGGGCCGCAGCTCTTCACCGATCCGGCATCGAGGGCGGTCGTGTACACGATTCTCGCCTCGCTGTTCGTGAGCGTCATCGGGATGTGCCTGATCGGTTTCCTGTGGATCCGCGTCGTGGTCAAGGTGCTGCGGATTCCGCAGGGGATCCTCTCGGCGTTCGTGGTCCTGTTCTGCATCGTCGGCGCGTACGCCAACCGCAACAGCGTTTCCGACGTCTGGGTGATCGTGGTCTTCGGAGTGCTGGGCTACGCTTTCGAGAAGCTGCGCCTGCCGATCGCGCCGATGGTGCTGGGCACGATCCTCGGCCCGCTCGCCGAGAACTCGTTCATGCAGACGATGGTCAGCTACCACAACGACTGGACGGTCTTCTTCCGCCAACGTCTGAGCGGGACGCTGATGATCGTCGCGATCCTGGCGATGTGCTATCCGTTGCTGCGGCATCTATGGCACCTGCGCGATAATGGCTCGCATGACAATCACTGCGTAGCGGCGCGGCTTCCGCTCCCGCCACCGACGCCGAAGCAATGGTTGCGGCCATGATCCTGCGGTCGCGCGCAGCGCAGGCGGCGTATGCCCTGTGGCCGCAGCAGCGCATCGACGAAGCGGCGCTTGCCGGCGGCTGGGCGATCATGAAGCCGGCGAACAACCGCGCGCTCGCCGAGCTGTCGGTGTGCGACACGGGTCTGGGTAACGTCGCCGACAAGATCGTCAAGAACCACCGCAAGACCCTCGGCCTGCTGCGCGATATCCGAGGCGTGAAGACGGTCGGCGTGATCGCCGAATTCCCGGAGCGAGGCGTGATCGAGATCGCGCGTCCGGTCGGCGTCGTCGCGGCGATCACGCCGTCGACCAACCCCGCCGCGACCCCCGCCAACCAGATCGTCAACGCGCTGAAATGCGGCAACGCGATCGTGCTCGCGCCATCGCCCAAGGGGTACTCGACCTGCGCGCTGCTGCTGCGGTTCGTCGACGTCGAACTCGCCAAGCTGGGCGCGCCGGCGGATCTCGTGCAGATGCTTCCGGCGCCGGTGACCCGCGAGGCGACTCGCGAGCTGATGCGTCAGGCGGACCTGATCGCGGCGACAGGCTCGCAAACCAACATCCGTGCGGCGTATTCGAGCGGCAAGCCCGCCATCGGCGTCGGTCTGGGCAATGTGGTGTCGATCGTCGACGCGAGCGCAGATCTTGCGGACGCTGCGGTGAAGATTGCGCGCTCCAAGACTTTCGACAATGCAACCTCCTGCTCGTCCGAGAACGCGGTCGTGATCCATTGCGCCGGCAAGCCGACGCGATGATCGCGGCACTGGCGGCGCAGGGAGGCGTCATGCTCGACGCGCGCGAGAAGGCGAAGCTCGAGGCGTTGATGTTCCCGGGAGGGAAGCTTGGCAGCGTCGCGACCGCGCAATCCGCCATCCGGATTGCCGAACTCGCGGGCATCGCGCGCGCGACGGGCTCCGGCACACGCTTCCTGATGGTCGAGGAGACCGGGACCGGCCCTTCGTTTCCGTTCTCGGGAGAGAAGCTTGCCCCGGTGCTTGCGGTGTACCGGGTGCGCGATTTCGACGCGGCCTGCGAGCTCACCCGGCGCATCTACGCTTACCAGGGCCGTGGGCATTCAGTGTCGATCCACACCCGTGATGACGCGCAGGCGCTGCGCCTGGGGCTCGAGCTGCCGGTGGCGCGCGTGATCGTGAACCAGGCGCATTGCATCGCCGCCGGCGGTAGCTTCGACAACGGCCTGCCGTTTTCGCTGTCGATGGGATGCGGCACCTGGGGCGGCAACAGCTCATCCGACAACATTCACTGGCGCCAATTCCTCAACCTCACGCGCATCTCCCGGCCGATTGCCGAACAGGTGCCGGACGAGGACCGGATCTTCGGCGCATATCACGCCAAGTACGGCCGATGAGCGAGACGATCCGCAGCCTGGTCGACGAGCAGGCCATCGCGCGGCCTGAGCGCGTGTGGCTCGTCACGCCCGAGACGGGACGCGAGCTGACCTTCGCCGGGTTGCAGCGCGCGTCGGTCCGGCTCGCGGAATTCCTCGCGTCCCGCGGCATCGGCCCCGGCGAGCGCGTCGCGACGCTGATGCCGAACGGATTCCAGGCGGCGCGCCTGTTCATCGGCATCATGTATGCCGGGCGCGTCGCCACGCCGCTGAACCTGCTCGCGCAGCCTTCGCAGCTCGATTACGTGCTCGCGCACTGCGATGCCCGGCTGGTGTTCGTCGCGCCGGGCGAGCGGGAGCGCCTCGCTACTGCCGCGGCACGCGCGGGCCGGCCGATCGAGCTCGTCAGCGTCGATCCCGATGGCGAGAACTTCGTCGCCGGCGCGCCTGCGGGCGTGGACCGCCTCGTGCCATCCGCCTGCGGCGACGATGCGCTGATGATGTACACCTCGGGTACCACCGGCGTTCCCAAGGGGGTCGTGCTCACTCAGCGCAACGTGATCGCCGGCGGCAGCTTCGTCGTCGCAGGCGCATGCGCTGGGCGAACGCGACCGCGTGCTCGCGGTGCTGCCGCTCTACCACATCAACGGGCAGATCGTGACGGCTGCCGCGACGCTGGTGCACGGCGGTAGCCTGGTGATGTCGCGCAGGTTCTCGGCGGGCGAGTTCTGGTCGCTGGCCTGCGCGCACGACTGCACCTGGATCAACGTCGTGCCGACGATCGTCTCGTACCTGCTCGCGGGGCCCGATCCGCGCGCCGCGGGCCTCGACCTTTCGCGGATACGCTTTTGCCGCTCGGCGTCGGCGCCATTGCCGCCCGAGCTCCATCGGGCGTTCGAGGAACGCTTCGGCATTGGCATCATCGAGACGATGGGGCTCACCGAGACCGCTGCGCCGGTGTTCACCAATCCGCTGGATCCCGCGAAACGCAGGATCGGCAGCCCCGGGCAGGCTTTCGGCAACGAGGCGAAGGTGATCGACCCCAACACGGGCCGCGACCTGTCCGACGGTGAACCCGGCGAGATCATGATCCGCGGCGCTAACGTGATGAAGGAGTACTACAAGTCCCCTGAGGCGACCGCGAAGACGCTCGAGCGCGATGGCTGGCTCCACACCGGAGATCTCGGGCGGCGCGATGGCGACGGCTTCTACTTCATCACCGGACGCCTCAAGGAGCTCATCATCAAGGGCGGCGAGAACATCGCACCGCGCGAAATCGACGAGGCTTTGTTTCGCCATCCGGCGGTGCTCGAGGCCGCGGCCGTCGGAATGCCCGATCCGCACTATGGCCAGGAGATCCTCGCTGCAGTGGTGCTGAAGCCGGGGATGGACGCGAGCGAGGCCGAGCTGCGCGCATTCTGCGAGACCGAGCTCGGGCGCTACAAGACGCCAAAAACGATCCGTTTCGTTCGCGAATTGCCCAAGGGCCCGTCGGGGAAGGTCCAGCGCCTGAAATTGCTGGCCGGCTGATCCGCCGGTTTCACCCGGAGCGATGCACGAGCGCCCAGAGCGTGCCGATCAGGATCAGGCTGATGCACGAGATAGATGATCAGGCTGTGCCGGCCGAGAAATTCGCAAGCCGGAAGGCGCGCGGGCCAGCGGCGCGAGCGCGGCGAAGCGTGAGCGCAGCAGTGCATGGCCGGCACCGATCGCCGACGAGCAGCACGCCAGTCCAGGGGAACAGCGGCACGTAATCCTCGGTGAGCGGTTTCGTCGTCATGAATCCGAGCCAGCCCAGCGCCCGGTTGTCGAAAGCCGCACTCTCAAACGTGACACCGGCGACGATGACCGCGATTCCCGCTACAACGGCGAGCGCCGGACGGCGGACGACAAGCTGCGCAATGACGAGCGAGACCGCAATCGCGTGCAGCACGCCGAACCAGATGTAACTGCGCGGGAACATCAAGTAGCTGGCTGCGCTTACCGCGAGCGCGGCAAGCGCGATCACCGCGACGTGTGCCTGCCAGCGGCGGCGCCAGGCACTCCGGCCGCGCGCGCCGAGTCGGCGAGCACCGCGCTTACGCCCGCGATCAGCAGGAACGACGACAGGATGATCGTGCGCGCGGTGATCCACCGCCAGTCGTACTCCAGGTTGGCGCGCAGGAGTCCGAAATAGCGGAGATCGAAGCAGAAGTGATAGCCGATCATCGCGACAATCGCCAGTCCGCGCAGCGTGTCGAGCTCGCCCACGCGGCCGGTGCCAGTCGGTGTCCCGGATGTCGACCTGGACATCGACCCGCGGGCGCGGCCGGCGTACCGCGCATTCGCGCGCCGGGTCATCGGCCGTGCCACGTGAGGCGCACCGCGCCCGAGGCATCAGGCGCTCCGAGCAGCGGCAGGAGGCGTCGCAGTGCCACGGGAGTCGCGGCGCCCGGCCGCAGGGTCAGCGCCAAACTGATCGACGAGCCCTGCCCGGAAATCGTCCCGTCGATCGCGAGCTCACCCCCGGTGTTGTGCAGCGTCCCGGTGATGTCACCCTGGTGCGCGGCGAACGCCGCGGAGACGCTCCCCAGGTCGATCGAGCTACCGGCAATGGCCATTCGCGCACGGGTCCAGTCGGCGTCGATCGCGCCGTCGGCCCGGCTTCCGTCCCAGGTGAACTCGCGTGCCGAGATCGCGACCACGCCTCCGTACGCGGATACGCCGCTCGCAGGCAGCAGCGCCGCGGCCAGCCCGGCGGGTACGCGCAGGCGCAGGTCGCGCAACGAGAAACCGCGCGCGAGACGCACAACGGCGCCGAGCGACTTGCCATCATCCCCGGCGAGGTCGACCGTCAGGGATCCGCGTAGGAGTGCGACGAGCCGGACCCGCCAGGCCACCGGCATCGCATGCGCGCCCATCGGCGCTCGCGAGCACGCCGTCGCCTCGCCACCAGCGTCCGCGCGCCGCGGTGAGCTGCCACGCGCCATGCGTTCGCGCGGCGAGCGTCGAATCGAGCAAAGTCGCGGGAGCTGCGAACACAATCGCCGCGGCGACGATCACGGCGCCGAGCGCGATGCGGAGCGAGGTCAGGGGCACGCAGCCCGGGCGCTAGCGCGCGAGCACGAATTCGGCGCGCACGCTGCCGGGCTCGACCCGCGCGAGCAGCGTCGCCGCGACGACGCGAATGTCCGACTCGCGCGCGAGATCGTCGAGCGCGCGGACGAGTGCGGCGAACGCGGCGTCAGGGATGACGACATCGATGCGTCCGTCGGCGTCGGCATGCGCGGGGGAGAGCGGAGCGAGGCCGTGCTGCGCGAGGACCCGGTCGACGTCGGCGGCGCCTTGGGTATCGCTGCGCAGGCGCGGCAACTTGCGCGAGGCCCGCATCCTCGGCGCGGTGCGCGCGGGCAACTTCGAGCAGCATCCGGTCACGGGTGAGATCCTCGCGCACCCGGCCGACCGCGTCGTGCAGCGGCATGACGATCCACAGGATCGCGGCGGCCGCAGCCACCACGACTGCGATCGCCGCCGCCGCGAGCCTTTCGCGCGCGCTGGCACGGTTCCAGGCATCCACGGCGAACGCAGGCGCGATGCGCATCATCGTGCCGCGGGATCGAGCACCAGGCGCATGCGCGCGCCGGTCGCAAGCGGCGCGACCAGCGCATCGACGCCGGCGCGGTCGAGTGAGCGGGTGACGCCGGCGAGCGCCGCGGAATCCGCGTGGCTGAATTCGAGCGTCCACGCGCCGCCGCCGTAGACCGCAGACTTGAGTGCGCCCGCTGGCAACAACGCCAATGGCGGGGCGGCGCGGGCGAGGAGAGGCAGTGCGTCGCCCGGCGCATCCTTCGCTGCGTGATGCAGCAGCTCGGCATGGCGACCCGCAAGCGCGCGCGCAGCCTGCAGCGGGTCCGTTTCCGGGGGCAGGCCCGCCTGCATGGCGAGGTCGATCAATGCCCGCGCGGCGCGCCAGCGCTCGATCGACAGCCAACTCCACTGCGCGCAGAGCGCGGCGATGTGAACCGCAAGCGCGAGTGCTACGAGCAGCAGCGGCAAGCGAAACTTCCGCAGCGTGAGGCCGGCCGCCACCGCGGCCAGCGGGTTCGCCTCGGCTTCGCCCGCCAGCAGGTCGGGCGCCTGCGCGAAAGCCTCGGGCTTGGCGTGGTCCCACTGCCAGTCCGGCGCGGCCACGAATTCGACGCCGCTCGCTTCCGACCAGAGGGCGAGCGAGCCTGCCTCCTGCGCAAAGGCCACGTGCACGCGCGCGGGGCTCTGTCCGCCACGTTGCGCCTGTGCCAGCGCGGCCGAGATTTCTGCCGGCAACGCCCCCGATCCCGGGACGTCGCTCGCTGCAAGCGTGCTGCCATCACCGCGGCGGATGAAGCCGCCACCTGCCTGGGACCGGCACCACGTCCAGCCTTCGCCGATGGGCGCGAGTGCCGGCTCGGGCAGCAGGCGCACGATGTGCGGTGTGGCCGCCGCGATCGCGGCAACAGCCGCCTTCGACGCGACTGCGGCAAGGAGCCGCCCATCCTCGTCCTGGGGTCCGGCGGCCACCGACGATTCGTCGATCGGCGTCGCGAGTTGATCCTCCAGCGCGTACGCCGCCGCGGAACGCAGCCGCGAACGGGCCATCGGCGGCAGGCGCAGCGCGACCATTCTCACCGCAGCGGCGGCGAGCACCGCGTCGATGCGAGCGGCGGGCGGCCAGCTCGCCTGCGTTCCCCGGCCGCGCTGCAGCGCGCGGCCATCGTCGGCATAGCGCACCCAGGAATGAACGCCGCCCGCAATGTCGGGACCCTCGAGGAAGACGCGCAGGATCATGGGCCCGCAGTGTAGCGAATGCTATTCGACGGTCTGCCAGAGGATGGTCGGCCAGCCGCTCCCGGATCGGGCAAGCAGCGCATGCGCGCGCGCCACGGTCTCGCCCTGCTGCGCGCGTACGTTCACCAGGAAATAGCGGCTCCCGACCGAGATCATGGTCTCGTCCCCAAGCGCTGCTCCCGCCGGCAGCCGGGCGCGCAAGTCCGCGATCGAATTGAATGGTCGCGTGCGCCGGTCCGCGATCAACGCAGCGATGCCGTTCGAATCGAGGTTGGTGATCGCCGCGGCGAGCACCTCGGGCGGTGCCGTATTGACGTTAAGGGGCACGTCGAGAGGGAGCGCCGCGATTCGCGGCACCAGCGCGCCCAGCGTCGCGAGGGTCATACCCGGCACCTCGGCGAGTTCCTGCTCGCGAAGCGCACCGGGGAGGCCGTCGCTTGGCGACGTGGTGGTGCCGGGGAGCGCGGCACTGCCCCCGGCGGATTGGGGCGGCGCTGACGCAGTCTTGCGCTGTGCCGTTACCCAGTCCGCGATTGCAGGTAGCGCGGACGCAGCGAGCCCCAAGGCTTGCCAGCAACGCAGCGAAGCGGCGGCGCTCGGTGCCGCCGTGCGTCGGACTCGCCAGGTCATTGACGTCGAGCAGTCCCTGCGCATCGACGATGTTGCCTTCGACGGTGCCGTTCTCGATCGGCGTTGGCGGCAACGGCAGTGCCCAGGGTTCGTTGAGCGAGTCGACCGGCCCGCCTTGTGTATCGGCGAGGATCTGCCGTGCCCACTGCACGCCCGCCTGCGCGATCGACTGTGCCTGCACCTGGTCGCGGCGGTGCAGTACCTGGGAGGACCACCGCGACTCGCCCGCGGCGAGCGATACCGCGACCGCTGCCGCCAGCGCGGCAACCAGCATCGCGACCAGCAGCGCGAGTCCGCGCTGCTGCCGGGATACGCATTGAGCTCGCGTCATCGCAGTGTCACGGTACGGGCGGATCGAACGCAGGTCATCGCAGCGCCACGGTACGGCTGATGGCGCCGCCGTCTCGCAGCGTGATCTCGATGCGCACGCCACGCGGTACGGCTTCCTCGCCGGCGAGCGGCCAGCGCGCCGACCACTCACCGCTGCGCGTGAGTTCGAGCACCCGAAGGCGCGCAATGCCATCGGCCAGCGTGTACGCGGCAGGGGCAACGCCTGCGGGATTGTCGAGCTGCGGCCAGTAGAGCACCTCGATGCGCTCGCCGTGCAGGCGATAGCCGACGCGTTGGCCCGCGGTACCGGGCTCGTCGATGTCATCCGGTCCTGCGCGCGAGAACACGATCAGCGTGTCGCCGCCAATGTCCTCGGACGCCGCGGACCAGGCGGGTTCGAGCCCTGGCGACCGGACGCTGCGCGGAATCGCCCGGCGCATGTCGGCTTCCATCCGCGCGAACAATGCATCGAGACGCTGCCAGTGTCGACTCTCGTTCGAGATCTGCGCCTCGCTGTCGGCCATCGCGCCGGTTGCGCGCCAGGCGAGGAGCGCAACGATGCCGAGGATCGCCACCGCGACCAGCGCTTCGACCAGCGTGAATCCGCGAACTGCGCGCTCAATGCGGCGCATTGCCCAGATATCCGACGAGATGGGCCAACGCGTAGCCGGGCACCTCGGGCTGCGCAACGACGATCTCAATTCTGCGAAATGCCGGATTGGGCGTCGCGCTGACCGTTTCGTGCCACTCGAACGTCGCGTACGCCTGCGCCTCGACGCCCGCGCTCGCCCCGGCCGCCGGCCATGGACGCTCGAGCTGCGCTTGTGCCAGGCGATTCTGCGCGACCCACAGTGCGAGCGTTCGCAGCTTGAGCGCCGTTGCACCGTCGGCAGTCTGGGCCAGTGCGCGCATCCCTGCCGCGAGCGCCACCGCGACGATGGCGAGCGCGACGAGCACCTCGACCAGCGTGAACGCCCGCGCCCTGCGCGCAACACATCCGGTCAATGCGATTGCTCCGCGGGCCCTTCGATGGTGACGCGGTTCAGCGGATCGGCGGCGATCACGGTTCGCCAATCGCCCGCAACGAGCACGAACGCGAAAGGCTCGTTCTGCCCGGAACGGCGCAATGGAACAATCGCATCCGCGCGTAGCGGCGTTCCCGCGTAGCTCAGGGCGTCGGCTTCCAGCGGAGGGGATAGCGTCCGGGAGCGCAGGACGTCGTCGTCGTCGAGCACGACCCAGCGGTCATCCGCGTCGTTGCGCCGCCAGTAGCGGATCTCGGTGCCGCTTGCCGACACGCCGAGCAACTCGCTGCGCCACTGCGCGCGCTGTGCCGCGTACTCGAGACTGCCCGCGAATCTCCGCGCTTCACGCAGCGAAAGGTCGCGCTCGTCCGGCGCCACCAGCGCGAACGCAACGCCCGCAGCGATCCCGAGGATCACGATGACGACGAGAATCTCTACCAGCGTGAACGCGCGCAGCCTCGCCGCGCATGCACCGCCGCAGGGGATTGCGCCTGACGCCGGTGACCGACCGCGACGCATCGTGCGTCAAAGGTCCCAGGATCCGATGTCGCCATCGGCGCCGGTACCGCCGGGCTGTCCGTCGGCGCCGTAGGTGAACACGTCGACGTCACCCTTGAGCCCCGGATTCAGGTATTGGTACGGACGGCCCCAGGGATCGCGCGGGAGCTTTTCCAGGTAGCCGCCCGGCTTCCAGTTCGGCGGAATCGGCGGGTCGCTCGGCTTGACCACCAGTGCGTTCAGTCCCTGCTCGGTGGTTGGATAGCGCTGGTTGTCGAGCCGGTAGAGTTTGAGCGCCTGCAGGATCGCTGCGATGTCGCTCTTGGCGGCCACGATGCGCGCGTCGTCGGTCCGACTGAGGATACTCGGCACGACCAGCGCGGCGAGCACGCCGAGGATCACGATGACGACCATGATCTCGATCAGCGTGAAGCCGGCAGCGCGCGGGCAGCGACGCGGCGTCGTGATCATCGGCCGATTATAATCCGCGCGACTCGCGAAACCGATGCGCAAACGGACGATCGCAGGCCTCCTTCTAGTACCGCTGCTTCTGGCGGCAGCCGCCGTGTCGGCGCTTGCCTGGATCGGGTACCGCCAGCCCTTGCCGCTTCCCGCGAGCCCCTGGGATTTCGAAGTTCGGACCGGGTCCTCGCTCGCGCGCGTCGCACGGATGCTGCAGGACGACGGCGTGCTCCCGCACCCGGTCGCCCTGATCCTGCTGGCGCGATTCGAGCGCTCCGACCGGGCGATCAAGGCAGGAAGCTACGAGATCACGCGAGGCATCACGCTCGCGCAACTGCTCGCCAAACTGACCCAGGGCGACGTGACGCAAACGTCGGTGACAATCGTCGAGGGCATCACGTTTACGCAACTGCGCCAGGAGCTCCTCGACAACCCGCACATCGGGCACACGCTCGCCGATGTTTCGGACACGGACCTGCTGTCGCGCATCGGCGCGACCGAGTCCACGCCCGAGGGGCTGTTCTTCCCCGACACCTACTACATGGCAACCGGCGCGAGCGACATGGCGCTGCTGAAGCGCGCCTACCGAGCGCTGCAGTGGCGTCTCGCGCTTGCCTGGGCGAAGCGCGCACCGGGGCTGCCGCTCGCGACACCCTACGAAGCATTGGTGCTGGCGTCGATCGTCGAGAAAGAAACGGGTCGCGGCGCCGATCGGCCGCTGATAGCGTCGGTATTCATCAACCGGCTGAAGCGCGGAATGCGGCTGCAGACCGATCCAACGGTCATCTACGGCCTCGGTACGGGCTTCGACGGCGACCTGACCCGCCTCGATCTCGAGACCGACACCCCGTACAACACCTATACCCGCGACGGCCTGCCGCCGACGCCGATCGCGCTGCCTTCGCAGGCGTCGCTGGACGCGGCCGTCGACCCGCCGCAGACGCCGTACCTCTATTTCGTCTCGCGCGGCGACGGGACCTCCGAGTTCTCCGAGACGCTCGTGGCCCACAACCGCGCCGTGTCAAAATACCAGAAGAATTCTCACTGACGATGGCGATCGGCAAACCGCAGCGCGGACGTTTCATCACGCTGGAAGGCATCGACGGCGCGGGCAAGAGCACGCACGCGGCGTGGCTCGCCGACGTGCTGCGCGCCCGCGGACACGTCGTCGTCGCAACGCGCGAGCCCGGCGGAACGCCGCTGGGCGAAGCACTGCGCGAGATTCTGCTGAGGCAGCCGATGGCGCACGAGAGCGAGGCGCTGCTGCTGTTCGCGGCGCGGCGCGAGCACGTGCTGCAAGTGATCGATCCGGCGCTCGCACGCGGCGACTGGGTGCTTTGTGATCGTTTTACCGACGCGACCTGGGCGTACCAGGGCGGCGGCCACGGCGTGCCGGGCAGTCTCATCGCCGCGCTCGAGGCGCAGGTGCACCCGCACTGCAGTCCTGACCTGACGCTTCTTTTCGACCTGCCGGGCACGGCGTCGCGCACGCGCCTCGACCGGTTGCGCGACGAGGGCCGCACGCTCGACAAATTCGAGCAGGAGCCCGGCGCGTTCTTCGATCGCGTTCGCCGTGCCTACCTCGAGCGCGCCGCAGCCGAGCCCGCGCGATTTCGCGTCGTCGATGCCGGCCGAACGCTGGCGGAAGTGCGGAGCCACCTCGGGCGGATCGTGATTGAGCGAACTGTGAGCGCAGGACCGATGGACGCGGCTCGGGTTCCGGAAGCCGACGAGCGCCCGGTCGGCGAGTTGCGTGCGCCGCTGTCGCTCCCCTGGCAGCGCGAGCTTGTCGCCGCACTGCTCGCTCGCCGGGACACCTGGGGGCACGCGCTGCTCGTGACCGGTCCCGCGGGCATCGGCAAGTTCGCGCTGGCCGAGACGCTGGCGCGTGCGCTGGTCTGCGAGACCCCGCGCGGCGACGGGTCGGCCTGCGGCGCATGCCCAGGCTGCCGCTATGCGGCGGCCGGGCAGCATCCCGACCTGCGGGTTGTCCTGCCGGTCGACGTCGACGACGAGGGCGTTACCAAACCGGTCGAGTGGATCGTCATCGACCGGGTGCGCGCGCTGATCGACTGGGTACAGGTGACGAGTCACCGCGGAGGCTCGAAGGTCGCGCTGATCCATCCTGCCGAGCGAATGAACGCTGCGGCGGCGAACGCGCTGCTGAAGACGCTGGAGGAGCCGCCGCCGGGCACGTACCTGATCCTCGTCTCGCACCAGCCCGGCCGGTTGCCCGCGACGATCGTGAGCCGCTGCCAGCGCGTCGCTGCACCCCGGCCCTCGGCGGCCGAGGCGATCGACTGGCTCGCTGCGCAAGGCGTGGCGGCCCCGGGGCGGGCGCTCGCCCAGACCGGACGCGCTCCGCTGGCCGCCGTCGCGCTTGCCGATCCGCGCTACCAGGACGAGCGGGCGAGCTGGCTTGCCGCGCTGGCGAAGCCACGCGAGATGTCCGCCGCGGCACTTGGTGCGCGCATTGACGCGTCGCCGAAGGAATCGCGCAAGGACGCGCTCGGCGCACTCATCGACTGGCTCTGCGGCTGGTGCGTCGATCTGGCGCGCGTTCGGTTCGGCGGCGCGCCGGTGCCAGAATGCGGAGCTTGAGCGGTGAGCTCGCGGCACTGGCGAGCACGGTGGCACCGGCGGCGTTGTTTCGTTATTATCGCGGTCTGTTGCATGCGCGTGCGCTGCTGTCGCACCCGCTCCAGCCGCGCCTCGTTGCCGAGGCACTCCTGATCGACTACCGGAACCTCTTTGGCCGATGATGGCGGACAAGTCACCTGGAACTTCCGGCGGCGCCCCAGGCGCGCGCCCCGGCGTGCTTTCACTCAACATTCGCGAGAAGGCGGCGTTGTATGCGGCTTACATGCCTTTCCTGAAAGGCGGCGGCATCTTCATCCCCACCTCGCGGCCCTACGCGCTGGGCGAGGAGGTGTTCATGCTGCTGTCGCTGATGGACGACCCCAACCGCATCGCCGTGCAGGGCAAGGTGGTCTGGATCACTCCCGACGGTGGCCAGGGCAACCGCACCCAGGGCATCGGCGTCCAGTTCACCCAGGACGAGACCGGCGCGGCGGCGAAATCCTCGATCGAGCGCATTCTGGGCGAGCATCTCGCGTCGACCCGCTCGACGCACACGATGTAGCGCTTGTTCGTCGACTCGCACTGCCACCTCGATTTCCCGGAGTTTCACGAGGAGCTCCCGCAGCTCCTGGACGCAATGCACGAGAATCGCGTAACCCACGCGCTGTGCATCGCGGTCGAGCAATCGGCATGGCCCGCAGTCCACGCGCTCGCGCGCGGGCATGCGAACCTCCATGCGAGCGTCGGCGTCCACCCCGACTATCCGGATACCGACGAGCCTACGGTCGAACTCCTGTGTGCGCGCGCCAGCGAGCCCAAGGTGGTTGCGATCGGCGAGACCGGCCTCGACTACCACCGGCAGGAAGGCGACCTCGATTGGCAGCGCGCGCGCTTTCGCGTCCATATCCGGGCCGCGCGCGAAGCGGGCAGGCCGCTGGTGATCCACACCCGCGCAGCCGCGGCGGACACGCTTGCGATCATGCGCGCCGAGCGCGCAGACGAGGCGGGTGGTGTCATGCACTGCTTCACCGAGACCTGGGACGTCGCGCAAGCCGCGCTCGAACTCGGCTTCCACATCTCGTTTTCAGGCATCGTGACCTTCAAAAATGCGGCGACCGTGAAGGACGTCGCGCGCCGCGTCCCGCTCGACCGGATGCTGATCGAGACCGACAGCCCCTACCTCGCGCCGGTGCCGCATCGCGGCAAGCGCAACCAGCCGGCATGGGTGCGCCACGTTGCGGAGGAGATCGCGGCGCTGCGCGGCGTTCCGGTGGAGACGATCGCCGAGGCGACCACAAGCAACTACTTTCGCCTGTTCCGGATTCCCGCCGATGCGCATTGAGCATGCTCGCCTCGACCGGAAGGGCCCCCCGCGACGGGTGCGCTTCGACCTGGCATTCCTGCGAACGATCGCCGGCGCCACGCTGCTTGCGGTTTCCCTGTCGGCGGCGGCGGCCGCGCTCCTCGACGACCTGATCGCCGCGGTTACCAACGATCGCGTCGACGAAGTCAAGGCATTGCTCGCCCGAGGCATGGATCCCGATTCGGTCGACCGCAATGGCGAGCCGATGTTGTGCATCGCCGCGCGTAACGGCTACGTTGCGACAGTCACCGCATTACTCACTGCGCACGCGAAGGTCGACCTGCCTAACGCGTTCGGCGATACGCCGCTGATGCTCGCTGCGCTCGAGCGGCAGCCTTGACACGGTTCGCGCGCTGCATGCGCACGGCGCGGCGATCAATCGCCCAGGCTGGACGCCGTTGATCTATGCTGCGACGGGTGGCCACGACACGGTCGTGTCGTTCTCTGATCGACCACGCCGCCAACATCGACGCGGTGTCACCGAACGGGACGACCGCGCTGATGATGGCGATTCGCCAGCATCATCCGGACACGGCGCGGCTCCTGATCGAGCAGGGCGCAGACGTCAATTTTCGCAATGACGCCGGTGCGACCGCGCTCGCCTGGGCAGAGCGCGGCAACGAGACCGAGCTTGCGCAGCAATTGCGCGCGGCGGGCGCCCGCAACTGACCGCGCTTGGCGCGACGCAAGCCGCTCCTTATCGGCGCGGCGCCCCGAATTCCGAGTCAGGAAGCCTCGTCACGCGCCTTGAAACTGGCGTACCACTGGCCCGAACGCAGGAAGCGCCGGAAGTTGCAGAATTGCTCGGCGTAGATGCGCCTCAGCAAGTCACGTGGTCCCGCGAAGGGAAGCGCCTGGAGCCGTTCCAGCGAGTGACCGAATTTCTGCAGCACCAAGGACACTACGATACGCAGGAGCGCTGCGACCAGGAGCCACCGGTCGATCGCAATGCCTGCGATGAGCAGAATGTTGCCGATCACAAACAGCGGCACTGCGAAGAGATGTATCAGCAGGTTCGTGGCGTTCCGATGCACTGGGGGTGTCTCTCTCCATGCCCATCCGGTGATGCGCCAACCGGCTGCTACGGCTGGTCGTCACCCGGAATGGCGGCGGAGTCCGGTGTCGGGCTCGCCGTGGCCGCGGGCACGCTCGCGGTGACGGGCGGCAGCTCGGCCGCCTGTGCACTCGCCGCGGCCTGCGGCATCAGCGACGGAATGGCGCCGATCAGCCTGCGCGCGCCGTCGAAGCGCTTCTTCCAGTACGACGACGACAGCAGCGCGACACCGACCCGATGCCCCGTCGACGGCGCATGGATGAAGCGTCCGTCGCCCAGGTAGATGCCGACGTGTGAGAACGCGGCATGGCGCGTATTGAAGAACACGAGGTCACCCGGCGCGAGCTCGGAACGCGGTACGCGGTCGCCGATCCGCGCGAGCTCGCGCGCGGTGCGCGGCAGCGTGACACCGGTCGCTTCCTGGAATACGTAGCGAATCAGGCCGCTGCAATCGAGACCCTGGTCGGGTGCGCTTCCGCCGTAGCGGTAGACGACACCCACCAGGGACAACGCGTAGATCGCAACGTCCTGCGCGCCTTCGACGACGCGCGAGGCTGCGGCGTCGATCGACTCGCGCGCCGCGGACCCGAAGGGCCGGCCTGCGGAACCGGCTGCGGGTGGGCTGCCTGCCGCCTGGACAGCAACCAGGGCGAGCGCCAGCCCCGCGGCCAGGTTGGCGAGTGGCGACAGGAGGCGCCTGCGGCGCGGCAAGCTCGGATGCGGCACGGCGCGATTGTCCACGAAACGCGCGCCGGCGCAATCCCCGGCAGACCTGTCAAGCTCGGGAAGCTCGGCGCCGATGGGCCGTAGCCCGTATCCGCGCGAGCTTGGGATCACAGGCGAGCGGGCGCGTGATCTCGACGCGGTCGCCGTCGGAAAGCTCAGCATCGAGCCCGGCCTTGCGGCCGAAGATCGCATAGACGGGCGTGTCGGGGCTGTCCGGGATGCGCTCAAGCAGTCCCGAGCATGCCAGCGCGTCTGCGACGCGCGCACCGGGCTCGAGATCGACGCCGACGCAAAGCTCGACGCCTTGTCCGACCCAGGCGACCTCGACCTTCATCGCGATTCGGATGCGGTACCTGCCGCAAGCTGATCCGCGCGCCTGACGAAGGCGTCGATGAACGTATTCGCGATGTGGCTGAACACAGGACCGACCGCGCGCTCGAGCAGGTAGGTCGAGAATTCGTAGGCGAGCTCGAACTCGATCCTGCAACCGGTCTCCGACAGCGCGCGGAAGCGCCATTCGCCATGTAGGTGGCGAAACGGCCCGTCCTTCAGCGTGACGACGATCGCCCGCGGCGGCGAATTGACGTTATCGGTCGTGAAATGGGCGCGCACGCCGTGATAATCGATGTCGATGCGAACGGTCTTGCGGTCGTCGTCGCGATCCAGCACCTGCACGCCCGCGCACCACGGCAGGAATTGCGGATAGGCCTCGACCTGGTCGACCAGCTCGAACATGCGCGCAGCGGGCCAGGGCACAAGCACGCTGCGATTGACGCGCTGCATCGTCAGCGCGACCCGAGGAGGCTGCCGGCGCTCTGGCGCGGTGCCCGCTCGCGCGGCTTCGCGCAGGTCGGCGCGGGTAGAATGCTCGACCCGCGTGCATGCGATCTGGGTGTGCGCGACCAGCGTATGCGCGACCAGCGTATGCACGGCTCGCGCGTGCGCGACCCGCGTCGGCGCGGGCTTCCGACGCTACGGAGCATTGTTCGCATCATGAGCATTGTCGAGAATCGCAAGGCTTTCCACGACTATTTTATCGAGGAACGGTTCGAGGCCGGGATAGCGCTCGAAGGCTGGGAGGTGAAGGCCATTCGCGGGGGAAGAGCGCATCTGAAGGAAGCGTACGTCGTCGTGAAGAACGGCGAGCTGATGCTGATCGGCGCGCACATCGCACCGCTCGTGACGGCGTCGACGCACGTCCACCCCGATCCCACGCGGACGCGGCGGCTTCTGCTGCATCGCGAGGAAATCAACCGCCTCATCGGCAAGGTCGAACGCGCCGGCTACACGCTGACGCCGCTCGACCTGCATTACATCAAGGGCCGCGTCAAGCTGTCGGTCGGCCTCGCCAAGGGCAAGAAGCAGCACGACAAGCGCGCGGCGCTCAAGGAGCGGGAGTGGAACCGCGAACAGCAGCGGCTGCTGCGCACGGGAGCAACGCGCAATCCCCGCGCGGTCAACTGAGTCCTCGCGCCACCTGTTGAGGCTACGCGCGGTCACGCGGCCGCACGCGGTCAATCGGGCACTCGTGACGCAATGTCTTCCGCGAGCGCGCGTGCCGCAGCGGTCCCGCTGCGTACCGCAGCCTCGAGGGTCGCAGGCAGTTCATGGCAGGTGTAATCGCCCGCGAGATAGACGCGATCCGCGAGCTTCCCGCAACGCGGGCGCGCAAGACCGGGAGTGCAGGCGTAGGTGGCGCGCTTCTCCTCGATCACCTGCGACCAGCAAAGCTGCGGAACGCCGGAGTGCAGCCTTCGCAACTGCCCATCCGCCGCCGCTACCAGTGCCGCGTGGCCGGAATCTTCCAGCGTGCGGTTGCCGCTGATCACGACGGCAAGCAGTGCCTGCATTCCGTCCGGCGGCGCGCGACCTGACGCGTCGTCGTTTCCGCCATCCGGTCCTCGGCCGGCCGCGGCGCGCGCCAGGATGTCGGCGCGGTCGAATACCCACTGGCCCGGCCCGTCGTCGAGGCGCACAAGCCCTTTCGGCAGCGGCAACGCTGCGGCGTAGCCCAGGTAGATTGTCGTGATCGGCGCATAGCAGAGGCCGGCGGTCATGCGCAGGGCCTCGGCGATCGCGGGATGGCGCGCGGCGAGGCTCGCGTCGAACGCGCTCGCGAGCTGGTGGGGTCCGACCGCGACGATCGCCGCGGGCGCGACGACTTGCCGTTGCCCCACGTCGATCGTGACGCCCGCGACGGTGATATCGCGAACCTCCGCCGTCGACGCCGCAACGACCGCGTGCCCGGCCGCTTGCAGGTGGCGTACCGCGGGTTCGGGAAGGAATTCTGCCAGGCCGGCGCTGGGGACGACCAGGTCGGCGCCGTCCTTTCCGGCAGCGAAGGTCGCGCGCAGGACGTCGGCAAAGACCTGCGCCGAAGCTTCCGCCGCCGGCGTGTTGAGTGCCGCGAGACACAGGGGTTCCCAGAGTCGTCGGCGCGCGCGCGCCGGCATAGCGTTCGAGCATCGTCGCGACCGTTGCGCCGGCCGCGACGCGGAAATCGCTGCGCCTCAAGCGCGCAAGCCAGCGCAGAGCTGGCCAGCCGATCGGCGACCGACAGACCGCGTGCGCAGAGCATGCCGAGCGCGAGCCCGAAAGGCGCAGGCAGTGCTCGCGCGGACAGCGACAGTGCGTTCGCCTGGCGCGACGAAAGAGGCCGGATGGCAAACCTCGATCGCGTCCACGCGAGGCTCGCGATGATCCGCCGCAAGCCGGCGCGCGAGGCCGAGGGTTTCGTTGCATGCGCCCAGCAGGAGATGCTGGCCATTGTCGAGTGCGAGGCCGTCGCGCAGCACGCGCCGCGCCCGACCGCCGAATGCGGCCGAAGATTCATGGAGCGCGACGCGGTGCCCGAGGCGCGCCAGCTCGACCGCCGCGGCGCAGCCGGCCCAACCGCCGCCGATCACTGCCATCGGGCGGTCTGCGCGCTCGGTGCTGATCACTGCAATCGCGTCGTCCACGTGCCGCTGCCAATCACCCTGAGCGCGTCGACCACACGGCTCGCGTGGCGATCCAGAGCTTGCGCAGCGGCGTCAGCGCAACGCGGCGATCCAGAACCTGGAAGCCATCGCGCTCGATCTCGTCGAGCAGGGTACGGTAGATTGCAGCCATGGCAAGCCCGGCCCGCTGCGCGCGGCGATCGCCGGCGGGCAGGCTCGACAGCGCGCGGGCGTACCAGTCGCGGGCGCGCTCGGCCTGCGCGCGCATCAGCGCGACGAACTGCGGCGAGCCATGGCCGCGGAGCACGTCGGCCGGGGCGACGCCGAAGCACGCGAGGTCGTCCTGCGGCAGGTAGATGCGGCCCCGCCGCGCGTCGTCGCCGACATCGCGGATGATGTTGGTCAACTGGAATGCGATCCCGAGGTCGCGCGCGTAGGTTCGCGTCGCCGGATCCTCGTAGCCGAAGATCTCGGCCGACATCAGCCCGACGACACCCGCGACCCGATGGCAGTAGACTTCGAGCGCGGGAAAATCGGCATAACGGACATGGTCGAGATCCATCTCCATGCCGTCGATCACCGTCTGCAGCAGCGTCTCGGAAAGCGGGAAGCGAAGGTTGCTCGCCGCGAGTGCCCGTGCGACCGGATGGGCAGGCGCGCCACCGTAGATGGCCGCGACCTCGGCTCGCCACCAGGCGAGCTTGACGCGCGCTAAACCCGGGTCCGAAACCTCGTCGACGACATCGTCGACCTCGCGGCAGAACGAATACAGAGCGGTGATCGCGCGGCGGCGCTCGGGCGCAAGCAGCCGGAAGCTGTAATGGAAACTCGACCCGCTCCGGGCGACCTTGTCGGCGCAGTACTCGTCGGGGGTCATCGCTCGCGGGCCGCGGAGCTTGCGTGCGGCACGAGGACCCGGTACGCGGCAACGACGTAATCGCGCCGTCGCAGCGTCGGCCGCCGCGCGAATACGTCACCACCGACGGCGTCGATGCGCTCGAGGATGCGCATCCCCCCGGCAACCACCGCAGCAAGCTCGAGTCCGGCCCGCAATGGAAGCTCGCGGGCGAGCGGCTCGCCCGCGCATGAGCAGTGTGCGGCTGCGCGCGGTCTCGAAGCGCATCAGGCGCGTCCAGCGCGCGTCGTGCCGGTCTTCCCCGAGCGCTTCCTCGCTCACGCCGAAGCGGCGCATATCCTCGGCCGGAATGTAGATGCGGCCCTTGCCCCAATCGATTCCGACGTCCTGCCAGAAGTTCGCGAGTTGCAGTCCGGTGCACACCGCGTCGGCGAGCGAACGGTTGCGCTCGCTGTCGCGCCGGTAAAGCACGAGCAGCAGCCGTCCGATCGGATTCGCCGACCGGCGGCAGTAATCGGCCAGCGCATCGAAGCTCGCGTAGCGCGAGATCTCGACGTCCTGGACGAAAGCGGAAAGCAGGTCACGCAGCGGTGCGAGCGGCAATCCGTGCTCGCGGATCGCCGCCGCCAGCGAGGCAAATGGCGCCTCGCACGGAGTCTCGCCACGTTCGATCGCGTGGATTGCGGCCGCGTAGCGCGAGAGCGCGGCAAGCCGCTGCGCAGCGGGGTGCTCACCTTCGTCGGCGATGTCGTCAGCCGCTCGCGCGAAGCGATAGATCGCCACGACCGCGCGTCGATGGCGTCGCGAAAGGAATACCGACGCGACGGGGAAATTCTCGTAGTGTCCGACCGGCAAGCTCAAAGTCCGCAGGGGGTGGTGAGGATTGCGGCGCGGGGAATGTGGCCCGCACAGGACGCAGCGGCCGGTTTGGCGTCGTCGACGGCGCTCCGCTATACTAATCGATCCGGTGAATAGGCTCCGGCGGGTCGTCGCTGACCGCTGCGCACGCGGAAGCACGTCGCGTCCAGCCGCGGGCTGCATGGGCGCAGTGGCTCCGGCCGAGCGCAGCTGGCCGGCCGCACCCCTGGCAGCGAAAGTGGCGGAACTGGTAGACGCACCAGCCTTAGGCGCTGGCGGGGCAGCCCGTGGGGGTTCGAGTCCCCCCTTTCGCACCATCAATTGATTCCATCAGGGCAAGGACCGAGGATTTCCGTCGCATGCAGAACACACTCGAAACCCTGGACGGCCTCGAGCGGCGCCTGAACGTCGCCGTACCGGTCGCCGATATCGAAGGCGAATTCAACAAGCGACTGCTGCGCCTTGCGCGAACGGCGAAGCTCGCGGGATTTCGTCCGGGCAAGGTGCCGATGAAGTTGCTCGCGCAGCAGTACGGGCAGCAGTTACGTTCCGACGTGATCTCCGACGCGGTGCGGTCGAGCTTCGACGACGCGGTACGTGAGCAGAACCTGCGTATCGCCGGCACGCCGCGCATCGAGCCGCGCAGCCAGGCCCCCGACGCCGCGGGCGCGCTCGAATTCTCCGCGGTGTTCGAGGTCTATCCCGAGGTCGCGCTGGGCGATCCGGCACAGATCGCGATCCAGCGGCCGGCGGCAGAGGTGACGGCGACGGACATCGAGCGCACGCTCGAGGTGCTGCGCCGGCAGCGCACCACCTACGCTCCGGCGGCGCGTGCCGCCGAGCACGGCGATCGCGCGCGGGTGGATTTCACCGGAACAATCGACGGCGTCGAATTCCCCGGCGGACAAGCCAGGGATTTCCCGATTGTGATCGGCAATGGGGGCATGCTCCCCGAGTTCGACGCTGCGCTTGCCGGTATGCGGGCGGACGAGCATAAGGCGTTCGGCCTGCAGTTTCCCGCCGACTACCATGGCCGCGAAGTGGCTGGCAAGGCGGCACAGTTTGTGCTCGCGGTGAAGGAAGTGGCATCGCCGCAGGTACCTGCGCTCGACGGCGAGTTCGCGAAGGCCTTCGGCATCGCCAGCGGCGACGTCGCTGACTTGCGCCGCGAGGTCGAAGCGAATTTGAAGCTCGAGTTGAAGCATAAGGTCGCGGCGGTCGTGAAGGAACAGGCGCTCAAGGGCCTGCGCGAGCAGGCCCGCTTCGAGTTGCCGAAAGTGCTGGTCGATGCCGAGGCGAGGAACCTGCGCGATCGCATGGTGGCGAAGCTCAGGCAGCAGCCCGGTGCGAAGCCCGAAGACCTGGCGATCGGCAGCGACATATTCCGGCCGCAGGCGGAGGAGCGCGTGGCGCTGGGGTTGCTGATCGCCGAACTCGTGCGCCGCGAGAACCTGCGGGCGAAGCCCGAGCAGGTCAAGGCGCTGCTCGACGAGCAGGCGCAGACCTACGAGCAGCCCGAGGCCGTCGTGCGCTGGCATTATGAGAAGCCCGAGCGGCTGGCCGAGTTCGAGGCGGTGGTGCTCGAGCAGAACGTCGTCGATTGGATCGTCGCCCGAGCGCGCGTCGTCGACCAGCCTGCGTCCTTCGAGCAGTTGATGGGCTCGCGCGCCGGCTGAGCGCTTCGGCCTACGGCGCAGCATGCAGCAGGCGCTGCAACACGCGCAAACAGAGGAACGGAATCCCATGGAAGAACCAAGCGGTCTAGGCCTGATCCCGATGGTGATCGAGCAGAGCGGACGCGGGGAGCGCGCGTACGACATCTACTCGCGCCTGTTGAAGGAACGCGTGGTGTTCCTCGTCGGGCCGGTGAACGAAGCGACGGCGAACCTGGTCGTCGCGCAGATGTTGTTCCTCGAATCCGAGAATCCGGACAAGGACATCAATTTCTACATCAACTCGCCTGGCGGCTCGATCGCGGCCGGGTTCGCGATCTACGACACGATGCAGTTCATCAAGCCTGACGTGTCGACGCTGTGCGTCGGAATGGCGGCGTCGATGAGCGCTTTCCTGCTCGCCGCAGGTGCCAAGGGCAAGCGCTTTGCGTTGCCCAATTCGGACGTCATGATCCACCAGCCGCTGGGTGGCTTCCAGGGCCAGGCCTCCGACGTCGAGATCCACGCCAAGTACATTCTGAGCCTGCGCCAGCGGCTGAACGTCCTGATGGCGACCCACACGGGCAAGCCCGTCGAGCAGATCGCCCGGGACACCGAGCGTGACAATTTCCTGACAGCCGAGGAGGCCCGCGAGTACGGGATCGTTGACAAAGTCTTGCAGAAACGGGCCGTCACCGGGTAGAGTCGGCTCGAAGCCCGATTCCGGACCTTTCATGGCGGATAAGCCCTCCACCGGCGACAAGCTCCTCTACTGCTCGTTCTGCGGCAAGAGTCAGCACGAGGTGCGTAAGCTGATCGCCGGCCCGTCGGTGTTCATCTGCGACGAGTGCATCGAGCTCTGCAACGACATCATCCGCGAGGAAGGCTCGGCCGGCGAGGCGGCCCGCGCGGACCGCAGCAAGCTGCCGACGCCGCACGAGATCCGGCAGATCCTCGACCAGTACGTGATCGGCCAGGAACCGGCGAAGAAGATCCTGTCGGTTGCAGTCTACAACCACTACAAGCGCCTCGAGTCGGGCACCAAGAATGGCGAAGTCGAGCTTGCCAAGTCGAACATCCTGCTGATCGGCCCGACCGGGTCGGGAAAGACGCTGCTCGCGCAGACGCTCGCCCGGCTCCTGGATGTTCCGTTCGTCATCGCCGATGCCACAACGCTGACCGAAGCGGGCTACGTCGGCGAAGACGTCGAGAACATCATCCAGAAGCTGCTGCAGAAGTGTGACTACGACATCGAGAAGGCGCAGCGCGGAATCGTCTACATCGACGAAATCGACAAGATATCGCGCAAGAGCGACAACCCGTCGATCACGCGTGACGTCTCGGGCGAGGGCGTGCAGCAGGCGCTGCTGAAGCTGATTGAAGGCACGATTGCGAGCGTGCCGCCGCAGGGCGGACGCAAGCATCCGAACCAGGAATTCGTGCAGGTCGACACCACCAACATCCTCTTCGTCTGCGGCGGGGCTTTCGACGGCCTGGAGAAAATCATCCGCCAGCGGACGGCCAAGACCGGCATCGGCTTTGGTGCCGAGGTGGCGTCCCCCGACGACAGGAAGAGCGCGACGATGCTGCTGCGCGAAACCGAGCCCGAGGATCTGATCAAGTTCGGGCTGATCCCCGAATTCGTCGGGCGGCTGCCGGTGGTAGCGACGTTGGACGAGCTCGACGAGGGCGCGTTGATCCAGATCCTGGTCGAACCCAAGAACGCGCTGATCAAGCAATACCAGAAAATGTTCAGGATGGAGAACGTCGAGCTCGAGTTCCGCGAGCTCGCTTTGCGCGCGATTGCGCGCAAAGCGCTGGCGCGAAAGACCGGCGCGCGCGGCTTGCGCTCGATCCTCGAGCAGGTGTTGCTCGACGTGATGTACGACCTGCCGTCGCTCGCCAACTTGGCCCGGGTGGTCGTCGACGAGTCGACCATTGCCAACGACGGCAAGCCGCTGCTGATGTTCGCCGATATGCCGAAGGTCGCGTTCGCGCAGTAACCCCCGCGTCGGCCCGGCGCCGCAAACCGGGCATAATCCGGTGCAAGTCCCGGCGATAACCCCTTGCAGCAACAGGGTTTTCGGTGGCTCTGACGTAGTTTTCTTGACAGAGCCTCATGCCGGCCCCATTTTGCAGTGATCCTTCCCCTTCGGAACGCGCATGCCCAACGAATCCGCACTCCCGGTCGACCGCTCCGCGCTGCCGCTGTTGCCGCTACGCGACGTCGTCGTCTTTCCACACATGGTGATCCCGCTGTTCGTCGGGCGCCCGAAGTCGATCAAGGCGCTCGACGTCGCGATGGACACGGGCAAGCACATCCTGCTCGTCGCGCAGAAGCAGGCAGCCAAGGATGACCCGGTCGGGGACGACCTCTACACGATCGGCAGCATCGCCACGGTGCTGCAGATGCTGAAGCTACCCGATGGCACCGTGAAGGTGCTGGTCGAAGGAACGCAGCGCGCTCGGCTCGTCGGGGTCGAGGAGCGCGGCGAATACCTCGCCTCGCGCGTGCAGGCGATCCCGGGCGAGCCCGGCGCAGCGCACGAAGTCGAGGCAATGCGCCGCGCACTGCTGACGCAGTTCGACCAGTACGTGAAGCTCAACAAGAAGATTCCGCCGGAGATCCTGACGTCGATGTCGGGGATCGACGATGGCGGCCGGCTCGCCGACGCGATCGCAGCGCATCTGCCGCTGAAGCTCGAGCAGAAGCAGCAGATCCTCGAGATGAGTGACGTCGCCAAACGGCTCGAGCACCTGCTCGGCCTGCTCGAGGGCGAGGTCGACATCCTGCAGGTCGAGAAGCGCATCCGTGGCCGCGTCAAGCGCCAGATGGAGAAGAGCCAGCGCGAGTACTACCTGAACGAGCAGGTGAAGGCGATCCAGAAGGAGCTCGGCGAGGGCGACGAGAACGCCGACCTCGAAGAGATGGAGAAGAAGGTCAAGGCTGCGAAGATGTCGCGCGAGGCCGAGACCAAGGCGCTGGCCGAGTTGAAGAAGCTCAAGATGATGTCGCCGATGTCGGCCGAGGCGACCGTCGTGCGCAACTACGTCGACACGCTGCTCGGGCTCCCGTGGCGCAAGAAGACGAAGATCAGCAAGGATCTCTCCAGCGCAGTCAAGGTGCTCGACGCCGACCATTACGGACTGGAGAAGGTCAAGGAGCGCATCGTCGAATACCTCGCGGTCCAGCAGCGCGTCGACCGGCTGAAGGCGCCGATCCTGTGCCTCGTCGGCCCGCCCGGCGTCGGCAAGACCTCGCTCGGGCAGTCGGTGGCGAGGGCGACCGGACGCAAGTTCGTCCGCATGAGCCTTGGTGGGGTACGCGACGAGGCCGAGATCCGCGGCCACCGGCGCACCTACATCGGATCGATGCCCGGCAAGATCCTGCAGAACATGACCAAAGTCGCGGTGCGGAACCCGTTGTTCCTGCTCGACGAAGTCGACAAGATGGGCCAGGACTTCCGCGGCGATCCTTCGTCGGCGCTGCTCGAAGTGTTAGATCCCGAGCAGAACAACACCTTCGTCGATCACTATGTCGAGGTCGAGTACGACCTGTCCGACGTGATGTTCGTCGCGACGGCGAACACGATGAACATCCCGCCACCGCTGCTCGACCGGATGGAGGTCATCCGCCTCTCGGGCTACACCGAGGACGAGAAGATCGCGATTGCGAAGCAGTACCTGCTGCCGAAGCAGGTCAAGGGCAACGGGCTGAAGCCGGACGAGGTGCATGTCGCCGAGAGCGCGCTGCGCGATATCGTCCGCTACTACACGCGCGAATCCGGGGTGCGCGGACTGGAGCGCGAGATCAGCAAGATCTGCCGCAAGGTCGTCAAGGGGCTGCTCCTGAAGCAGAGCGAGGGCAAGGCGCGCAGGGCGCGCGGGCCGGTCGAGGTCAACTCGAAGAACCTCGACAAGTATCTTGGCGTGCGGCGCTACACCTTTGGCATCGCCGAGCGCAGGAACCAGGTGGGCCAGGTCACCGGGCTTGCGTGGACCGAGGTTGGCGGCGATCTGCTGACGATCGAGGCCGTTGCGCTGCCGGGGAAGGGCAAGACGACGTCGACCGGCAAGCTTGGCGAGGTGATGAACGAATCGATTGCCGCGGCGCTTTCGGTCGTGCGCAACCGCTCGAAGCAACTCGGCATCCCGGTCGATTTCTACACCAAGACGGACCTGCACGTGCACCTGCCCGAGGGCGCGACGCCCAAGGACGGCCCTTCGGCAGGCGCTGCGATCGTCACGGCCATGGTGTCGATCCTGACCGCAATCCCGGTGCGCTGTGACGTTGCGATGACCGGCGAGATCACGTTGCGCGGCGAAGTGCTGCCGATCGGGGGCTTGAAGGAGAAGCTGCTGGCGGCAGGACGCGGCGGGATCAAGAAGGTGTTGATCCCCGAGGAGAACGTCAAAGACCTGGCCGAGATTCCGGACGAGATCAAGAATCGCCTCGATCTCCATCCGGTGCGCTGGATTGAGCAGGTGCTTGAGCAGGCGCTCGAACGCATGCCGCTGCCGGTGGATGCGGACGCCGACAAGGCGGGACCCGCGACGGTGCCGCCCGCGGTGCCCGCTGACGACAAGAGCGCCGTCATCAAGCACTGAACCAGGCAGCGCGACATACTGACCCTGGCGCCGCGGGGCGCGCAAGCGCGTGTGTCCCGCGAATCTTGACACCCGGAAAACGCAGGGGCTATAACCTGCCGTGGGTGCGCAGCGCGTGCCCGCAACCTTCGAATTTCGCGGCCGGACTGCGCCTGGTGCGTCGCCGGCCGTCACGTTTCCCGAAAGGATCCATCCGTGAACAAAGCCGAAATGATCGATGCGATCGCGCGCCATGCCGACATCTCGAAGGCCGCGGCGGGGCGCGCCCTCGACGCTACCGTCGGTGCGATCAAAACTTCGCTGCGCAAGGGCGACATCGTCACGCTGGTCGGTTTCGGATCGTTCTACGTCGGCAAGCGCAGCCCCCGCGCGGGACGCAATCCGCGCACCGGGGCCGCGATCCGGATCAAGGGCGCCAAAGTGCCCAAGTTTCGCGCTGGAAAAGCACTCAAGGATGCGCTAAACTGATCTGCTTCGCAGCGCGCGGGGCGCGGCCCAGGGTTTCGGGTGCTTAGCTCAGCGGTAGAGCGTCGCCCTTACAAGGCGAATGTCGGCGGTTCGATCCCGTCAGCACCCACCACGAAGGGTGCCGGCGCGGTGGGAGTCGGCATCGATCGCGCAGCAGGTGTCGTGCGACGAGTGTCCGGAACGAATGTCCCGCAACGAATGTCGCGCAACGGATAATCCGGAGTGGTAGTTCAGTTGGTTAGAATACCGGCCTGTCACGCCGGGGGTCGCGGGTTCGAGTCCCGTCCACTCCGCCAGTTTCGCTTCCAGCAACGTCCAAGCAAGTCCGCAGTTTCCCCGATTCTCCCTCTGTAGAACCCCTTCCTGAAGTCCCAAGAGCGCCCACGGCGTCCGTTGACAGCCGGGCGCCAGTTGGCGGTAACTTTGGCGGCATCCAAACCGCCAACCCCCAGGGTTACCGCCATGCCACTTACGCAGAAGGAAATCGACGCGGCGAAGCCCGCGGCGAAGCCGTTTGCGTCTGTACGACTCTGGCGGCCTGTACCTGGAAGCTCGCGCCTGCGGGCGGCCGTTGGTGGCGCTTCGCCGTATCGCTTCGGCGGGAAGCGCAAGTTACTGTCGCTCGGCGTGTACCCGGATGTCTCGCTCGCGAAGGCGCGCGGCCGCCGCAACGAGCATCGGGAACTGCTCGCCGAAGGCACGGACCCGAGTGCCAAGCGCCAAGCCGACAAGCGCGAGACGGCGGGACGGGAGATCAACAGTTTCGAGTACGTCGCCCGCGAGTGGTACGCCAAGCAAGCGCATACCTGGGTCGCGACGCACGCATCTGACGTGCTGCGCCGGTTGGAAGGCAACCTGTTTCCGGAGATCGGCGGCATGCCGATCGCCGAGATCACCGCGCCGATCCTGCTGGCAGCGGTGCGCAAGATCGAGCAGCGGGGCGCGCACGACCTGGCGCACCGGGTGTTGCAGGTGGCCGGCTCAGGTGTTCCGCTACGGCGTGGCAACCGGGCGCTGCGAGCGCGATCCGGCGCCCGACCTGCGCGGCGCCCTGACGCCGCACAGCGAAGCGCAATCAAGCCGCCGTCACGCCCGACGAACTGCCGGAACTGCTGCGCAAGATCGACGGCTACGGCGAGCTGGGCGACAAGCTGACCGGGTACGCGCTGCGCCTGTTGGCCTGACGTTCGTGCGCACCGGCGAGCTGATCGGCGCGACCTGGGACGAAATCGACCTGGAAGGGGCGACCTGGATCATCCCCGCCGCGCGCATGAAGATGCGCACCGAGCATGTCGTACCGCTGTCGCGGCAGGCAGTCGCGCTTGCTGCGCGAAGTCCAGGCCATCGGCGGCGGCAGCCGCTACGTGTTCCCCGGCCGCAACCCGGACAAGCCGATCAGCAACAACACGATGCTGTTCGCCCTCTACCGACTCGGCTACAAGGGCAAGATGACCGGTCACGGCTTCCGCGCGGTGGCGTCAACGATCCTCAACGAAGCCGGCTTCCGAGCGGACGTGATCGAGCGCCAGTTGGCGCACTGCGAGCGCAACGACGTGCGCGGCGCCTACAACCGGGCCGAATACCTACCCGAGCGCACGAAGATGATGCAGCAATGGGCGGACATGGTGGACGCGCTCGCCAAGGGTGCCAAGGTGATCCCGCTGCAACGGCGGGCGTAGGTCGCGGCGTAAGGTCGTGCGTAAGGTCTTGCGACGCCGTAACGCATAAGTTACAATGCCGGCGTACCGGATCGAGCACTACTGCACGCCTTCCGGTGCGGACGTGTTCGGAGAATGGTTCGACCGCTTGCGCGACTGGCAGGCGCAGGCGCGGATCGCTGCGCGAATTGATCGGCTGGCGCTAGGGCTATTTGGCGACGCCAAGGTCCTGCGCGACGGAGTCTCGGAGCTGCGAATCGACCACGGCCCAGGTTATCGCGTGTATTTCGCTCGCTCGGGGCGCCTGGTCATTCTGCTGCTGTGCGGCGGCGACAAGCGCACTCAGCGCCAGGACATTACACGCGCCATCAGCTATTGGCGCGACTACCACGGGACAGACCGATGAAACGGACTGCAAGTCACGATGAATTCATGCGCGAACGGCTCGCCGATGCCGAGTTCGCGGCGGGCTACTTGCAAGCGGCGCATCGACGACGGCGAACCGGCAGTGCTGCTACTTGCCTTGCGCCGGATCGCGGACGCACGCGGAGGCATGGCGAAGCTCGCCAAGGAAACCGGCTTGGCGCGCGAAGCGCTCTACCGCACGTTAAGCAAGAATGGCAATCCACGCCTGACGAGCCTGCGCGCCATTGTGAGTTAATAGAAAAAGATAAGGTAAGGATGGTTGAAAAGCTGAGGTAGAGAGTCATCAGTGAAGACATAGTAGAGTCCAACGAGTACATGGAAATGATGGTGAGGAAGATTGGAGCTAAAGTGCAATTGGATGCAACGGTCAACGATCGAGTTATGCAAGGGTCGCTCTCTGCGAGGTTCTACGGAGCGAAGAACATTGGTCGGTGCATCTACGAGAACGCGGACGTCACGGAATTAGTACCAAACCTTGGAAAGTACGACGCTCTCCTCTGCGGGTCGAAGTGGCATGCCGAAATCGTCGCGAGCGAACGAGCGCCCGGCGACAGTGATCTTCGATGGCATCGATCCGTCACTGTTCTGTCCGGGACAGGGTCGAGGTTAATGGAACCTGCACACTACGTGACCTCGGGTGGGAAAGTGGAATGGCGCAAGGGGCAGGACCTGGTGCTGTTGGAGTAGCGCGAGTACGCAAGGCGGCACTAGGATGCAGTGCTCGTTACTGCATGGCGTTCGCGTAGAAACGGGAACGAGGACGGCCTGAAGGGGCGGCTTGATTCGCCACTCGAAATTGACGATAGCGGTAACGCCAACATCAAGAAATGGGCCGCCGATAATGGGATCAATCCTCGCCAGGTGATCGAGACACTGAGCATCGCTAACCAGACGATGCCGAGAGTCTTGCGCGAAATGGACGTAGCGTTATAGCCCTCCCGCGGCGAGCCTGAACCAATCTTCCCGTCAAGGAAGCGATGGCCTGCGGGCTCCCGGTAATCATCGGAAATAATCCGGGATGACGGACTTGATTACGGAAGACAACTGCATCCCGCTGTGACCAGGAACCAGTCGCCAACGCGGCTGGGCAAGAACTGGCAGGCTGGGGCGAGAGCAATATCGACGCAATGCTCGACGCGCTAGAGCTGCTCTCCCTCGATCGGGCACGGCGTACGAGGCTCGGGCAGGCCGCGTCTCGCTGGGTATGCACCAACAGAACTCCAGGATCCTTGCAGCCATGGGCGAACACGAGTTCGCCCTCTTTCATTATGCCGTAGCGCGCGATTCGCGCACTCAGGACTTCCATGTTCGACCTCCTACACAAGCACAAGACCCTCACCCAGACCATCCTCGCGGTGGTCACGCTCCCGTTCGCGTTTTTCGGCATCTACAACTATTTCGGCCGGGGCGATTCGGGCAAGCCGGTGGCGAGTGTCGGCGGCAACAAGATCGAGCAGAGCGATTTCGACGAGGCGTTGCGCGACCAGCAACAGCGAATGCGCCAGGCGTTGGGCGACAAGTTCGATCCCGCGATGCTCGACGCGCCGGCAGCGCGCTATGCGCTGCTCGACCAGCTCGTGAACCAGCGGCTGCTCGAGAATCGTGCGCACGCGCTGAGTTTTCGGGTCAACGACGCCCAGTTGCAGCAGTTCATCGCTGGGCTGCCGCCATTCCAGGAGGACGGACGATTTTCGCCGACGCGCTACCGCGAGGTGCTCGCCTCACAGGAGATGTCGCCGCTGTCATTCGAGCAACGGGTGCGCGGCGAGCTCATTCTCGCTGCGTTGCAGGACCCGGTCTCGGGAGCGAGCTTCGCTGCCCAGGCATCGGTGCGCGATTACCTGGCGCTCGCAGGACAGAAGCGCGAAGTCGCGCTCGCCGCGATTGCGGCGGCGCCGTTCGAGAAATCGGTAAGCGTGACCGACGCCGAGGTCAAGGCCTATTACGACAAGAACCACGGGTCGTTCCTCACGCCCGAGGTGGCAAAGATCGATTACCTGACCCTGTCGCAGGATGCGCTCGCGGCGCAGATGAGTGTCGATCCTGCCGCAGTGAAGCAGGCCTACGAGGCGAACCAGCGGCAGTACGCGACCGGAGAAGAACGCCAAGCCTCGCACATCCTGATCGCGGTGAAGCCCGACGCGAGCGTCGCCGACAAGGCCGCGGCGAAGGAGAAAGCACTTGCCATTCTCGCCAAGGCGCGCGCCAATCCCGGTGACTTCGCCGCGCTGGCGAAAGAGGATTCGCAGGACCCCGGCTCCGCAGGGCAGGGCGGGGATCTGGGTTCCTTCGCGCGCGGCTCGATGGTCAAGCCGTTCGAGGATGCGGTGTTCGCCGCCAAGGTCGGCGACATCATCGGCCCGGTCGAGACCAGATTCGGGTTTCACATCATCAAGGTCACCGGGATCACGCCGGCCCATGTGCAGACGCTGGACGAGGTTCGCGGACGCATCGAAGCCAGCCAGCGGCAGCAGAAGGCGGCCCAGAAGTTCGCCGCTGCCGCCGAGCAGTTCCAGAATCTTGTTTACGAGCAGGCCGATTCGCTCGCGGGCACCGCGAAGGCCCTCGATCTCAAGGTCGAGACGACGCCACTGTTGACGCGGCAGCAGATCGAGGCGCTTGCGCATGGAAGCGCCAAGTTCGTGCAGGCGCTGTTCTCACCGGACTCGCTGCAGGCCAAGCGCAACACCGAAGCCATCGAGGTGGCTCCCAACACGCTGATGGCCGGGCGCATCCTCGAATACAAACCGGCGACGCCGCGGCCCTATGCCGACGTCGAGGCCGACATCCGCAAGCTGCTGACGCACCAGGCGGCGAGCGAGCTTGCGCAGAAGGCCGGGCGAGTCAAGCTCGCGCTGCTCGACAAGGGCGGCGCCGATGCGGGGATCGACTTCGGCAAGCCGGTGACGCTCGGGCGCCGCGACGCGCAGCCGGGCTTTCCCGCCGGTGCGCTCACCGCGATCTTCGCGGGCGACCCGCACAAGCTGCCGGTCTATGTCGGGATGCCGTCGGAAAGCGGCGATTTTTCGATCTACCGGGTCGACACGGTGATCGACGCGCCTGCACCCGAGCCAGCGCAGATTGCCGCGGCCGGCGCGAGCACCGGCACGGCGATCGGGAACGAGTTGATGTCGGCCTACCTCGCGAGCCTGCGCGCGGATACCGAAGTCAAGATCAACGATGCAGTGCTGGAAAAGAAATCGGAGCAGTGAGCAGATCCTCGGGTCATGACGGGCACTTATTGCCACGCATCCAGGTCGTGATCTGCTCGCGCTCCGCCTTCCGGGCCGCGTCGTTCATGACCTCGGGTGCCCCCTCGTTGTCGGCTTTGTCGTAGCTCACCACGGCTCGGCCGGTATCGGCGAGCTGCCGCAGGTTCGCCGCTGCCCGGGCGCAGTTCTGGGCGAGCGTGGCCGCGGCGGCGTTCGCCTGGTCCGCTTTGGCCGTGGCTTGCGCCTGGTCCGTCTGGCGCTTGCGGAAATCCGCTTCGCGCTGCGCGAGCGTCTTGGCCGCATTCGGGTCGGCCGGCGGCGGTGGGGCCTTGAGCTGTGCGCTCGCGATTCCTGGCGGGGGCGGCTGGTCGGAATAGACGACGTGACCCTGCGCGTCGGTCCATTTGTAGAGCGTGGCGGTGGCACTGCCGGCGCAGACGGCCGCGAGCAGGAAAGCGGCAATGCGGGGCGCGAGCTGGCGCAACATGACAAACTCCGCAATTTTATGACATTGGCAAGTTAACGCCTGCGCCTGTCTCGCGTCAATCGTCCCTAGGGTCGGGGGCGCAGAAATCGCGCGGGTGTCGCGCGCCGGACACGCGCTGCCCGCCGGCAGCTCTGTCGAGTCCTCCGGGAGGCAGGACATTCGGGCATCGGTATAATCATCCTTTGCGTACAGGAGAAACGGATGCGTGCCGTCCGCAAGGCGCTGACATTCGACGACGTCCTGCTCGTCCCCGCCCATTCGCAGGTCGTCCCCCGCGACGTTTCGCTCGCGACCCGCCTCACCCGCAACATTACCCTCAACGTTCCGCTGCTGTCCGCGGCAATGGACACGGTCACCGACGCCCGGCTCGCCATTGCGATCGCTCAGGAAGGCGGGCTCGGCATCATCCACAAGAACATGCCTGCCGCGCGGCAGGCCGCCGAGGTCGCCAAGGTCAAGCGCTTCGAGAGCGGTGTCGTCAAGGATCCGATCACCATCCCGCCGTCGATGTCGGTGCGGCAGGTGCTGGCGTTGACGCAGCAGCACCGGATCTCCGGTCTTCCGGTCGTCGAAGGCCGTAAGGTTGTAGGCATCGTCACCAATCGCGACCTGCGTTTCGAGACGAATCTGGACCAGCCGGTCGCGCGGATCATGACGCCGGCCGAACGCCTGGTGACCGTCCCCGAAGGGACCGACCTCGAGACCGCCAAGGAACTGATGCACCGGCACCGCCTCGAGCGCGTGCTGGTGATCAGTGCGGAGCGCGAGCTCAAGGGCTTGATCACGGTCAGGGACATCCTGAAATCGACCGAGCACCCGAGTGCATGCAAGGACGAGCACGGGCGGCTCCGTGCAGGGGCAGCCGTCGGCACCGGAGGCGACACTGAAGAACGGGTTGAAGCACTGGTCGCCGCGGGCGCCGATGTCATTGTGGTGGACACCTCCCACGGACATTCGCAGGGCGTGCTCGACCGCGTTGCCTGGGTCAAGAAGCGCTTTCCCCAGGTCCAGTTGATCGGCGGCAACATCGCGACCACCGATGGCGCCAAGGCCCTGGCCGATCACGGTGCTGACGCGATCAAGGTCGGAATCGGGCCCGGATCGATCTGCACGACGCGCATCGTCGCGGGCGTTGGCGTGCCGCAGATCACCGCGATCCAGGATGCGCTGTCGGGCGTTGCATCGCGCGACATTCCGCTGATCGCCGATGGTGGTATTCGCTGGTCCGGCGACATCGCCAAGGCGATCGCGGCAGGCGCGTCGGCAGTGATGCTCGGCAGCCTCCTGGCGGGGACCGAGGAGGCGCCCGGCGACATCGAGCTCTACCAGGGTCGCTCGTACAAAAGCTATCGCGGGATGGGCTCGATCGGCGCGATGCAGCAGGGCAGCTCCGACCGCTATTTCCAGGACGCCGAGGGCGAGGGCGCGGCCGAGAAGCTCGTCCCGGAAGGCATCGAGGGCCGCGTGCCGTACAAAGGCGCGCTGGCGCCAGTGATCCTGCAGTTGGCCGGGGGACTGCGCGCCGCGATGGGCTACTGCGGCTGTCCGACGATCCGCGAGCTTTCCTCCCGCGCCGAGTTCGTCGAGATCACGTTCGCCGGGGTGCGCGAATCGCACGTGCACGACGTGCAGATCGTCAAGGAAGCCCCCAATTATCGCGTCGAGTGAGCATCGCGTTGAAGTGAGTGCCGCGCTCCGTGAACCCCGGCACGCCGCGCCAGCGGATGAGGGCGCGCGTGCTTCGATGGCCACGATCGCGCACGCGAAGATCCTGATCCTCGATTTCGGCGCCCAGTACACACAGCTCATCGCGCGCAGGCTGCGCGAAACCGATGTCTACAGCGAGATTCATCCGTACGATGTCGGCGACGCGTTCATCCGCGACTTCGGAGCACGCGGAATCGTGCTCTCCGGCGGGCCACAAAGCGTCACCGAGAGCGGCTCGCCGCGTGCTCCGGATGCGGTATGGACAGCGGGCGTGCCGGTGCTCGGCATCTGCTATGGAATGCAGGCGATGGCCGTGCAGCTAGGCGGGCGGGTCGAACAGGGGCGGGTGCGCGAGTTCGGCCGAGCCGAGGTACGCGCCCGCGGCCACACGGCGCTACTTCGTGACCTCGAGGACCGGCGCAACGCCGAGGGCCACGGTCTGCTCGACGTGTGGATGAGTCACGGCGACAAGGTGATCGAGTTGCCGCCGGGGTTCTCGCTCGCGGGCTCGTCGCCCGCGTGCGCGATTGCGGCGATGGCCGACGAATCACGTCGCTACTACGGTGTCCAGTTCCATCCGGAGGTGACGCACACGCCGCAGGGAGCTGCGCTGCTCGCGCGCTTCGCGCACGAGATCTGCGGTTGCGATCACGACTGGAACATGCACGCCTACGTGCCGGAGGCGATCGCATCGATCCGCGCTCGCGCCGGCGATGACCAGGTGCTGCTCGGGCTGTCGGGGGGCGTCGACTCTTCGGTCGCGGCTGCGTTGATCCACCGCGCAATCGGCGACCGGCTGGTGTGCGTGTTCGTCGACCACGGCCTGCTGCGCCGGAACGAGGCCGAGGAAGTGATGAACACTTTCGCTTTGCACTTGGGCGTGCGGGTCGTGCACGTTGATGCCGGCGCGGAATTCTTCGCGGCGCTTGCCGGCGTCACCGATCCAGAGCAAAAGCGCAAGGTGATCGGGCGCCTCTTCGTCGACGTGTTCCAGCGCGAGGCCGCGAAGCTCGACGGCGTCCGCTGGCTGGCCCAGGGGACGATCTACCCCGACGTTATCGAGTCCGCCGGCGCGAAGACCAAGAAGGCGCACACGATCAAGTCGCATCACAACGTCGGCGGCCTGCCTGAGACGCTGCACCTCAAGCTCCTCGAGCCGCTGCGCGAGCTGTTCAAGGACGAGGTGCGTGCGCTGGGGCTGGAGCTCGGCCTGCCGCGGCAGATGCTGTTCCGCCATCCGTTCCCCGGTCCGGGGCTCGGCGTACGCATCCTGGGTGAAGTCACCCCCGGCGCCGCCGAGATGCTGCGGCGCGCCGACGCGATATTCATCGACGAACTGCGCAGCAATGTCGACGAGCAGGGCACGCCATGGTACGACAAGGTCTCCCAGGCCTTCGCGGTGTTCCTGCCGATCCGCTCAGTCGGTGTCATGGGTGACGGGCGTAGTTACGAGCATGCGATTGCGCTCCGCGCAGTGCAGACGACCGACTTCATGACGGCGCAGTGGGCACCGCTTCCGCACGACCTGATTGCGCGTGTCTCGAGCCGGATCACCAACGAAGTGCGTGGCATCAATCGCGTCGTCTACGACGTGTCGAGTAAGCCGCCCGCGACGATTGAGTGGGAGTGAGGGCCAATTGTTTCCTTCGGAGTGGCGGCAACGGAAGATTTCGCAGAAAATCGCTATATGAGGGACCACGACTTGCCAGGTGTCGCCGATGAGCGAAGGGAAATGACGACCACGTCGCAAGCGCCGGACCCGGGTAAGTCCGCGAAGCCCGCGAGCGCTGCTGCCGCGCCGGGTCCCGCAAGGCCCCCATGGTTCTCGTCGTCGCTGCAGCCCAGGAAAGGGTTCATCTCGCGCTTCCGCAGGGCGGCCAAATACGCTTTCTCGCTGGTCGCCGTCACGCTCGCGATCGGCATGCTCGGCTACCACGCGCTCGAGGGCATGCCCTGGCTCGACGCATTCCACCAGGCCGCGATGCTGCTCTCCGGTATGGGCCCGGTCGTCGATGTGAAGACCACTGCGGGAAAGATTTTCGACGGCGTGTACGCGCTTTTCTGCGGGGTGATCCTGCTCGCCGCGACGGGGTTGATGTTTGCGCCGGTGCTGCATCGGCTGCTGCACCGGTTCCACCTCGAGGACGCAAGTGGCCGGTGACGTCGGCCGGGATACATGCAGTCCCGCGGCCGATGCGCGAATGATGGACAGCGCACTTGCGCTTGCGCGCGAGGCGGGAGCGCGCGGCGAGGTCCCGGTCGGCGCCGTGGTCGTGCGCGACGGGATCGTCGTCGGCCGCGGCGGCAACGCGCCGATCGCTCGCAGCGATCCGACCGCGCACGCCGAGATCGCCGCGCTGCGTGAAGCCGCCGCCGCCACGGGCAACTATCGGCTGCCGGACTGTTCGATCTATGTGACGCTCGAGCCCTGCGCCATGTGCGCGGGCGCGATCATGCACGCGCGGCTTGCGCGGCTCGTGTTCGGCGCCCACGATCCCAAGAGCGGTGCCTGCGGCTCGGTCGTCGACCTCCTCGCCGATGCGCGGCTCAATCATCACACGCGCGTCGCCGGCGGCATGCAGGCGATGGCCTGCGCCGCGCTGCTGACCGATTTCTTCGCGCCGCGGCGCTGACGGCCCGCGACCGAGCATGCGCTTCGACATCCTGGCGCCCGCTGGATTTGCCATCGATCCCGCTGCCGCCGGGCGCGCGACGGCGCGCCTTGCGGGGCTCGGCCACCACGTGCACTGCGATCCCACGACCGGCACGCGCTGGCAGCGCTTCGCGGCTCCGGACGACACGCGGCTTGCCGCGATCGAACGCGTCGCCGCCGATGCCGATTCCGATGTCGCGCTGATCCTGCGTGGCGGCTACGGCTTCACCCGGCTCCTCGACCGGATCGATTTCGACACCGTCGCCAAGGCGCGCAAGCGCTGGCTGGGGCACTCGGACTTCACCGCGTTTCAGCTCGCGGCACTCGCCCGCGCCGGGATGGTGAGCTTCGCCGGTCCGATGGCCGCGTACGACTTCGGTGCCGAGCAGCCGTCGGTCTACACCTTCGAGAACTGCTTCGGCGTGCTCGGAAACCGCGAATGGGAAACCGAGTGCGCACTCGACGGTCCGGCAGAGTTCGAATGCACGGGGACCCTATGGGGTGGCAACCTGACGCTGGTTGCGCACGCCGTAGGCACACCCTACCTTCCCGACATCGCAGGCGGCATCCTGTTCCTCGAGGACGTAGGCGAGCACCCTTACCGCATCGAGAGAATGCTTCATCAGTTGCTGCACGCAGGCGTGCTCGCGCGCCAGCGCGCGGTGCTGCTCGGCGCATTCACCGAGTATCAGCTCAACGGGAATGATGGGGGCTACGACCTGGTGAGCGCGATCGGGCAGATCCGGGCACGGGTTGCCACCCCGGTATTCACCGGGCTGCCGTTCGGGCACGTGCGCGAGAAGCTGACACTGCCGGTCGGCGGCCGCTGCACGCTTGCGAGCCGCGACGGTCGCGCTTCGCTGCGCTTCTTCGACTACGCGGTGTGAGCGCGTGACGCAGCGGTCGCGGCTGACCCCGAGTTCGAAGCGGTATTCGACCTCGCCGGTAGCGTTCCCAGCGGCGTCGAAGCTGCGCTCCGCGAAATGCGCGCTGCCGTCGCGGCCGAGCGCGATCACTGTCGAGCAGCGCGTGCCGTAGCTCTCGCCGACGATGAACGGTGCCGAGAGCTGTCGTTCGAGCTCGAGCGCAACCCCGGTCGATGGGAGCTCATCGTCCGCCGGCGAGCGCTCGGTCGGCGAGCACATCCCACAGCGCACGGGGATCGGTTTCGCCCGCGGTGAGCCAGCGCGCGAGACCCGCCTTGGCGCGCTCCAGCTTGGGCCACGGCGTGTCCAGCGCCGCATTGGAGACGCCGTGGATTCCGGCACCGAGCACGACTGCGCCTGCGCCGCGGTTCGATCCGAATGCCGCGCCTGCGTCGTCGCCGACCACGACATTGAAGCCGTTGAGCGCCGCGGATCGCACCAGTGCCGCTGCGAGCGCCGCCGTCAGGTTCGCGCGGATCGGCAAGCAATCCGGGCACGAGCGCGCCGCGCGACGGGGCACGCGGGTCGTGCCGGCCGGGCTCGCGCACGTTGGTGACGAACGCCCAGCGGCCACGCCCGCTCAACCCGAGCCAGGTGCCTCCGGCCTCGAGGTCGCGGCCCGCGAGGATGCGTGCGCCCTGCCAGTCGCGCCACCAGTGGGCGGGCACCGCGGGCCGGGCGTGGAACTCGTCGCGATTGGCCGCAATGACGGTGTGAAAGCGCGGATGCGCATCGAGCGCGATGACAGCGAGACACATGCCGGGTCGCCTACCCGCCGAGCTTGACGCGATCCCCTGTCGCTGCCGGCGGGGGAACGGCATAAGGCAGGGGCCGCAATGTCAGTACCGCCTGCGCATCAGTTTGCGAGCGCGACGTCGGCGGCCTCGACGGCGGCCGTCTGCGCGACCGCAAGCAGCATCACGCCGCCACCCGGTCGCGGCGCCGCAGTGACGACGGTGCCGCAGGCCTGGTCGCCGAACGTGGCTGAATAGAGCTTTCGGCCCGGAGCCGCGTCACCGGCATTGGCGCAGAGCGAAAACAGCCGTTCCTTGAGGCGCCCAAGATACTGGGTCCGCGCGATGATCTCCTGCCCCGGATAGCAGCCTTTCTGGAAATTCACCCCGCCCAGCAGTTCCCAGTTCGCGGCCTGCGGGATGAACTGGTCCGACGTTGCTGCACTGATCCACGGGACGCCCGCGTCGATGTCACTGCGATGCCACGCGTCGCAGTCTGCCCGGGCTGCGTGCCGTACGATCGCCGCATGCAGCAGTGCCGCCTCCGCGCGCGGACACACGGCGATCATCCGGCCGTCGGGGACGGTGAGGATCAGTGCGCCATGCGCGATCGGGAGCACTTCGAAGGGGCCGGGGCCGCCGCGAAGGCGGCACGCGCTGCGTCGCTGGCCCCGGGCCCGGCGAGACCGATCACCGCGTAGTCGCCGCCCGCGTCGCGAAGGCTCACGCGCGAACGCAGCACGAACATCGAAAGGCGCTTGCAGAACGTTGCCGCGAGGTCGGACGCGAGCAGCAGCAGGAAAGCCGGGGCGGACTCTGACGCCGGGGGTCGCAGCACGATCAGGTTGGCGAGCATCCGCCCTTTGGGCGAGTTGTAGCACGCATACTGGGCGTGCCCGGGCTCGAGGGCCAGCACGTCGCTCGACAACTGCCCGTGGAGGAAGGCTGAGGCATCGCTGCCCCGGACTTCGACGATGCCGAATCCGGTGTGCGCGCAGACGATCGGCGCGGCGGGGAGTTTGCTTGATTCTTCGGTCATCGCTCGTGCATCGGGATTGCGGCCCCGGCGATCGCAAACGGCTCCGGGTCGCAGAAATGTTAGAATACCAAGTTATTTGCTGTCGGCAGTGCAGGGCAGCGCAACCGGGATGATGCCCGGTATCACGCACATCGGCGGTTTCAGGGTGTCCGGGTGAACCCCGGACCGCAATCCGCCGATGGAGGCTCCAACCCTGAACCAAGGAGTGCAGCATGTCGGTCACGATGCGTCAAATGCTGGAAGCCGGGGTTCATTTCGGCCACCAGACACGCTACTGGAACCCGAAGATGGCCGAATACATTTTCGGCCAGCGTAACAAGATCCACATCGTCAATCTCGAAAAGACGTTGGCGATGTACAACGAGGCGATGAAGTACGTGCGCCAGCTCGCCGGCAACCGCGGCACGATCCTCTTCGTCGGCACCAAGCGCCAGGCACGCGAGATTGTCGCCGAGGAGGCGCAGCGCGCAGGCATGCCTTACGTCGACAACCGCTGGCTGGGCGGCATGCTGACGAACTTCAAGACGGTCAAGCAGTCGATCAAGCGGCTGAAGGACCTTGAGACGATGGCGCAGGACGGAACCCTCGACCGGATGTCCAAGCGCGAGGCGCTGTCGCATCGGCGCGAGCTCGACAAGCTCAAGAAGAGCCTTGGCGGCATCAAGGACATGAATGCGCCGCCCGATGCGGTCTTTGTCATCGACGTCGGTTATCACAAGATCGCGGTTACCGAAGCGAAGAAGCTCGGCATTCCGATCGTGGCGGTCGTCGACACCAACCACAATCCAGACCCCGTCGCCTGGGTGATTCCCGGCAACGACGATTCGAGCCGCGCGATCCGCCTTTACGCGCGCGGGGTCGCCGACGCGGTGCTCGAGGGCAAGTCGAGCTCGATCCAGGAGATCGCCGCGTCGGGTGACGAATTCGTGGAAGTCGCCGACGAGGCGTCGGCCTGACCATGGCGGACATTTCGGCGAGCACGGTCATGGAGCTGCGCCAGCGTACGGGGCTGGGCATGATGGAATGCAAGCGGGCGCTGGCGGAAGCCGGCGGCGACCTCGCGAAGGCCGAGGAGGTGCTGCGCATCAAGAGCGGCGCCAGAGCGAGCAAGGCGGCCGGACGCATCGCGGCCGAGGGGGTGATCGGCGTGTCGGTTGCCGCCGATGGCCGCAGCGCCGCGATGGTCGAAATAAACTGCGAGACCGACTTCGTCGCAAAAAACGATGATTTCAAGGCGTTTGCCAATGAGGTCGCGCAGGTCGCCGACCGCGACCGCCCGGCGGACGTCGCGGCGCTGTCGCAGTGCAAGCTTGGCAGTGGCGAGACGGTCGAGACGAAGCGCGTCGCGCTGGTGCAGAGGATCGGCGAGAACATCGCGTTGCGACGGTTCATGCGCATCGACGCGAAAGGCCGCGTCGCGTCCTATGTCCACGGCACGCGGATCGGCGTACTGGTCGACGTGACCGGCGGCGATGCCGCGCTCGGCAGGGACCTCGCGATGCACATCGCCGCGAGCAAGCCAATGGCGGTCGGCGGCGACGGCGTTCCGGCCGAGATCGTTGCCCGGGAACGCGCCATCGCCGCAGCACGCGCTGCCGAGTCGGGCAAGCCGGCGAACATCGTCGCGAAGATGGTGGAAGGCGCGCTCGCCAAGTTCCTGGCCGAGGTGACGTTGGTCGCACAGGTCTTCGTCAAGAGCGACAAGGAAACGGTGGGTGATCTCGTCAAGGCGCGCGGCGCGACGATCAACGCCTTCGTGCTCTATGTCGTCGGCGAAGGCATCGAGAAGCGCAAGGACGATTTCGCAGCCGAAGTCGCGGCGATGAGCCGGGTCTGAACACCGCCTCATCCGCCCCTGGTCCATTCCTGCCGGAGCCCACGCGATGAGTCCTCCCGACAGCGCTGCCACGGCGGTTGTATCCGCGATCAGTGCCGCTCCCGCGAGCGACAAGGCCCCGGCCTACCGGCGCGTCCTGCTCAAGCTGTCGGGCGAGGCGCTGATGGGCGGCCACAGCTATGGCATCGAGCGCGAGACCATCGACCGTATCGTGGCCGAGGTCGCCGATGTGGTGCGCCTGGGTGTCCAGATGGCTGTGGTCATCGGCGGGGGCAACATCTTCCGCGGTGTCGCGCCGGGTGCCGCAGGCATGGATCGCGCGACTGCCGACTACATGGGAATGCTCGCCACGCTGATGAACGCGCTCGCGCTGCAGGATGCGCTGCGCCGGGCCGGTGTCGAATCGCGCGTCCAGTCGGCGCTGCGCATCGACCAGGTTGCCGAGCCCTACATCCGCGGCAGGGCTCTGCGACATCTCGAGCTCGGCCGGGTGGTCATCTTCGCTGCCGGTACCGGAAACCCGTTCTTCACCACCGACACCGCCGCCGCGCTGCGCGGACGCGAGATGGGCGTCGACATTGTGCTGAAGGCGACCAAGGTCGACGGGGTCTATACGGCGGATCCGCGGAGCGACACCACGGCGCGCCGCTACGAGTCGCTGACCTTCGACGAGGCGATCGTCAAGAACCTGAGGGTGATGGACGCGACCGCGCTCGCACTGTGCCGCGACCAGAAGATGCAGGTCAAGGTGTTCTCGATCTTCGTGCCAGGTGCGCTCAAGCGCGCGGTGCAGGGCGAGAACGAAGGCACGCTCGTGCACTGCTGACCGGAGCGACCATGATCAGCGACGTGAAGAAGTCCGCCGAACAGAAGATGGCGAAGTCGATCGACACGCTGAAGACCGATCTCGCCAAGGTGCGCACCGGCCGCGCGCACACCGGACTGCTCGACCACATCCACGTCGACTACTACGGCACCCAGACGCCGTTGCCACAGGTGGCGAATGTCACCCTGGCCGATCCGCGGACCATCGGCGTCCAGCCGTTCGAGAAGAAGATGATCCCAGTGGTCGAAAAGGCAATCCGCGATTCTGACCTCGGCCTCAATCCCGCGACGTCGGGCGACCTGATCCGCGTTCCGATGCCGGCGCTGACCGAGGAGCGCCGGCGCGACCTGATTAAGGTCGTGCACAAGGAAGCCGAAGTGGCGAAGGTCGCCGTGCGCAACATCCGGCGCGATGCGAACGAGCACCTGAAGCGGCTGCTTAAGGACAAGGAGTGCTCGGAGGACGACGAGCGGCGCGCGCACGACGACCTGCAGAAGCTGACCGATCGGTACATCGCCGACGTCGACCAACTGCTGCAGCAGAAGGAATCGGACCTGCTGGCCGTCTGAGGCCGTCGGTCCGATCCGTTGGCGGTCCCTCCCGTGTTCGCGAGCTCGACGCGCGCAGTTCCCGAACCCCGGGCCGTGCCGCGGCACGTCGCGATCATCATGGACGGCAATGGGCGCTGGGCGAAGAAGCGCCTGCTGCCGCGGGTAGCCGGGCATCGGAAGGGCGTCGAAGCCGTTCGCGCGACGGTCAAGGCCGCGATCGAGCAGGGAATCGAGTTCCTGACACTGTTCGCGTTCTCGAGCGAGAACTGGAGGCGCCCTGCAGACGAGGTCTCGCTGCTGATGGAGTTGTTCCGTCGTGCGCTGGAGCAGGAAGTCTCCCGACTGCACGAGAACGGGATCCGCTTGAGGGTCATCGGCGACACTTCGCGCTTCGATCCTCGAGTACGCGAGCTCGTCGCAGCCGGCGAGAAACTGACGGCGGTGAACACCACGCTCACACTGACCGTTGCCGCCAACTACGGCGGACGCTGGGATGTCGCCCAGGCGGCGCGTGCGTATTTCGCCACCCATCCGGAAGCGCTGGCAGCCGGAGCGCCGCTCGAGCCCGAGGCGCTCGAACCCTACCTGTCGATGGCCTGGGCGCCGGAGCCGGATCTCTTCATCCGCACCGGCGGCGAGCAGCGGATCTCGAATTTCCTGCTCTGGCAGCTCGCCTATGCCGAGCTGTATTTCACCGACCTGCTCTGGCCCGATTTCGACGCGCAGGCGCTGCTGTCCGCGATCGCGTCGTTCTCCGGCCGCGAGCGCCGCTTCGGACAGACCGGGGATCAGGTTCACGCGCGCGACGCGTGAGCGCACGCCCGGGCCGCCGCCAGCATCTTGTCCTCCGCGCTTTTCACCCGCATCGTCACCGCGCTGGCACTGCTTGCGGGCGTGGTCGCCGCGACGTTCCTCCTGCCGCCGCTCGGCTGGGGCGTGGTCGTGCTGCTCGCCGTGCTCGGTGCGGCGTACGAATGGGCGCGGCTCGCGGGTTTCCCGCGCCGGCGCGGCTGGCTATTCGTCGCCGGGACCCTGGCGCTCGGCATCAACCTGCTGTTCAATCCTGTTGCCGGCTTCGACGCGGGCTGGCCTCGAGGTGTCGTGCTCGCCGTTTGCGGCGCAGCTACGCTCTTCTGGCTGCTCATCGCAACCCCCTGGGTGCTGTTCCGATGGCAACCGGCATCCGCGCTGCTGTCCGCAGTCGCCGGCTGGGTCGTGCTGATGGGCGCGTTCGTCGCGATCGTCGATCTCCAGGCGCGCTCGCCTGCGCTGGTGCTCGCCGCAATGGCCATCGTATGGGTCGCCGACATCGCCGCGTATTTCGCCGGTCGCAGCTTCGGCAGGCACAAGCTCGCGCCGATGATCAGTCCCAGCAAGACCTGGGAGGGCGTGGGCGGCGCGCTGGTCGCTGTCGCGATCTACTCCGGTGCGCTGACTCCATTCGCCGTTCGGGCGGGCTATCGTGGGCCGATAGGCCTCACTGCGCTGCTGCTTTGGCTCGCCTTCGCACTGCTGCTCGTGGCGCTGTCGATCGTCGGCGATCTCTACGAGTCGCTGCTCAAGCGTCGCGCAGGCGTCAAGGACAGCGGCGCGTTGCTGCCGGGCCACGGCGGCATCCTCGATCGCACCGACGCGCTGCTGGCTGCGATGCCTCCCGCTTCGCTCGCGGCGCTGTTCTTTCTCGGACGGCCATGACGCGCCGCAAGATCGCGCTGCTGGGTGCGACGGGGTCGATCGGCGATTCCGCGCTCGACGTCGCCGCCCGCCACCCGGATCGGTTCGAAATCGTCGCGCTGGCCGCGCACCGCAATGCGGACAAGCTCGCGCAGCTTTGCCGCGTGCATCGGCCACGCATCGCAGCGCTGTACGACGAGCGCCGGGCGCGCGAGCTCGCGCGCACGCTCGCCATTGAAGGAATTGCGACTCGCATTGTCGCGGGCCAAGCCGGGCTGTGCGAGGTGGCCGCACTGCCTGACGTCGACACCGTGCTGGCAGCCATCGTCGGTGCCGCCGGACTGCCGTCGACCCTCGCGGCGGCGCGTGCAGGCAAGAGGATCCTGCTCGCCAACAAGGAAGCGCTGATCATCGGCGGCGCACTGTTCATCCGCGCGGTGGAGGCGGGTGGCGCGACCCTGGTTCCCATCGACAGCGAGCACAACGCGATCTACCAGTGCCTGCCCTCGCCCTACGCGCGCGACCCCGGCGCCGCGGGCGTGCGGCGAATCCTGCTGACGGCGTCGGGGGGACCGTTCCACGCGCGGCCGGACGTGAACCTCGATCGGGTCACGCCGGACGAGGCCTGTGCGCATCCGAACTGGACGATGGGCCGCAAGATTTCGGTAGACTCCGCGACGATGATGAACAAGGGTCTGGAAGTCATCGAAGCACATTGGCTGTTCGGCATCGATGCCGACCGGATCGAGGTGGTGGTCCATCGGCAGAGCGTCGTGCATTCGCTGGTCGAGTACGTCGATGGCTCGGTGCTGGCACAGCTCGGCCATCCCGACATGCGCACGCCGATCGCGCAGGCGCTCGCCGCCCCGGAGCGCGTCGCGAGCGGCGTTGCCGCGCTCGACCTCGCGCGGCTCGCGACACTCAGCTTCGAGCGCCCCGAGCACGCGCGCTTTCCCTGCCTCGGCCTGGCCCTGGATGCGCTGCGGTCCGACGCCGGCGCGCCCATCGCGCTCAACGCCGCGAACGAGGTCGCAGTCGACGCTTTTCTCGCCGGCCGCGCGCGCTTCACCGACATCGCGCGAACCTGCGCCGCCGCCCTGTCCCGGCGTGGCGCTGCCGCCATCGCGACGCTCGACGACGCGCTTGCCGCTGACGCCGAAGGGCGGGCGATTGCCTCGGAGTTCCTTGGCGTCAGGCCGGTGACGGGCGTGTCGTTCGCCGCATGACCGGCGCGATCTACAAGATCGTTGCGTTCGCGGTCACGCTCGGCGTGCTGGTCGTGTTCCACGAGCTCGGCCACTATGTCGTTGCGCGGCTCGCCGGAGTCAAGGTGCTGCGCTTCTCGGTCGGTTTCGGACGCGTGATCTGGTCGCGGATCGTCGGGCGCGACCGCACCGAATGGGCGCTCTCGGCGGTTCCGCTCGGCGGCTACGTCAAGATGGCGGACGAGCGTGAAGGCTACGTCGCCGCACACGATCTCCCGCGGGCCTTCAACCGGCAGCCGGTGTTGAAGCGCATTGCGATCGTCGTGGCCGGTCCAGCCGCCAACCTGCTGCTCGCTGCGCTCCTTTTCAGTGCGACGTTCATCGCCGGCATTCCCGGCCAGCGCCCGGTGCTCGCCGAGCCCGCCGCAGCGAGCGCGGCAGCGGCAGCGGATCTGCGCGCTGGCGACGAGGTCGTCGCCGCCGACGGCGAGCCGGTGCGAAGCTGGCAGGAACTGCGCTGGCGAATCGTTCGCGCCCAAGGACACCCATCGGTCACGCTGTCGCTCGCCCGCGGCGGGGATCGCAACGAGCAGGTCGCGCGCGTGCTCTCGCTGGCTGCGGTCGACACCGGTGATTGGGATACCGATCCGCTGGCAACGCTCGGCCTGCGCTCCGATCTCGGGCCACCGCTGATCGACGGCGTTCTGCCCAGCGAACCCGCGGCGCGCGCCGGGATCGTGAAAGGTGACCGGATCGTCGCCATCGACGGCAAGCCGATGCGCTCACCCGACGACGTCGCCGTGGCGACCAACGCGCATCCGGGCGCGAGGCTGACTTACACGGTGCTGCGCGGCGGACACACGCTCGAGATTCCGATCACCGTTCTGTCGGTCGAGGAGAACGGGCGCCGCATCGGTCTCGCGGGAGTACGCCTGCGCGTCGACCCTGCCGCAGCTGCAAGCCTCGCCGTCGTCGTTCGCTACGGCGTGATCGATGCGCTCGGCGCAGGCGTTCGCAAGACCTGGGAGCTCTCCGCGTTCACGGTGCGGATGCTCGGGCGCATCGTGGTCGGCGATGCGTCGCTGCGCAACATCAGCGGCCCGCTGACGATGGCCGATATCGCAGGACAATCGGCGCAGGCAGGGGCGCTCGTCTTCGCCAGCTATCTCGCGTTGATCAGTATCAGCCTCGGCGTGCTCAACCTGCTCCCCATTCCGCTATTGGATGGCGGGCATTTGCTGTATTATCTCGCCGAAATCATCAAAGGTAGTCCCGTTTCCGACCGTGCCATCGAGGTCGGTCAGCGCATCGGCATGGCGATGCTTGCCGTGCTGATGGCCTTGGCTCTGTTCAATGACGTTTCCCGCCTGTTCTGATCGCGGACGGCGCACGCGCGCCGGGCGCATGTGGCGCGCGCGCGCGGTCGGCGCGATCCTCGCCATCGTGTCGCTCTCCGCGGCGGCGATCGAGCCCTTCGTCGTGCGCGACATCCGCGTCGAGGGGGTGCAGCGCACCGAGCCGGGAACGATCTTCAGCTACCTGCCGATCAAGGTCGGTGACCGAGTCACCGACCAGACGATCTCCGACGCAGTCAAGGCGCTCTACGCAACCGGGTTCTTCCGCGATGTCCGTCTCGAGGCGCAAGGCAACGTGCTGATCGTCGCCGTCGAGGAGCGTCCGACGATCAGCTCGATCACGTACGTCGGCAACAAGGAATTCGACACCGACACGATCAAGAAGGCCATGAAGGAGATCGGGCTCGCCGAGGCGAGGATCTTCGACCGCGCGGTGCTCGATCGCGCCGAGCAGGAACTGAAGCGGCAGTACATCACGCGCGGGAAATACTCAGCCGAGGTCCAGACGACGGTCACGCCGCAGCAGCGGAACCGGGTCGCGATCAACTTCACCATCAAGGAAGGGGACTCGGCGAAGATCGCCAGGATCAACATCGTCGGCGCCAAGATATTCACCGAAAAGCAACTCCTCGACCAGATGACGCTGACGACGCCGGGGTGGCTCACCTGGTACACCAAGAACGATCAGTACTCGAAGCAGAAGCTGTCGGGAGACCTTGAGAAGCTCCGCAGCTACTACCAGGATCGCGGCTACCTCGAGATGAACATCGACTCGACCCAGGTGTCGATCACGCCCGACAAGGAGCAGATCTACATCACCGTCAACATCTCCGAAGGGCCGCGCTTCACGGTCGGCGACGTGCGGATTGCCGGAGACCTGGTGGTTCCGGCGTCGGAGCTCGAGAAACTCGAACAGATCAAGACGGGCGACGTTTTCTCGCGCACCAAGCTGCAGGCGTCGACGAAGGACATGAGCGACCGCCTGGGCTCCGAGGGCTACGCGTTCGCGAACGTCAACGCGGTCCCGGAGATCGACCGCAAGGCCGCCAAGGCTTCGTTCACGTTCTATATCGACCCGGGACGGCGCGCGTATGTCCGGCGGATCAACATCAGCGGCAACGCCAAGACCCGCGACGTGGTGATCCGGCGCGAATTCCGGCAACTCGAAGACGCCTGGTACGACACCCAGCGCATCGACCGCTCGAAGGCACGCGCGAAGCGGCTGGGCTACTTCGACGATGTCAACATCGAGACGCCGCCTGTACCTGGCACTTCCGACCAGGTCGACGTCGACGTGACGGTGACCGAGCGCCAGACCGGCAGCCTGCTCGCCGGGATTGGCTATTCGAGCGACGAGGGCGTCGTGCTGAATGCGTCGGTGTCGCAGCAGAACATTTTCGGCTCAGGGAATGCCCTGACCGTCGGGGTCAGTTCCGGAAGCTTCGACCGCACCTATTCCGCGGTCTTTATGCAGCCGTATTACACCGTGGACGGCGTGTCGCGGACCATTGAGGCGTATCAGAAGAATCTCGACCCGACCGGGCTCGCGATCTCGCAGTATGGTTCCCATACGCTGGGCGCAGCAGTAGGCTTCGGCGTGCCGGTGACCGAGAGCGACACGATCAACTTCGGTGGCCGGGTCGAGCACACGGAGATCTCGCTGCAGAGCGACACTCCGCCGGTCTACCAGCAGTTCGTCAACGAGTTCGGAACCAACACCAACGCGTTCATCGCGTCGGCCGGGTGGTCGCGCGATACGCGCGACGACGCATATCTATCCGACTCGCGGACGCCTGCAGAGCGTGCTGGTCGAAACGGGCTTGCCAATCGGGGACCTCTCCTATTACAAGCTGCAGTACACTCAGTCGTACTATCAGCCGGTCTACGGCGACCTGATCATGATGCTGCGCGCCAACCTCGGTTACGCCAACGGGTTTTCCGGCAAGCCGTTGCCGTTTTTCAAGGCGTTTTTCGCCGGGGGCGGAGATTCGGTGCGCGGTTATCAGACTGCTTCGCTTGGCCCGCAGGACAGTTTCGGCAACGCGCTCGGCGGCCGCCGGCAGATCGTCGGAAACGCCGAGATGTTCTACCCGATCCTGAAGGGCGACAAGGGGGTGCGCGGGAGCGTATTCGTCGATGGCGGCGAGATCTACAACAACGGCATCCAGCCGCAGTTCGAGTCGTTCCGCTTTTCGGCCGGAGTAGGGCGTTCAGTGGAGCTCGCCGATCGGTCCGCTGAAGTTCAGCTACGGCATCCCGCTGAACGCAAAGCCTGGCGACCACCAGGAGCGCTTCCAGTTCCAGGCCGGCGCCGCATTCTGATGCCCGCCGCCACAGACAGATCCGTGGAGGAATGCACGTGTTGAAGGTCCTGCTGCATGCAACGATCGGTATCGCGATGCTGCTTTCTACCGGCGCGACCTTGGCCGCCGACTACAAGATCGGCTTCGTCAACACCGAGCGCCTGTTCCGTCAAGCAGCGCCCGCCAAGCGTGCGCAGGCGAAGATCGAGAAGGAATTCGCGTCACGTGACGCCGAGATTCAGAAGCTCGCGAAGCAGGGACGCGACCTGCAGGCTTCGCTCGACCGCGACGGGGCGACGATGTCGGATAGCGACCGCAGGAACAAGGAGCGCGATCTCGCCAACCAGTCGCGCGACCTGCAGCGGATGCAGCGCGAATTCCGCGAGGATCTCAACCTCCGCCGCAACGAGGAACTCGCTGCGATCCAGGAGCGCGCGAACAAGGTGATCCAGCAGATCGCCGAGAGCGAGAAATACGACCTGATCCTGCAGGACCCGGTCGTCTACGCGAGCCAGCGCATCGACATCACCGACAAGGTGATCAAGGCGCTCGCCGACAAGTAACGCGCGGCCGGGAAAGCGCGCCGCTGCCGCGTGGCGCTCCCCGCTGCCGGTTAGCGCTCCCCGCGGCAGATCTCCCTCTCCAGGAAGCCGATGCGCCTCGACGAACTCGCGCTCCGCTGCGGTGCAACGGTCGAAGGCGACGGCGCGACGTCGATCCTGCGGGTCGGTACGCTCGAGCGCGCCGGACCGGGCGACATCGCGTTTCTGGCCTCTGCGCGCTACCGGCCGCTACTCGCGACCACGCGCGCCACGGCGGTCATCGTCGCACCGGCAGACGCGACAGCGACGCCGCTACCCAGGCTGATCGCGCCCGACCCCTACGCCGTGTACGCGCGCGTCGCGGGCATCCTCTACCCGCCGGCGGCGGTCACTGCGGGCATCGATCCGGCGGCGAGCATCGCCGCGTCGGCCCGTGTCGCGACGACCGCGGCGATCGGGCCCTGCGCGGTGATCGGCGAGCGCGCCGCGATCGGGGATGGGGCGTCGATCGGCGCGCACTGCGTCATCGGCGACGACGCGACGATCGGGGAAGGCGCCGTGCTCGAGGCGCGCGTCACCATATATGCCCGCTGTGTCATCGGTGCGCGCACGCTGATTCACAGTGGAGCGGTGATCGGTGCCGACGGCTTCGGACTGGCGGAGGCCGAAGGTCGCTGGATCAAGATCCCGCAGCTCGGACGGGTCGTCGTCGGCGTCGACGTCGAGATCGGGGCGAACACGACCATCGACCGCGGCACCATCGACGACACGGTGATCGAGGACGACGTCAAGCTCGACAACCAGATCCAGATTGGCCATAACTGCAGGATCGGAGCGCACACGGCGATCGCGGGCTGCGTCGGCATCGCCGGTTCGACGCGGATCGGGCGCGGCTGCCGGATCGGAGGTGCCGCGATGATCATCCGGCCACCTCGATATCGCCGACGGCGCGGTAATATCCGCGGCGACGCTGATCCATGATTCGATCGCTGTGCCGGGGGTTTACACCGGGGCGTTCCCGGCGCTGCCGCACCGGCAGTGGCGTCAAGTCGCGGTACAGCTTCGCCGGCTGCGCGAGCTCGCGCAGCGGGTCAAGGCGCTGGAGCGCGCGCTCGCCCGCGCGCAATCCGGCGACAACGCGGTCTAGGGGAGGCGGGCGTGGCTGAACTCGACATCGGCATGATAGAGCGCTTGCTGCCGCATCGCTTCCCGATGCTGCTGGTCGACCGCGTGCTCGACTGGGAAGCGGGGAAGTTCCTGCGGGGCATGAAGAACGTCACTGTCAACGAGCCTTTTTTCCAGGGGCATTTCCCCGAGTACAAGGTCATGCCCGGCGTGCTGGTGATCGAAGCGATGGCTCAGGTCGCAGGGCTGCTGACCATGCTCTCCGACGTCGCGCGCCGCGACGGCAGCGAGCTGGTGCTCTTCGCGGGCATCGACAATGCACGTTTCAAGCGCCAGGTCGTGCCCGGCGACACGCTCCTGCTCGAGGCTCAGCTCGAGCGCGCCGTGCGCCGCGTGGGGCGCTTCCACACCCGGGCGACGGTCGGCGGAGAGCTCGTCTGCGAGGCGACGCTGCTGGCGGCGATCCGCGATGTGCCGCCGCTGCCTCCGCTGCCCGTGGCGTGACGTGCCGGCGATCCACCCCACCGCGCTCGTCGATCCGCAGGCCGAAATCGGCGCCGACGTCGAGATCGGCGCCGGCACCATCGTCGGAGGCGCAGTACGCATCGGCGCCGGCTCGCGCATCGGTCCGCACGTCGTGATCGCCGGGCGGACGTCGATCGGCGCCCGCAACCGCATCTTCCAGTTCGCGTCGATCGGCGACATCCCGCAGGACCGGAAATACGGCGGGGAATCCACGGCGACCGTGATCGGCGACGACAACGTGATCCGCGAGTACGTCTCGATCCATGCCGGGAACCGCGCAGGACCGCGGCGAGACGACGATCGGCAATGGCAACTGGCTTCTTGCGTACAGCCCATGTCGCGCACGACTGCGTGATCGGCAACGAAACGACGTTCTCCAACAATGCGCAGATCGCCGGCCACGTCAAGATCGGCAGATTTCGCCGTGCTGGGGGCTTATGCCGGCGTGCACCAGTTCTGCCGCATCGGTGCCCACGTGATGCTCGCGGCAGGCGCGATCGTGCTGCAGGACGTACCGCCTTTCGTGACCGCAGCCGGCTCGCCCGCGAAGCCTGCCGGCACGAACAACGAGGGCCTGCGCCGGCGTGGCTTTTCGGCCGCCGACATCGCGACCGTGAAGCGCGCCTACCGGACACTGTATCGCGAGGGGCATTCGCTCGACGCTGCGCGCGACGCCCTCGCGCGGATCGCGGCGGACGCGCCGCTGCTGCAACCGCTGATCGAATTCCTCGCGCAGCCCGGGCGCGGCATCGTGCGCTAAGATCGGGCCTTTTCCGGAGGCAGCGTGCGCGGCGCATCGGGGGAGGCGGCGCCCATCACGATCGGCATCGTCGCCGGCGAGGCGTCGGGTGACGCGCTCGCCGCGGCATTGATCCGTTCGGTGCGCGAGCGGCGCAGCGACATCCGGTTCGCGGGCATCGCGGGCCCCAGGATGCAGGCGGAAGGCTGCGCCGTCTGGGCGCCGATGGAACGCCTCGCCGTGCGCGGCTTCGTCGAGGTCCTCGCGCGGCTTACCCGGATTGATCGCCTTGCGGCGCCGGATCGCGCGGCGCTTCATCGCCGCGGGCATTGCGCTGTTCGTCGGCGTCGACGCGCCCGATTTCAATCTCGGGCTCGAGCGGCGCCTGAAGCGGCGGGGCATCGGTACCGTCCATTTCGTGAGCCCGTCGGTGTGGGCGTGGCGCGCGGAGCGGTTGCGCACCATCGGCCGTGCGGCCGGCAGGATGCTCACGCTGTTCCCGTTCGAGGCCCCGCTCTACGAAGCGGCGCGGCATCCCGGTCACCTACGTCGGACATCCGCTGGCCGCGGAGGCTGCCGGCGCCTGACACGCGGCGGGCGACGCGCGAGGTCCTCAGGCAGAAGCCCGCGACCCCGCTCTTCGCGCTGCTCCCGGGGAGCCGGCTGTCCGAGATCGAGATGCACGCGCGCCTCGTGCTCGACGCCGCCGCGCGCATCGTCGACGCGCGGGCTGATGCGCAGTTCATCGTTCCGCTGGTGTCGCGCACCACGCGCGACGCCTTCCTCGAGGCGCAGCACCGCGGCGGGCATGATGCGCTGCCGCTGACGCTGCTCTACGGCCATGCGAGCGAAGCGCTGCGCGCGGCCGACGTTGCGCTGGTCGCCTCGGGAACCGCGACCCTGGAAGCAGCGCTCGCGCGCTGCCCGCACGTGATCTTCTACCGGGTGAGCTCGCTCACTGCCTGGATCGTGCGCCGGCGCCTGATCGTGCCCTGGGTCGGGCTGCCCAATGTGCTGGCCGGCCGCTTTGTCGTTCCCGAGTTCCTGCAGGAGGACGCGACCCCGGCCAATCTCGCGCAGGCGGCCTCAATCTCTTCGACGACACGGTGACGCGGCGGCGGCTCGAAATGCTGTTCGGGCGCTTCGGCCGTGCGCTGGCGGTGGACACCGGCGCGCGCGCCGCGGATGCCGTGCTGGCAGAACTCGGCTGCGCGGTGGGCGCTTGACCCGCGGTGCGCGCGTGGCCGGGATCGACGAAGCGGGACGCGGTCCGCTCGCCGGGCCGGTCGTCGCCGCCGCGGTCATCCTCGATCCCGCGCGACCGATCGCCGGGCTCCGGGACTCCAAGCTGCTGTCGCCGGCTCAAGCGCGAGCGAATCGCGGCCGAGATCCGCGCGCAGGCGCTGGCCTGGGCAGTCGGCGCAAAGCGAGGTCGCGGAGATCGACGCGCTCAACATCCTGCGCGCGACGCTGCTTGCGATGCGCCGTGCAGTCGATGCGCTGCAGGTGTCAGCCGCTGCAGGCGCTCGTCGACGGCGATCGCTGCCCCGAGCTGGGGTGCCCGGCACGCGCGATCGTCAAGGGCGACCGCGATGTCGCGGTGATCGCTGCGGCGTCGATCCTCGCCAAGACCGCGCGCGACGCACTGCTGGTCGCACTCGATCGCGAGTACCCGCAGTACGGTTTCGCGCGCCACAAGGGCTACGGTACGCCGGAGCACCTCGCTGCGCTCAGGCGGCTACGGACCATGCCCGGCACACCGGCAAAGCTTCGCGCCCGTGGCCCAGGCAGCGCGTCCGATAGTCGGCTATAGTTGACTGCGACTGTCCGGACCACTACGATCGTCAGGGTTTGGTGTGGGGTGCCTCGCGCGCGCCCGTCCCTTCCGAAGGAAATCCCGTGATTCATTGCGTGCTGCACGATCCCGGCGACTCCGTTGCCGTCGTCGTCGTCGAGGGCATGAAAGCGGGTACCCGGATGACGGGCCTCATCCTCGACCAGGACCGGACTATCGAGCTCGATTGCCTGCAGGACATCCCGATCGGACACAAGATCGCGCTGAAGGACATGGGCATCGGCGACACGGTGATCAAGTACGGCGTCGACATCGGCAAGGTCGTGCAGCCGATTCGCAAGGGCACGCATGCCCACGTGCACAACATCAAGACCAAGCGGTGGTGAATGTGACGGCTGCGCTTCGCTCCGCCATGCGCCGATTTCTGACGGTACCCGCACTACCGCGCCACACGCCTCCAACTGATCGCTCATCACCGACATGCACAACACTTTCCTCGGTTACCGCCGCGAGAACGGCCGCGCTGGCGTGCGCAATCACGTGATCGTGCTGCCGGTCGACGATCTGTCGAACGCGGCTGCGGAGGCAGTCGCGAACAACATCAAGGGTGCGCTTGCGATCCCGCACCCTTACGGGCGCCTGCAGTTCGGCGCCGATCTCGAATTGCATTTCCGCACGCTGATCGGCGCCGGGAGCAATCCCAATGTCGCCGCGGTGGTCGTCATCGGCATCGAGGAAGGCTGGACGAAGAAGGTCGTCGACGGCATCGCCGCGACCGGCAAGCCGGTGCAGGGTTTCGGCATCGAGCTCCACGGCGATCACGATACGATCATGCGCGCCTCAAAAGCCGCGCGCGAATACGTGCAGTGGGCGAGCGAGCGGACCCGCGTCGAATGCCCGCTCCGGGATCTCTGGGTATCGACCAAGTGCGGGGAGTCCGACACGACGTCGGGCTGCGGCTCGAACCCGACGGTCGGCAATGCGTTCGACAAGCTCCACGCTGCGGGCTGCACGCTGGTCTTCGGCGAGACGACCGAGCTCACCGGCGGCGAGCAGATCGTCGCGGCGCGCTGCCGCGATGACCGGGTCCGCGCCGATTTCATGCGGATGTTCGACCGTTACCAGGGCGTCATCGACAGGCACAAGACGAGCGACCTGTCCGACTCGCAGCCGACCAAGGGCAACATCGCCGGCGGCCTGACGACGATCGAGGAGAAGGCGCTGGGCAACATCCAGAAGATCGGCAAGACCTGCACCGTCGACGGCGTGCTCGACAAGGCCGAGACGCCGGCGCATCCCGGACTGTGGTTCATGGACAGCTCGTCAGCGGCCGCGGAGATGGTGACGTTGTGTGCCGCTTCCGGCTTTGCCGTCCATTTCTTCCCGACCGGCCAGGGCAACGTGATCGGCAATCCGATCCTGCCGGTGATCAAGCTCTGCGCCAATCCCCGCACCGTGCGCACGATGAGCGAGCACATCGACGTCGACACGTCCGGACTCTTGCAGCGGGAGATGACCATGGACCAGGCCGGTGACCGGCTGCTCGACATGATGTTCCGCACGGTCAACGGGCGGCTGACGGCAGCCGAAGCGCTCGGCCATCGCGAATTCGTGCTGACGCGGCTCTACGAGAGCGCGTGAGACAGCCTCGGCAACGGCAACCAGGAGGACCGGCTATGCAACGTTCGACCCAGGTCGCGCTCGCGCTCGCCTTTACGCTTGCGCTCGTCGCGGCGGCGCAGCCCGCCCGCGCGGAGATGAGCGAGATCCACGTCGCGCAGGAATACGGGATCAGCTACCTGCCGCTGATGATCATGCAGGACCAGCACCTGATCGAGAAGCACGCGAAAGCTGCGGGAGTCGACGTCAAGGTCGGCTGGGCGACGTTCGCGGGAGGCAACGTCATGAACGACGCGCTGCTTTCCGGGAGCCTGCAGTTCGCCTCGGGCGGAGTCGGGCCACTGACGACACTGTGGGCGAAGACGCGGGGCAACCTCGACGTCAAGGCGATCTGCGCAATCAACTCGATGCCGTTGTATCTGGTCAGTAACAATCCCGCGGTCAAGTCGATCAAGGATTTCACCGACAAGGACAGGATCGCGCTGCCGGCGGTGAAAGTGTCGATCCAGGCGGTGACGCTGCAGATGGCGGCCGAGCAGGCGTTCGGGCCCGGCCAGGAGCACCGGCTCGACCACCTGACAGTCTCGCTGTCGCATCCGGACTCGATGACAGCGCTCCTGTCAGGAAGATCGGAGATCACCGCTCATTTCGGGTCGCCGCCGTTCCAGTACGAGGAACTCGATCATCCGGGGATTCATGTCGTGCTGAATTCCTACGACGTGCTCGGCGGTCCCGCCACCTTCAACACCGTCTGGACGACCAGCCGGTTCCGCAGCGAGAATCCCAAGCTCTATGCCGCGTTCGTCGCGGCGCTCGACGAGGCGATCGCAGCGATCAACGACGACAAGAAGACGGCGGCGGAAACCTACCTGCGGGTCACGCACAGCAAGCTCTCCCTCGAGAGCATCATGCGGATGCTGAACGATCCGAACATCGTGTTCACGACGACACCGCGCAACGTCATCAAGTATGCCGATTTCATGTACAAGATCGGCTCGATCAAGGTGAAGCCGGCGTCGTGGAAGGACCTCTTCTTCCCCAACGCCCATAGTCTGCCGGGCAGCTAGGAGCCGATTCACAACATGTCCGCACGCGCGAACGGGCGCTGATGCCTGGCGCGGCCGGCGCACTCGATCTGCCGGATCTCGCTGACATCCGCGCGGCGCGGGAGCGGATCGCCGGGCGCGTGCATCGAACACCGGTGCTGACTTGCGCCGCGATCGACGCCACGGTATCGGCGTCACTGCATTTCAAGTGCGAGCATCTGCAGAAGATCGGCGCCTTCAAGTCGCGCGGCGCCTGCAATGCGGTGTTCTCGTTGCCCGAGGACGAGGCGCGACGCGGCGTGCTCACGCATTCTTCGGGAAACCACGGTGCCGCGCTCGCGTACGCGGCGCAGCAGCGCGGCATCCCGGCCTGGGTCGTGATGCCGGAGAATGCACCGCGGGTGAAGCAGGACAACGTACGCCGCTTCGGTGCCGGCGTGCGCTTGTGCGCGCCTACGCTCGCCGCACGCGAGGCTAGCCTGCGCGGAGGTCGAGGCGGAGACCGGGGCGACGCTGATCCACCCGTTCGACAACCCGCGGGTCATCGCGGGTCAGGGCACGGCGGCGCTGGAGTTGCTCGAGGCGGTGCCCGAGCTCGACGTCGTCGTGGCACCTTGCGGCGGCGGCGGCCTCCTGTCCGGCACCGCGATTGCCATCGCGTCGGTGTCGCCCGCGCACCCGCGTGCTCGGCACCGAGCCCGCCAATGCCGACGACGCCGCCCGAAGCTTCACGAGCGGCAGGCTCGAGCCGATGGCGAGCGCGACGACCATCGCCGACGGCCTGCGCACTTCGCTCTCGCCGCGCACGCTGAAGGCGCTTCGGGCCCACGTTGCCGGCGTACTTACCTGCAGCGAGGAAGGAATCGTCGCTGCGATGCGGATGGTCTTCGAGCGGATGAAGCAGGTCATCGAGCCCAGTGCCGCGGTGCCGCTCGCGAGCCTCCTCGAGCACCCCTCCTCGGTCCGCGGGCTGCGCGTCGGCGTGATCCTGTCCGGCGGCAATGTCGACATGCGACCGGCTGCCCTGGCTCGACCGATGAGCGCGGGCGCGCGCGGTACTCCACTGCTCGAGGTGCGTGGCGTCACGCTACAGTACAAGACGCGCGAGCACCGGATCACCGCAACCTATCGCGTCGACTTCGATGTCTTCCCCTCCGACCGCTTCGTACTGCTGGGTCCGTCGGGTTGCGGCAAGTCGACGCTGCTGAAGGCGGTCGGCGGTTACCTGCAGCCGGTCGAAGGCGAGATCCGCCTCAAGGGCGACGCGGTGCGACGCCCGGGACCCGACCGGATGATGGTCTTCCAGGAATTCGACCAACTCCTTCCGTGGCGAACGGTGCGGGAGAACGTGATATTCCCACTGCGCGCGGGAGGAAAGCTTTCGCGCCGCGCGGCCGAGGCCAAGGCGCTCGAGTACATCGCCAAGGTCAACCTCACGCGATTCGCTGACAGCTACCCGCATACGCTTTCGGGAGGAATGAAGCAGCGTGTGGCGATCGCCCGCGGAATGGCGATGGAACCCGCCATCCTGCTGATGGACGAGCCGTTCGCAGCGCTCGACGCGCTGACCCGCCGCCGAATGCAGGAGGAGCTGCTCGCGCTGTGGGAGGGCACGCGCTTCACCGTGCTGTTCGTCACCCATTCGATTCCCGAGGCGATCAAGATCGGCAGCCGCATCCTGCTGCTGTCAGCCCATCCGGGCCAGGTCAAGGCCGAAATCGACAGCCTTCCCGCCGACGCCGACGCGGCGACGGTGAATGCGCTCGAACAACGAATCCATTCGATGCTGTTTGCCGATGCGATCGAAGGAGCTACCGAATGACACACGAAGCCATCGTCCCGTCGGGACGGCCCGAAATCCTGCGCGAACCCATCGCTACGGGAGCGTTCGGTATCGTTGCCAAGCCGCTGTCGGCATGGGAACGGATCAGCAACGTCCCTGCGCTGCGCAAGCTTGCGTTGCTCGTCGTGCTCGCGGCCGCGTGGCAGGTCTACGCCCAGCAGCTCGACAATCCGCTGCTGTTCCCGACCTTCTTCGTGACGGTGCAGGCATTCGTTCATGGGCTGGTCGGAGGCGAGCTCCTGACCAAGGCCGCCACCTCGCTGGGCGTGCTCCTCAAAGGCTATGCGGCCGGCCTCGCCTGCGCGACCGTGCTGACCCTGGTCGCAATCACGACGCGGCTGGGCGCCGACCTGCTCGAGCTCCTGACGTCGATGTTCAACCCGTTGCCATCGATCGCGCTGCTGCCGCTGGCACTGCTCTGGTTCGGGCTGGGGGAGGGAAGCATGATTTTCGTCATCATCCACTCGGTGCTCTGGTCGGTCTCCCTCAACACCCACTCCGGTTTCCTGTCGGTGTCGAGCACGCTGCGCATGGTCGGACGCAACTACGGCCTGCGGGGCCTGCCGTATGTCGTCAGGATCCTGATCCCGGCGGCGTTCCCGAGCATCCTCACCGGGCTCAAGATCGGCTGGGCGTTTGCCTGGCGGACGCTGATCGCCGCCGAGCTGGTGTTCGGGGTCTCGTCCGGATCGGGGGGGCTCGGCTGGTACATCTACGAGAACAAGAACGAGCTCGAGATTCCAGCGGTGTTCGCCGGGCTGTTCACGGTGATCGTCATCGGTCTGATCGTCGAGAACGTCGTCTTCAGGACGATCGAGATGCGCACCGTGCGAAAATGGGGCCTGCAGAGCTGAACCCGTTCCATTTGAGCCACGTGACCCGCCACCTGCCCACGCCGGACTATCCGCGCTTCCACTTGGCGTTCCCGGTCACCGACCTCGCCGGGGCACGCCGCTTCTACGGAGGGTTGCTCGGCTGCGCCGAGGGGCGCAGCAGCGACGACTGGGTCGATTTCGATTTCTTCGGTCACCAGATCGTCGCCCACAAGGTTGAATCCGCTTCGATGACGGACGCAACCAGCATCGTCGACGGCAAACACGTACCGGTGCGCCACTTCGGCATCGTGACCGACTTCGCAACCTGGGACACGCTCGCCGGCAAGCTGCGCGCCGCCGGCGTGGCATTCATCATCGAGCCCTACGCGCGCTTTCGCGGCGAGCCGGGCGAGCAGGCAACGATGTTCTTCCTCGATCCGTTCGGCAATGCGCTGGAGTTCAAAGCGTTCGCGGACATCGGCCAGCTCTTTGCCACCTGAGTCGCGGTGCCCATGCGCATCGTGATCAGCGAATTCATCGACGAGAGCGCGATAGCGGCGCTCGCCCGCAGCCACGAGGTGGTCTACGATCCCGGGCTCGTCGATCGGTCCCCGGATCTCGAGGCAAGTCTTGCCACCGCCGAGGCGTTGATCGTGCGCAACCGCACGCGCGTATCCGTCGCGCTGCTCGCCGCCGCCCCGCGGCTTCGTGTCGTCGGGCGCCTCGGCGTCGGGCTCGACAACATCGACACCGAGGCGTGCAATGCGCGCGGCGTCGAGGTGATCCCGGCAACCGGCGCGAATGCGCGCGCTGTCGCCGAATATGTGATCGCTACCTCGATGCTGCTGCTGCGCGGCGCCTACGTGGCCACCGAAGAGGTTGCCGCGGGGCGCTGGCCCCGGGCCGCGCTGTCGAGCGGCCGCGAGATCGGCGGCAAGACGATCGGCCTCATTGGCTTCGGCAGTATCGGGCAGGCCACCGGCGCGCTGGCGCGAGCGGTGGGCATGCGGGCAATCGGATTCGATCCGCAGTGGGCGCTAGATGCGCCCGCCTGGGCGAACGCTGAGACTGTCGCGTGCAAGTTTGATGAAGTGGTTGCCCGATGCGACGTGCTGAGCCTGCATGTCCCGCTCGTTGCCGGCACCCGAAACCTGCTCGATGCGCCTGCAATTGCCTCGATGCAGCGAGGCGCCATCCTGGTCAATACCTCGCGCGGAGGTGTGGCCGACGAGGTCGCAGTCGCGGCGGCGCTGCGTGCGGGGACGCTCGGAGGCGCAGCGCTCGACGTGTTCGAATCCGAGCCGCTTCCCGCGGGCTCACCGCTCGCCGGCTGCCCGCGGCTCATCCTGACACCGCATATCGCGGGCCTGTCGCGCGAAGCCAACGCGCGCGTGTCGGCGCTGATCGTCGAGCGCGTCGCCGCCGTGCTCGCGAGGGAGCCGCATTGACGCACCGAGCGTTCATCTGCTGTTCCGAGGCCTGCCGATGCCCCGATTCACCCTCGCGGCGCTGACCGAACTCGCGTCGCGCGCCCTCATCCGCGCCGGCGCCGGTGAGGCGATGGCGACATCGACCGCGAAGGCGCTGGCCGATGCCGACAGCCGCGGACTTGCCTCGCATGGTGTGTCGCGCATTCCCCAATATGCGACGCACCTTGCGAACGAACGTGCCAACGGGAAAGCGCTCGCGACGGTCATCAGCGGCAGGGGCGGGGCCGTGCTCGTCGATGCCGGCTGTGGACTCGCGTTTCCGGCCTGCGCGCTCGCGGTCGGCGAGGCGATCCGCCGCGCCCACGAATCGGGCGTCGCATTCGCAGGCGTGACGAACAGCCATCATTTCGGGGCTGCGGCCTACCACCTCGCGCCGGTCGCCGCAGCGGGAATGGTGGGGCTCGCCTTCGGCAACTCGCCGGCAGCGATGCCTGCGGCGGGCGGCACGCGGCCGATCTTCGGCACCAATCCGATTGCGGCGGTATTCCCGCGGCGCGAAGGTCGGCCACTGACGATCGACCTCTCGCTCTCCGAAGCCGCCCGCGGCAAGGTGATGGTCGCAGCCCGCGAAGGGCGCGCGATCCCGCTTGGCTGGGCGCTCGACCGGGCCGGGCAACCCACCACCGATCCCCACGCCGCGCTCGAAGGATCGATGCTGCCGGCAGGCGGTAACAAGGGGGCGATGCTGGCACTGGTGGTCGAGGTCCTCGTCACCGCGCTGACCGGCGCGGCCATTGGATTCGAGGCGAGTTCGTTCTTCGTCGCCGCAGGCAACCGCCCACGCATCGGCCAGGCGTTCCTCGTGATCGATCCCGGCGCGCTTGCCGGACGCGACGTGTATGTCGAACGTATCGAGACGCTGGTCGCGGAAATGACCCTCGAAGCAGGGGTGCGGCTTCCCGGTTCACGCCGCGACGCGCTCCACGCCCGTGCACTGGCCGACGGCATCGAGATCCCGCAGGCACTTGCCGACCGGCTGCATTCGCTCGCGCATTGGTCGTGATCGGAGATTGGACATGAACCGGGTTCCACGCCTCACCGGATTGCTGCTGAACTTCGGGCATGCGATCGACCACATGTTTCTGTTGATCTTCGCCTCGGCCGTGGGACCGATCGCAGCGGAGTTCGGTTTTGGGCACTGGGAAGACCTGATGCCCTACGGGGTTGGCGCTTTCGCGCTGTTCGGCATTGGGTCCCTGCCCGCCGGTCGCCTGGGCGACCTGTGGGGCCGGCGGCAGATGATGCTGGTGTTCTACTTCGGCATGGGATTGGCAGCGATCGTCGTCGCGCTCACGCATACCGTGTGGCAGCTCGCGCTGGCGCTGACGCTTCTGGGCGCGTTCTCTGCGATCTATCACCCGGTCGGAATTCCGATGCTGGTGCGCGGCTCGCCGCGTCCCGGGCTCACGATTGGTGTGAACGGGCTGGCCGGCAATCTTGGGGTCGCGCTTGCCGCGATGGCGACCGGCCTGCTGGTGAAATATGCAGGCTGGCGGGCCGCTTTCGTGGTGCCCGCGGTGGTCGCTTTTGCCTGCGGTGCGGTGTTCATGTACGCGGCACCGGCAGAAGAGGCTGCGCCTGCGCGGCGCCGCCCGACGCGTGCAATGTTGCCGCGGCGCGCGCTGGCGCACGTCTTCGCGGTGGTGACCATGGCTTCGATCTCCGGCAGCATGCTCTACAACTTCACCACTAACGGCAACGGCGAGCTGCTCCGCGAGCGTCTCGCGGGAATCGTCGACGACCCCGCAGCGCTGGGCATGCTCCTGGCAGCAGTCTACGTAGCGGGCGCGCTCGCGCAGGTCGCGGTCGGCATGCTGCTTGACCGTATGCCGGTTAAGCTGCTCTACGCCGGCATTGTCGCGGTGCAGGTGCCGCTGTTCCTCGTCGCCGCGGCCGCGCAAGGCTGGGCGCTTTACGCGTTGATGATCGCGTTCATGGTTGCGGTGTTCGGCGCGATCCCCTTCACCGACGCGCTGATCGTGCGCTATGTCGACGACAGCATGCGCTCGCGCGTGTCGGGGATGCGGCTCGCCGTCGCCTTCGGGGTGAGCTCGCTCGCGGTCTGGTTGCTGGGGCCTTTAGTGAAGGCGGCGGGATTCCGCGCACTGCTGCTGGTGATGGCGGCCATCGCGCTGGTCACGCTCTGCGTCGTGATGCTCCTCCCGCATTCGAGGAGCTCGGGGCTCGACGAGCGCGCCGTCGGCGCGGACTGACCGCTCGGCCTCCGCAGCCGCCTGCCGCATTCGCGGGGGCGGCGATGGCGGCGTACACGGCGCACGGTTGTCGGCAAACACCTGCTCGCCGATTTCGCGGGAGCGCGGTGGGGGCGCGCACGGCGCCCGGTTGTCCGCAATCGCCTGCCGGCGGGTGCCCGGCGCGACGTCGCTCGAGGACATCTCTGCCTTTGATGTTCCTGTCGGGCTCGCTCGCCGCGCCACCCGCGACGGCAGGCGCTACCACGGGCGCCGCGTGCGCCCCCACCGCCGCTCCCGCGAAACCAGTTCGGCGCATCGTCGCAGCATCGTTCCAGCAGCATCCGCAGCGTGCCGCATCGTCGCCGCATCTGGACGTTGCCCCGCCATATGCTGCGTTCGCGACCGGCGAAGGGGAGCGTACGCGCAGCGCCTGGCGCAGGCGACGGAGCGGGTGGCGCGCAGCGAGCCCCGTCATGACGAATGAATTCCGATGTCCTCGAGCGCCGCCGCGCGGGACCCGCTCGTCGACGCGCTTGCGCGCCGAAGCTGCGCGTGGCGCCCCTGCGCGTGGCGAGGTCGCGAGCGCCGGTCGCAGTGCATCGGTCGCAGTGCATCGGTCGCAAATCACGAGCGTCCGCTGGCATGCCCGGGCGTGTCGAAGCGCCAGCGCAGCCCGACGGTAATCGTCCGCGGCGCGCCGAGCGCCACGAACTGCTCGGAGACGGGATCGACGCCGGCGGCCGGGCCGAAGCTGCGATTCGGTCCGTTGAACACGTTGGAGCCCAGCAGGCCGAAGTTCGCGTAGCGCCGGTCGAGCAGGTTGTCGACGCTCGCAAAGATCTCGAGCTTCGGTGATGCCTGGTAGCGGGCGTCGAGGCCGACAACCGCGTAGCCGGGAACGCGCCCATGTACGTCGGCGTTGTTCTCGTCGCCGTGGGCGTACTGGCTGGCCGCGGCGAAGATCCCGGTCGCCAGGGAGAACGGTCCATGCGCGTATTCGACTCGCAGCTTGACCGAATCGGCGGGGATGCCAGGGATCTTGTCTCCGGGGCGCACCCGGATCGCGCCGTTGGCGTCTGCGGTCGAGTTGTCCGCGGAAGCGGCCGAGAACGTCGAGCGGAAAGTCGCGTTGAGGTGGCTGTAGCGTAGCGACACGCGCAGCGGTCCGGAGCGCGTCGACACACCGGCTTCGATCCCCTGCCTGCGCGTTTTGCCGACATTCTGGAAATACCCTGCGTTTGTTGCGCCGGCTCCCGCGGCGATGAACTCGATGTCATTGTCGAGGTCGGTGCGAAACAGCGCCGCCGACCAATCGATGGCGCCGCCGAGCTTGCCCCGCGCTCCGGTCTCCGTGGTCTTCGACACGACCTTGGCGAGCGGTGGATCGGCGAGGAACTCGTTCGGCAGCTTGCAGGGCGCGGAGGGGTCAGCGCAGGTCAGCTCGATCGGGGTCGGCGCACGCATGCCCTCGTTGTAGCCAGCGTATGCCGTGAGCGTGGGCGTGGGGTTGTAGTTGATTCCCACTGCGGGGTTGAAGCGCGAGAAGTTGCTGTCGCCGTCGAGGGCGGGCGCGGTGCCGCTGCGGTCCGTGACGACAACATGCGCATGGTTGTAGCGACCAGCGAGGGTCAACGTCCAGCGCGGCGTGAGGTTGAGCGTGTCGGTCGCAAAGATCCCGGTGTACGCATTGCGAAGCGCAACGTCAGTGATCGTGGCATAGCTGCCGGCACCGACCGCACCACGGTCCGCGGTGAAGTTCGCAAGCTGCTCGTTCTGGCGAAATTCGGTATCGCCGAAATCGCCGCTGGCGCCGATCGCGAGCTGGTTGGCGCGGTCCGCGACGCGCCCGTTCGAGGTGAGCTGGAGCCCAGCGCCCCAGCTTCGCTGGTCGATATCGGACCGGTCGTTGAGCGCCTCAAATGCCGCGCGCCCCGGCGCGTCGCTGCTGCCGAAGTCGTCATTGACGTTGCTCGACAGGTTGGCAGATTGATAGTGGCGGAAATAGGCGTTGCCTCCGACGAGCATGTCGTCGGAAATGAAGTGGCTCCCCTTGGCCGCCAGAAAGGCAAGCTTGTTGTCGTTCTCGTCAGGGTAGGTGTAGGCCTGCTTCGGATCGTCGAGGAAGGACAGCGGCAGCGTCTGGGTTCCCTGCAGCCGGTTGTCGGCGAGCGTGAGACTCACGTCGAGGTCGTTGCGGTCGTCCTGGTAGCCGACTTTGCCGAAGAGCTGCCGCAACTGCGTTGGATTGTGGTCGGCCCAGCCGCGATCATCCTCGGCGTGCGCAGTCACGAAGCCGTCGATGTTGCCGCGAGCGCCGCCCGCTTCGAATTCTCCTTCGCGCGCGCCGAAACTGCCACCCGAAACCTCGACCGAGGCGCCGGGATAGTCAGCGCCGCTCTTGGTGTAGATGGCGAGCGCACCGCCCAGGGTATTGAGTCCGTAGGCCGGGACCGATCCCGGCAGGAGCTGGATGCTCGAAATCGCCGAACGCGGCAGGAGGTCCCAATTGACGACGTCACCGAATGCCTCGTTGATTCGCACGCCATCCTGGAACACCGACAGTCCCTGCGGCGTCCCGAGCAGCGGAGACGCGGTGAGGCCGCGGAAGTCGAGCGACTGCTGGAAGGGGTTGCCTTGGCCCGACCCGACATCGACGCTGCCCGCGCCCTCGCTCAGGAACCGGGTCAGCGATCGGGTCTGGAGCGGACCGAGGTCGTCCGCGCCAAAGATCTGAACGTTTGCCGGAACGTCGCGCGCAGGAACGCCGAGGCCTGGCAGCGGCGTTGTGCCGACGACTTGCACGGTGGGCAGCTCGAAGACCTCCGCGGCGTTGTCGGCCAAGGCGGGACGCTGCGAACCGATGCTTGCCGCGAGCGCAAGGACCACCGCGCCAGTCAGCGCGGGCGGGGTTCTCCTGGGGTGCATCGAGGGCAGAGTCTCCGGCGCGGACGCGCGGAGCGCTCGTCCCGCGAACGAGTTTCGTGCTGGTGCATTTGCGGTCCGGCTCGTATCCTAACCAATTTTTGGGCGCCGAACATGAGTTCGAATCGTACCGGCATGCGCCAACCGCTTCGTGGCGGCGCGGCACCTCGATCGAGCCACGAAGTGCTGCTGTCCATTTTGGCGACAGTGATTGTGCTCGCAGCAGCCGCGCCTGCGTGCGCGGTGGACACGGCGGAGCAGCCAGCAACCCCGGCGCAAAACGCTGCAGAGTCGGCGTCGGCCCCGGCCCAGGATGCGACGGCCGGCCAGCCGGCCACCTTGGCGCCGATCACGGTGACCGCCACACGGCACGCGGAACGAATCTTCGATGTGCCGGCGTCGGTGGACGTGATCGATGCGGCCGCGATTCAGAACGGTCAGCCGCAGGTGAACCTTTCGGAGTCCCTGGTTCGCGTACCTGGCATATTCGCCGCGAACCGCCAGAACTACTCGCAGGACCTGCAGATCAGCTCGCGCGGCTTCGGTGCGCGAGCCGCGTTCGGCGTGCGCGGGGTGCGTCTCTACCAGGATGGCATCCCGGTCACGATGCCCGACGGACAAGGCCAGTCGGGCAGTTTCAGCCTGCTATCCGCACAGCGGATCGAGGTCCTCCGCGGACCGTTCTCCGCGCTCTACGGCAATGCGTCCGGAGGGGTCATCTCGGTGTTCACCGAGGACCCGCCCGCGACGCCGCGCCTGACCCTGAACGGGGGCGGCGGCAGCTACGGCACGTGGACCTTCGGCACCAAGACCGCGGGTACCGCGGGTGGCGTGGGCTATGTGGTCGCCGCGAGCGAATTCCGCACCGACGGCTTTCGCGATCATTCGCAGGCCAGGCGCGACCTGACCAATGCCAAGCTCGCGTTCGACGTCGCGCCCGGCACCCACGTCACGCTGATCGGCAATTCGCAATACCAGCCGGAGACGCAGGATCCTGCAGGGCTCACCCGGGCCGAATGGAGCGCAAACCCGCGCGGGGTCGATCCCTCGGTGATCGCCTTCAACACGCGCAAGACGATCAACCAGGTTCAGGGTGGCGCCGCAGTGGACCACACGTTCAGCGACGCGCTGCAACTGCATGTCGACGCCTACGGTGGCCGGCGCCTGATCCGCCAGTACCAGGGTTTCTCCGGAGTGGGATTGACGTCGTCAGGGGGCGTTCCCGATGTCGACCGGGATTTCGGCGGCGTCGGCGCGCGGCTCGTCTGGCGTACGCAGGCACTCGCCCGGCCGCTGACCCTGACCCTCGGTGGCGATACGGACCGCGAGCACGACCTGCGCACGGGCTACGTCAACAACAACGGAGCGATGGGCGATTTGCGGCGCGACGAGGACGATGTCGTGCTGAGCCATGACTATTTCGCGCAGGCCGAGTGGGAGTTCGCCGCGCGCTGGGCCGCAACGGCAGGAGTACGAACCAGCAGCAGTCCACTACAGCTCGGTCGACCACTACATTACTGCGGTGAATCCCGACGACAGCGGCGACCAGAGCTACGACGACACGAGCCCCGTGCTTGGACTTGTTTACCATGCAAGCGACGATGCCAACGTCTATGCCAGCTACGGCGAAGGCTTCGAGACGCCGACGTTTACCGAGATGGCATACCGCGACGGCGAAACGGGCCTCAATTTCGCGCTGCGGCCGGCGCAGAGCCGCGCGGTGGAATCAGGCGTGAAGCTGATCCTGCCGGGAAATCAGCGCCTGAATCTCGCGGTGTTCAACGTAAACACGCGCAACGAGATCGTCGTGGACCAGGCCACCGGGGGACGCACGACCTACAAGAACGCGGGTGCCACCCACCGTCGCGGCGCCGAGGCGCTGTGGGATGCGAAGTTCGCCTACGGCCTGAGCGCGCATGTCGCACTCACCTGGCTGCGCGCGGAATTCGTCGACGCGTTCGCGAGCGGCTCGGCGATCGTACCGGCCGGCGCGCGCCTGCCCGGCGTTCCGGCGAAAGAGGCCTATGGCGAACTCGCCTGGGCCCCAGGAGGGGACATCGGCTTCAATACGGCGCTCGAGGCCCAGTACGCCGACAAACTTTACGTCAACGAGCGCAACAGCGACGCGGCACCTGCGTATGCGGTGATGAACGCGCGCGTCGGCTATGCGCAAACCGTGGGTGTCGCGACCTGGAGTGCGTTCGCCCGCCTCAACAATCTGTTCGGCCGCAACTATGCCGGCTCGGTGATCGTCGGCGACAGCAACGGCCGCTTCTTCGAGCCGGCACCCGGGCGCAACTGGTTCGTCGGAGCGAACCTTCGCGTCCGAATCTAGGCGCAGGTCACGGCTTCGTTACGGCCGCCTGCAGCACTGCGACGGTCGGCGGATGTCTGAATTCGCGCGCCATGTCGAGTGCGGTCTTGCCGCGGTTGTCGACGAGATCGGAGCGCGCGCCGGCGTCGAGCAGGGCACGGACCGTATCGGTCTTGCCGTAACCCGCGGCCCACATCAGCGCCGTCAAGTTGTTGCGGTAGACCGCGTTCGGGTCGACCCCGTGGGCGAGCAGCAGTTTGACGATGTCGGTGTGACCTTCGCCCGCGGCGTAGGTCATTGCACCCTTTCCGACGCGGTCGGTCGCGGTGGCATCGGCGCCCTTGTCGAGCAGCCTCTTCACGAAATCGGCGTCGCCTGCGTAGACCGCGGCCATCAGTGGCGTCACGCCATTGATCGCAGCCTGGTTGACGTCGGCGCCCCGATCGAGCAGCGTTTGAGCAAGCCCGAGGCGCTTCTTCCTGAGGAGCGTGAGCAGCGGCGTTTCGCCCTTGCGGTTGCGGAAATTGATCGACGCACCGTCCTGCAGTGCGCGGTCGATCCCCTTGCCGTCGCCGTGCCGTGTAGCGTAGAGCAGCCGCAGGTTGGTCTGGAAGGTGCTGTCAACGGCTCGCGCCGCTCCCGTCGTGATGACGGCGAGCACGAACGCAGTCAGGACCGCAACCGACGCTGCCCCGATGCGGGAACGAACGCGACCACGCGGCCGATCGGCGTCGCGTTGGTTCGCGGGCGCGGCGCCGCGCCCCCAGGGAAAGCCCGCCATGAGTTCCTCCACGAATTGGGCGAGTGCTGGTGCGACGCGCAACCCCTTCGCGCCGCCGCGCTGCGCAACCCGAATTTGCCAGCCGATGAAAAACGCACTATAAACCACGCTGTTGCAGGCCGCATCCCGACCTGGCGCGACGCCGCTGGCGCCGATCGGAGACAAGCGGGCCGCAGCAAGCGACCGCCAAGGAGACCGCCATGTTCGAGTGCAGGACCTTACTGAAAGCCGCCTTCGCGGCGAGCCTCGCGATGTCGTTGCAGGCCGGCGCGCAGGAGGTTGGCATGAGCGCGACGACGACGATGACGCCGATGACTGCAAATCTCGCGCCGGTCAGCGACGCAATGCTGGCGGAGTCGGGGGGCGACACCGCGAACTGGCTGCAGTCGAATGGCAGCTACGCGCAGACGCGCTACTACCCAGAGGCACAGATCAGCACTCGCAACGTCGGCCGGCTGAAGCCTGTGTTCGTGTTCCAGACCGACATGCTCGAGTCGATGGAGACCGCGCCGATCGTGGCCGACGGCGTGATGTTCCTCACCACGTCCTACGACCATGTCTACGCGATCAACGCAGTCACCGGCGAGGAATACTGGGAATACAAACACAAGATGGGCCCGATCACGACCTATTGCTGCGGCCCGAACAACCGCGGCGTCGCGATCGCCGGCGGCAGGCTGTTCCTCGGCACGCTCGACGCGAAGCTCGTCGCGCTCGACGCGAAGACCGGCAAGGTACTGTGGGAGACGCAGATCGCCGATCCCGAACCAGGGCTACTCCGAAACGATGGCACCGGTGGCGGTCGACGGCAAGGTGCTGATCGGCACCAATGGCGGCGAATACGGCATCCGCGGTTTCGTCAAGGCCTATGACGCAAACGACGGCAAGCTGCTGTGGACCTTCCAGACCATTCCCGACACGGGCCAGGAAGGCGTCTGGGCGACGAAGGATGCGACGGGCCGCGACCTGCATCGCGACGTCGCGGCGGAGAAGGCGGCGCTCGCCAAGGACGGTTCGTTCTACCAGCGTCTGGGCGGCGGCGTGTGGATGGCGCCGGCAGTCGACCTGAAGACGCGCACGGCCTACTTCGTCGTCGGCAATCCCTCGCCCGACCTCTACGGCGCGATTCGCCCCGGAGACAACCTGTACACCGATTCGATGGTCGCGGTGGATCTCGACCACGGGACCTACAAGTGGCACTTCCAGTACGTTCCGCACGATGTATGGGATCTCGACGCCGTGAGCGCAGTGATCCTGACGCAGGCGAAGAACGCCGCCGGCAAGACGGTCGATGTCGCCATCCATGGCGGCAAGACCGGTCAGGTGTATGTCAACGACCGCGCCACCGGCAAGCTGATCCGCTTTTCCGAGGCGATGATCCCGCAGGAGAGACATGTGGACGCTCCCGACTGCACAGGGCGCGCGCATGTTGCCGGGAGCGAACGGTGGCGTCGAATGGTCGCCGATGGCGGTGAATCCCAAGCTGCACCTGGTCTACGCGGCCAACCTGCATCAGCCGATGACCTACCAGGTCGAGGATGCGGCGTATCCGGGGGGCAGCAAGCTGTGGCTGGGCGGCGCGTTCAAGACGATAGCGTCCGAGCCGCAATGGGGCCGCCTGGTCGCCGTGCATCTCGATACCGGCAAGATCGCCTGGGGTGTCAAGACGCCGGAGCCGCTGATCGGTGGCGTGCTGGCGACCGCAGGCGATCTCGTTTTCAATGGCGAGGGCAACGGGTGGTTCAAGGCCTATGACGCGCGCAACGGCAAGGAGCTGTGGAAATACAACTGCGGCGCCGGCGTGAACGCTCCTGCGGTGTCCTACATGGCGCGCGGCAAGCAATACGTCGCTGTCGCCGCAGGGGGCAACACACAGCTCGATTTCAAGCGCGGCAATAGCGTCTTCGTGTTCGCGTTGCCCTGATCAGGAGTGGCGGAGCGGTCGCGGTGCCAGGTGATCCGAGCTATGTCCACGGTGCGTCGGCGGTTCCGCTGCTCGGCACCACGATCGGCGAGCATTTCGAAGGCATCGCGAAGCGTTATCCCGAGCGCGCCGCGCTGATCGTCCGGCACCAGGGGGTGTGCTGGACCTGGCGTGAGTTCGCGCGCCGCGTCGACAACCTCGCGGTCGGGCTGCTGCGCCTCGGCCTTGAAACAGGCGAGCGAATCGGCATCTGGTCGCCGAACTGCGCCGAGTGGGTGCTGACGCAGTTCGCGACCGCCAGGGCGGGACTGATCCTGGTCAACATCAACCCGGCCTATCGCCGCACCGAACTCGAATACGCGCTCGCCAAGGTGGGATGCAAGGCGCTCATCCTGTCGCCGCGGTTCAAGACCAGCGATTACCTCGCGATTCTGCGCGATGTCGTGCCGGAGATCGACGGCTGCCGGCCCGGCGCGCTCGCGGCGAAGAGCCTTCCCGAGCTGCGGCAGGTGATCCGCCTGGGCAACGAACGAACTCCCGGGATGCACAATTTCGACGCTCTGGGCGTGGCCGCGGACGCCGGCGCGCTTGCGGACGCTCGCCGCGCGTGGCGCGAAGTTGCAGTTCGACGACCCGATCAACATCCAGTTCACTTCGGGCACCACGGGTCTGCCCAAGGGCGCGACGCTGACGCATCACAACATCCTGAACAATGGTTACTTCATCGGCGAGGCGATGCGCCTCACCCAGGCCGACCGGCTGTGCATTCCGGTTCCGCTCTACCATTGCTTCGGCATGGTGCTCGGCAACCTCGCGTGCCTGACCCATGGCGCGGCGATGGTTTACCCGGGCGAGGGTTTCGACGCCGGGGCCGTGCTGGAAACGGTCCAGGCCGAACGTTGCACGGCACTCCACGGCGTGCCGACGATGTTCATTGCGATGCTCGATCATCCGGATTTCGCGCAGTTCGACCTCTCGACCTTGCGCACCGGCATCATGGCCGGCTCGCCGTGCCCGGTCGAGGTGATGAAGCGCGTGGTTCGCGAGATGCACATGGACGAGGTGACGATCGCCTACGGCATGACCGAGACCTCTCCGGTGAGCTTCCAGAGCTCGGTCGACGATCCGGTCGAGCGGCGGGTCGCAACCGTTGGCCGGATCCAGCCTCACCTGGAAGTGAAGATCGTCGACGGCGAAGGTCGGGTGGTCCCGCGCGGCGACAAGGGCGAGTTGCTGACGCGCGGCTATGCGGTGATGCTCGGCTACTGGGGGGACGCCGAGCGCACCGCGCGAGGCGATCGACGCCGCGCGCTGGATGCACACCGGGGATCTCGCGACGATCGACGACGAGGGCTATTGCAACATCGTCGGCCGGCTGAAGGACATGGTGATCCGCGGCGGCGAGAACGTGTATCCGCGCGAGGTCGAAGAATTCCTGTATCGGCACCCCAAGGTCCAGGACGTGCAGTGCGTCGGCGTGCCTGATGCGAAATATGGCGAGGAGCTGTGCGCCTGCGTCGTGCTGCGTCCCGGCGTGCGCGCCGACGAGGACGAGATCCGCGGGTTCTGCCAGGGGCAAATCGCGCATTACAAGGTTCCTCGCTACGTGCGCTTTGTCGACGGCTATCCGATGACCGTCACCGGCAAGATCCAGAAATTCCTGCTGCGCCGGCAAATGGCCGACGAGCTCGGATTGGCCGAGCAGCAAACCGCGTAGCGCCCTCGTGCTTTTTCGAACTCTGGCGGCCAGCGCAGTGCTCGCGATCGTCGCATTGCCGGCGCTCGCGCAATCCGGCGCCGCGGCGGAGGCCAATGCGGCGGCGGCACCTGACGCCTCGCTCAAGGCGCGGCTCCAGGTTTGCGCAGCCTGTCACGGCGCCGACGGCAATTCGACCATCGCGCAGTATCCGATCCTCGCCGGGCAGACCGCCCGCTACCTGTATCTCGAGCTCCAGGATTTCAAGGCCGGACGGCGGCACGATCCGTCGATGGACCCGATCGCCGCGACACTGTCGCCCACCGACATGCTGGCACTCGCGGACTGGTTCTCGAAGCAGAAGCCCAGGCCGACGGGGTTCACCCCCGACCCGGCCAAGGTCGCCGCTGGCAGGAAGAAGGCCGACGAAGTCCTGTGCTCGATGTGCCATCTCGGCGGCTTCACCGGACAGAACGAGATTCCGCGCGTTGCCGGACAGCACTACGCGTACATCAGGAAGGAGTTGCTCGATTTCCGCGCCAAGCGCCGCACCAACGACGCCGGCAACATGACGAGCGTCACGAGTACGCTCTCGGACGACGACATCGATAATCTCGCGCAGTACGTCGCGAACCTCGAGTAAGCGCAGGTCAGTGCGCGTCGTCGGCATCGAGCAGCAGGCGGTACAGTGTCGAGCGGCTCAGATCCGGGGGGCACCCACTGCGTGCGCTACGCCGATGCATGCCGCGCCTCGCCGGCGCTAATCGCACCACGGGGCCCTCAGGAGCCGGTGACACGCCGGGTGGCTGCGAAATGTCCGCGATGCATGGCAGGCGAAGTGCGCCCGGCCGTCGACTGCGGGATAATGGCCGGGGTCCACCATGAACGAGGACAATGCATGAACAGGACATCGCAGCTGCGCAGTCTCGGCCAGAGTCTGTGGCTCGACAACATCAACCGCGACATGCTCGACAACGGGCTCCTGCATCGATACATCGACGAATTCTCGATTACCGGTCTCACGTCGAATCCGACGATCTTCGACGAGGCGATCGGCACGACGGGCGCCTACGACCAGGCAATCCGCGACAAGGCCCGCGCCGGGCAAGGCGGCGAAGCGCTGTTCTTCGAATTGGCGCTCGAGGACCTGCGTCGCGCCGCGGACCTGTTCCGGCCGACCTTCGATGCGACTGCCGGTGTCGACGGGTGGGTCTCGATGGAGGTGTCACCGCTGCTCGCCGCCGACACGGCTGGGACGATCGCGGCAGCGCGGCAGATTCATGCGGCCGCCGGCCGTCCGAACCTCCTGGTGAAGATTCCCGGAACCCCCGAAGGGCTGCCCGCGATCGAAGAGGCGATCGTTGCCGGCGTACCGATCAACGTCACGCTGCTGTTCTCGCGCGAGCAGTATGTCGCAGCGTCCGAGGCGTACCTGCGCGGGGTCGAGCGGCGGATCGCGGCTGGGCTCGATCCGAAGGTCGAGTCGGTCGCATCACTGTTTGTGAGCCGCTGGGATCGGGCGGTGGCCGATCGCGTCGCCCCTGATCTCAAGAACCGGCTCGGCATCGCGATTGCCGGCCGGAGCTACCGGGCCTACTGCGAATTGCAGGCGTCTCAACGCTGGTTGCGTCTCGCTGCGGCCGGCGCAAGCCTGCAGCGCCTGCTGTGGGCGAGCACCGGAACCAAGGATCCCGCGGCATCGGACACGCTGTATGTCGCCGCGCTCGCCGCGCCCCATACCATCAATACGCTGCCGGAGAATACGCTGCGGGCATTCGCCGACCATGGAGACGCGGGCCGCGCGATGCCGGTGGATGGCGGTGACGCCGAAGCGACGCTCGCCCGCTTCGCGCAGGCAGGTATTGATGTCGCTGCGCTCGCCCAGCAGTTGCAGCGCGACGGCGCCGCCGCATTCGTCAAGTCATGGAACGAGCTGCTGGCGCGCATCGCCGACAAGCGCCGCGCGCTTGCTGCCGCCGGTGCCTGAGCCTGGTGTCCCCGCCCGAGCCTGATCTTCGCGCCATGTTGCAGCCGCCAACTCGCCCGCCACAGGCGCTGACTGCGTTGCCGCAGTGGCGGGCGCTGCTGCGACCACCACGCGCAGATCGGCACGCGGCATTTGCGCGAATTTTTCGCCGCCGATCCGGTGCGCGGCGAGCGGCTCGTCGCCGAAGGCGCAGGCCTTTATCTCGATTACTCCAAGAACCGGATCACCGGCGAGACCCTAACCCTGCTGCAGGCGCTGGCCGCGGCTTGCGGTCTGCGCGAACGCATCGACGCGATGTTCCGCGGCGATCGCATCAACGTCACCGAGCATCGCCCGGCGCTGCATGTCGCGCTGCGGGCCCCCGCGGGTACCTGCATTCGCGTCGACGGCCATGACGTCGTGCCCGAAGTGCACGCAGTGCTCGAGCGCATGGCGCTCTTCGCGCGAAGCGTGCGGGAAGGCCGGTGGACGGGATACGGAGGCAAGCGGATACGCAACGTGGTGAACATCGGCATTGGTGGTTCGGACCTGGGTCCGGTGATGGCGTATGAGGCGCTGCGGCATTACAGCCGGCGCGACCTGACGTTCCGCTTTGTCTCCAACGTCGACGGGACCGATTTCACCGAGGCAGTGCGTGATCTCGTGGCCGACGAGACGATGTTCATCATCTGCTCCAAGACTTTCACGACCCTGGAGACGCTCACCAACGCGCGCGCGGCGCGCGCCTGGTGCCTGGCCAGCCTTCACGATGAATCTGCCGTGGCCAGGCACTTTGTCGCGGTGTCGACCAATGCGGAGGAGGTTGCGAAGTTCGGGATCGACCCCGGCAACATGTTCGGCTTCTGGGATTGGGTCGGCGGGCGCTACTCGATGGACTCGGCGATCGGGCTGTCGACGATGCTCGCGATCGGCCCCGAGCAGTTCGGCGCGCTGCTCGCGGGCTTCCGCGCGCTGGACGAGCACTTCGTGAGCGCGCCGTTCGAGCGCAACCTGCCGGTGCTGCTCGGCCTCATCGCGATCTGGAACAACAACTTCCTTCGCGTGCCGACGCTCGCAGTGGTCCCTTACGACCAGTACCTGAGGCGCTTCCCGGCCTACCTGCAGCAGTTGACGATGGAGAGCAACGGCAAGCACGTCACCCAGGATGGCCGCGCCGTGGAGTGCGACACTGCGCCGATCTGCTGGGGCGAGGCCGGAACGAACGGCCAGCATTCGTTCTATCAATTGATCCACCAGGGCACGCGCATCATCGCCTGCGATTTCATCGGTTTCTGCCAGGCGCTGAATCCGCTCGGCGACCAGCACGATCTGCTGATTGCCAATCTGATCGCACAGGCCGAGGCACTGGCATTCGGCAAGACGCCGGACGAAGTGCGGGCCGCGGGCGTCGATGCCGCACTCGTGCCGCACAAGAGCTTCGCCGGCAACCGGCCGAGCAACACGATCCTGGCCGAGCGCCTCACGCCGCAGACGCTGGGAGCGCTGGTCGCGCTCTATGAGCACAGCACTTTCGTCCAGGGCACGATCTGGAGCATCGATTCATTCGACCAGTGGGGCGTCGAGCTCGGCAAGGTCCTCGCGACGCGGGTGGCCGCGGAGATCGCGGCAGCCAGCGACGCTGCGCTCGCCCACGACAGCTCGACCAACGCGCTGATCCGCCGCTACCGCGCCGCGCGCGGCGACTGAAAGGGCAACATGCAGGACGACCTCGACACGCTGTGCGTCAACACGATCCGCTTTCTGTCGGTCGATGCGGTGCAGAAGGCCAACAGCGGACATCCCGGGCTGCCGCTCGACGCCGCGCCGATGGCCTATGTGCTGTGGACGCGCTTCCTCAAGCACAATCCACGCAATCCGCAGTGGTTCGATCGCGACCGCTTCGTGCTGTCGGCGGGGCACGGGTCGATGCTGCTCTACAGCTTGCTCCATCTCACTGGCTACGACCTCTCGCTCGACGACCTGCAGCAGTTCCGGCAGTGGGGCAGCAGGACGCCCGGGCACCCCGAGCGCGGTCACACTCCGGGGGTCGAGGTCACCACGGGACCGCTGGGCCAGGGCCTCGCCAATGCGGTCGGCATGGCAATCGCCGAGGCCCAGCTCGCCGCGCGGTACAACCGCCCGGGCGTTCCCGTGGTCGATCACGCGACCTGGGCGATCGTCAGCGACGGCGACCTGATGGAAGGTGTCGCTGCCGAAGCGGCGTCGCTGGCAGGTCACCTGCGTCTGGGGAAACTCACCTGCCTCTACGACGACAATCGTGTCACGCTGTCGGCGGGAACCGACATCACGTTCTCGGAAGATCGCGCGGCGCGCTTCGCGGCCTACGGCTGGCATACGGCGTCGGTCGCGGACGGCAACGACCTCGATGCCATCGATGCCGCGCTCGAGGGCGCACGCGCGGTGCGCGATCGTCCGTCGCTGATCCTCGTGCGCACTCACATCGGCTATGGCTCGCCGCACAAGCAGGATACCTACGAGGCGCACGGCTCGCCGCTCGGCGTCGACGAGGTGCGTCTCACCAAACAGGCGCTCGGCTGGCCGACCGAGCCTCCGTTCCTGGTGCCCGATGCGGCACTGACCCACTTTCGTGAAGCGCTTGCGCGCGGGGCAAGCGACGAAGCTGCGAGTCGCGCGCGGATGGGAGCCTACGCGAACGCCTTTCCCGAGCTCGCGCGCGAGCTCGAGCGCAGTCTGGGCGCGGAGCTTCATCCCGGCTGGGACGCGGACATCCCGGTATTTCCCGCCGACGCGAAGGGCATGGCGACGCGGGTGGCCTCGGGCAAGGTGATGAATGCGCTCGCCCCTGGACTTCCTCGGCTCACCGGCGGCTCGGCCGATCTCGATCCGTCGACGCACACGGCATTGAAGGGCCTTGGCGACTTCAATCCTGCGGCGGTCGGCAGCGACGACACCCAGGGTTCCGCCGGCGGCGGCTGGAGCTACGCCGGTCGCAATCTCCACTTCGGCGTGCGCGAGCACGCGATGGGCGCAATCGCAAACGGCCTCGCGGCGCACGGTGGCGTACTGCCTTACGGTTCGACCTTCCTGATCTTCTCCGATTACATGCGCCCCGCGATCCGCCTCGCCGCGCTGATGCGCCTCCACGTCTTGCACGTATTCACGCACGACAGCATTGCGGTGGGTGAAGATGGTCCGACGCACGAGCCGATCGAACAGCTTGTGAGCCTGCGCGCGATCCCGGGACTCACCGTGCTGCGGCCCGGCGACGCCAACGAGACTGCGGTCGCCTGGCGCGTGGCAATCGAGACTCGCGACCGGCCGGTACTGCTCGTGCTCTGCCGCCAGGATGTGCCGACGCTCGATCGCAGCCGCTATGCGCCGGCTGACGGGCTGCGGCAGGGCGCCTATGTGCTCGCCGATCCGTCAGGTGGGAAGCCCGCGCTGATTCTGATCGCGAGCGGCTCCGAGGTGAGCCTCATCGTCGCCGCCGCTGCGCGCCTCGCCGCCGAGGGCATCGCCGCGCGCTGCGTGTCGATGCCGAGCTGGGACCTCTTCGACGCGCTGCCGCAGGCGGCGCGCGATGCCGTGCTGCCGCCGTCGGTTCACGCGCGGCTCGCCGTCGAGGCGGGCTCGACGCTGGGCTGGCGGCGCTACGTCGGCGATCGCGGCGACGTGCTCGGCATCGATCGCTTCGGAGCGTCGGCGCCGGGCGCGACTGTGCTGCGCGAGTACGGATTCACCGTCGACGAAGTCTGCCGGCGCGCGAAGCAACTGCTGCGCTGAACTTCGCCGCTGGCGGTGTATGCGCCGCAGCGGGTGGCGTGGAGGCGTTGCCGCGCGCCAGGCAGCGCTACACCGGGTCGCGCAATGCCGTTTGCGAGCGCGCGAAATTGGGCATCGCCGCTGTCTCCGGCTCGGGTCCGAGACCCGTTTTCAGGAGCTCGAACGCCGCGGGCGGGTCGTCAGCAAACCGGAACAATGACAGGTCGTCGCGGCTGATCGTGCCGTGACGCACCAGCGCTTCAAAGTTAACGACTTCGTTCCAGTAGTCCGGTCCGTACATGACGATGGGTATCTTGCGTTCGAGCTTTCCGGTTTGCGCGAGGGTCAGGATCTCGCTCAATTCGTCCAGCGTACCGAAGCCCCCGGGGAACACGACGATCGCATGGGCGAGATGCGCGAACCACAGCTTGCGCATGAAGAAGTAATGGAACTCGAAGCACAGGCTGGGGGTGACGTACGGATTGGGGCGCTGCTCGTGCGGCAGGCCGATGTTGAGGCCGATGGTCCTTCCGCCGGCGTCCGCCGCGCCGCGATTGGCGGCCTCCATGATGCCGCCGCCTCCCCCCGAGCAGACGACGCCGCGCCGCGCGCTCGACGGCAGCGCCATCGACCAGGCGGTCACCAGGCGCGCAAGCTCGCGCGCATCACGGTAGTAGCGCCCGAGTGCGCCTTCGGGCGTGATGCGCGCAGAGCCGAAGAAAACAACGGTGTCGTAGACCCGTTCGCGGCGAAACGCCTGCAGCGGTTCGAGGTATTCGGCGAGGATCCGCAGCGGCCGCGCCTCGGGACTGTTGAGGAACTCGACATCCTCGTAGGCGAGCGGCGTGCCCGGACGCAGCGGCGTCTTCATGTCGTCGCGTCGATGCGCTTGAAGTCGATGAAGCCCCGGGTGACGTCGACGTGGATGAGCTGCACCTTGACCGCGTCGCCGACATCGAGGCCGTCGTAGCCATGCACGACGCGCCCTTCGACGGTCGGTCCCGAGATGCGTACCCAGGTGCCTTTGTCCGACGCTCCGGTGACTACGGCGTCGAACTGCTCGCCGATGCGCCCGGAAAGGAGTAGCGCCGCGGCCGACTTGCGTACCTGTCGCTCGACCTTGTCGGCGTTGTCTTCCTGCGTGGTGCAGTGGCTCGCCAGGGTCGCGAGCGCATCGTTCGCGTAGGGTGCGGCACGCCGGCCCAGCGCCGCTTTCAGCAGGCGCTGCGCGATCAGGTCCGGGAAGCGGCGATTGGGCGCAGTCGAATGCGTGTAATCGCTCACCGCGAGCCCGAAATGTCCTTGCGCGGGCTGGCCCGGCAGATCGAGCACATATTCGCCCGAGCCGATCAGCTTGATGACGGAAAGCGAGAGCTCGGCGAACTGCGCCGGAGCGGCGGCCCGGCGCTGGACCAGGAAAGCGTCGAGCGCGCGCGCGTCGGCTTGGGGCGGCAAGTGGCCACCGAGGCCCGCAGCGAGATCGACGATCCGCTGCCAGCGCTCGGGCGAACGCAGCACGCGCCGCAGCGATGGATAGCCGTGGTCGTTCAGGTAGCGCGCAGTGACGCCGTTCGCGGCGATCATGAAATCCTCGATCAGTGCCTTGGCCCGGTTCTTCGCGTCCGGCCGGAGATCCGACAATGCGCCGTTGGAGTAGACCGCGCGCACCTCGAGCGTGTCGAGGTCGAGCGCGCCGTTCGCATGCCGCACGCGCCGGAGTGTCTGCGCGACGCGGTCCTGGGTGCGCAGCTGCTGGTCGATCCCGGGCACCGCAGTGACCTGCGCGGGTGCCGGTGCGGTCCCGTCGAGCCACGCGGCCACGCTGTCGTAGGCGAGCTTCGCGCGGTTCTTCACCTGCGCGCGATAGATGCCGGAGCCCGTGAGCGCGCCGTCGGCGCCGACGGTCATCTCGATCACGAGTGCCAAGCGCTCGACATCCTGGCCCAGGGTCGTGAGATCGGTGGAAAGCTTCTCGGGCAGCATCGGGAAGGTTCCCGCTGCCGTGTAGACCGACGTCGTGTTGGCGCTTGCGTGCGCATCAATCGCGGAGCCGGTCGCGACGGTGGCGTCGACGTCGGCGATCGCGACCAGGATGGTCGTTGCGCCGCCTGCCGCGTCGCGTGCGACCGAGAGCTGATCCAGGTCGCGCGTGTCGTCGTTATCGATCGAGACCCAGAGCAGATCGCGAAGGTCGCGAATTGCCGGGTCGGAATCGCTCGCCGCCTGCGTGATGGCGGCCGCTTCGCTCACGGCTTCGGCGGAGAAGTCGGGCGCGAGGTCACGCTGCAGCATCACCTGCCGCGCAATGTCCCTGAGCTGGTCTTCGTCCTTGCCGCTGAGCCCCTGCACCGATCCATCATAGCGCGCCGGTGCTAGCTGCGCCACCACCAGCCGCGGTACCACGGCCTCACGACGACGAATGGCGCGGGGACGACCACGCGCGGTGCGACATAGGCGACCGGCGGCGCGACCGGGACAATCGCGCAACCCCAGAGCGAAAGCGAAGTGAGCAATACGACAAGCGTGGATTTCATTCGGGATTCTCCGTGGGCAGACATGACCATCAACGCCGATGGCGTCTCGCAGGTTGCGCCCGATTTGTAACGAGGTAGTTCGGCGACCCTGGCGCGCCGCGTTGGCTTGGGAGCCTGGGGCCCGTTCGCGCTCGCGGACTTAGTGCGAACGGGAGTCTAGGGTTGCAGCAGCGCCGCCGCATCGCGGTCGAGAAGCCAGGTACCGGTGCGCGCCAATTGCACCGGCATCGCGTGCCAATCGAGGGGAAATTCGAGGGCGCGCTGCACCACGGCCGCCTTGTCCATACCCGCGGCGATTACCGCGATGCGCTGCGCGCGCGCGATTACCGGCGGCGTGATCGTGAGGCGTGCGTGCGGCGGCAACGGGCTCACTGCGGGAACAACGCGCCGCTCGATCTCGTCGAGTGCAGGAGCGCCGGGAAACAGTGATGCGGTGTGGCCGTCGAGGCCGATGCCGAGCAGCAGGATGTCGAGCCGGTCGGGCAGCACTGCCGCATAGTCGCGCGCAGCGGCTTCGACGTCACTGCATTCAGCCGGCATCCTGAAGATCTGCGATTGCGGAATCGGCACGCGGCCCAGCAGCGCGACCTGCGCCGTTCGGAAGTTGCTCGCAGGATCATCCGGAGGAACGCAGCGCTCGTCGCCGAAGTACACGGCGAGCTTGTCCCATGGCACGGCGCCCCGCCGGGTCGCGAGCTCAGCGTAGACGACGCGGGGCGTCGTGCCGCCCGACAGCGCAATCGCGCACGCTCCGCGCTCGGCGATGGCCGCGACGATCGCGCCGGCAAGCCAGTCCGCGGCAGCGCCGGCGAACGCGCCCTGCGCAGTCACGATCACCCGGTCAGCGTCCACGGCCGAGCTCCGTCCACTGCGCGCTCGTACGCCCTGGGATCCCATCCAGTTGAGGCGCAACTGGCGGGCTACGAACGCCCGCATAGGCGGTCGTGACGATTCGAATTCTTTCTGGAGATGTCATGGGCGAAGAGCGCAGGGGCGATGTGAGCATCGGAGGGGACGGCCGCGGCAGTCGACATCGATGCCAGCGACGACACGGCGCGGCCGCCGGGGACTTATCTCGGCATCGTCTAACACCTCTGCGCCGAACGCAACAAGGACCAATGTCGCGATCGCGACGATCGAGAACGGACGCATCGACAGCGGCATGCCTGCATGGAAGGGTTTGCCAAGCGACGATCGTATCGCTAGCATGGTTACTTTCCTGAGAATGTTCCAACCAAAACCGTGAGCCATCCAACCGGACCGGAGGAACTGCCCATGGGCATGCAAGTCGCGATGACCGTCAACGGCAAGGCGACGCAGGCTGAGATCGATCCGCGGATGCTGCTGGTCGACTTCCTGCGCACGACCCTCGGAATGACCGGGACCCACGTCGGCTGCGACACCGCGCAGTGCGGGGCCTGCACCGTGCACCTCGACGGGCGCGCGATCAAGGCGTGCAACGTGCTGGCGGCGCAGGTCCAGGGCGCGTCGATCACGACGATCGAGGGTCTCGCGGCCAACGGGACCATGCACCCGATGCAGGCCGCGTTCAAGGATTGCCACGGCCTGCAGTGCGGCTTCTGCACCCCTGGTATGGTGATGAGTGCGATCGACCTCGTTGCGCATCATCCGAACGCGGACGAGGCGACGATCCGCCAGCACCTCGAAGGCAACCTGTGCCGCTGCACCGGTTACCACAACATCGTCAAGGCGGTGAGGCAGGGTGCCGCCGCCATGGCGAAGTAGAGGGAGCGGACGATGGGTGCGAACGATAGCGGTTACATCGGGCAGTCGATCAAGCGCAAGGAGGACCTGCGCTTCCTGATCGGTGCCGGGCAATACACCGACGACGTCGACATGCAGCACCAGACGCGCGGCTACTTCCTGCGTTCACCGCATGCGCACGCGCGGATTCGCCGCATCGACACGGCGACGGCCAAAGCTGCGCCCGGCGTGGTCGCGGTCTACAGCGGCGCGGACCTCGACGGCGTCAACGGGCTGCCCTGCGGGTGGCTCATCACCGCCGTCGATGGCACACCCATGAAGGAGCCCCCGCATCCGGTGCTCGCCAAGGGCAAGGTTCGCTATGTCGGCGACACCGTGGCCCTCGTCGTCGCCGAGACCCGCGACCAGGCGAAGGACGCGGCCGAACTCATCGAGGTCGACTATGAGGTACTGCCCGCGGTCGTCAATCCCGTCGATGCGCTGAAGCCCGGCGCGCCCCAGATCCATGACGAGGCGCCGGGCAACAAGTGCTACACCTGGTCGATCGGCGACAAGGCGGCGGTCGACGCGGTGTTCGCGAAAGCCGCGCACGTCACGCGCCTCGATCTCGTCAACAATCGCCTGATCCCGAACGCGATCGAGCCGCGTGCCGCGATCGCGTCGTACAGCCGCGCCGACGACGCGTACACGCTCTACGTCACCAGCCAGAATCCGCACGTCGAGCGATTGCTGATGTGCGCTTTCGTCCTCGGTCTGCCCGAGCACAAAGTGCGGGTGATTGCACCCGACGTAGGCGGCGGATTCGGTTCCAAAATCTACCTGTATGCCGAAGAGACGGCAATGGTGTGGGCGAGCAAGCGCATCGGCCGGCCGATCAAATGGGCCGCAGAGCGCAGCGAATCGTTCCTGTCCGACGCTCACGGTCGCGATCACGTCACGCATGCGGAGCTTGCGCTCGACCAGAGCGGCAAGTTTCTGGCGCTGCGGGTGCACACGACTGCCGCGATGGGCGCCTATCTGTCGACGTTCGCTTCGTGCATCCCGACGATCCTTTACGCGACGTTGCTCTCCGGGCAGTACACGACCCCCGCGATTTACTGCGAGGTCGACGCTGTGTTCACCAACACCGCGCCGGTCGACGCGTACCGCGGCGCCGGGAGGCCCGAGGCCACCTACGTCGTCGAGCGCATCGTGCGACAGGCCGGGGTCGAGCTGGGAATCCCCCAGGACGAGATCCGGCGGCGCAACTTCATCCGCAGTTTCCCGCACCAGACACCGGTGGCGCTGCTCTACGACACTGGCGGCTACGACGCGACCCTCGACGACGCGATGCGGATCGCCGATGTCAAGGGCTTCGAGGGGCGGAAGGCAGAAGCGGCGAAGCGCGGCAAGCTGCGGGGCCTCGGCTATTCCGCCTACATCGAAGCCTGCGGGACTCGCGCCGTCGAATGTCGCCGGCGCGCTCGGGGCGCGTGCCGGGCTGTACGAGGCCGGAGAGGTGCGGGTCAACCCGACCGGCAGCGTCACCGTGTTCACCGGTTCGCACAGCCATGGTCAGGGCCACGAGACGACGTTCTCGCAAATCGTCGCGACGCGGCTCGGCATCCCGGTCGAGGACGTCGACGTCGTGCACGGTGACACCGGCCGGGTGTTGTTCGGCATGGGGACCTACGGCTCGCGCTCGCTCGTCGGTCGGCGGCACCGCCATCGTGAAGGCACTGGACAAGATCGTCGCCAAGGGCAAGAAGATCGCTGCGCACCTGCTCGAGGCGGCGGAAACCGACATCGAGTTCCACGACGGCAAGTTCACGGTTGCGGGCACCGACCGCAGCAAGACCTTCGGTGAGATCGCGCTCACGGCGTACGTCCCGCACAACTACCCGCTCGACAAGCTCGAGCCGGGGCTGAACGAGACCGCGTTCTACGATCCGACCAACTTCACTTTTCCGGCGGGAACGCACATCTGCGAGGTCGAGGTCGATCCTGACACCGGCGTCGTGGAAGTGGTCAATTTCAGCGCGTCCGACGACTTCGGCAACATCATCAATCCGATGATCGTCGAGGGCCAGGTGCACGGTGGGCTGGCTCAGGGCATCGGCCAGGCGCTGCTCGAGCGCTGCGTCTACGATGCGGAGAGCGGGCAGTTGCTGACGGGAAGCTACATGGACTACGCGATGCCGCGCGCCGATGACCTGCCTTCATTCAAGGTCGCAACGCAGGTCACGCCCTGCACCCACAATCCGCTGGGTTCCAAGGGTTGCGGCGAGGCCGGTGCGATCGGCTCTCCGCCGGCGCTGATGAACGCCGTGCTCGACGCATTGGCACCCGCAGGCGTGACCCGGCTCGACATGCCCGCGTCGCCGCACCGGGTCTGGGAGGCCCTTCAATCCGCGAAGGCCCGCGCCTGACCGCGGGCAGCACAGGCCAAGGAGGCACGGATCATGTACGCAGTGGACTACCAGCATCCGAAATCGGTCGCCGAAGCCGAAGCATTGCTCGTGAAGACCGGCGGCAAGATTCTCGCCGGCGGGCAGAGCCTGGTCGCGGCGATGAAGTTGAGGCTCGCGCAGCCCGGCACCGTGGTCGATCTCGCCGGCATCGCCGATCTCGCGGGAATCCGCAGGGACGTCGACGCGGTGTCGATCGGTGCGATGACACGCCACGCCGACATCGTGGCGTCGGCCGAGGTCAAGACCGCCATTCCGGCGCTCGCCGAAACTCGCCGAGGGCATCGGTGATCGCCAGGTGCGCAATATGGGCACGATCGGCGGCTCGATTGCCAACAACGATCCAGCCGCGGATTGGCCCGCCGCAGTGGTCGGATGCAATGCGGCGATCAGGACGGTCAAGCGCACGATCGCCGCCGATCAGTTCTTCAAGGGGATGTTCGAGACTGTGCTGGATACCAACGAGATCATCACCGCGGTGTCTTTCCCCGTGCCACGGCGTGCGGCGTATGCGAAATTCCCGAATCCCGCGTCGCGCTTCGCGCTCGTCGGGGTGTTCGTTGCGCAGCTCGCTGACGGTAGCGTGCGCGTCGCGATCACCGGCGCGGGTCCCGGCGTGTTCCGGGCATCCGCGATCGAAGCCGCGCTGGCGCAGAATTTCAGCGCGGCCGCCGCGAAGGCGGTCAAGCTGGGTTCGGCCGGATTGAGCACCGACCTGCACGGCTCCGCCGAATATCGCGCGCATCTGATTCCGGTGATGGCGTCGCGCGCCGTCGCCGCGATGGCTTGAGTTCGGGCCCGCCGGCGACGACCGCGCTCGCGATGACGGCAGCCGCGCCCGCCCCGCCGTCGGTCGACGCGACGCTCGCGCTGCTCGAGGGCCAGAACTATGTCGCGGACCGGCGGCTCGCGACCGCGGTATTTCTCGCACTGAGGCTGCGCCGGCCGCTTTTCCTCGAGGGCGAGGCGGGGGTCGGCAAGACCGAAATCGCCAAGGTGCTGGCGGCGGGCCTCGGCCGGCGGCTGTACGTCTGCAATGCTACGAGGGCCTCGACGCCGCGGCGGCAGTCTACGAGTGGAACTATCCGCGGCAGATGGTCGAGATCCGGCTCGCCGAGGCGGCAGGCGGCGTCGAGCGCGGCCAGCTCTCGCACGAAATCTTCACCACGCGCTTCCTGCTGCGTCGGCCACTGCTGCAGGCGCTGGCGCCCGAGGATGGAATCGCGCCGGTGCTCTTGATCGACGAGCTCGATCGCGCCGATGAACCCTTCGAGGCGTACCTGCTCGAAGTGCTGTCGGACTACCAGGTCACGATTCCCGAGCTCGGCACCATTCGCGCGGCCTCGCCACCGCCGGTCGTCATCACGTCCAATCGTACGCGCGAAATCCATGACGCGATCAAGCGCCGCTGCCTCTATCATTGGGTCGGCTATCCCGATGCGGCCCGGGAGCTTGCGATCCTTCGGCGCAAGCGTCCCGGGGCCTCCGAGGCATTGGCCCGCGAGATCGTCGGCTTCACCCAGCGGCTGCGCGAGCTCGACCTGTTCAAGGCGCCGGGCATCGCGGAGACGCTCGATTGGGCCGAGGCACTGATGGCGCTCGATCGCCTCACCCTCGAGCCCCAAACGGTCGCCGACACCTTGGGTGCGCTCCTCAAGTACCAGGACGACATCGGGGCGCTCACGCCCGACGTCATCGCGCGGCTCGTCAACGACGCGCAGACCGAAAGGGCGCCGGCGTGAGCGTCGCGGCGGACGCGGCACCGAGCACACCCGCGACCGGCGGCGGCCAGCCGGCGTCGACCGCGTCCCGGTCGTTCATCGGCGCGCTGCCGCAGGGTCGACTGGCGGAGAACGTGCTGCACTTCGTGCGCGTGCTGCGCGCCGCCGGGATGCCGGTCGGCCCGGCCAAGCTGCTCGACGCGCTTGGGGCGGTCGAGGCGGTGGGCGTCGACAATCGCGACGATTTCCGCGAAGCGCTGGCCACGGTGCTGGTGTCGCGGCGCGAGCAGCTCACACTGTTCGAGCAGGCTTTCGAGTTGTTCTGGCGCAATCCCAGGCTCCTGGAAAAGATGATGAGCGCGCTGCTGCCGCGGGTGCAGGGGCGTTCCGGCGATGCGGCGCCTGCGCCGCCCGCCCGGCTCGCGCAGGCGATGCTGCGGCCAGCCGAGCGCCGCGAGTCCGGCGAGCAGGAAATCGAGCTCGACGCCACGTTCTCGTTCTCCGCGCGCGAGGTGCTGCAACGGAAGGATTTCGCGACGATGAGCACCGACGAGCTCGCCGAAGTGAAGTCGCTGCTGCGGCACATGCGGCTTCCGCTGCCCGAGCGGCCGGTACGTCGCACGCTGCCTGCGTCGCGCGGGCGGGCAGTCGACCTGCGCGCGACGCTGCGCAGAAGCGTCGGCGCGGGCGGGGCGCTGACGCCGCTGCGCTTCCGGCGCCGGCGCCGCGAGTCGCCGCCGCTGGTGGTGCTGTGTGACATCTCGGGCTCGATGGATCGCTACGCACGCATGCTGCTGCATTTCCTGCATGCGATCACCAACGACCGCCACCGCGTGCATGTGCTGACTTTCGGCACGCGCCTCACCAACATCACGCGCTACCTGCGCCATCGCGATGTCGACGTCGCGCTGACCCAGGTGGCTGCGGCGGTGGAAGACTGGGCGGGCGGCACGCGGATCGGAAGCTGCCTCACCGAGTTCAATCGTCGCTGGTCGCGGCGGCTGCTCGGCCAGAACGCGGTCGTGCTGCTGATCAGCGACGGCCTTGATGCCGATGCGGGAGAGGGACTGGAATTCGAGGCCGAGCGCCTTGCCAAGTCCTGCTCGCGCCTCGTCTGGTTGAATCCGCTGTTGCGCTACGCGGGTTTCGAGGCGCGGCCGGCAGGAATACGCGCGCTGCTGCCGCATGTCGATGATTTCCTGCCGGTACACAACCTGCAATCGCTCACCGACCTCGCTGCGGCGCTCGCACGCGATGGCTCGCGGACGCGGACCGCGCAGCGGCTTGCCGCCTGAGGGCTACTGGAGCCCACATGGACCTTTCCAATACCCGTGTCGTCCCCGCACCGATGGCGACGGTCTGGGCGGCGCTCAATGATCCCGCGGTGCTCAAGGATTGCCTGCCGGGTTGCGAATCGATCGAGCGCAACGCCGATGACACCTGGCAGGTTGCGATGACGGCGCGCATCGGGCCCGTCTCGGCGCGCTTCAACGGGCGCATGACGATGGCGGACATCACGCCTCCGACCGGGTATACGCTGACGTTCGAAGGGCAGGGCGGCGCGGCGGGGTTCGCGAAAGGCGACGCGCGGGTGACGCTCGCGCCGGCGCCCGACGATCAGACGGCATTGACTTATGTCGCCAAGGCGCAGGTCGGGGGCAAGCTGGCGCAGATCGGGTCGCGGCTGATCGACGGTGCCGCGGCCAAGATGACCGACGATTTCTTCTCACGCTTCGTCGAGCGCGTCAGGGCGGGCGTAGCCGGAGCCGCGGGCGCGATTGCATTCGTAGCGGCGCCGGCAGCCCCGCGAAGCACGCATTGGGTTCGCTACGCGGCGATCGCTGCGATCATCATTATTTTGATCATCCTGTACGCGCGCGGCTTCAGGTAGCGCGCCGGAGCAAGGACCGTTGCATGGACAGTGTCGACCTCGAAGTTCTCAAGCGCAGCGCGGAATGGCTCGACAGCGGTCATCGGGCGCTGCTCGTCACGGTGGTCAAGACCTGGGGAAGTTCACCGCGCCCCGAAGGCGCGATGCTGGCCGTACGCGACGACGGCCTCGTTGCGGGGTCGGTTTCCGGCGGCTGCATCGAGGACGACATCGTCCTGCGCACGCGTCGCGAGGGACAGAAGGCGACGAAGTGCGAGGTGGTGACCTACGGAGTCTCGGCCGACGAGGCGCGCCGCTTTGGTCTACCTTGCGGCGGGACGATCCAGCTCGTCCTGGAGCCGCTGACGCGCGAATCGGGAATGCGCGCGCTGTTGCGCGAGATCGAAACGGGGCACCTGGTCGCGCGCAGGCTCGAGCTCGCGTCCGGATTCGCGACCTTGCACCCGGCCCGGGCGAGCGACGGCCTGCAATTCGATGGCAAGGTGTTGCGGACGATCCACGGTCCGCGCTACCGGATGCTGGTGATCGGCGCCTCGCAGCTCTCCAAGTACCTGGCGCAGATCGCGGTCGGACTCGACTACCAGGTCACGATTTGCGACCCGCGCGAGGAATACATGGAGACCTGGGACGTCCCCGGTGTCACGCTGGTACGCACGATGCCCGACGATACCGTGCTGGCGATGAACCTCGACGAACGCTCGGCGCTGGTTGCGCTGACGCACGATCCCAAGCTCGACGATCTCGCGCTGATGGAAGCGCTGAAATCGCCAGCGTTCTATGTCGGCGCACTCGGGTCACGCGCCAACAACGCGCGGCGACGCGAGCGCCTGCGCGAGTTCGATCTCACCGATGCGCAGATCGCCCGCCTGCACGGCCCGATCGGCCTGTTCATCGGCAGCCGCACGCCACCCGAGATCGCGATCTCGATCCTTGCCGAGATCACCGCGGTCAAGAATGGCGTCCCGTCCGGGGCGATCCTGCCGGTGGCGTCGGCCAAGGTGCAGCTCGCCGAAACGCCGGCGTGCAGCAACGCGACCTGAGGGCGCCACCCGAAGCGTAGGATGTCGGGGCGCGCGGATTGAGCCGGGCGTGTCCGGGGGACGGCTGTCCGGGCCGACACCTGCTACAGCCGCCGAGACATTCGCATGCATCCCAACGATCCAAAGCTCAAGTCCTTCGTTCCGGTCGAACGCGATTCGCACTTCCCGATCCAGAACTTGCCGTTCGGCGTGTTCACGACGCCGGCCAATGCAGCGCCTCGCGCGGGCGTCGCGATCGGCAACCTGATCCTCGACCTGGCGGCCCTCGAGCAGGCGCAGTTGCTTGATGTCGTTCCCGGCGAGCGTATGTTCAACCGTGCCACGCTGAATACGTTCATCGAGCGCGGTCCCGCGGCCTGGGTGCGCGCCCGCGCCGTGATCAGCGACCTGCTTCGTCATGACAACGCGCGCCTGCGCGACGACGCGATCCTGCGCGCCCGCGCACTCATCCCTGCGGGGGCAGCGCGGATGTTGCTGCCGCTGTCGATCCCGGGATTCACGGATTTCTATTCGTCACGGGAGCACGCAACCAATGTCGGGTCGATGTTCCGTGATCCGAAGCACGCGCTGCTGCCGAATTGGCTGCACCTGCCGATCGCCTACAACGGGCGCGCGAGCTCGGTGGTCGTGAGCGGCTCGTCGGTGCTGCGTCCTAACGGGCAGTCCAAGTCGCCGGATCAGGTCGTTCCGGTATTCGGCCCGTCGGAGAGACTCGATTTCGAGCTGGAGATGGCGTTCATCGTCGGCGTCGGCAATGCGCTGGGCGAGCCCGTCCCGGCGATGCGTGCCCGCGAGCGGATGTTTGGCATGGTGCTGCTGAACGACTGGAGCGCGCGCGACATCCAGCAGTGGGAATACATTCCGCTGGGTCCCTTCAACAGCAAGTCCTTCGCGACGTCGATTTCGCCGTGGATCGTCACCATGGACGCGCTCGAGCCGTTTCGCGTCCCCGGACCGGTGCAGGAGCTGCCGTCGCTGCGCTATCTCGAGACCGACGGCCCGCAGGCCTACGACATCCACCTCGAAGCCGCGCTGGCGCCGCTGGGCGGCGCACCGACGACAATCTGCAGGACCAATTTCAGGCACATGTACTGGAGTGTGGCGCAGCAGCTTGCGCATCACACGGTGTCGGGATGCAACCTGCGCCCAGGCGACCTGATGGGCTCCGGGACGATCAGCGGCCCGACTCCCGATTCGTTCGGGTCGCTGCTCGAGCTCACCCGTAATGGCACGCGGCCGCTGCGGCTCGCCGGCGACGTCGAGCGTGCGTTCCTCGAGGACGACGACGAGGTTGTCCTGACCGGCTATGCGCAGGCGAAGGACTATCGCGTCGGCTTCGGCGAAGTGCGCGGGCGTGTTGTCGCTGCGCGCGCAGTTTAGGGTCTGTTCACACTATGCCCGCAAGCGTGAGCGGGCGTCATGCGCGTGTGCTGCGCTTCTGCGGCGTCAGTGGAAGTCGCGCGAGCGCGTCGACAGCGCGCCCAGTAGCCGCGTCAGGTCGACGAGCCGACCGGCGAGCACGTGGACGACCGGGCCTTCGCGCTCGACCTTGCCGTAGACAGCGAGCAAGCGTGCACCGAGAAGCTCGCGCCGCTGGCGCTCGCCGAGGCTGCGCCAGACAATGACGTTGGTCGTTCCCGTTTCGTCCTCGAGCGTCACGAATACGACGCCGCTCGTGGTGTCGGGCCGCTGGCGCCCGATGACGATCCCGGCCGTGCGCACGAGGCGTCCGTGCGGCGCCTCGGCGATTTCGTCAGCCGCAGCCAGCCGCCTCTCGCGCAACTGGCGCCGCAAGAGTGCCAGAGGGTGGCGGCGCAGCGTGAGCCCGAGGCGGCGATAGTCGGCGACGATCTCCCGGCCTTCGGTGGGCGCAGGCAGTGCCGGCGACACTTCGTCGAACCCGGCGCCCGCCAGCAGAGGAGGGAGCCGCTCGACGCCCGCGGCGTCCCAGGCCGCCCGATGCCGGTGACCCGCGAGCGACGCCAGCGCATCGGCGTCGGCCAGTGCCGCCAGGTCGCGCCGGTCGAGCGTCGCGCGATGTGCCAGGTCGGCGACATCGCGGAATGGCCGCCCCTGCCGCGCGGCGACGATGCGCTGCGCGCCCGCTTCGGATAACCCACCGATCATCCGCAGCCCCAACAGCAAAAACAGGGACGCACCACGTTTTCCGGAAATCGCCGGAAAACGTGGTGCGTCCCTGTTTTCCAGCGTGCAGTCCCACGCGCTGATCGTCACGTCGGGAGGGCAGACCTCTACCCCGTGTCGACGCGCATCGGCGACGAGCTGCGCAGGCGCATAGAAACCCATCGGCTGCGAATTCAGGAGCGCGCTGCAAAATGCCGCCGGCTCGTAATGCTTGAGCCATGCCGACACGTAAACGAGCAGGGCGAACGATGCAGCATGCGATTCGGGAAAGCCGTATTCGCCGAAGCCTAGGATCTGCCGATAGACCTGCTGCGCGAATGCCGGTGCGTAACCTCGCACCCCCATGCCCTCGACCAGGCGCTGCTCGAAAGGCTGCAGGCCGCCCTTGCGTTTCCACGCCGCCATCGAGCGGCGCAGGCGGTCGGCTTCGCCCGGAGTGAAGCCGGCAGCGACGATTGCGAGCTGCATCACCTGCTCCTGGAAGATCGGTACGCCCAGCGTGCGCTCGAGGACGCTTTTCACCGCGTCGCTCGGATAGATGACAGGCTCCTTTCCCTGCCGCCGCTTCAGATACGGGATGCACCATGCCACCCTGAATCGGTCCGGGACGCACGATCGCGACCTCGATTACGAGATCGTAGAAATTGCACGGCTTGAGACGCGGCAGCATCGACTGCTGGGCGCGCGACTCGATTTGGAATACACCGATCGTGTCGGCGCGCCGGATCATCGCGTAGACGGCGGGGTCCTCAGCCGGAATGTCCTGCATCCGCAGCGGCGCCTCGCGCTGCGACGACACCATGTCGAGCGCACGGTGGATTGCCGAAAGCATCCCGAGCGCCAGGCAATCGACCTTGAGCAGTCCGATGGCGTCGAGGTCGTCCTTGTCCCACTGAATGACGGTGCGCTCGGGCATTGCCGCGTTCTCGACCGGGACCATCCGCTCGAGCGAATCGCGTGCGATGACGAAGCCGCCGACGTGCTGCGACAGGTGGCGGGGGAAACCGAGCAGGTGGCCGGCCAGCGTGATCGCGCGGCGAATGACCGGATGGCCAGGATCGAATCCCGCCTCGTGAACGCGATCGGCGTGGATGGCACGCCCGTCCCACCATGCGAACGCGCTCGCCAGCCGGTCGAGCTGGGCGGGCTCGAGCCCCAGCGCGCGGCCGACGTCGCGCACGGCACTCTTCGGGCGGTAGGTGATGAGCGTCGCGGCAAGCGCCGCGCGGTCACGTCCGTACTTGCGGAAGACGTACTGCATCACTTCCTCGCGTCGCTGGTGCTCGAAATCGACATCGATGTCGGGAGGCTCATTGCGCTCGCGGCTGATGAAGCGCTCGAACAGCATCGCACTGCGCGCCGGATCGACCTCGGTGATGCCGAGCGCATAGCAAACGGCGGAATTGGCGGCCGAGCCGCGTCCCTGGCACAGGATGTTCTTCGAGCGCGCGAATGCAACGATGTCGTGGACGGTGAGGAAGTACGGCTCGTAGCCCAGCTCGGCGATCAGCGCGAGCTCGCGCTCGATCTGCGCGCGCACGTTGGCCGGGACCAAAGCCCGGGACGGATCACGTTTTTGCTTTTGAAAAACGTGATCCGTCCCGGGCTTTACGGTCCCGGGTTCCGGGTAGCGACTGGCGAGCCCCGTTTCGACGAGGCTGCGCAGCCACGACGCCGCCGTCTCCCCGGGCGGCACGATTTCCTGTGGATACTCATAGCGCAGATCATCGAGTGAAAAGCGACAACGTTCGGCGATCGCGAGTGTCTCTGCGAGGAGCGCGGGAGGGTAGATGCCGGCCAGCCGCGCGCGCGAGCGCAGGTGGCGCTCGCCGTTCGGGTGCAGCGCGTGACCGCAGGCTGCGACCGGTGTTTTCAGCCGGACTGCGGTGAGCGTGTCCTGCAGCGCCCGGCGCGCTCGCACATGCATATGAACGTCGCCGGCAGCAACCAGCGTCAGGCCGCTCGTGCGCGATAGCACATGGAAACGCGCGAGCCTCGCGCTGTCCCCAGCCTCGGCGAGCAGCTCGGCGCCGACCCAGGCCCGGCCGGCGAACACTTCCCGCAGCCAGGGCACTGGCATCGCGTCCGCGCGGCCGGACAGGCCTTCGCACGGACCGAACGCGGGGAGCCACAGCGCGAGGCAGGACGAAGCAAGCGTCGCGACATCGTCCCGCGTCAGCCGGTAGCTGCCTTTCGTGGCGTTGCGCCGGCCACGGGTGATGAGTTGCGACAGGTCGCCGTAGCTTCCGCGGTTATGCGCGAGCAGGACGAGCCGCGTGCCGTCGACGAGGGTGATTTCACTGCCGAGGATCAGGGGCAGACCAGCATCCTTCGCCGCCATATGCGCCCGCACGGCACCCGCCAGCGAGCATTCGTCGGTCAGCGCCAGCGCGGCATAGCCCTGGCCTCTGGCGCGCTCGACGAGCTCCTCGGGGTGTGACGCGCCGCGCAGGAACGAGTAGTTCGACAGGCAATGCAACTCGGCATAGGCGGGGAGCAGGTCGTGGGCGGACATGCCGTACAAGGCGGATCGGGTGACTGAAGATCGTCAGGGATACCGTACAAATATACGGTATATTGGCAACCCACGCCAGTACGGCCGCAAGCAGCATGAGGTGTAGCAACAGAGGCCCGATCCGGCCGTCAGTGCTGGTTTGCAGTTATAGTCGATCGACCGGACGCGGCCACTTCCAGACGGCCAGCATAGCCGCCCAATTTTCCGCAAAGCAGCCATATCGGCAGGCCCATCGTGCCCGAGTTACGAACGCCGCCGCTGGCGCCGGGAGCAATTGATTGTGAGACGATTGCCAATGTACTGGGTGTCGAATGCCTCAGCGGTCAAGCCTGATAGTGGGGGCGACCATGCGCGTCGCCGCGACGTCCACTTGCAAGATGCTCCAGATCGCGCACTTGCCGGTTCGCCTGTAGCGTAACGAGTTCATGATCGATGTTCGCGGCGGGTGGAATGAGCCGCAGAATAACTTGCTACTCGGAAACGATCGTGGCGATCTTGAAAATATTCGAACAAGCGCGCCAAACGCCGGGCAAGATTGCCGCCGTTTCTGACGGTGTTTCTTTCAGCTACAGCAACTTTGCCCGATTCATAGAAGTCTTCCGGCAGTATTTTGCGCAACAGGACTTGCCGGTTGACTCGGTGGCCGTCATCGATGTCGATAGCCTGCTCGACGCTTGGGTTCTCGGGTTGGCGCTACGCAGTTTGGGCGTGACGACTTTCGCAGCGAGGGACGCAGAGGAGATAGCGAAACTGGGCCTTCGGAACATTGGCTGCGTCGTTACTGCAGAGGCTGAGAATCGACCCGAACCACGACACCCCTCGACCGCCTTCCCATGGCGCTTAATCCGCGTTCCCACCAAGCTCAAGCTTTCAGCCATGCAAGGTCCGGTTCCCGATGTACCTAGGACGATGGCGCGTCCTGGTGGCCATATCTTGATGACTTCCGGTACGACCGGCACCTACAAGAAGGTGCTGAGGGATGCGGTTATGGAAGCGCTTGCAATGCCGTTGCACGCCGAGATCAACGGCATCTCGGCCCAGTCTGTCGTCTATGTCGCCAACTTTGGTCTATGGACCGCCGGCGGTTACCGCTGGCCACTCATTACCTGGAGTATGGGGGGAACAGTTGTCTTCCACCAAGAAATGGACCTGCACAGTCCGCTGGCCCGGCACGACATGACACACGTCTTCACGACACCGGCCATGCTGGCGGCTCTTCTCGGCGCGTCCAAAGGTACGCTGCATCGCAACGACGCAACGCGCCTGTTGGTTACCGGTGGGGCCCTCTCGCGAGCCATGCTGGCGGCGGCGAAACAGATCTTGACGCGCCAAGTCCATTCGGTTCTCGCCTCCACCGAAGCACTGACCTTAGCCGTCACGCCTCTCGATCAGCCCGACGATCTGCTTTGGCATCGTATCCACCCATCGCGTGAGGTTCAGGTGGTTGACGAGGCGGGCGCGGTACTTGGTCCGCAGAGGGAAGGCTTCGTGCGTGTTCGCGTCATCGATGGCCTCAGCGGCTATCTCGATGACGAGGTCGCGACTCGCGCATTCTTTCACGACGGATACTTCTACCCTGGCGACCTAGGTATGTTCGGTCACGACGGTCGGCTTGCATTGCGCGGGCGCGCATCCGACGTCATTAACGTTCTCGGCGACAAGGTCGCAACTGACCCGATCGAACGAGCGTTGCAGGACCGATTTGGCGCCGAGGGCGTATGTATATTGTCCATTCAAAAAATTGGAGGCGACGACGAAATATACGTCGTGATCCAATGCCGCCGGCGGCTCGAATGGGCGGAAGTCCAAGCCGCCGCGAATGCGGAACTAGGCGTGATCAATCGCATGCCCGTGCGTGTTGCGGTCGTCGAAACGCTTCCGCGCAATGATATGGGTAAGATCAAGCGTCTGGAGCTGAAGCGGCAACTCTCGATCGCAATGCGAGCCCATACGCCGCGAAGATCGAGGTAGCATCGCGGACGTCAATTGGAACCGCATGCTGTCGCTCGCCGCAAGAAGCTGCCGGCCGCGAACGTCTGCAATGGATGGTTCCGATCAGCCGCTTGCTGCGATCGGGAGTGTCTCTTCTGGGTCGCAAGCAGTCCGTGGTTGCAGTTTTTCGATTACGCCGGCCGCCCAACATTGCGAGAGACGATCGGCGCCGAGCGCGAGCCAACCTCCAATCCGGTGCGTCCGAGCAACCCGACCTACGAGCCCACCGCCCACCTCGCGCCGAGGTGTGTCGGTGCTGGGAGCGCCCGTCGCGTCGCAAAGCCGCGCGTCGCGACGAGTGGGGACGAGTCGGGTCTGCGCTGCGGCAGCAAGCGGTCGTACTCGGCCTTTACGACGGCATAGCATTCACAGACGCGCTGCTCCAGTCCCGGCCGATCGAGCACCCTGATCCGCCCGCGACCGTAGCGAATCAGCCCGGCTGCCCGCAGCTTTCCTGCCGTCACCGTGACGCTCTCGCGGCGCACGCCAAGCGTGCTGGCAATCGATTCGTGGGTCATCGTCAGCTCATTCGTCGACAACCGGTCGAGGTACAACAACAGCGAGCGGCACAATTGCTGTTCGATCTGATGGTGATGATTACATACGCCAGTCTGCGCCATCTGCGTACTCAGTGCCTGCGTGTAGCGGAGCAGGAGCTGTCGCAACAGACCGCGATTTTCGAACGCCCTGGTCAGCACATCCACGGAGAGGCGATACGCGTAGCCGGCGCTTCGCACCACCGCGCGGCCCAGCCGGGTATGGCCGCCCACGAGTAGGGACATCCCGACGAGGCCGTCGTTGCCGGTGACGCAGACCTCGACCGATGAACCGTCTTCGAGGTCGTAGAGCAGCGATACGATGCTTGTTGTCGGAAAATACACGTGTTGCGCATGCGTATCTGCGCCGTACACGACGGCGCGCAGTGGCAAGTGGACCCGTTCGAGATGTGGCGCCAACCATGCGTAATCCGTGGTGTCGAGCGCGGCGAGCAAATGGTTCTGCTTCGGACTGACCAGCATCAACAGCCCGGACTCTCGCGTATTGTTGCGCATGTGTTTCCCCTTCGTTTGATCGAACGATCTGCGTTGGTGGGGCAGTTGCATCCGGTGACGGCAGATCGAGCGTCGATGCTGAGTTGCCGCATCGTCCGCCGCGGAGCGCGATCGCTTGGTGGGTATGCTGGACACTGTAGGCGGTGATACCAATAGGACATTGTCGGAATCGCATGTAGGACACAGATCAGGATGCGTCGGCGGACCGGCAACCGAGGGTAGCAATCCAGCGCACGACATTCAGGCGATTGGGCTCCGAAACGGGGTGGGCGATGTCGTCGGTTGCGAACGCACCCGCCATGTGCGGGTCAAGACCGCGCCGGAGTCGGATTGGCACATCCGGAGCGCCTGGTTGAACGCCGCGGTGTTCCTGGAGGATCGGGCCACGATTCCGGGGATCTGGCCGGTTGAGGTCGCCGGTTTCAATATTCGTTTCGGAGCATTCTGGCCGTCGATCGATGATCGACTCCGGCCGCTGGAAGGACCAAACGCAATTCGATTGAACGGTGTCCGTCAGCTTGGATCTCGGTCGGGGTGCATGAAGTAAGATGCACCCGCTTGCCTGCGCGTCTGTGGAGCCGATCCCCGGCACATTCGCTGTCCTCAATCGACCACGCCACCGCCCAAGATGCCGCCGATCGCCTTCGACCGCTTTTATCGCTACGCCGAGCTCACCGGCATTCTCCGCGCGCTCGCGCGCGAGCACCCGCAACTCATCTCGATCGAGTCGATCGGGAAGAGTCATGAAGGCCGCGACATCTGGGTGCTGACGATCACCAACGGCGCGACCGGACCCGCAGCCGAAAAGCCGGCGTTCTGGGTCGACGGGAACATCCATTCGACCGAAGTGGCGGCGTCGGCGGCCGCGCTCTATTTCATCGACGCGCTGGTCAGACAGTACGGTCCGGATGCCGAGGTGACGCGCGCGCTCGACACGCGGGCTTTCTACGTTTGCCCGCGGATCAATCCCGACGGCGCGGAATGGGCGCTTGCGGACCGGCCGAAATGGGTGCGTTCGTCGACGCGTGCGTATCCGCTCGACGAACAGGAGCCGGATGGCCTCGTCGTCGAGGACATCGACGGCGACGGGCGCATCCTGCAGATGCGCATTCCCGATCCCAACGGCTTGTGGAAAGCGCATCCGCAGGAGCCACGCCTGATGGTGCGGCGTGACCCGACCGAGACCGGGGGAACCTACTACCGGATCATGCCCGAGGGCCGCTATGACGGCTACGATGGTTTTACGCTGAAAATCAAGCGCCCGCTGCAGGGGCTCGATCTCAACCGGAATTTTCCGGCGAGCTGGCGCCAGGAATTCGAGCAGCAAGGCGCCGGACCATACCCGACCTCCGAGCCCGAGATCCGCGCCGTCGTCGACTTTGTCGTTCGCCATCCGAACATCTGCGGCGGAACGTCGTTTCACACCTGGAGCGGCGTGCTGCTGCGGCCTTTCGAACACCAGTCCGACGACGAGATGGACGCCGAGGATTTATGGTTCTACCAGGCGGCGGGACACAAGGGCACCGAGCTCACCGGCTATCCTGCGATATCCGTCTACCACGAATTTCGCTATCACCCGAAGTCGGTGATCGGCGGCACATTCGACTGGATTACGAGCATCTCGGCGTGTTTTCGTGGGTCGTCGAGATTTGGTCACCGATGCGCGAAGCGGGCATCGAGAACTACAAGTACATCGACTGGTTCCGCGATCATGCGATCGAGGACGACCTGAATCTCTTCCGCTGGAGCGAGCAGAAGCTCGGCGGCAGCGCGCACCATGGCTGGAAGCCCTTCGATCATCCGCAACTCGGCAGGCTCGAGATCGGCGGCTGGGACCGCTTCCATGCGTTCGGCAATCCACCGCTGCCGCTGCTCGAGCGCGAGATCGGACGCTTTCCGCGCTGGTTGCTTTGGCAGGCGCTGTGCTCGCCGAAGCTCGAGCTCGTGCATGCGGGCGCTGTCGCGCTCGGCGACGGCACGTGGAAGGTGACGCTGGTGATCCAGAACACGGGCTGGCTGCCGACCTATGTGTCGAAGCGCGCGCTGGCGCGCAAGACCGCGCGAGGCGTCGTCGCGGAAGTCGAGCTGCCTCCTGGGGCGAGCCTTGCGTCAGGCAAGCTGCGCGACGATGTCGGCCAGCTCGAAGGCAAAGCCCACAAGCACACCGGCGTGTCGTTCTGGCCGGACTACAACGTCACCGACGACCGGATGAAGATTGAGTGGGTCGTGCGCGGAACGGCGGGCGCGACGATCCAGCTCATTGCGCGCCATGAGCGCGCGGGGATCGTGCGGGCAGAGGTCACCCTGGGCTGAGTCGCCTTTCAGGGCATGGAGTCGGTGTGCATGCGATCAGCGATGGCGTAAGCTTTTGATCTAGCCGCCGACTGTCTAGCAAGAAATCCGCGATGCCCGACCTCGTATCGAATCCCACCTCCGACCCACCCATGCCGGTGACGCCGCGCGAGCGCGCTGCACAAGCTTCCGCGGCCGCCACGGGCGCTTCGCGGCATTCGGCCTCGGGCCGCGAGCTGTACCGGCGCCACGCGTTGCCGGTGCGCGTCATGCACTGGATCAATGTCGTCGCGCTCACCCTGATGCTGATGAGCGGCCTGTGCATTTTCAATGCACATCCGGCGCTCTACTGGGGGCAGTCGTCCTACAGCACCCGACCGGCGTGGCTCGAGATCGGGGCGCGCGACGGCGCCAACGGACAGCCGTTGGGCTACACCCGCCTGTTCGGGCACGAATTCAACACGACGGGGGCCCTGGGTGTGTCCTACAGCGCGGGCGAGGCCTACATGCAGGGTTTTCCGTCCTGGATCACCGTGCCGAGCCATCAGTGGCTTTCAATGGCGCGTAGCTGGCATTTCTTCTTCGCCTGGGTGTTCCTGATCAACGGGCTCTGCTATGTCGCGTACACGGTGTGGAGTCGCCACCTGGCGCGGATCTTTGGCCGACCGGGACCGATATTCGGAGGATCGGCAGGTCGATCGTCGATCACCTGCGCTTCCGCCATCCGGCGGGCGAAGAGGCGAAGCGTTACAACGTGCTGCAGAAGTTCGCCTATCTCGCGGTCGTCTTTGTTCTCTTCCGCTGATGATTCTGATGGGCCTCGGCCTGTCCCGGCGGCTCGATACGCTGTTCGGAGGT
>CAVPBR010000013.1:0-42341 GCA_963701885.1 uncultured beta proteobacterium
GTGACGAGATCGAGCCCGTTGGCGGCGAAGAACGGGTTTGCATCGACCTCCGACCAGTCTTCGAACGCGATCACCATCTCGGCCGAGATGGGTTTATGTGCCCGCGAATCGTGATCCCGTAGCGCTCGCCTTAGCCATTTGCGGCGCGATCGCACCGGCCGCGACGCGCACCGCCGTTTCGCGGGCCGATTGCCGCCCGCCGCCGCGGTAATCGCGGGAGGCCGTACTTGTGCCAGTAGGTGTAGTCGGCGTGGCCCGGCCGGAAGGTCTCGGCAATTGCGGCGTAATCCCTGCTTCGCGCGTCTTCGTTGCGGATCAGAAGCGCGATAGGCGTGCCGGTGGTCCTTCCTTCGAACACTCCCGACAGAATTTCGACGCGTGTCGGACTCGCGGCGCTGGGTGACATGTCGCGAGGTTCCGGGGCTTGCGCCGGTCGAGGTCGCGCTGGATGTCGGCCTCGGCCAAGCGCGAACCCCGGGGTGGACAACCGTCGACCACGCATCCGATCGCGGGTCCGTGAGATTCGCCGAACGATGTCACGCAGTAAAGCGTGCCGAAGGTGTTGCCGGACATGACGAGGCGGCAGCTCGAGAGGTATCGGCGACTATAGCACTCGGGCCGGAGGGCCGATCGGCACCGCAGCGCTCCTCGCGCTGTACGCGCAGAGCTTCGCGTACTCACCCACGTCGATCGTTCCCTGCCCGAGAAGCGGATCGAGGTCGAGCGTCACTTTCATCGCGAAGGTCAGCGCACGTCGCCGCGAAGCTCGAGGACGATCCGCCTGCAGCGTCTCGGGCGTGGCGGCCGCGGGCGCGAGTGGGGGTGCGACGACGAACGCGATCGGGGCCAGGACGCCATTGAGCTTCAGCAACAACCGGACCGGGTGTGCGCGCGAGAACAGGCTTCCCCACAGTCCCGAGAGTGCCATCGGCACCACCGGTGCGGGCACCGCCGCGACGATCTGCTGCACGCCGGGATGAAACGCACTGAGCTCTCCGTTGGTCGGTCAAGCGTCCCTTCCGGGAAGATCCCGACCAGCTCGTCCAGCGGCGAGCGCCGCCTGCGCCTCGCCGATCGCGCGCTCCTTCAATGCCGCGTCGACCTTCTGCGGCGCGATCGGGATCGCCTCGCGCGGAAGAGAACGCCGAGCACGCGGCAGCTTGAAGATCCGGTGGTCCATGATGAAGCGGATCGGCCGCGGGCTCGCCGGCGGCCATCAGCAGCACCGGATCGACGAAGCTGACGTGGTTGCAGACCAGGATCGCCGCGCCCTTCGTCGGGATGTGCTCGTCGCCGCGGACGTCGAAGCGGTAGACGGAGCGCGACCAGCAGCCAAGCGACGAAGCGCAGCAGGTACTCGGGCACCAGCATGAAGATGTAGAACGCGACGATCGCGTTGGGCGATGCCGATGACCAGGAACACCTGCGGGATCGTCAGGCCCGCGCTTGAGCAGCGCGCCGACGATCAGCGAGCTGGCGATCATGAACAGCGCGTTGAGGATGTTGTTGGCGGCGATGATGCGCGCCCGGTGGCTGGGCTGCGAGCGCATCTGGATCAGCGCGTACATCGGCACGCTGTAGAGGCCGGCGAAGAGCGACAGCAGGCGCGAGGTCGGCCATCGACGCGCCAGTGCGCGCCGGCTCGCGACGAAGGCCGCGAGCGCCGCAGTCGGCCGACGGCGGCAGGCCGCGCGACGCGAAGTAGAGGTCGATCGCGAACACGCTCATGCCGATCGCGCCGAGCGGCACCAGGCCGATCTCGACGTGGCGGCGCGACAGCACCTCGCACAGCAGCGAGCCGATGCCGATGCCGACCGAGAACACCACCAGCAGCAGCGAGGCCACGTGCTCGTCGCCGTGCAGCACTTCCTTGGCGAAGCGCGGGAACTGGGCCAGGAAGACGGCGCCGAAGAACCACATCCACGAGATGCCCAGCAGCGAGCGGAAGACGACGAGGTTGCCGTGCGCGAGCTTCGAGGTTGCGCCAGGTCTCGCTGACCGGGTTCCAGTTGATGCGCAGGCTCGGGTCGGTCGACGGCGAGGGCGGCACGGCCTGCGGCGGCTCGCGAGCCGGCCGAGCAGGGCGACGCGATCGCAGGCGACGGCGACGCAGTGCGGCCGACCGCGCGGCGATCGCGACCAGCAGGCCGCCGGCGACTGGCCGAGCAGGATCGCGACGAAGGTGCCCATCTCGACCATGCCGTTGCCGCCGGTGAGCTCGCGCTCGTCCAGGTGCTGCGGCAGGTAGGCGAACTTGACCGGGCCGAACAGCGTCGAGTGCAGCCCCATCAGGAAGACGCAGCCGAGCAGCACGTGCGACGTCGGCGCGGACGAAGCCGCAGGCGGCGAGCACCATGATCGCGATCTCGAGCCTCTTGACGAAGCGGATCAGCGCGTCTTGTCGTACTTGTCGGCGAGCTGGCCCGCTGGTGGCCGAGAAGCAGCAGGAACGGCAGGATGAAGAGCGCGCCGATCAGTGACGAGCGCCGGCGTCGACGCGGACCAGGTTCGGCCGCCTGGTAGGTGACCATCACCGTGAACGCGAACTTGAACAGGTTGTCGTTGCCGGCGCCGAGGAACTGGGTCCAGAAGAACGGCGCGAAGCGGCGCTGCCGCAGCAGCGCGAACTGGTTGGCGGAGCTCATGGCGACGGTCGGCGGATTATGCCCGCGTTTGTCCGCGCACGAGCGGCGGCTCGGGAGACGGGGCACCGGGGGCGACGGGGGTGACGCAACGGGTCGCCGGAGCGGGCCGCGGGGCGGCCGGAGCCGAGAGCGGCGCTGGCGCGCTCGGATCGATCGTCAGCACGCGTACCGTCGCGTCGGGATCGATCCGCGTCACGAAGTCCATCACCGATTCCGCGGTGACGACGCGGATCGACTGCCCGACGGCGACCGACGCCGCGCTCGCGACGCTTCCAGCCACCCGGACCGATGCTTCGGCCCCGGTCGCGACATCGCGCAGCACGATGACGCTCGCGTTGGCGACCGGGCGCACCGAAGCGACGACGAGCTGGGCCCCGGCTTTGACGATGCCGGCACTGCCCTCGACGATCATCCCCGACGCGGCGAGCGACGCGCGCGACGCTGCGGACGACTGGGCGAAGCTGTCCTGGGCAAACGCCGGCGACAGGGCGGCGACGATGCAGAGCGTCGCGGCGGCGACCGCAAGGGCGAGCTTGAGGCCGACGGCAATCGCACTGGGGTGATGGTTTGGCTTTCGAATCATGGCGTTCTCCGGTGGCTGGCGGAAGACGGGCCGGGTGAGCCCGCGACGCCGATTCTCCCGGGGGCGTATCGAGGCGCAAGACTTTTGCATTGTAGTAGCGTTATTCGATACTATCAGCGATGCCGTCGACAACTCGATCGGAGGGCCCGCGATGACCGACACCCAGCAGCTCGTCGACACGCTGAAGCGATTGCTGAAGAGTCAGGGACTCACCTACGCCGCCGCGGCCGCCCGGCTCGGGCTGTCGGAGGCAAGCGTGAAGCGCCTGTTCTCGGCGCGGACCTTCACGCTGAAGCGTCTGGACGAGTTCTGCGCCGTGCTCGACATCGACGTGTTCGAGCTCGCGCGCCTCGCGCGCGGCCGCACGGCCGAGATGCGCGAGATGACCGAGAAGCAGGAGCAGGCGCTGGCCCAGGATGCCCGGCTCCTGGGCGTGTTCTACCTACTGCTGTCCGAATGGACCGCGGGCGACATCGTCTCGCACTACGATGTGCCGCGCACCGCGCTGGTCCGGCTGCTCGTCAGGCTCGACCGCCTGGGACTGATCGAACTTCTGCCCAACGACCGCGTGCGTCTCAAGGTGCCGAAGCGGTTGCGCCTGCACCCGGGGGGACCCATTCACCGCGCCCACGGGAAGCGGGTGATCGACGACTTCACTGCGGCCGAGTTCGACCGGATCGGGGGACAGTTTCGCTTCGAGTACCGCGAGCTGTCGAAGGCGTCCTACGAACTGATGCACCGGCGGCTCGAGCGCATCGCCGCGGAGTTTCTCGAGCTGGCCGAGCTCGATGCCACGATGCCATCGAAGCAGCGCGAGACGATCGGTCTCCTGGTTGCGATGCGACCCTGGGCGCTGTCACAGGTGACCGGACTGGAGCCGCGGTCTACTCCGGGAGCGGTGCCTCGGTCGAAGTGACGCACGCCTCTGCCCGACCGCGGGCGAAGGTCAATCCGAGCGTGTCGCCCGCGGCGAGCATACGCGAGTCGGTCACGATGCCGCCGCCCACGCGCCGGGCGATCGCGTAGCCGCGTTCGAGCACCGCCGCCGGGTTGAGATGGGCCAGCGCATCCGTCGCGCGCTGGAGCCGCTCGGAGCAACGCTCGAGTTGTAGGCGACCAGCGCGCGCGAGTCGTGCACCGAACCGTTGCGCGTCTTCGGCCCGCTGCGCAAGCCGTGCTGCCGGGTGGGTGAGATGGCGTGCTGCGAGATCCAGGCGCTGCGCGCGGTTGCCCACTCCGTGCGTCCAGGCGCGCATGACGCTGCGCTCGAGCTGTGCCAGCGCAGCGCGAAGGGCCGCCCGGTCGGGTACGGCTTGCGTCGCCGCCGCGGTGGGGGTCGCGGCGCGGGCGTCGGCAACAAAATCGCAGATCGTGAAATCGGTCTCGTGCCCGACCCCCGAGATGACCGGCAGCGCGGATTCGAACACCGCGCGTGCCAGCGATTGCTCATTGAAGGCCCACAGGTCCTCGAGCGATCCACCGCCGCGGCACACGATCAGCACGTCGACTTCGTTGCGTGCATTGGCAGTACGGATCGCTTCGGCGAGTTCGTTGGCTGCGCCCATCCCCTGTACCGGCGCCGGATACACGACGACGCTCACCGACGCATTGCGGCGTGCGAGCGTCGTCAGCACGTCGCGCAAAGCCGCAGCGTGGAGCGAGGTGACGACGCCGACCCGGCGCGGGAAGCGCGGCAGCGCGCGCTTGCGCTCCGGGTCGAACCAGCCCGCAGCCTCGAGCGCCGCCTTCATCTGCAGGTAACGCTCATAGAGCACGCCCGGACCGGACAGTCGCACGGTCTCGATCGCAAGCTGGAAGTCGCCCCTCGCGTCGTAGATCGTGGGCGTGGCGCGCACCTCGACCGCGAGCCCGTCACGAAGTGCAACCGCGAGCCCCTGTGCCTTGTGCCTGAAGAAGACGCAGCGGACCTGCGCCGATGCGTCCTTGAGGGTGAAATACTGGTGCCCCGAAGCGGCGCGGATGTAGCCGGAAACCTCGCCGCTTACCCAGAGCAGCCCCAGGTGGCGCTCCAGCAGAAGACGCGCCGAGGAAACGAGCAGGGAGACGGGAACGATCGCTGCCGCAAGCCCGGCTGCACCCGGCGTACCTGGCGCGTCTGCCGAGTCGATGGGACCGGTCCCATCGGTTGCCATGCCGGATCGGTCGCGGTGCTTGCGCGGTGCGTCAACCGGCATTGGGTCGCCCGGGTGTCGCGATCGATTCGCTGGTCGACATTTCAATTCTGATGCCTTGTTTGTCCAGGACAAGAGGTCCAGCGCACCCTGGCATACCCCTGTCATCGACGCCGTCGGTCCCGCGCGTCCAGGTTCTGCTCCGGGATCGGCTGCACGCTCGCTGGCTATCGAAGTACGTTGAATTCATGCAGATTGTTGTCGACCCGAATTTGGTCAGCTTCTCGATTTCCCTGCCACGCACACGAGTTAGCGCGCGAATTTACAAGATATGCACACTACTATCCACAAGTTTTGTGGAAAACCGATCGCGGACGAAACAGGGGAGGGCCCGGAGAGCCTTTCCGGGTGCGGTTTTCCGGGGCGCGACCCATTCGCCCTAGCGATTCGGGCAATGACGCGGCCGGCACCGCCGGTTAGAATTCCGCTCAGGACGGATTGTTCATGAACAAACCTGCGCATGCTGCGTCGCAGCATCCCTCGCCTGCCCCGCCCGCCGCAGCCAATTTCCTTCGCGGGATCGTCGCCGACGACAACGCCCGGGGCACCTACGACGGGCGCGTCGTCACACGCTTTCCACCCGAGCCCAACGGCTATCTGCATTTCGGCCACGCCAAGTCGATCAGCCTGAATTTCGGCTTGGCCAGGAGTTCGGCGGCACCTGTCACCTCCGCTACGACGATACCAATCCGCTGAAGGAGGACGTCGAATACGAGGATTCGATCGCCGCATCGGTGCGTTGGCTCGGCTACGACTGGGGCTCGCATCGTTACCATGCCTCCGATTACTACGCCAAGCTCTACGAATATGCCGAATGGTTCGTGCAGCAGGGCCTCGCCTATGTCGACAGCCAGTCGGCCGAGCAAGTGCGCGCCACCCGGGGCACGCTGACGCAGCCGGGCGTCGGGGGCCCCTGGCGCGGGCGCAGCGTCGCCGAGAACCTCGACCTGCTGCGCCGGATGCGCGCGGGCGAGTTTCCCGACGGGGCCCACGTGCTGCGGCTGAAAATCGACATGGCAAGCCCGAACCTCAACCTGCGCGATCCGCCGATCTACCGTATTCGCCACGCGACCCACCATCGCACCGGCGACGCGTGGTGCATCTACCCCCTCTACGACTATACGCATTGCATCTCCGATGCGCTCGAGCGCGTCACCCATTCGATCTGCACGCTCGAATTCCAGGATCACCGACCCCTGTACGACTGGATCATCGGCAAGCTCGCCGACTGTGGGCGTCTTGTGCGCCCGCTGCCGCACCAGTACGAGTTCGCGCGGCTCAACCTGACCTATACCGTGCTGTCCAAGCGGAAGCTGATCGAGCTGGTCCACGATGGCCATGTCGACGGCTGGGATGATCCGCGGATGCCGACGCTCGTCGCTGCGCGGCGGCGTGGCTACACGCCCGAGGGATTCAGGCTTTTCGCCGAGCGCATCGGTGTCGGGCGCTCCGACGCGTGGATCGATATCGGCATCCTGGAAGATGCGATGCGCGACGACCTCAATTCGCGTGCGCTGCGGCGGCTTGCGGTGCTCGATCCGATCCGGCTCGTCATCGACAACTATCCTGACGGGCAAACCGAGGACTGCGAAGCACCCAACCATCCGCAGCGCCCGGAGCTCGGCAAGCGCGCGCTGCCGCTCACGCGCGAACTGTGGATCGAGCGCGACGATTTCCAGGAAGTTCCGCCCAAGGGCTATTTCCGGCTCGCGCCGGGGGCCGAGGTGCGCCTGCGCTATGCGTACATCGTGCGCTGCACCGGCTTCGAGCGCGATACGGACGGGAAAGTGCGCGTCGTCCATTGCCGCTACGACCCGGACACGCGTAGCGGTACGCCGGGCGCGGAATCCCGCAAAGTCAAAGGCAACATTCATTGGCTTTCGACCGCGCATGCGGTTCCGGCGGAGGCGCGGCTCTACGATCGGCTGTTTGGCGCGGCGGTCCCCGGTGCGCGCAAGCGGCCGGGAGCGCGGACGCGCCGCCGGACGCGGTGGAGCGTGCATGGCGCATGCGAGCGTTGTCGCGGGCGAGGAAGACGATGATTCAGGCGACGAGGAGCGTAATTACCTCGACGATATCAATCCGGAATCCAAGCGCGTCGTTAGCGCTTACGTGGAGGCCGCGCTTGCAGCAGCGCCCCCGGACGCTCATTTCCAGTTCGAGCGCCAAGGGTACTTCGTGAGCGACCTCGTCGATACTGCGCCTGGGCGGCCCGTTTTCAATCAAACCGTGACGCTGAAAGATTCCTGGGCGAGGCAGCGCGAGTAATTGCGGGCATGTGATTGAACGGTACTTCCACGCTTTTTCGGTAACGGAACGCAGGGGCGAAGGGAAGCCGAATTGCACCGTGCACGTCTGCTGGGCGCGATGGTTGTCGGGGCGTTCCTCGCGAGCGCACCGACGCTTTGCACCGCAGGGATTCGCATCGATTACCCGGCGCTGATGCAATCGACGGTCGAGGGATTGATCGCGTCGCAACTGCCGGACGGCCTCTTCCCCTACGGCTACGACTTCCTGGCAGACGAGCCCTTGGAGCCCGGCCGCCTGTCGCCCGAGAACTTGATCCGTCAGGCGGGCATGGCGTCCGTTCTGGCGGACTACTATCAGCGCACGCACGACCCACGATTGCGCGAGCCTATCCTGCATCTTCTGTCGGCGCTCGGCCGTCATTCACTGCCGTTAGGCAAGTCGCGCGTGCAGCGCTCGATCGAGCGCGCGCACCTGCTCTCGATCCCGTACGGGCGATGGAGGCTGCAGACCGCGCTGCTGCGCCATGGTCTGCTCTACGAGCCCGAGGGTGCGGGCCAGGTGATCAGCAGCAACGGAAAGTACGACGTTGCCGCGACTGGGACGGTCGCACTCGCGCTGCTCGCGGAACTCCGGTACGCGAATGCCAGCGGCGACAACCGCTTTGCGGCGCTGCGGGCGTCGTGGGTCGAGGCGCTGCTCGAGCTGAGGATCCCGGGTGGCGGCTTTCGCTGGCTACCGACGTCGATCGACGATTCGGCGTACTACAACGGCGAAGCGTGGCTGGCGCTCGCGGTCTACCGCGAGCTGCATGCGCTGGACACCGCGGTCGCCAGCACTTTCGACGATCTCGACCACGCGATGATTGCGCGCTACACGCTCAGGCCCGATCCTGAATTCTTCAGCTGGGGTGCGATGGCGGCGGCGCAGCGCTATGCGACGACGCGCGACCCACGTTTCGCTGCATTCCTGCGCGGGCAGGCAGGGCTCTTCAGGTCGCGCTTTCGTGCTCGGCACAGCCCGGCCGACAACAATTGCGCGGCGATCGAGGGCGCTGCCGCATCGCTCGGCGTTCTGCGGATAGCCGGCCGGTCCCGCGGTGGCGCCGATGCGGACCTGGTGAAGGGAATCGAGCGCTGGCTCACTGCCGAGGCCACGAAGCTGCCCCGGCTGCAGGTCCGCGCCGGCCAGGAGGGCATGGAATTGGGCGGCGCGGCCCGGCTGTCCGCTCCGCGAATGGCGAGCTACGGCGGCGCGTTCCTGAAGGGTCTCTATGAACCCTCCACCCGCGTCGACCTGACCCAACACTGTCTATCAGCGATGCTGATGCTCGATCGACTGGGCCGCCAAGCGTCGCCCCGGTAGGCGCCGAACGGTCCGGGGCCGGTGCGCCGCTCGCGGTAACGGTGAAGTCGCGCAGGCCCCCGGCGAGGCTTCACGATTCGGGCGCGAGCCCCTACTTGCGCCTGTTCGGGCTCCGCGTGGCGACAATCAGCCCGACGATGCCGACGCCCAGCAGTGCGAGGGTCGCGGGCTCCGGAATAGTGTTCGTCGTATCGTCCGCAAATGCGTACAAAGGAGCGCTTGCGAGCGTCACCGCGACCAGCCATTGCTGCACTCGTTGGTTCAGCATTGCTCTCTCCTTGTTCTATGATAACGATGGCGATGATTGGAAGCCAAATGCCGTGGCGATCGGCTCGCCTCATCGCCTCGCGAGCAGCCAAACAAGCGGCCCCGCACAAGCCAAGCAAGTGCCGTGCGCGCGATGGATTATCGAAGTGTTTCAGCGACTTGGATTGACACCTCGCGGTCGCAGACGCCGACACTGTAAAGTAGGCTGACATGCGGCCGGGGCCCCCGGAGTCGCCCTTGTCCCGGCGAGCGGCGCGCCCATATTCGCAATGCCGATTCTCCTGCCCGCCTGTTCCGTCACGCCATGAAGCGGGTCTTCCTGTTCGTCGTCACCAACCTTGCGGTGGTGCTCGTCCTGTCGGTGGTGCTGCGGGTCCTGGGACTCGACCAGCGCTTGCTACGCAGGGCTACGGCTACGGGCAACTGCTGGTCTTTTCGGCAGTCGTCGGCTTCGTCGGCGCATTCGTATCGCTGTTGATGTCGAAACCGATCGCGAAGTGGTCGACCGGTGCGCATGTCATCGGGACTCCCGGCAACGAGGCGGAAGCGTGGCTGGTCGCAACCGTTCGCAAGCTCGCGACGACCGCCGGGGTTGCGATGCCCGAGGTTGCGGTCTACGAAGGTGCGCCCAACGCGTTTGCGACCGGCGCCTTCCGGAACTCGGCGCTGGTCGCGGTTTCGACCGGGTTGCTGCAGTCGATGAAGCGGGAAGAAATCGAGGCGGTATTGGGCCACGAGATGGCGCACGTCGCCAACGGCGACATGGTAACGCTGACGCTGATCCAGGGCGTGGTCAACACTTTCGTCGTCTTCCTGTCGCGAATCGTCGGCTCGATCATCGATCGTGCGGTGTTCCGCAACAACCAGCGCGGCACGGGCCCCGGCTACTTCATCACCGTCATGGCGTGCCAGGTCGTGTTCGGGATCCTCGCAAGCCTCATCGTTGCCTACTTCTCGCGGCGGCGCGAGTTCCGGGCCGACGCGGGAAGTGCGCGCTTCCTCGGCTCGCCGCAGCCGATGATTCAGGCGCTGCGGCGGCTTGGCGGCCTCGAGCCCGGTCAGTTGCCGAAGACGCTGCAGGCCTCCGGGATCACCGGGGGCGGGAGAATGATGGCGTTGTTCGCATCGCACCCGCCGCTCGAGGCGCGGATCGCCGCGCTGCTGAGCTCGGCGCCCGGCGCACAATAGGGTCCGACCATGCGTTGCAAGATCGAAGTGCAGGACGACTCCGGCGTCTGGAGCGACGTGCGCGGCCCCGACGGTGCAATCCTCATCTTCGACGACGAGGCGTCGGCGCGCGCCGCGCTGGCGCAGCGCTATCCGATTCTCGTCCAGATGGAGAAATACGCCGGCGGCAAGCGCACGCGGGTGATCCGGATCATCGAGGATGATGACAACTGAGTGACAACTGGGCGACGACCGAGGGCAAACAAAACGGCCGGCGGGCGCATGGGTATCGCGGGCCGGCCGTCAGCGCGCGGAGCCCGCGCGCGCAGTGTCGGAGTTGCTTACTTGAGGTGATTCGATACCAGCTTCGTCATCTCGAACATTGACACCTTGCTCTTGCCGCCGAACACGGCACGAAGCTTTTCGTCGGCATTGATCAGGCGCCTGTTCACCGCGTCCTGCAGCCGGTTCTTCTTGATGTAGTCCCAGATCTTCTTGGTCACTTCGGTGCGCGGCATCGGCATGCTGCCGACGACTGCAGCGAGCACCGGCGTTGGCGTCATCGCCTTCATGAATGCCGCATTCGGCTTGCGCTTTACCGCGCTCTTTTTCGCTGCGGGCTTCTTGGCAGCCATCTTTTTCGCTGCGGGTTTCTTGCAGCCAGTCTTTTTCGCTGCAGGTTTCTTCGCCGCAGTCTTTTTCGCTGCGGGCTTCTTCGCAGCAGTCTTCTTCGCAGCTTTCTTCGCAGTAGCCATGTCACTCCTTCCTGTCGGTTATTCGGGCGGGCAGCGCCTGTGCCTCCTGAAGCGGGCCCTCCTGTAGAGGCACGACGCTCCATCGGCGGCGACTATACCGCATTTTCCCAGCCGCGGAATGGGCGCATTCGGTGATTTTGCGCGCCGGGAAAGGCGCAGTTGCGAGCGGGGTAGAATGCGCCGTCACCCCTCGACCCGCATGTCTGGTCCATTGATCGACCCCGCGCAGTTGCGCATCGACTACCGTCGCGCGGCGTTGGACGAGCGCGGTGCCGATCCCGATCCCTTCCGGCAATTCGACCGCTGGTTCCGGGAAGCCGTCGCCGCGGCGCTTCCCGCAGCCAACGCGATGACGCTGGCGAGTGTCGGTGCCGCCGGCCGGCCCGCTGCGCGCATGGTCCTGCTCAAGGGCATGGACGCGCGCGGGTTCGTCTTCCACACCAATTACCTGAGTCGCAAGGGGAGGGAGCTGGCGGATGGCGCCGGCGTCGCCTTGCTGTTCTTCTGGGCCGAACTCGAGCGCCAGGTGCGCATCGAGGGTGCCGTGGAGCGGGTGAGCGCGGCGGAATCCGACGCTTATTTCGCGACGCGGCCGCGGGACTCGCAACTGGGCGCCTGGGCGTCGCCGCAAAGCGACCCGATCTCCGGCCGGGCATGGCTCGAAGCGCAATACGCCCTATGGAGGCGCGCTTCGGCGGCAAGGTCCCCCGCCCGCCGCATTGGGGCGGACTGCGCGTCCTTCCGGACCGCTTCGAGTTCTGGCAGGGCCGGGCTTCGCGCCTGCACGACCGTCTCGAATGGTCGCGCGGCCAAGGGGCTGGTCGGTCAGGCGCCTCGCACCATGATGGCGCGCCTGGAGGCGGCGCATTGGAGCTGGCGCGCGCCGGATCAGCGTCTCGCCTTGAGCCGCTGCGCAAACGCCTTGCGGAACTTGGCAACCTTGGGCGCGACCACGTAGGCGCAATACGGCTGGCTGCCGTTGCGCTCGAAATAGTCCCGGTGATAGTCCTCGGCGCCATGGAACGTCGCCGGCCCGGCGATTTCGGTGACCACTGGAGCGGACCAGAGCCCCTGGCGCGTCAGTTCGACGATCACGGCCTGCGCGTCACGGCGCTGAGCGTCGTCGCCGCAGAAGATCACCGAGCGATACTGGGTACCGATGTCATTGCCCTGACGGTTGCGCGTCGTCGGATCGTGGATGGTCATGAACACGCGCAGCAGGTCCGCATAGGTGAGCTGCGCCGGGTCGAAGCGCAGGCGCACGACTTCCGCATGGCCGGTGTCACCGCCGCAGACCTCCTCGTAGCTGGGATTGGCAACGTGGCCGCCGGCATACCCCGACTCCACCGAGTGAACGCCTTCGAGTTCGCGGAAAACTGCCTCGAGGCACCAGAAGCATCCGCCGCCGAGCACGGCAGTGGCAGGTAGCGGGATCCTGGCTCATGATGGCGTTCGTCGTAGCGGAACCGGCAGAGTTTACCCCATCGCGCGGCGTCGATCTGCGATAATCGCCGCGCCTGAATGCCGGGGTGTCGCGATGGTGCGACGCCGAAATTCGCGGGCGCCGCGGCGCCGAAACCGTTTCGCGCTTGATTGCCCATCCCTTCCGCTTCCTCGCGCGGGTCGCGGCCCGGATGCGCGACATCGACCTTGCGCGCGCGGCAGCAAGCCTCTCGTTTACGACGTTGCTCGCGCTGGTGCCGCTTGCCACCGTCACGATCGCTTTCGTTGCTCGTTTTCCGATCTTCGAGGACTGGCTGAGAGCCCTCGAGCTGTTCATGCTGCGGCACCTGCTGCCATTCAGCGCTGCGGCGGACGTTCGCACCCGCGTCGTCGAATTTGCCGGGCAGGCTTCGCGCCTGACCGGCATTTCGATCGCGCTGATCGCGCTGACCGCCGGGCTCGCGATCGCGACTGTCGAGCGCGAGATCAACGTAATCTGGGGTATACGCCATGGCCGTTCGCTGGGCCGAAGGCTGCTCGTCTACACGCTGGGACTGACCGCCGGACCGGTGCTGCTCGGGGCGAGCATTTCGCTCACGACCTGGCTGGTCGTGCATTCGCTGGCCGTGGTATCGATCCACCGGACCGCCGGCGAGCGAGTCGTTTCGTTGCTTCCGTTCGCATTCTCGTTCGCGGGGCTGACACTGGTCTACAAGACCGTTCCGGCGCGTCACGTTGCCGTGTTGCCGGCGCTCGTCGCAGGCGCACTTGCCGCCGCGGCGCTGGAAGGGGCCAAGCACGCCTTCGCGTGGTACGTCGGGCGCGTGCCCACCTACCAGGCGATCTACGGCGCGCTGTCCGCGCTGCCGATCTTCCTGCTGTGGATCTACCTGTGCTGGCTGATTGTTCTCGCCGGGGCGGCGCTCAGCGCCGCCATTGCCGAACCCTCCGGCCGCCGGGCGCGAAGTGCCGGGCGGCTACGATGACCAGGCGCCGCAACCGCGCGCATTCGCGGGAAGCATGCGGCGGTTGCCTCGCGGCGGCGAGCCAAGCTACATTTCACGGTCGCCGGGCCGATGCCCTGGCATCGACCGCGCGGCAGGTGGGCAACGGGCATTGCGCCGCGCACACTCAAGGAGCACTGGCAACGTGTGGTCGATGATTGAGGCAGCCGGCTGGCCGATCTGGCCGTTGATCTTTGCGTCGATCGCCGCGCTTGCGCTGATCCTCGAGCGCCTGTGGTCGCTGCGCCAGAGCATCGTCGCGCCGCGAGGCATGGTCGATCATGTGCTGGTCGAGTTCAAGCACACCGGAGCGACGCAGGATTTGCTCGCACGTACCGCCGAGCAGGGTCCGCTGGGACGCATCCTGGCCGCCGGGCTGGCCAACGTGAAGAGCCCGCGGCCGGTAATGAAGGAGGCGATCGAGGAGGTCGGCCGGATCGTCACGCATGAACTCGAGCGCTTTCTGACCACGCTCGGCACCATCGCGGCAATGGCGCCCTTGCTGGGGCTGTTCGGAACGGTGATCGGGATGATCGAGATTTTCGGCTCGCAGTCGGCCAGCGGATCGAATCCGATCGAGCTCGCGCACGGTATCTCGATCGCGCTGTACAACACGGCGATGGGGCTGATCGTCGCGATCCCGAGCATGATTTTCTATCGCCATTTCCGCGCCAAGGTCGACGCGCTGGTGATCGAAATGGAGCAGCAGGCGATCAAGCTGGTCGACTTCGCGCACGGCGACCGGCGATGACGCGCAGCGGAGGGCGGCGATGACGTGCAGCGGAGGTTGGCGATGAACCTGCGCGGCGATCGCATCCGCGACGATCCGGAGATCAATTTCATCCCTCTGATCGACGTGATGCTCGTCATCCTGATTTTCCTGATGGTGACCACGACCTACCAGCGCATCGCCGAGCTGCAGATCAGGCTGCCGCAGGCCAACGCCGACGCGGCGAAGCAGCGGCCGCAGGAAATCGACGTCGGACTCGACGCGCAGGGGCACTACTCGATCCAGCGCGGTACGCCTTTCACTTTCACAACCATCGTGGCGATGTCCGGCATGCTGCGCGACGCAGCGGGCGCAGGCAAGGACCTCGTGGTCGTGATCAACGCTGACGCGCAGGCAAGCCACCAGTCGGTGGTCCACGTGATGGAAGCTGCGCGCGACGCCGGCCTCACCCACATCACGTTTGCAACCCAGTCGTCCGCGACCACTCCAAAATGACCGCTGCGCGGCTGCAGCGCGCGTGGTGGCAGCCGCACGCGACGCTCACCGCGTTGTTGCTGATCCCGCTGTCCTGGTGCTTCGGTGCCGTGGCGGCCGTGCGGCGCCATGCCTATCGCAAGGGCTGGATTCGCGCAGTCCGGGTCCGGGTGCCTGTCGTCGTTGTCGGCAACATCACCGTGGGCGGCACCGGCAAGACCCCACTCACGCTCGCGCTGGTCGAGGCGCTGCGCGAGCGCGGCTATCGGCCCGGGGTGGTGAGCCGGGGCTACGGCCGCCGTGGCCACGGCGGCCGCGATGACGTGCCGCGCGCGGTTCGCGCCGGCGACAACCCGGGCGAAGCCGGTGACGAGCCGCCGCTCCTTGCCGGCGCAGGTGCGCCGGTCTGGGTCGGCGCAAGACGCGCTGCGGCGGCACAGGCCCTCCTCGCTGCGCATTCCGAAGTCGACGTGATCGTCGCCGACGACGGCTTGCAGCATTACGCGCTGGCGCGTGAGGTCGAGATCGCAGTCATCGACGCGGCACGGGGCATTGGCAACGGGTTGCTCCTTCCCGCGGGGCCCCTGCGTGAATCTCCGTCCCGCCTCGCCTCGGTCGACGCGGTGGTCGAGCTCACCGGTGACGGTACATTGCCGGGGCAAAACGGGCAACACGGGCAAGGCGCGCAAGGCGGGCGACGCCACTCGGCGCGGCTCTCGCTGCGCGATACGCTGCCGCAGCGGGTCGGGGCGGCGGGAAAAAACGTGGTGCGTCCCTGGTTCTTGATGACGCAGGAGCCGGCTGCGTGGCGCAATGTCGTCGACCCGGGAATCACCGCGCAGCCCGAAGAGCTTCGTGGGTCGGGCGTGGTCGCGATCGCGGGCATCGGCAATCCTCAGCGCTTCTTCGACCTGCTGCGGCAGATGGGCATCGACGCAGTGACGCAGGCCTTTCCCGACCATCATCGGTACCGCCGCAGCGAGGTGGCGTTTCCCGGCGCGCTCGCGATCCTGATGACGGAAAAGGACGCGGTAAAATGCCGCGAGTTCCAGGATGCGCGGATGTGGATGCTGCCGATCCGGGCACGCGTCGATCCGGCGTTCTTCGATCTTGTCGCGGAGAAATTGCGTGGATCCCAAGCTCCTCGAAATGCTGGTGTGCCCGGTCACCAAGGGTCCGCTGAGCTACGACCGTGAGCGGCAGGAGCTCGTCTCGCGTTCGGCACGGCTCGCGTACCCGATTCGCGACGGCATCCCGGTGATGCTCGAGGAGGAGGCGCGCAAGCTATCGCCGGAGGAATGGGAAGCGCTCAAGGAGTGAGCTTCACTGTCCTCATCCCGGCGCGTTACGGATCGACGCGACTCCCCGGCAAGGCGCTCGCGGATCTCGGCGGCGTGCCGATGGTCGTCCGGGTCGCGGCGCGGGCGCTGCAGAGTGGAGCGCAACGGGTCGTCATCGCGACCGACGACTCGCGCATCGCGCGGGCCGCGCGCGACCATCGGGTCGAAGCCGTGATGACGCGCGCCGACCATGCGACCGGCACCGACCGGCTGGCCGAGGCTGCCGCGGCGCTGGGGCTGTCCGGCGACGACATCGTCGTCAATGTGCAGGGCGACGAGCCGCTGCTCGATCCGGCGCTGATGCGGCGTGTGGCCGACCTTCTCGTCGCCCGGCCCGACGCTTCGATTGCGACCACCTGCCACCCGCTCGACAATGCGGGCGACGCCTTCAATCCGAACGTTGTGAAGGTCGTGCTCGACGCGCAGGGTTACGCTCTTTATTTCAGCCGGGCAACGATTCCCTGGGCGCGCGACGCATTCGCGGGGGATCGCAGCACCATTCCCGCCGGGCTGCCGATCTACCGCCATCATGGGCTCTACGCGTACCGGGCCGCCTACCTGCGGGGCTATCCTGCGCTTCGACCCGCGCCGGTCGAGGCTTTCGAGGCGCTCGAGCAGTTGCGCGCGTTGTGGCATGGGCACCGCATCGCGGTCGCAATCGCGAAGGACGCGCCCGCGCCCGGGGTCGACACTGCCGAAGACCTGGCCCGGGTCCGTGCGGCGATTGACCGTGCGCGCCCGTAGCGGCGAGAATCCGCAACGGCCCCCAGATCGGCCGGGCCAAGGCCTGTTCACACTATGTCCGTAAGCGCGCCACGCGGCACCTCTGCCACCGTGAGCATCGGGCGATACGCATGCGATTGATTCTGCTCGGTCCGCCGGGCGCCGGCAAGGGCACCCAGGCCGTGCTCATCTGCAAGACTTTCGCTATCCCGCAGATCTCCACCGGTGACATGCTGCGCCGGGCGATCGATGCTCGCACCGCGCTGGGGCTTGCGGCGAAGGAAGTCATGGATCACGGCGCGCTGGTCTCGGACGACATCGTGGTCGGCCTGGTGAAGGAGCGAGTCCGCGCCGCCGATTGCGCGCGCGGGTATCTGTTCGACGGCGTGCCGCGCACGCTGGCCCAGGCCGAGGCGCTGCGCGACGCACCGATCGATGTCGACTACGTGGTCGAGATCGACGTTCCCGACGCTGCGATCGTCGAGCGGATGAGCGGGCGGCGCGTACACCTCGCCTCCGGTCGCAGCTACCACATCAAGTACAACCCGCCGCGGGTCGCCGGGGTGGACGACGTGACGGGCGAGCCACTGGTGCAGCGCGACGACGACCGCGAGGAAACCGTGCGCAAGCGCCTCGCGGTCTATCACCTGCAGACCGAGCCGCTGCTCGCATGGTACGAGCAGTGGGGACGAACCGGAGACCTGCGCGCGCCGCGCTACCGGAAAGTCGACGGATTGGGCAGCGTCGAGAGCGTCGGGGATGCCTGCCTCGCCGCCTTGCGCGGCTGAACTTACCGCATCGGGAACAGCATGACGCCGACCGTCAGCGTCATCGTGCGCAGCATGGCGCGGCCGACACTTGCCACCGCACTCGCGTCGATCGCCGCCCAGGATTATCCCGCCATCGATGTGGTTGTGGTCGCGGCCTGCGGCCCGGCGCATCCGCCGCTCGATGTGGTTGCAGCCGGGCATCCGGCGCGCCTCGTGGCAAGCGCGCGTCCCCTCTCTCGCCCGGAGGCGGCCAACCGCGGGCTCGATGCCGCGGGTGGCGACTGGATCACATTTCTCGACGATGACGACGTGTTCCTGCCGGGGCACGTCTCGGCGCTCGTTGCTGCGCACGGCAACGCAGGGCACGCTAAGCTCGTGTACACGCTGGCCGTAGCGCGGATGGCCGACGGGAGCACCAGGACCTGGGGCCAGCCGTTCGCGCTGGCACAGCTCTACGAGCGCAACTTCATCCACCTTTCGACCGCGCTGTTCTCGCGCGACCTGGTCGCACTCGGCTGCCGGTTCGATGACCTGTTCGAGATCATGCAGGACTGGGACTTCTTCCTCCAGTGCGCTCAGTACACGCGGTTTCATTTCGAACCGCGCCGAACGTTCGAGTGGCGGGCCGACATCGGGACCTCGGGCGCGGGCGCGGGGGTGAATCAGGACGATGCGCGCTTTGCCGAATACCGCGACCGCATTTATGCCAAATGGGCCGCACAGCACGACGTCCTCGCCGATCGCGTCACTGCCGCGCTCGGCGTTGCCACCACGCGCGCAACGAGTGGCGACAGGGCTGGCGCCGAAGCCGCGTGTCGCGAGGTCCTCACCTACAGTCAGAACGATCCGTTCGCCCTCAACGTCCTTGCCATGCTGCAGCGTGGTGTCGGCGATCTCGCCGCCGCGAGGCAGACGCAGGAGCTCGCGGTCGCGGTGCGGCCGAACGACCCTTCGCTCGTCTACAATCTTGCGCTGCTGTGCCGGTTGCAGGGGGAACTGCCGGCCGCCCGCGCGCACTGCGAGGCGGCGCTGCGGATCGACCCCACGTATGCGCCGGCGCAGAGGCTGCTCGCCGAACTTGGCAACTGAGTCGGCAACTGAGACAGCAACGGGGTCGGCAACGGGGTCCGCAACTGAGTCGAAGCGGCGGCGGAATCGACGAGCGAAATGCCATGGCCAAGCGCAATGCATTCTATGCACAGTCCGGCGGCGTCACCGCCGTCATCAATGCGAGCGCCGCCGGCGTCATCGAGACGGCGCGCGCGCACAAGGCGCGGATCGGCCGCGTGTATGCCGGGCGTAATGGCATCATCGGCGCGCTGACCGAGGACCTGATCGACACCGGCCGGGAATCCGCGCGTGCGATTTCCGCGCTGAAGCACACGCCGGGGGGCGCCTTCGGCTCGTGCCGCTACAAGATGAAAAGCCTCGATGAGAGCCGCGGGCAATACCACCGGCTGTTCGAGGTCTTTCGCGCGCACGACATCGGCTACTTCTTCTACAACGGCGGCAACGACTCGGCCGATACCTGCCTCAAGGTGTCGCAGGTCGCGAAGGAGCTGGGCTATCCACTGGTCGCGGTGCACGTGCCGAAGACCGTCGACAACGACCTCGCGGTCACCGACAACTGTCCGGGCTTCGGTTCCGTCGCCAAGTACGTCGCGACGTCGATGCGCGAGGCGGCCTTCGACGTCGCGTCGATGGCCAAGACGTCGACGCGGGCATTCGTGCTCGAGGTGATGGGCCGCCATGCCGGTTGGATCACCGCGGCAGTGGGGATGGCCGACGACGCCGCGACCCCGATCCCGCTGATCCTGCTGTTCCCGGAAATTACCTTCGACGAGGCACAATTCGCCGCGGCGGTAAAGCTGCGCGTCGTGCGTGATGGCTACTGTTGCATAGGCGTCTCGGAAGGCCTGAGGGATGCGTCGGGCAAGCTGATGGCGGAAGCGGGAACGCGCGACGCCTTCGGCCACGCGCAGCTTGGCGGCGTGGGACCGATGATCGCGAACCTCGTCCGGGAGCGGCTGGGTCTCAAGAATCACTGGGCGGTCGCCGATTACCTGCAGCGCGCCGCCCGCCATCTCGCGTCGAAGACCGATCTCGAGCAGGCGTATGCCGTCGGCAAGGCCGCGGTCGAGCTGGCGCTCGCCGGCCACAACGCGGTGATGCCGGCGATCCTGCGCGTTTCCAACCAGCCCTATCGCTGGAAGATCGCCATTGCGCCGCTAACCAAGGTCGCCAACACCGAGAAGATGCTCCCGCGTGACTTCATCTCCGCGGACGGCTACGGCATCACGGCGAAAGCGCGCGCCTACCTCGCTCCGCTGATCCGCGGCGAGGCGCCGCCGCCGTACCGCGACGGGTTGCCGCAGTACGTGAGATTGAAAAACGTCGCCGTTCCGAAGAAGCTCGCGACGTCGTTCAAGGTTTAGCTTCGTGGGTGCGCCGGGTGTTCCCGGTCCCGGGCGACCTGCCCCTAGGCAAACGCGCCGGCGCAGGGTCTCGACCCGGAGGCGATCGACCGCGGTGTCTTCGGCATCCCGACCTACATCCACGCGGGCGAACCTTACTGGGGACAGGACCGGCTCGACTTTCTAGACCGGGCACTGGCAAAATAGCGCGCTTTTTGTCCGAATCAGCCCCAGGGGAGCTTCTCAATGTCAAGTCCGCTCGTTTTCGCCCTGCTTTGCGCGGTGGCGGCGATCGTTTATGGCGCGATATCGATCACGTGGATTCTCGCCAAGCCGGCCGGCAACGCTCGCATGCAGGAAATTGCCGCGGCAATACAGGCCGGCGCCAAGGCGTACCTCAACCGCCAGTACGCGACGATCGGCATCGTTGGCATCATCCTGTTCATCATCATCGGCGTCTTCCTGAGCTGGCGCACCGCCGGCGGCTTCGCGCTGGGGGCAATCCTGTCGGGCCTCGCCGGCTACATCGGCATGAACGTATCGGTGCGCTCCAATGTGCGCACTGCTGAAGCCGCGCGCAGCGGACTCGACCAGGCGCTCGCGGTGGCTTTTCGCGGCGGCGCGATCACCGGCATGCTGGTGGTCGGTTTGGGGCTCCTGGGCGTCACCGGCTTCTACTGGTTCCTGATCGCGTCGGCCGCGGGCGCGCCCAACCTGATGGCCGAAGGCCTGCACACGGCAATCGAGCCGCTGGTCGGGCTCGCCTTTGGTGGATCGCTGATCTCAATCTTCGCGCGGCTGGGCGGCGGGATCTTCACCAAGGGAGCGGATGTCGGCGCGGACCTCGTTGGCAAGGTCGAAGCGGGCATTCCCGAGGACGACCCGCGCAATCCGGCGGTGATCGCCGATAACGTCGGCGACAATGTCGGCGACTGCGCCGGCATGGCCGCCGACCTGTTCGAGACCTACGCCGTAACCATTGTCGCGACGATGCTGCTGGGCGCGCTGCTGCTGCCGTCGATGGCGACCGCTGCCGTCGCCTACCCGCTGGTGCTGGGTGGGTTCTCGATCCTCGCCTCGATCGTCGGCTGCTATTTCGTCAAGGCGAGGGCCGGCGGCAAGATCATGAACGCGCTGTATCGCGGACTGATCGTTGCCGGCGTCATCTCGGCGATCGGCTTCTGGTTCATCACGCACTGGATGCTCGCCGACATCGGCAGCGTGAACGCCGCACTATCGCCAGGCCGCGTATTCGGTGCGGCAGTGGTCGGACTGGTGCTGACAGCCGCGATGGTGGTGATCACCGAGTATTACACGGGCACCGATTTCGCGCCGGTCAAGCACATCGCGGCGGCGTCGACGACCGGGCACGCGACCAACATCATCGCAGGCCTCGGGGTATCGATGAAGTCGACCGCGCTGCCGGTGCTCGCTGTCTGCGTCGCGATCCTCGTCTCGTTCCGGTTTGCAGGGCTCTACGGTATCGCGATCGCGGCGACCGCGATGTTGTCGATGGCCGGTATCATCGTCGCGCTGGATGCCTACGGGCCGATTACCGACAACGCGGGCGGCATTGCCGAGATGGCCGACCTGCCCGACTCGGTGCGCGCAATCACCGATCCGCTGGATGCCGTCGGCAACACGACCAAGGCCGTCACCAAGGGCTACGCGATCGGCTCCGCCGGCCTCGCCGCACTGGTGCTGTTTGCCGATTACACGCATGCGCTCGACACCGCGAATCTGACTACTACGTTCGACCTCTCGGACCCGCTGGTAATCGTCGGGCTGTTCATCGGCGGCCTGGTTCCCTTCCTGTTCGCCTCGATGGCGATGGAAGCGGTGGGGCGTGCGGCGGGCGCGGTCGTCGTCGAAGTGCGCCGTCAGTTCAAGGACATCAAGGGCATCATGGACGGCACGGGGAAGCCCGAGTACGGCGTTGCGGTTGACATGCTGACGCGCGCGGCGATCAAGGAAATGATCGTGCCGTCACTCCTGCCGGTGCTCGTTCCGGTGGTCATCGGTTTGGCGCTCGGGCCGCGCGCGCTCGGCGGCCTGCTGATGGGCACGATCGTGACCGGATTGTTCGTCGCGATCTCGATGACCACCGGCGGCGGTGCCTGGGACAACGCAAAGAAATACATCGAGGATGGCAACTTCGGTGGCAAGGGCTCCGATGCGCACAAGGCCGCGGTGACAGGCGACACGGTCGGCGATCCCTACAAGGACACCGCGGGCCCCGCGGTGAACCCGCTGATCAAGATCATCAACATCGTCGCGCTGATGATCGTTCCGGTGCTCGCAATGCACGCGCACTGACCGCGGGGCGGCCCGGGTGAGCGCGGGGCGCCCGGATCGAACCGCCCCGGGCTGCGTCAACTGCCGGTCTTGTTATTGAAGATCCGCATGATGTCGTCGGGCGACAGCATGCCATGGTGTTCCTTGTCCATGGCGTCGAATTTCTTCGCCATCATGTCCAGGAATTCCTTCTTCGTCACCATGCCTTCCTTGTCCGCCATCTGCTGCAGGTTGATCCGCAGCTCCGCCCAGCCGTCGCCGTCGGCGGCGAACGCGAATTGGGTGGCGAATGGCGCGGCGAATGTCGCAGCGCCCAGCGTCAGCAGCATTGCAGTCTTGCGGATATCCATGTCCTGTCTCCTCGGGTTGATGCGTTGGTAGGCCCCCGGCCGCTTGCTCGCGGGGACTGGGACCTGCGGGCATTCGCGCCTCGCTGCCGATCGGTCGGGCGCGCCGCGCGTTCCTTACAGCGCGCCTCCGCCGTACGATGAACACTCGTGGCCGCGCTGCGCTCGCCTGGCTGGTCGCCCTGACGGCACCGGCGTGGGTCCAGGCGCAGGCACAAGTACTTGACGCGCCGCCCGAGGTGGCGTCACCGCGCGTCGACCATGCCGCGGTCGCCAGCCGCCATTTCATGGTCGCGACGGCGAATCCGCAAGCGACCGAAGCGGGCTATCGCGTTCTGCGCGAAGGCGGTGATGCCGCCGACGCGGCGGTGGCGGTGCAGCTCGTGCTGGGGCTGGTCGAGCCGCAGTCCTCAGGGCTGGGCGGCGGCGCGTTCCTGCTCTATCACGACGCGAAATCGCGACGCCTCGACGCCTGGGACGGGCGCGAGGCCGCACCCGCGGCCGCGCGGCCCGATCGCTTTCTGGCCGCGGATGGGAAGCCTCTCGCGTTCTACGCCGCGGTGGTCGGTGGTGCGTCGGTCGGGGTGCCAGGGACCCTGCGCCTGCTCGCCGCCGTGCAGCGTCGCCATGGCCGGCTGCCATGGGCGCAGCTCGTCACCCCGGCGATCACTCTCGCCGAGCGCGGCTTCGCGATCTCGCCGCGGCTTCACGCGCTGATTGCCGCCGAGACACACTGGCGGCAGGCGCGCATTCGCGACTATTTCCTTGCGCCGGACGGCAGGCCGCGGCCCGTAGGCGCGTTGCTCAGAAACCCGGCCTATGCGCGGACATTACGCGTCCTCGCCAAGCGCGGCGCGGGCGCACTCTACGCAGGGCCGCTCGCCGAGGACATTGTCAGCACTGCGGACACGGCTCCGGGGTGGCGCGGAGACCTCGGTCTTCGGGATCTCGCCGGCTATCGCGTGGTCCTGCGCAGTCCCGTTTGCGAGCGCTACCGGAGCTTTCGCGTCTGCGGCATGCCGCCACCTTCGTCCGGCGGGATTCGCGCTACTGCAGACCCTGAAAATCCTGGAGCCCTACGATCTTGCGGCGATGGGCGCGGAATCGTTCTGGAGCGTGCATTTCATCACCGAAGCCGAGCGGCTCGCCTTCGCCGACCGCGACGCCTACATCGCCGATCCGGCGTTCGTTCCGCTACCTCCCGGGCTGCTCGACCCGGTCTACCTGGGTCGCCGTTCGTCGCTGATCTCGGCGCTGCGCAGCCTCGGACACGCCGTCGCGGGCGACCCGCGCCACCGCCTCGCGCAGCCCGCGCAATTCGCAACAGGCGCTGGAACCGCCGCCGAGTTCCCCTCGACGTCACAGGTCTCGATCGTCGACGGCGAGGGCAACGCGGTATCGATGACGACGACGATCGAGGACGCCTTCGGCAGCCGATTGATGACCCGAGGCGGATTCCTGCTCAACAACGAGCTCACCGATTTCTCGTTCGCACCCGAGGTCGACGGCAAGCCCGTCGCTAACCGCGTCGGGCCGGGCAAGCGCCCGCGCTCGTCAATGTCGCCGACAATCGTCTACGACCGACGGGGGCGTGTGTATGCGATCCTCGGCTCGGCGGGCGGCAGCCTGATCATCAACGACGTCGCCAAAACGCTGATCGCCATCCTCGACTGGAAGCTCGATCCGCAGGCGGCGATCGCGTTGCCCAATTTCGGCAGCCGCAACGGTCCGATCGAACTCGAGCGCGACACGCGTATCGTTCGCGCTTGCACCGCGACTCGAGGCGCTGGGGCACGCGACGCGGCAGATCGTCGACCCCTCCGGAGTGCAGGCGATCGTGCGCACGCCCACCGGCTGGATCGGCGGGGCCGATCCCCGCCGCGAAGGCGTCGTCAAGGGAGGCTGAATGCCATGCTGCTGACCGAAGTTTTCTCCGCCGCCGTCCTGCTGCTGCTGGTCATCGACCCTTTCGGCAACGTGCCGATCGTCATCGCCGCGCTCGGCAACGTCGAGGGCCGGCGGCGCACGCGCGTCGTATTTCGCGAGTGTGTCGTTGCCTACGTGATCCTGTTGGTGTTCATGCTCGTGGGGCGCGCGTTCCTCCGGTGGATGCAGCTCTCCGAGGTATCGCTCGCGATCGCCGGCGGCATCATCCTGTTCCTGATCGCGTTGCGGATGGTATTCAAACATCCGGAAGGTGTGTTCGGCGATCCGCCGGGCACCGAGCCGTTTGTCGTTCCGCTCGCGATACCCGCGATCGCGGGACCTTCGGCGCTGGCGACCGTGATGCTGATGGTCTCGCGCGATCCGTCGCATCGCGTCGCCTGGATCGCCGCGTTGACGGTCGCAATGGCGATCACGACGCTGGTCCTGCTCGCCGCATACCGCCTGCAGCGCGTGCTGGGCGAGCGCGGAATGATCGCGGTCGAGCGCCTGATGGGACTGGTGCTGACGGCGCTGGCGGTGCAGATGTTGCTGGATGGCGTGCGGACTTTCGTCGCTGCACTCGCGCAGGGCGGGTAGACCCATCGTCGGCCACGTCGGGCGCGCGACGGCGCGATCGCCAGGAATTGGACCTTGAAGCGGTCGACACCCGCGACGCGTCCGACGCAGCGGAATGCTTGACCCGCCGAACTGTTATCACTCACTCTTGTGACAGAGCGTGAACGGACCGGGCCCCGATGACGAGCGGGAGGTACAGCAACGCGGCCATCGCCTTGCATTGGGCGACGGCGCTCCTGATTGTCGCCAACCTGACCCTGGGACTGTCGATGGTTCCGCTTCCGATCTCGCCGCGCAAGCTGCATTGGTATCTGGTTCACAAGTCGATCGGTATCACGATCTTTCTGCTGACCGGGATCCGACTCGCGTGGCGCCGGTTCCACCCGCCGCCGCCTCCGGTTGCAATGCCCGCCTGGCAGCGGCACGCCGCATCGATATCGCACTCGGCGCTCTACGCGCTGCTCTTCGCGATACCGGTCTCCGGGTGGGTCTACAGTTCGGCGACCGGGGTGCAGGTGGTATACCTCGGTATCTTCCCCCTCCCTGACCTCGTCCTGAAGGACCGGGCGCTTGCAGATGCGCTCAAGGTGGTCCACGTCACATTGAACTCGCTGATGTTCGCGCTGGTCTGTGTCCATGTCGCGGCCGCGCTCAAGCACCATTTCGGCGACCGCGACGCGGCACTGATCCGGATGCTTCCGGCGCTTGGACCTACCGAGAAGACCCGCGAGCGATGTTGACCAGGAATCCCACGCCGCAAGGCCTGCCGGGAATTCGGCCGGTGCCGATCGCCGTGCTCGCGCTGGCGGTGTTGGTGGTCACGATGCAACTCGCGGCTGCTGCGACCACCGGGGGCGTTGCCGCGCCGGTATTGGCCACCCGGCAGGTCTCCGGTGCCAGCGTTGTTGCAGGGCGCAGCGAGATCGCGTTCACGCTGTCCCAGATGGGCGTGCATTTCAACGGGCGCTTCCGCAAATGGCACGCTGACGTGGATTTCGACCCCGCGGCACTTGCCCGCTCGCATGCCGTGATCGACGTCGACCTGGCGAGCATCGATTTCGCGAGCGAAGACTCGGAGAACGCGGCGCGCGGACCCCAGTGGTTCAACACCGCGCGGTTTCCAGTTGCGCATTTCGCGTCGACGTCGATTGCAAGCCGCGGTGGCGACCGCTACGACGTGGTCGGCCTGCTGTCGCTCAAGGGCATCACGCATGATTGCATCGTCCCCATTGTCGTAAAGGCGGATGCGAGCGGCAATCGGGTCGCGGAAGGGAGCTTTGCGATCAGGCGTCTGGATTACCGGATTGGCGAAGGCGAATGGGCCGATCCCGCCACCGTCGCGAATGACGTGATCGTCAAGCTGCGCATGGTACTTGCGCCACCGGCATGATCCCTCTCGCGCCGCACGCGGCTGCGATCGTTTGCGCTTTACCATACTATACTTGGCCGATGCTTCGCCAATACTTCGCCAACGCGACGAAAGGTACCCCGCTGTGAGTCCGCGCACTTGCACCGCCCTATCCATTGCAGCCGTCACCCTCGTGACCGGGTTCGCTGCCAATCCCGCGCTGGCAGATGAGATCTATGTTCTCGACGGAGCCCATTCGGAGCCGAGCTTTCTGACGCGTCACCTCGGCATCTCGACGCAACGGGGACGCTTCGAGACGATGACCGGGCAGGTCTCGCTCGACCGGGCGGAAAAGCGCGGCAGCGTCGAGGTCACCATCGACGCGGCTTCGGTTCGTACCCATAGCGAACGACTGGATGCGATAGTCAAGGGCGACCGATTCTTCAACGTTGCGAAGTACCCGACGATCACGTTCAAGTCGTCGAACGTAACCTTCGAAGGTGACCGCGTCGTCAGCGTCAATGGAGAACTGACGATGCTGGGGGTCACCAAGCCCGTTGAACTCGCGGTTACCGATTTCGTCTGCCAGCCGCAGCCATTCAACCAGAAGCCCATGTGTGGCGGCGATGCCACCGCGACGATCAGGCGCTCGGATTGGGGGATGACGGCGGGTCTGCCGCTTGCTCCTGCCGACAAGGTGACGCTCGAGATCCCTTTTGAGGGGTATCTCAAGTAGGCACGTGGCACGCGCCTCGCTTGGCCGCCGTCGCGGGTCCGGTTGCCGGCACGCGTTCCGTCGCCGGCAGGCGGTTGCGGACGACCGGGCGCGCGAGCGGCTACGCCGGCACTAGATCGCCGTCCTCTCGCCGCGCCGCGCCTACCCGCACGAGATCGTTCACCAGCCATTCGGCGAGCGCTTCCGGCGAGCGTTTGAAATAGCACGCATTGAAGTCTCTGAAGATCCCGACGCGCCCAACATAATCGGGAATCTGCGCGAGTGTCATGCGCTCGCGGTCCAGCAGCGAAAACATCAGAATCACCTTCAGCGCGTGGCCGGCGACTCGCAGCGGGTCGGCCTCGAAGGCCGCGGTGCGGCGCAAGGCGCGCTCAACCGCTGCCTGGAAGTCGGTGAAGGGCTCGCCGTGGCCGGGAATGACGCAGCGTACGTCGAGCTGCGCCAGGGCTTCGAGCGTCGCGCGCGTCGCGGGCAGTGCTGCCGGATCGAACTCCGCGGGCATGACAAGGCCGTAACCGTTCTCCCACAGCGCGTCGCCCGAAATCAGGATTCCGTGCTCGGCGTTGTGGAACACGAGCGCTCCCATCGCATGGCCCGGCGCCGCGATCGCCCGCCATTCGAGGCCGCCCCAGCGCTGCGTCGTGCCGGCCCGCAGGAATTCATCCGCTATAAAGCGCTCGGCGCGCTGGCCGGCGTAGTCGAGGAGCAACGCGCGCGGGTCCCACGCGGCGACGGCCCGCGCTTCACCCTCGGGTATTGCCAGCGCACAATCATAGGCGCGCTTCAGCGCGGCGTTGCCGCCCATGTGGTCCGAATGACAATGGGTGTTGACAAGCTTCGACAGCGGACTGCCATCTAGCCCCATCCGCGACGCGACGAGCGCAAGCGTCAGGGGTACGTGCTTGGCATAGCCCGAGTCTATGACGACGCAGCCGCTGCGCTCCTTCAGGATGACGTGGTTGGCCGAGAGCCAGTCGCGGACGAAGACGTGAACCTGCGGTGGGAGCGAAACGCTCATCGCGTCGGCCGGTGCGGCAGCGTCGAATCTGGTGGCGTCCGCGGGAGCATGCGCCGCACGGTATCGCGTTCCGTCATGCGAGGCGGGCGAGGAAGCCCTGCACAAGCTCGACGCGATCGGCAAGCGTGGGTGCCGCGCGCTCGATACGGACGCGATCGGGCCCGGCGAGACGTACGCGCCCGTCCTTCTGGACCAGCACGATCAGCGTGGCCGGATCGAAAGGCGGGGTCTTGACGAATTGCAGTGTGGTGCGCTCAGTGCCCGAGTCGACCTTGAGCACGCCCAGCCGACGCGCGGCCAGCCGCAGCAGGTGGCAGGCGACGAGCGCGCGTGCGGGCTCGGGCGTCGGCCCGAAGCGGTCGACCAGTTCCTCGCGCAGGGCCTCGAGGTCGGCCTCGGAGTCGCAGCTCGCAAGGCGTTTGTAGAGAACGAGGCGCTCGTGGATATCGCTGCAGTAGTCCTGCGGCAATCGCGCTGCAACATGCAGATTGATCTCGGTCGTGACGCCCAGCGGTTGCGAAAGATCGGGCTCGCGGCCGGCCTTGAGCGCGGCGACGGCGGCCTTCAGCATGTCGGAATAGAGCTGAAAGCCGATCTGCTGAATTTCGCCGGACTGCTCGTCACCCAGCACTTCGCCGGCCCCGCGGATCTCCAGGTCGTGCATCGCGAGGAAGAAACCCGAACCCAGGTCTTCCATCATCTGGATCGCCTCCAGGCGCTTCTTCGCCCGGGCGGAAAGCGCGTCCTGGGGCGGCGTCAGCATATAGGCATACGCCTGGTGATGTGAGCGTCCGACGCGTCCCCGGAGCTGGTGCAACTGGGCGAGGCCGAAACGATCGGCGCGATCGATGATGACCGTGTTGGCGGTCGGCACGTCGATGCCGGTCTCGATGATCGTCGAGCAGACGAGGAGGTTCACCCGCTGCGCATAGAAGTCGCGCATTACCTGTTCGAGCTCGCGCTCGGCCATCTGGCCGTGTGCGACCGCGATGCGCGCCTCAGGGAGCAACGCGGCGAGCCGCTCGGCCGTGGTGCGGATCGTATCGATTTCGTTGTGCAGATAGTAGATCTGGCCTCCGCGCTTCAGCTCGCGCAGCGCCGCTTCGCGAACGATCCCGGTCGAATACGTCGCGACAAAGGTCTTGATCGCGAGCCTGCGCTGCGGCGCGGTGGCAATGACCGAGAAATCGCGAATGCCCTCGAGCGACATCGCGAGGGTTCGCGGAATCGGCGTCGCCGTCAGCGTGAGCACGTCGACCTCTGCCCGCAGGCGCTTCAACTGCTCCTTCTGCCTTACGCCGAAGCGGTGCTCTTCGTCGATGATGACGAGTCCCAGGCTCTTGAATCTGACATCCGACTGGATCAGCTTGTGCGTGCCGATGACGAGGTCGATATCGCCGGACGCGAGCCCGTCCAGCGCGGCCTTCACCTCCTTCGTCGAGCGAAAGCGCGACAGCTCGGCGAGCTTGACCGGCCAGTCGGCAAAGCGATCCGAGAACACCTGGAGGTGCTGCTCGGCAAGTAGCGTCGTCGGCACCAGCACCGCGACCTGCTTGCCGTCGGCGAGCGCGATGAACGCCGCGCGCAGGGCGACTTCGGTCTTGCCGAAGCCGACGTCGCCGCAGACCAGCCGATCCATGGGCCGTCCCGACGTGAGGTCGGCGATCACCGCCTCGATTGCCGCGCGTTGGTCGGCGGTCTCCTCGAAGCCGAAGCCTTCCACAAAGGCCTCGTATTCGTGTGGGCTGAATGTGAACACGTGACCGTTGCGGGCGGCGCGCTGCGCATACAGGTTCAGGAGCTCGGCGGCCGTGTCGTGCGCCTGCCGGGCGGCCTTGCGCTTCGCCTTCTCCCACTGTCCGCTGCCGAGCTCGTGCAGCGGCGCCGCTTCCGGTGAGGCGCCGCTATAGCGGCTGATCACGTGCAGGTTCGACACCGGCACGTAGAGCTTGGCGTCGTTGGCGTACTTGAGCTCGAGGAACTCCGTCGCCCCGTCGCCGACGTCGAGCGTGACCAGACCCAGGTAACGCCCGATGCCGTGCTCCTCGTGGACGACGGGGTCGCCGATGCGCACCTCGGACAGGTCGCGCACCATGGCTTCGACGTTCGAGCGGCGTGCGGTGTCCGCCTTGCCGCGGCGAACGACATTCGCGTACAGCTCGGCCTCGGTAACAAATGCGAGGCGCGCGCCGGGCCACGCGAAGCCCGCCTCGAGCGGTGCAGCGCACAGCGATACCTTCGCGTCTCCCGCAGCGAATTCGGCGAACGATTCGACGATCGCCAGCTGGAAGCCGTATTCCGCGAAGAACTGCTGCATCGTTTCGCGGCGCCCGGGTCCCTCGGCCACGATCAGCATGCGGCCGTCGAGCATCGCGACGACGTGCTTGAGCGCAGAGAGGGGATCGTCGGCGCGCCGGTTGACCTGCACGGACGGCAGGCGCCGGACCGGCGCGGTTGGTAGCGGCACTGCATGAGCATTGTCCTGGGGGACCACGATCCGCGCGAAAGGCTTCAGCCTGGCGTTGAACTCGTCCTGCGGCAGGAACAACGTCGGCGGCGGCAGCAGCGGGCGGGCCCGGTCACCCTTCAGCAATCGGTAGCGCGCCTCGGTGTCCTGCCAGAAGCGCTCGATCGCGGCCTGCACGTCGCCATGGAGGGCAACGATCGCACCGGGCCGAACGTAATCGGCAAGGGTCGCGGTCGAATCGAAGAACAGCGGCAGGTAATATTCGATGCCACCTGGAACGACGCCGGAGGAAATGTCCTTGTAAAGGGCCGAGCGCGACGGATCGCCTTCGAATACTTCGCGGAAGCGCCCGCGGAAGCGCGCCCGTCCTTCGTCGTCGAGCGGGAATTCGCGGGCTGGCAACAGCCGCAGGTCACGCATCGGGTAGAGAGTGCGCTGGGTGTCAACGTCGAAGGTCTTGATGCTCTCGATGTCGTCTCCGAAGAGATCGAGCCGGTAGGGCAGCGGCGAGCCCATCGGATAGAGATCAATCAGGCCGCCCCGGATCGAGAACTCGCCGGGCGACACGACCTGAGTTACATGCGCGTAGCCGGCGAGCGCGAGTTGCGTGCGCAGTGCGTCGACATCGAGCCGCTGGCCCTGGGTCAGGAAGAACGTATGTGCCGCGATGAATGCCGGCGGCGCGAGCCGGTAGAGCGCAGTCTGCACCGCGACGAACACGACGTCGCATTCGCCGCGGCTGACGCGGTAGAGCGTCGCGAGCCGCTCCGAAACGAGGTCCTGGTGCGGTGAGAAATGGTCGTAGGGAAGCGTTTCCCAGTCGGAAAACACGCACTGCGAAACCGACGGCGCAAGCCATCCGATCTCGCCGGCAAGGCGCGCAGCCGCGTGCGCGTCGGCGCACACGATCACCAGCGTCCGTTGTGCTTCGCGCGCAGCGAGCGCTACCTGGGCCAGCGCGAGCGCGTCGGCCGACCCGGCCAGCGCAGGCAGCGTTATGCGCGAACCAGCTTCAGGCAACGCACGAACGAAGCGCGGTAGCGCCGTCAGCGGATTTGTGGTTGGGGTGGACGCTGCGGCAGGCGCGCGGCCTTCCGAGGCAGGCGCTGCGGGTATGCGAGCGGCCGAGGCGGGCGCGGCGGCCGTCGCAGCATCGGTCGGGGCCGTCGGCATGCGCATCGAGCGGTGAATCGGTCGTCGGCGTAGATTATACGCGGCGAAGCGCGTGCGATAATTTGGCGATGAGCGCCGTCACTGCGCGCAGCGGACGCAGTTCGTCGATCGCGCTGCTGGCCCTCGCGCCGCTGTTCTGGTCGCTCAACTGGATCGTCGGGCGCGGGCTCTCCGGCGACATTCCGCCGCTGGCGATGACCTTCTACCGGTGGCTATTTGCGATCGTGATCCTCGCGCCGTTCTCCCTGCCAGGGCTCGCGCGCGACATGGCGACGATCCGGCGCCACTGGAAGGCGCTGGCAGGGCTCGGGGTGGTCGGCGTCGGCATCCACAACGCGCTCGCTTATCTCGGTCTGCACTACACGACTGCGGTGAACGGCGTGATCCTCAATTCGTTCATCCCGGTGCTGATCGTGGTGCTGTCGTGGATCCTGCTGCGCGAGCGCATGTCGCCAATCGGCTTCGCCGGAGTAGCGATCTCGCTCGCCGGCGTGCTCACGATCCTGTCGCGCGGATCGCCGGCTGCGCTCGTTGCTCTGCGCCTGAACGGCGGAGACCTGCTGATCGTGTTGTCGATGGCGATGTGGGCGCTCTACACAATCGGATTGCGCTTCCGTCCTCCAGGCATGCCGATGCTGTCGTTCCTGTTCGTCATCGCCTGCTTTGGCGATGTTGCGGTGTTCCCGTTCTACCTGATCGAAACTGCGACCGGACACCCGATGGTCTGGACCTGGACTGGGACGCTCGCGCTTGTCAGCGTGGCGCTGTTTTCGTCGGTGCTCGCGTATGTGTTCTGGAACCGCGGGGTCGAGCGCCTTGGCGCGGGCGTTGCGGGGCTGTTCGTGCATCTGATGCCGGTGTTCGGCGTGGTCCTCGCCTGGGCGGTGCTGGGCGAAAGCATCGCGGGCTATCACGTCGCCGGCATCGCCCTCATTCTTGGCGGCATCTACACGACCAGCCGCAGTGGCCGCGCGCCTGCCGCCGTGTGATCGCCGCCGCCGCGTGATCGCCGCCGCCACGTGTTCGCCGCTGCGCGTTCGGTCGCCGGCGTACGGCAAGGCACTGCGCACGACTTCGGCGGCGCACCCGCGTCGGCGAGCGGGTCCCGGCGCGACTTCGCTCGAGGACATCCTGCCCTTGATGTTCCCGTCGGGCTCGCTTGCCGCGCCACCCGCTTTGCGCCGACTGCGCCACAGGCGCCGCGCGCAGTGCCTTGCCATGCGCCGGCGACCGAACGCAGCGATGGTGCGAGCGACGCGGATGCTCTACGGCGCTGCGGCGATGCTGCGACGATACGCGGTGCGGATACTGCGACGACGCTGCGACGCTGCGCCGAACCGGTTCCGAGGGGGCGGCGGTGGGGGCGGGCACGGCGCCCGTGGTAGCGCGTGCAGTCGCGGGTGGCGCGACGAGCGAGCCCGACAGGAACATGAGGGGCAGGATGTCCTCGAGCGACGTCGCGCCGGGCACCCGCCGGCAGGCGATTGCGGACGACCGGGCGCCGTGCGCGCCCCCACCGCCTCTCCCGCGAAACCGCCAGGCGATTGAACCGGCAGGCGGTTGCGGACGGCCGCGCGCCGCGCGCCCCGATCGCCGCCAGATCGCGATTATTGCGGCTCCGACCCCGATTTCGTGCGGCCGTAGCGGTCGTCGTAGCGGACGATGTCGTCCTCGCCCAGGTAGTCGCCGCACTGGACCTCGATGATTGCCAGCGGCTCGCCGCCGCGGTTCTCGAGCCGATGTCGCGTCTCGACCGGGATATAGGTCGACTGGTTCGGGTGCACGTCGAATTCACGCTCGCCGTTGGTGACGTGGGCGACGCCGGCCACGACGACCCAATGTTCGCTGCGGCGGTGGTGGAGCTGCAGCGACAGCGCCGCACCGGGCCGAACCTCGATGCGTTTGATCTTGAATCGCGGACCGTCCTCGAGCACCGTGTAGGTGCCCCAGGGCCGAGTCACCGTGCGATGCAGCCTGTAGGCGTCGTGATCCCGCACCTTCAGTTCACCGACGACCTCCTTCACTTTCTGCAGGTGATCGCGGTGTGCGACGAGCACCGCGTCCGGCGTGTCGACGATGACAAGGTTCTCGACGCCGACCGTCGCGACGACCCGATTGGGCGCGTGCACGTAGGTCCCGCGGGTAGCGATTGCGACGCGCTCGCCCTGACCACGATTGCCGTTCTCGTCGGCGGGAGTCAGTGCAGCCACTGCCTGCCACGAGCCGATATCGCTCCAGTCGAAGCTGCCGCGGACGACGACAACCTCGCCCGCTTCGGCGGCGCGCTCCATCACCGCATAGTCGATCGAGATGTCGGGAACCGCCGCGAACAGCCCGGCGTCGATCTCGAGCATCGCGGCGTCGGAAAGGCCCTGCAGCGCTTGCGCAACGGGGTGCACCGCGGCGAGCACCCCTGGCGCGTGCCGCGCAAGGGCGTCCAGGATCGCGTCGGCGGTGAACGCGAACATGCCTGAATTCCAGACGTAGTGGCCGGCGGCAAGATACTCGCGGGCGCGCTCCTGCGACGGTTTCTCAACGAACCGCCGTGCGCGGAATGCCGCCGGCGCGGTGCCCTCGGCGGCGGCGATCGCCTCGCCGCATTCGATGTAGCCAAAGCCGGTCTCCGGCTGCGCCGGGGTGACACCGAAAGTGACGAGTGCGCCGCCCGCCGCAAGTGAGCTCGCCCGCTCGACTGCCGCGGCGAATGCCGATTGGTCGCGAATCAGGTGGTCGGAAGGCATGACGAGCAGCACTGCGTTCGCGCGGCCGCGCGCTTTGGCGCACAGCGCCGCAAGCGCAATCGCCGGCGCGGTATTGCGCCCGAAAGGCTCGAGCAGGTAGAGGGTCGGCGGCGCAGAGGCTGCGTGCACCCCAGCGTAGGTGTCCCGGGTAGCCAAGTAATAGCTGTGGTTGGTAACCGTCAGCAGCGCGTCGACGCCTGGAAGTGCGTATGCGCGCGACGCGGTCTTGGCGAGCAGCGTTTCGCCATCTGGGAGCTGCATGAACGGCTTGGGCGCGGTCTCGCGCGAGAGCGGCCACAGTCGCGTACCGGCACCGCCGGACAGGATGATTGGAATGAGCGGTGTCATTGCGTGAGGGCGGATCGATGCCGGCTCGTAATGTAGCCCAGATCGCCCGGTGTAGGACAAACCTCGACACCAGCATCGGCAGCGCTCCGATACGTGGCGCAAGGACTTTTCCCTAGCATCCATCAATCGCCATGCCCACTCCGCGCGAGGCCCTGCATGCCGCACGACGCCGTTTCGATTCACGCCGCGAATGACGAACCGCCGGTCACGCTGTCCTTTGCGACGCCAGCGCGACCGCGGAAAGCGCCATTGCTCGGACGCTTCGGCCGCCTGCACGGGGATTCGCCGGCGATGCACGCGGTGTACCGGATGGTCGAGAGGGTCGCGCCGAGCGAAGCAACCGTGTTCGTCGCGGGCGAATCGGGTTGCGGGAAGGAGCTCGTGGCGCGGACGATCCATGAGCGCAGTCCGCGTGCGCGGCATCCGTTCGTCGCAGTCAATTGTGGAGCGATTCCGCCCAATCTGATCGAGGCCGAGCTTTTCGGGCACGAGCGTGGCGCATTCACCGGCGCCGAGCGTCAGCACCGCGGCTGCTTCGAGCGCGCCGAGCGGGGGACGCTCTTCCTCGACGAGATTACCGAAATGCCGGTCCAGATGCAGGTGCGCCTCTTGCGCGTGCTCGAAGCCGGGCGTCTTACCCGCGTCGGCGGCGATGCCGACGTCGCGGTGAGCGTGCGCGTGCTCGCTGCTTCCAATCGCAACGTGCGCGAAGCCGTGCGCCAGGGGTTCCTGCGCGAAGACCTGATGTATCGCCTCGCGGTATTTCCGATCGAGCTTCCGCCATTGCGCAATCGCGGAGACGACGCCGAAGGACTGGCGGCACACTTCCTGCAGGAGCTCAATGCCGAGGCGAGAACTGCCAAGAGCCTGTCGCCAGCGGCGCTTGCGACCATTCGCGGCTACCACTGGCCCGGGAACGTGCGCGAGTTGAGAAACGCCGTGCATCGCGCGTTCATCCTCGCCGCGGACACGCTCGAGCTCGAAGTTGGGCAGGGTGCGCCTGCGCCGGCTGCGGACCGATGCCTGCGCGTGCCGGTGGGCATGTCGCTCGCCGCGATGGAGCGCCAGGCGATCTTCGCGACCCTCGACCACTGCCGCGGCAACAAGCGGCGTGCCGCCGAAATACTGGGCGTAAGCCTCAAGACCCTGTACAACCGCCTCACTGCCTACCAGGCGGAAGCCAATGCTGGCGTCGCGACCGGCTAGGCTAGAATCGGGAGATTCGCGCGTCAGCGGAAGCCCGATGATCCGGATATTGATCGCAGACGATCACGCGATCGTGCGCGCGGGATTGCGCCAGTTCATCGCCGATCAGGCCGACATGGAGATCGCGGGTGAGGCCGCGACCGGGACGGAGACGGTTGCTGCGGTCCGCGAGGGCGATTTCGACGTCGTCCTGCTCGACATCTCGATGCCCGACAAGAACGGCATCGATACGCTGCGCCTGCTGCGCCACGTGAAGCCCGACCTGCCGGTGCTGATGCTCTCCGCGTATGGCGAGGAGCAGTATGCGGTCAACCTTCTGCGCGCTGGCGCCGCAGGCTATGTCAGCAAGGTGGCGGCGTCGACACAGCTCGTCGGCGCCATTCGCACGGTCGTCCAGGGCCGGAAGTACGTGAGTCCCGCGCTGGCGCAGATCCTCGCCGAAGGGGTCAATGGCGATGCGACGCAGCCACTGCATGCGGAGCTGTCGCAGCGGGAATTCCAGATCTTCTGCAAGCTTGCGTCTGGTGCACCGGTGTCGAAGGTCGCCAGCGAATTGAACCTGTCGGTGAAGACCGTCAGCACCTACCGGACCAGAATCCTCGAGAAAATGGCGATGAAGTCGAACGCCGATCTCACCTATTACGCCATCAAGAACGGATTGATCGAGTGAACGATCAGCGCCATGCCGGTTTCGCCAACGCTCCGACCGGCGACCCGCCGCTGCGGGTGCTGCTGGTCGAGGATTCGCCGCTGATCCGCGAACGTCTGGCCGAGTCGATCGCCGACCCCGGCCGGATCGAGATCGTCGGCCACGCTGAAAGTGAACAGGCCGCGATCGGCATGCTGGGCGCAGCGCCCTGGGACGTGATGGTGCTGGATCTGCAGCTTCGTCATGGCACCGGGCTGGGTGTACTGCGCGCGCTGATCTCGCGCCGGCCGCAGCATGTCAAGGTGATCGTGCTGACCAACTACGCGTTTCCCCAGTATCGAGCCAAGAGTCTCGCGCTGGGCGCCGATCACTTCTTCGACAAGGCACACGAATACCATCGCGTGCGGGAGGTGCTCGAGCGTCTGGCTGCCGAGCGGGTCGCCGACGCGCACTGAAGGCGGGCGCTAGTCGGCGGGAGAGCCCGCCACGCTGCGGACCCGCATCGTCTGCGCGGACTCGCTCTCCGGCTCACCTTCCGCCGCGGTGAGGGGAATGATGACCTCAATTGTCGTTCCTGCGCCGGGGCGTCCATTGATCCTGAACTCGCCGTTCAGCGCCCGCACCCGCTGGCGCATGCCGACGATCCCATGCGACAGCCGATCGTTGACCGCCCCTACCGGAAGTCCGCGGCCGTCGTCCTGCACGATCAGCGAGACCCCTTCGGCGTCGCGGACCAGGTCGACGCTCACATGCCGCGCATTCGCGTACTTGACGACATTGGTCAGCGCTTCCTGGACGATCCGATACAGCGCGATCGAGACTTCGGGCGGTAATGTCAATTCACCCAGATTCAGGTCGCAGGCGAGTCCCGCCCGCTCGCAGGTCTGCCGGACCTGCCAGTCGAGCGCCGGAGCGAGGCCCAGGTTGTCGAGCAGCGTCGGGCGCAACTCCTCGATGATGCGGCGCTTCATCTCGACCCCTTCGTCGAGGATGGTCAGCGCTCGATCGAGCTTGGTTGCGGCCTCGGGGACAGCGCCTTTACAGCGCTGCGACGCCCAGGCCACGTCCATCTTGGCACCCACCAGGATTGCGCCGAGGTCGTCGTGGATGTCGCGCGCGAGCCTCGATTTCTCCTCTTCCCGCACCGTCTGCAGATAGGTCGAGAGCTCGGACAGTTCCGCGGTGCGCGCGGCGACCTCGCTCTCCAGCCGGTGCTGCTCTTCGAGCAGCATGCGCCGCTTCGCCTCGCGCGCGGCGATCTCGCGTCGTGCCAGCGCCATTACGACGAACAGCAACGCCATGGTGAATGCGGTCATCGTCAGCATGCCGACACGGCCGAATTCGATGTCACTCGCCCAGCGCATTCCCCCGCGCTGCGCGGAAAGCTGCAATTCGTCGAGGATGCTTCGCGCCTCGGCGCGAATCTGCTCCATCAGCCGCTGCCCGACACCGGTGTCGATCAACTGGTGGGCCGCGTCGCGCCCATTGCGGTCATTCAGGGCCAGTGTCGACTCGAGGTCGTTCAGCTTTTCGCCGATCAGCGCGTTCAGGTGGTCGGTATGCGCGGCCATCGACGTCGTGCCATTGACGCCTACCAGATCGCGCAAGTGCGCAAACGTGGCGTCGATCTTCAGAATCGCCACCTTGTAGGGCTTGAGATACGAAGTATCGCCCGTCAGCAGGTACCCGCGCTGGCTCGACTCAGCGTCGACGATCAGCGCAAGGGTCTCGTTGACGACGGTCTCCATCTCCAGCGCCGTCGACATCGCGTGATTGGCAAATTCCAGCCGCTGGTAGCCGATTTCGGCGAAACCCAGGATCGCCAGCGATACGACCATGCCCAGCGCTAGCGGCAGCAGGACACGGAGGGGGAGCAGGCGCTTCATCGCTGCGACGGGACAGAGTCCCGATCGGCCAGGGAGGGCGGTCGGGCAGCCACACTATACCGCGGGCGCCGCAGCGCCGATGGCGGCCCTCCCGGAGGCGGGTGTCGGAGTTTGTCCGACAGCAGGTTCGGCGGCGCGCCGATATGCGCTCGCCCCATTCGCCGCCTAAAGTCACCTCATTACCGGCTATGCGAAGGCCTGAGTGGGCTACGCAACGTCTTGAGACTTCCGCCCGAACCTTGCCAATGCTGAAATGGGGATTCGTCTTTCTGCTTCTCGCTGTTGCGAGCGGGCTCTTCGGCGTGATGGTCTCCGACGCCGCGACATTTGCGCTCGCGCAAATACTGTTCTTCGGCAATGTCGTGCTGTTCGTAGTGTTCACGCTGCTGGGCGCGATGATTCCGGGAAGACTCGATCTGCCGCGTGAGAAGCCAACGCGCCAGCGCGAGCGCTGAAACGAGGATTTACCTGCCTGCCTTGAGGCAGGCAACGTCTCCCTCCCCCTCGTGCCCAAGCGAGGGGACCTCGACGCCGCCCCAAAAGCGGCGTCTCTTTTGTCGGGTCCTTCGCCGAATGCCCGGACGCCTGGACAAACGTTAAGCGCGAGCCTCGATCACGCCGGGCGCTGACCGCCCGAGGTCTCGTGGCCGCGGCGGCGGCCTGTGCGTCCGCGGCGAGCGCCGCCTGCGCGTCGGTGCCTGGCGCGAGATGGTTGGCCGTCGAGGGTATCGGCCCGTAATCGTGCGCTGCCGCCGGAGCAGACAGCGTCGCCGCCGGCTCTGAGAGAGGCGCCGGATAGCCAAGCACCGTGGTACCCGCATGGCCGCTGCCGGCTTCGCTGCAGGCGCCGAGCGCAAATGCCACAACTGCCATCACTGCTGCAACATGGAGTTTCATCGCCTGCCTCCGGGAATCGCGTCGAGATACCGACGAGCCTACCGCCGGGCAGCGATTGCGCGTAGCAGCGATAGGCTGATTCGCGTGTAGGCGAAACGATAACTTTGGTATCATCGCAGATTCCAGCGCTTGCCGGCTTCTGGCCGGCGGCCCGCATCGCTACCGGGGGTGTACTGGTTTCGACGGGGGTATTGAAGCAGCGCGGGGCATGCCGAGGCGCTTGTCCTCGTTAAACTCGAGCAATCGCAAACTTAACTGCGAACGACGAAGCATACGCTCTGGCGGCTTAATCCCGCCGGACCTCGCACCGGGCGGCGCTCAGCCCGGGCGGCAAGCGGGTAATACCGCGAGCCGCAGCGGGGACATTACGAGCGATCGCGCCTGATCCGGGTCACTTGGATGAAGCGCTAAAGCAAGGTGACTGGTTTCCCCGCAGCCTGTCCGCCGGCGTCGGGGGAATAAGAGCCAAACGACGAGACTAAGCATGTAGTCCTGACTGCAGAGAGCTTCCGGACGCGAGTTCGATTCTCGCCACCTCCACCACGACAAGCAATGGACGGCCCCCAGGCGGGGCCGTTTCTTTTGATCTGTAAGTCAAAACTCATCCTGTGCAGTCCGATATTGTGTCGGGCTCCGGCGCTGCCAGAGGTAATGACGGGTGGCAAGCCGAGATTTGCGAGCGCAACGGCAAGAAGCGACGAAAGGGTGCGCGGCGTCCTGACCCGCGCGCAACTGCGCCTGCTCGTCGAGTGCTACTGCGCGCGCCGGATGCCGCCGAATGTTCCGGAAAAGTTGCAGAGCTGGTTCTGGCCGCTGATGCGGGCGGTGAAGCCGCTGATCGTCGGGTTCATCTCGACGGCGCTGAAGCTGCCGCTGATTTCCGAGGCGCAACTGTAGCTTCCGTCGACCTGACCAAGCTTTCCGGTCTGTGTGTACGTCCCGTTGAACGAGCAGGTATCGCTCGCGCTCGCGAGGAGGAGCGAGATGCTGGAGCCGTTCTGGCTCACGGACATCGTGCCGGCTTCTTCCTGCAGGCCGTTGAGCGACGCCGGATTGCAGGACGAGAATTGCACCGAGAATCCTCCGACGTAGGTTCCGGTGTAATCCTCGTTGGTCCAAGTCTGCCGTTCCAGGGTCTTGGTGACGACGACGCCGTCGACGGAAAAGCTGAGCGTCGCCTGGTCGATGCTCGTCAGCGTGAAGCTCGCCGTACCGGCGAGGCGCCGGGTGACACTCGACGGCGGAAAGGATCCGCCGAACCATGGACCTGTCGTCGCGTAGAGATTGCCGGTCCAGACGAGCGCGCCGTTTCCATCGACGCCCTGGTAATGAATGTCCGAGGTGTACCAGATCGGCGTGCTGGTCGTGTCGTAGACGAAGAAGGTCATGAACGCGACATCGTTTTGCAGGATGATATTCACACCCCAGCCGGACTCCGCGGGGTTCCACCAGATGTCGCGTAATGTCGGTCGAATTCGTCGACGCACCAGCCGAGCCGAGCCCAAGCGCAACGATCAGCGCAAGCACTACGCGCGACAGCACTTTCATAGCCTTCCTCCATGGACGAAGATCACCTGCAACCGGGCGAAGTATCGCAAGTCCCACCTGAATTGTCAGTCCGGAGGCCTGAGCGAACGACGGCAGGGAATTCTCCGCGTCCGAGGCTGTCTGCCTCTCTGCGGCGCGACAGCGTCGCCATGCGATCATCGCCGGCGCGTCCCGATCGGCCGATCGCCTGTCATCGAAAAACGACGTCGCCCGCAGCGGGCGGCGCGACTAAAGGGCCCGCTCAATGAAGATCGAAGAAGTTCGAAGTCGCGCGTTCGCGATGCCTCTCACCAATCCGGCGTATCCGCCCGGGCCGTACCGGTTCGTCGATCGCGAATTCTTCACGGTGACCTATCGAACCGACCTTGACGCGCTGCGTGCAGTCGTTCCCGAGCCGCTCGAGATCACAGAACCGCTTGTCAAGTACGAATTCATCCGGATGCCGAACTCGACCGGATTCGGCGACTACACCGAATCAGGGCAGGTCATCCCGGTGCGCCTGAAGGGCGAAGCCGGCGGCTATGTCCATGCGATGTACCTGGACGACGAGGCGCCGATCGCAGGCGGCCGCGAACTGTGGGGCTTTCCCAAGAAGCTCGCCTCGCCGTCGCTCAAAGTCGAAAAGGACACGCTCGTCGGAACGCTCGACTACGGCAGCATCAGGGTCGCGGTCGCGACGATGGGCTACAAGCACCGGACGCTCGATACGGCTCCGATCGCCGCGGCGCTTGCGGCGCCCGCATTCTTGCTGAAGATCATCCCGCACGTCGACGGCAAGGCACGCATCTGCGAGCTCGTCCGCTACCGCTGCGAGAACGTGACCGTGAAGGGCGCATGGACCGCGCCGGCGGCGCTCGAGCTCTTCCATCATGCGCTGGCGCCTGTCGCCCAATTGCCGGTGCGCGAGGTTGTTTCGGGCGTGCACCTGGTCTCGGACCTGACCCTCGGGCTGGGAAGCGTGGTCCACGACTACCTCGCCTGAGCCGATCGACCGGGCCGTTTCCGACCTACAATGCCAGGGAGCCGCGCAAGCACGCGGATCCCTGGGCATGATCCACCCA
>CAVPBR010000014.1:0-26773 GCA_963701885.1 uncultured beta proteobacterium
CCGCAAGGTTGGTGACGACGAAAAGGACGACCCGCTTCATCGATCTACCCGCAATCCCATGAATCCTGATATTAGCGCACGAAGGCGCGACCAAAAGGACTGCTGCACGGGCCGCTCGACCGACCGCTTCAGAGGCGCGCCTTGGCCCAGGAATCCCTGAGCGTCACCGAGCGATTGAAAACGGGCCTGCCAGGGCCGTGATCGGCGAGGTCCGACACGAAATACCCGTGGCGTTCGAACTGGAAACGCTGTTCCGCGGGCGCGGCCGCAAGCGCGGGCTCGACGAGCGCGCGCACAACGCGCTTGGACTGCAGATTGATATCGTCGAGGTAGCTACGCTCCTCGTCGCCTGAATCATCGGCGTCCTCGCCGGCGACCACATTTGCATGCGCGGGCGCCAGCCCGTCCTGGGCCGGTGCGTCCGCGCGGAGCCCGGACGGGCGCTGCGCGCCGGGGACTGGAGCGCCAAACAGCCGGTCGTAGAGGCGCGCCTCCGCCGGAACCGCATGCGCGGTCGAGAGCCAGTGGATGTTGCCTTTCACTTTGCGCGATTCCGCGCCCGGCGTGCCGCTGCGCGTGTCCGGGTCGTAGCTGCAATGCACCACGCTCACTTTGCCGTCCGCATCGCGCTCGAAGCCGCTGCAGCGCACGATGTACGCATAGCGCAGGCGCACCTCGGCTCCCGGCGCGAGCCGGAAATAGCCCTTGGGCGGGACTTCCTGGAAATCGTCGCGCTCGATCCAAAGTTCGCGCGTGAGCGGCAGCGCGCGCTTGCCCAGTTCCGGGCGCTGCGGATGGTTGGGTGCGTCGCAGGCTTCGGTTTGCTCGTCAGGATAGTTGTCGATGACGAGCCGGATCGGATCGAGCACCGCCAGCCGACGCAGCGCGCGCGAATTGAGGTCGTCGCGCATCGCATCTTCGAGGATGCCGATATCAATCCACGCGTCGGAGCGCCCGACACCGATGCGCTCGGCGAAAAGCCTGAATCCCTCGGGCGTGTAGCCACGCCGCCGCGCAGCGACGAGCGTCGGCATCCGCGGATCGTCCCAGCCGTCGACATGGCGATCGCGGACCAGCTCGATCAGCTTCCGCTTGGACAGCACGGTATAGGTCAGGTTGAGCCGCGCGAACTCGTACTGGTGCGGCAGCGGGCGCACAAGACGCCCGCAGTCGGCGAGCTTGCCGATGATCCAGTCGTACAGGGGCCGGTGATCCTGGAATTCGAGCGTGCAGATCGAATGGGTGACGCGCTCGAGCGCATCGGAGATGCAATGCGTATAGTCGTAGAGCGGGTAGATGCACCACGCGTCGCCGGTGCGATGGTGGGTCGCATGACGAATACGGTAGATCGGCGGGTCGCGCAGGTTGAGGTTCGGGCTTGCCATGTCGATCTTCAGCCGCAGCACGTGAGCCCCGTCGCGAAACTCGCCCGCGCGCATCCGGCGCAGCAGGTCGAGGTTCTCGGCGACGCTGCGCCCGCGCCAGGGGCCTCCGATGCCCGGCTGCGTCAGCGTGCCCCGTGTGGCGCGCACTTGCTCGGCCGACTGGCTGTCGACATAGGCGAGGCCCTGCTGCACGAACCATTCGGCAAATTCATAGAGCTTGGCGTAGTAGTCGGAGGCATGGTAACGATGCGAGCCCCAGTCGTAGCCGAGCCAACGCACCGATGCGGCGATCGAATCCTCGTATTCGACGTCCTCCTTCAGCGGATTGGTATCGTCGTAGCGAAGGTGGCAGGTGCCGCCGAACTCTTGCGCCAAGCCGAAATTCAGGATGATCGACTTGGCGTGGCCGAAATGCAGATAGCCATTGGGCTCGGGCGGAAAGCGCGTGACCACGCGCCCGTCGTAGGTGCCGCGGGCGTTGTCGTCGGCGACGATCCCGCGGAGGAAATTGGCTGCAGCGGGCGTGGCAGGCGGGTGATGCTGCGGCGCAGCATGAGCGGGCTTGTTCATGAACAATCCATCCTGACCGGAATTCTAACCGGCGGTGCCGGTTGCGTCATTGCCCGAATCGCTAGGGCGAATAGGTCGCGCCCCGGAAAACCGCGCCGGGAAAGGCTCTCCGGGCGCTCCCCGGTTTCGTCCGGGATCGGTTTTCCACAAAACTTGTGGATAGAAGTATGTATATCTTGTAAATTCGCGCGCTAACTCGTGTGCGCGGCAGGGAAATCGAGCGGCTGACCAAATTCGGGTCGACAACAATTCCCATGAATTCAACGTACTCCGATAGCCAATCAGCCTGGAGCTGGGCCCGAAGTCCAACGTGGCCGTACCGGCCCGAGGGCGGCGATGACAGGGGTGTGACAGGGCCCGTTGGACTTGTTGTCCTGGACAAAAGCAGTATCGGTGATGAAATGTCGAACAACGAATCGGTCGCAACGCCTCGGAGGCCCGATGCCGGTTGACGCACCGCGCAAGCACCACGATCGATCCGGTATGGCGACGGGCGGGATGGGTCCGGCGGGACCCGCCGAACCGGCAGGCGCGCCCAGGGCGGCAGACACGTCCGCTACATCGGCCGCAGCGGGGCGCGTGGGAGCGATCGTGCCCGTATCGCTGCTCGTTTCCTCGGCGCGGCTCCTGCTGGAGCGCCACCTGGGGTTGCTCTGGGTAAGCGGCGAAGTCTCCGGCTATGCCCGCGCCGCTTCGGGACACCAGTATTTCACCCTCAAGGATGCGTCGGCGCAGGTCCACTGCGTCTTCTTCAGGCACAAGGCACAGGGGCTCGCGCTTGCGCTTCGCGACGGGCTCGCGGTCGAGGTGCGTGCCACACCCACGATCTACGACGCGCGGGGCGACTTCCAGCTTGCCATCGAGACCGTGCGCCTGTCCGGTCCGGGCGTGCTCTACGAGCGTTACCTGCAGTTGAAGACGGCGCTGGAGGCTGCGGGCTGGTTCGACCCGGAGCGCAAGCGCGCGCTGCCGCGCTTCCCGCGCCGGGTCGGCGTCGTCACTTCGCTCCACGCTGCTGCTTTGCGCGACGTGCTGACGACGCTCGCACGCCGCAATCCGTCGGTCGGCGTGGTTGTGTATCCGGCGCCGGTTCAGGGGTTGGGCGCAGCCAACGAACTCGCCGCTGCAGTCCATACCGCCAATGCGCGCAACGAAGTCGACGTTCTGATCGTGTGCCGCGGCGGTGGATCGCTCGAAGACCTATGGGCGTTCAACGAGGAATCGCTGGCGCGCGCGCTGTTCGAATCTGCGCTGCCGGTCATCTCGGGGGTCGGGCACGAGACCGACTTCACGATCTGCGATTTTGTTGCCGACGCCCGCGCCGCGACCCCCACCGCGGCGGCGACCCAAGCCGTTCCCGACCGGGCGAGCCTTCGCGATGCGCTCGCGCAACTCGAGCGCAGCCTTGCGCGCGCCTGGGCGCATGGGGTGGGAAACCGCGCGCAGCGTCTGGATCTCGCAGCACGGCGTCTCGTTCACCCCGCGGCGCAGCTTGCGCAGCGGGCCGAAGCCGTGCAGCGGTTCGGTGCACGACTCGCGCGCGCCGGCCGCGAACAGCTCGCGCGCGGCTCAGCGCAGCTCCAACGCGCGACAGACGCGCTGGCCCATCTCAATCCGGCGGCGGTGCTCGAGCGCGGCTACGCGATTGCCCGGCGCGCGGGAGGCGGCATCGTGACCGACTCGCGTACGCTCGCCGCGGGCGACGCGCTCGGATTGACCTTCGCCCACGGCCAGGCCGAGGCTCGCGTCACTTCGACCGAAGCTCCGCTCCCCGAGTAGACCGCGGCTTCAGTCCGGTCACCTGCGACAGCGCCCACGGTCGCATCGCAAGCAGCAGTCCGACCGTCTCGCGCTGCCTGGATGGCATCGTGGCATCGAGCTCGGCCAGCTCGAGAAATTCGGCGGCGATGCGCTCGAGCCTGCGATGCATCAGCTCGTAGGACGCCTTCGACAGCTCGCGGTACTCGAAACGAAACTGCCCGCCGATGCGGTCGAACTCGGCCGCAGTGAAGTCGTCGATCACCCGCTTTCCGTGGGCGCGGTGAATGGGTCCTCCCGGGTGCAGGCGCAGCCGCTTCGGCACCTTGAGGCGTACGCGGTCGTTGGGCAGCAGCTCGATCAGCCCGAGGCGGTCCAGCCTGACCAGCAGCCTGACCAGCGCGATGCGCGGCACATCGTAGTGCGTGACGATGTCGCCCGCGGTCCACTCGGACAGCAGCAGGTAGAACACGCCCAGGAGGCGGGCATCCTGCGCCAGCGCGTGCTCCTGCTTGTCGGTCATCTCGCGCATCTCGGCCGTGCGGCCACGCGCAAGTCGCGCGAGCTCGAACACGTCGATGTCGAGCACGGCGCAGAACTCGTCCAGGCGCTTCAGCGTAAAGGTCCGCGCCGAGAACAGCCGCTTCACGCTCGCTTCGGATAGCCCGAGGCGTGCCGCTGCATTAGCATAGGTAAGCCCCTGGCTCTTCAGCAGGCGCTTCAGCGTGTCGATCATCTGCTGGGTATCGGTCATCGGAGTCGCTCCCGTCGCGGAGACCTGGACCGCGCGTATCGATAAATGATACTCGCATATGCTGGTGTTGCAATACGCTACTGCAAAGGGAGAATCGGCGTCGCGGGTGCAACCGGGCCCGCCCACCCGAACCACCGGAGAACACCATGCTTCGCAAACCAAGCCGTCACGCCAGGGCGATTGCCTTCGGAGCCAAGCTCGCGCTCGCGATCGCCGCCTCGCTGCTCTGCATCGTCGTTGCGCTATCCCCGGCATTCGCCCAGGACAGCCTGGCCCAGTCCGCCGCCGCGTCGCGCGCGTCGCTCGCCGCCTCGGGGATGATCGTCGAGGGCAGTGCCGGCATCGTCAAGGCCGGCGCTCAACTCGTCGTCGCGTCGGTGCGTCCGATCGCCAACGCAAGCGTCATCGTTCTGCGCGATATCGCAACCGGCGCCGAGGTGTCGGTGCGAGTCGCCGGCAACGTGGCGAGCGCAGCGTCAGTCGCCGCCGGGCAGTCGATACGGGTCGTCGCCGACGCCGCCGGCTATTCGCTGATCGCCACCGGCCGGCTGGTGGCTTTCATCCCGAACCAGGTCGGCCATGCGCTCGTTCACCAGCAACCGCTGAAGCAGAACTGATGCGGAATCGACGCTCCGGGGCGCGACGCATCCCGCAGTCGTCCACGTCGCCCCCGGCGCATCATCCTTCCCGCAGGCGCGGTGCCTGCGGGAGAACGCACCGAACGCACAGGAGCTCATCATGACCAACCGATCGCTGAACCGGGTCCCGAATTCGCCGCTCGAATCCCCCTTTACGTTTCGCTCACCCGGGCCGCAGCCCGCGGTGATCGCCGCTTCGCCCCGGTCGCGCTCGTGCGCGCGATGCTCTGCTTCGTGTTCGCGGCCGCCCTCGCCTGTCACGCGCTCGGCGCCCACGCCGGGCAGACCTGCACCGAGAAGGAGCTCGCGCCGGCCGATGTCCACGCGGCGCTCATGCTCGCGCTCGACCTCTCGCGCGAGCTCGATCGTGACCGGGCCGAGATCGCCATTGTCGCGCGGGTCGGACAGGACCTGTCGCGCTACGGTCTGCGCTACTCGCACGTCGGCATCGCGTGGCGCCGTCGCTCCGGCGACTCCTGGTCGATGTTCGAGGAATTGAATCAATGCGGGACCGCGCATTCGACGCTCTACGACGACGGTTTCGGCAATTTCTTCCTCGACGACATGTTCGCCTACGAGGCGAAGATCGTTATTCCGTCGGCCGATGTGCAGCGGCGGATCGCCGCCGCGCTCGCTTCGGGCGCGGCGGCTCCGGCTCCACGAGCCCCGCTACAGCGAGATCGCGTATCCGTGGAGCACGCGCTACCAGAACTGCAACCAATGGGTGCTCGAAACCATTGCCGAAGCACTGGACCCGCAGGCGGTGGCGAACCGCGCCGATGCGCAGGTGTGGCTGCGCGCCGAAGGGTACCGTGCGACCACACTTCACGTGTCCCCGCTGGAGCAGTTCGGCGCGCAACTTTTCTCGACCAACATCGCGTTCGACGACCACCCGCAGGATCGCGTGACGGCGGGCGAGATCGACGTCGTTACTGCCGAATCGGTGATGGACTTCGTGACGCGAATCGACCCTGCCGCGACCGTCCGCGTGCTGTCGGTCGAACCTGCTTCGCCGCCGCAGGCGACTTCGACGGTTCCGGGAATCGCACCGACCGCCCCGGCGATTCCGCAAACCGCCCCGCGAGAGCGGCCACTCCTACGCGGGCAAACGCGGGCATAATCCGCCGACGACCGCCATGAGCGCTCCCAACCAGTTCTGGCTCCTGCGCGAGCGCCGCTTCGCGCCGTTCTTCTGGACACAGTTTGCGGCGGCGGCCAACGACAACGTGTTCAAGAACGCGTTCGTCGTGTTCGTCACCTTCGAGGCGACGAATCTCGTCAACGTCGACGCCGGAATGATCGTCAACCTGATCGGCGCCCTGTTCATCCTGCCTTTCATGCTGCTGTCCGCGACCTCGGGGCAGCTCGCGGACAAGTACGAGAAATCGCGCGCTCATCCGCCTGATCAAGCTGTTCGAGATCGCGATCATGGCTGGTCGGCGGGGCCGGCTTCTGATCGCGCAGCGTCGCGCTGCTGTTCGGTCGCGCTCGCCTGCTGGGGGTCCATTCGACGCTGTTCGGCCCGGTCAAGTACTCGATCCTGCCGCAGCACCTGAAAAGCCGAAGAGCTCACCGGCGGCAATGGCATGGTCGAGATGGGGACCTTCGTCGCGATCCTGCTCGGCACAATCGCCGGGGGCCTGCTGGTCGCCGTCAAGCCGGCCGGCGCCGCGTGGGCCTCGGCGCTGACGATCGTCATCGCGGTGACGGGCTGGCTCGCGAGCCGCCGGATTCCGCTGACCCCGGCAGCGGCGCCCGAGCTCAGAATCAACTGGAATCTCTTCACCGAGACCTGGCGCAACCTCAAGATCGGCCACGGCAATCTCGTCGTGTGGCGCTCCATGCTCGGCATCTCCTGGTTCTGGTTCTACGGCGCGATCTATCTCGCGCAGTTCCCCGCCTTCACCCGGGACGTGCTGGGCGGCGACGAGCACGTGTTCACGCTGTTGCTTGCGCTGTTCTCGATCGGCATCGGCACCGGTTCGCTGCTGTGCGAGCGCATGTCGGGACGCAAGGTCGAGATCGGGCTCGTGCCGTTCGGCTCGATCGGTCTGATCGCTGTTCGCGATCGACCTGTGGCTCGCGACCCGGCACGCCGTGCCCGCCGCGACCGGCGGCGTCGCGGCCTTTCTCGCGGCGAGGAGCGAACTGGCGCGTCGTGGTCGACATCGTCCTGCTCGGGGTGTTCGGCGGTTTCTACACCGTGCCCCTGTACGCGCTGATGCAGACCCGTTCGCAGCCGTCGCACCGGTCGCGGATCATCGCCGCCAACAACATCCTGAACGCATTGTTCATCATCGTCTCGGCGCTGGTGGCGATCGCCCTGCTGCATGCCGGCGTCACCATCCCGAGCTGTTCCTGGTCGTCGGCGTCCTGAACGGCATCGTCGCGATCTACATCTACGCGCTGGTGCCGGAGTTCCTGATGCGCTTCCTCGCGTGGATCCTGATCCACAGCCTCTACCGTGTGCGCGAGCAGGGTCTCGACAATATCCCCGACGAAGGGCCCTGCGGTACTGGTCTGCAACCACGTGAGCTATGTCGATGCGCGTGGTCATCGCCGCATGCGTGCCGCGGCCGGTGCGCTTCGTCATGGACCACCAGATCTTCCGCATTCCACTTGCTGTCGTTCATCTTCCGCGCGATGCGCGCGATCCCCATCGCACCCGCGAAAGTCGATGCGGCACTCAAGGCGCGTGCGATCGGCGAAGCACGGGCGGCGCTTGCGGCCGGCGAGGTCGTCGGGATCTTCCCCGAGGGGCGGCTGACGACGGACGGCGAGATCAACGCGTTTCGACCCGGCATCCAGCAGATCGTCTCCGTGGTTCCCGCACCGGTCGTGCCGATGGCGCTGCGGGCCTCTGGGGAAGTCTGTTCTCGCACGCGTACCAGGGTCGCGCGCTGCGGCGATTGCGGGGCTGTTTTCGCCGATCGCCTTCATCGTCGCACCGCCACTCGCCCCCGCGGCCGCGACGCCCGAAGCGCTGCAGGCGATCGTCCTCGGGCTTCGCGGCGACATCCGGTGAGGCGACACAATGAAAGTCACCCTGGACCTCGAGCGGCTTCTCGCGCAGGGATCGATCGATGACAGCGAGTACGCTCGGCTGCGCGCGCTCTCGGCGCGCGGTTCCGGCGCGCTCGACTTCACTGTTCTGGTCGCGTTCGGAGTGATCGCGGTCAGCGGTGCGACGCTCGCGTTGTTGCCGCCCGCGGCTACGGCGATCGCGCTGGGTATCGTGATCTGCGCGGCTGGCCTGGTGCTCGCCTCGCTGCGTCTCGAGTCGTGGCGGCTCGCCGCGAATATCTGCATCGTCGGCCTGGGCGCACGCACCGCGTACTTCCACGCGACCTACTTTCTCGGCATCCAGGAACCTGCTCTCACGATCGTCGCGTTTTCCGCCTTCGGCGCTCTCGTCTATGCGCTGTCGAAGCGCCTGCCCACTGCCTATCGGGGCATCGCGCTCGCCGCGGTCGGGACCTCGGTGTTCCTCGTCAACTTCGGCTTCTGGATCGGGTCGCTCTGGGGCGATGGAGTCGGAGCGCGGGCCGCCGTAAATCGCATGCTCGGCCACCCGCCGGGCATTGCCATCGCCACCTGGGTGTTCGCGCTGACATGGGCAGTCGCGCTGGTCGGCGCCGGCGTCTGGGCGTGGCGGCGCGATCGGTGCTGGCTGGTGAACGTCGTCGCGGTGTTCGGCGCGATTCACCTTTACACCCGGTGGTTCGAGCGACTCGGCGCTTCGCCGACGACGGTGCTCGCGGTGGCCTCGTCGCACTGGGAATCGCGCTCGTGCTGCGCGCTTACAATGCCAAGGCAACCGCGGCACGCGTCGACGGAGCGGCGTGAATCGACGATGCTGCGGGCGGAACCCCTCGCCGCAATCAGGTTCCGGCCGCGACACGCGCGAATGCTATAGTCGCCCGCGACCCTTCGCGGCGCGCGTATCCATGTCCGGCAACACGTTCGGCACCCTCTTCTGCGTAACCTCGTTCGGCGAATCGCATGGCCCTGCGATCGGCTGTGTCGTCGACGGCTGCCCGCCGGGCCTCGCGCTAACCGAGTCGGACGTTCAGCACGACCTCGATCGCCGCAAACCCGGAACCTCGCGCCATGTGACGCAGCGCCGCGAGTCGGACGCTGTCGAGATCCTCTCCGGCGTGTTCGAGGGCAGGACGACCGGCACACCAATCGCGCTGCTCATCCGCAACGAGGATCAACGCAGCAAGGATTACGCGAACATCGCCGACACGTTTCGGCCCGGGCACGCCGACTACACGTACTGGCAGAAGTACGGCATCCGCGATTACCGCGGCGGCGGAAGACAGTCCGCGCGCGAGACCGCCGTACGTGTGGCGGCCGGCGCGATCGCGCGCAAATGGCTCGCCGAGCGCCATGGTGTCGCGATCCGCGGGCACATGACACACCTGGGCGAGAATGCGATCGCCTTCGAGGACTGGGTGCACGTCGATGCGAACCCGTTCTTCGTCGCCAATGCCTCGATCGTTCCCGCACTCGAGGCGTACATGGATCGCCTGCGCAAGGCCGGTGATTCCTGCGGTGCGCGGATTCAGGTCGTCGCGTCCGGCGTGCCGGTCGGCTGGGGCGAGCCGGTCTATGGCAAGCTCGACGCCGACATCGCTCAGGCGATGATGGGCATCAATGCCGTCAAGGGCGTGGAGCTCGGCGCCGGATTCGCCGCGGTCGCGCAGCGCGGCAGCGAGCATTCCGACGAAATGGCGCCCGAAGGATTCCTTACTAACCATGCGGGCGGCATCCTGGGCGGAATTTCGACGGGCCAGGACATCATCGTATCCATTGCAGTCAAGCCAACGTCGTCGATCCGGCTCGACCGACATTCGATCGACAAGGCGGGCAGGCCGGTGGTCGTCAACACCCACGGCCGCCACGATCCCTGCGTCGGCATTCGCGCGACGCCGATCGCCGAAGCGATGCTCGCTTGCGTGCTGATGGACCATGCGCTGCGCCATCGCGCGCAGAACGCCGATGTTACCGTGACCACGCCGCGCCTTGCCGCACGCGCTCCCGCTGACGTCGTCGCACGCCTGCGGCCGGCCCGCGACGTTGAGCCGGGCCAGGCGATCGAGAACCCCGACCCGGACGAGGCCTGACGTGCAGGCCTATCTCGATTTCATGCGCCATGTGCGCGACCACGGCCAACGCAAGGAAGATCGCACCGGGACGGGCACGCTGTCGGTTTTCGGCCACCAGATGCGCTTCGACCTCGGCCGCGGCTTTCCGCTGCTGACGACCAAGAAGCTGCACACGCGCTCGATCGTCCACGAACTGCTGTGGTTCCTGCGTGGCGAGACCAACGTTCGCTCGCTGCAGGCGGCGGGTGTGACCATCTGGGATGAATGGGCCGACGCCAATGGCGACCTCGGGCCGGTGTATGGCCACCAGTGGCGAAGCTGGCCCGCGGCTGACGGGAACCACGTCGACCAGATCGCGAATGTCATCGCGGAACTGCGCCGCAATCCCGACTCGCGGCGACTCATCGTCTCGGCCTGGAACGTCGCCGACCTGCCGCGGATGAAGCTGCCGCCCTGCCACCTGCTGTTCCAGTTCTACGTCGCCGAAGGCAGGCTGTCGTGCCAACTCTACCAGCGCAGCGCCGACATCTTCCTCGGCGTGCCCTTCAATATCGCATCCTATGCGCTGCTCACCCACATGCTGGCGCAGCAGTGCGATCTCGACGTCGGCGATTTCGTCTGGACCGGCGGTGACTGCCACCTCTATCTGAATCACCTCGAGCAGGTCGAGGCGCAGCTATCCCGCGCGCCCCTGCCTCTGCCCCGCCTGGTAATCGGCCGCAGGCCGGCCACGATCTTCGACTACGCGTTCGAGGATTTCGAGTTTGCCGGCTACGCGTCGCACTCGGCGATCCGGGCCGCAGTTGCGGTGTAAGCCTCACACCGCTGCGGAATGTGCCGGCCGGGCCTCGACCGGCAACCGAACGCGCACCGGCGACGAGCGCGGATTCCTGTAATCCGGCGAGGAGCTCAAAAAAAGCCCGCAGGAGGAGGCGGGCAAGGGGGTTCGGTCAGCCACGCGACGCGCCGGACGCGTCCGCGGTTGCCGGGACGAAGCGCCCCGGCGTTTGGCAGGTCAGACGACGCTACGCGCGGCGCTCACCCGCTCCGCGAGTTCTTCGAGGGCGGCTTCCTGCTCGCGCTGCACTTCGTCCCGCGGCGCGTCGACATCGCTCGCACGGGCGCAGTGCGCGCCGGCCAGCAGTCTTGCGAGTTCGGGCGAATACGTGTCCATGTCGATCGGCTTTACGAAGAGGGGCTGTAATTGCTCGGTGAACAGTCCTAAGCAAACGTTATGCCATGCAAAATGAAAACGCTCAGGAATGCGATCCGCGTGGCTTTCCCCAGTGCGAACGGTCTGTCAGCACTGATAGCCGACGCCCTTAGCCCACGATCTCAGACGAACGTTTGTCGCAGCGCACCGACACGTTGCGGTGCCGAATTACTAAGGCGTTGAAGTAGCGAGAAAATCGATGTCGCCTGCGAGCGACATCGAATGCTGCGGTGCGTAAGAAGCGTCGGAAAATCTTCCAGCCAACTCGATCAGCTTTTCGCTTCCTTGAACATCGACGGCTCGAGCCGATGCCGCTGCAGGAGCTTGTAGAACTCAGTGCGATTGCGCTTGGCGAGCTGGGCCGCCTGGGTGACGTTGCCACCGGTGATCTTCAGCAGGCGAACCAGGTAATCGCGCTCGAAGGTCTTGCGCGCCTCCTCGAACGGTACCAGTGCCGCGGCGTCCTCCTTGAGGGCCGCCTGGACGAGCGTCGCGGGGATGACCAGAGTCGGGGTCAGGGCAACGGCCTGCTCGAGCAGATTGATGAGTTGGCGCACGTTCCCGGGCCAGGGCGCGGCGATCAGCAGGGCCATCGCGTCCGGAGCAAGGGTCGATGCAGGCTTCTGGTAGCGCTCGCCGAGCTTGCGCAGGATGTGTACAGCGAGCAGCGGGATATCCTCGCGCCGCTCGACGAGCGACGGCAGATTGAGCGAGACAACATTCAGCCGATAGTAGAGATCCTCCCGGAACAGCCCCTGGGAGCGCTGGCTGTCGAGGTCGCGATGGGTCGCGGAAATCACCCGCACGTCGACGGGCAGCGCCTGGGTCGAGCCCACCGGGCGCACCTCGCCCTCCTGCAGTACGCGCAAGAGCTTCACCTGCAATGGCAGCGGCATGTCCCCGATTTCGTCCAGGAACAGCGTTCCACCGTCGGCCGCCTGGAACAGGCCCTTGTGGGCCTGGACCGCGCCGGTGAACGCGCCACGCGCATGCCCAAAGAGCTCGGATTCGAGTAGATCGCCCGGGATGGCCCCGCAGTTCACGGCGACGAAGGGCTTGGCGCTCCGCTTGCCCACGTCGTGGATCGCCCGCGCGAGCAGTTCTTTGCCGGTTCCCGACTCGCCATAGATGAGGACACTCGCCTCGGAATCGGCAACGAGCCTGGCCTGCCGCAGCAGGTCGTCCATTCGTGGGCTGCGGGTAATGATGCCGGCGCGCCACTTTGCACCCTCGCTGTCGCCGCCGGAGGGTTCGCCGCCGGAGAGTTGCAATGCGGCAGCGACTTTCTGCAGCAGATCCTGGCTGTCGAAGGGCTTGGTCAGGAAGCCGAACACGCCGCGCTGAGTCGCGCTGACGGCATCCGGAATGGTGCCGTGCGCCGTCAGGATGATGACGGGCAGGGCGGCGTGCTGCCGGTGGATCGACTCGAACAACTGGAGCCCGTCGATCCCGGGCATCCGCAAGTCAGTGATAACCGCGGCAGGCCGCTCGACTGCAACCGCGGCCAGTGCGGTCTCCCCGCTGTCCGCGGTACGGACGCGGTAGCCGGCCGAGGTCAGGCGCAGGTGGATGAGCTTCAGCAGGTCGGGATCATCATCGACCAGGAGGATGTCGCTTTGTGCCATCGATGTCCTTGACTTTGCCGCCATCCGAATGCTGCGGGCCTAGCGCCCGCTGCCGCCCGCGCCCGCACCACCTCCGGCCCCGCCACCGCGAACGCGGTCGCGGAACAGGCTCTGCTCCATGGCCCGCAGCGCCTCGAGTTTCTGGACCGCGGCGTCGCCTTTCTGCTGCTCGGTTTTCACCGCCCGCTGGCGCTCGATGACCTGCGCCTGAAGCACTGCGGCAAGGTTGCGCACACCCGGACTCGCTGACGGTGTTCGGCCGACCGTATCGAGCAACTGCAGCGCGCGCTGGTCGTCCTGGGGCGAGGTTCGCAGCATGGTGTACAGCACCGCCAGCCGCACGCGGTTCACATCGCTGTGCTGGCGCGCCAGCGTCGTCGTTGCCGTCGCGATTTCCTTTTTGAGTTCTTCGGCGGGTAGCGTGCCATAGCGTTGCAGGTCGGCGAGCAGGCTCAGCATCTGCTGATCCTCGGTCGGCTCGGTCGCCGGGAACTCGGTGGACATTCCGCTCGGGGCACTTTGCTCACTCACCATGGCAGACGCCTCGGGGGCGCCGGGATTCTCGGTGGCTGCCGCCTCTGCCGCGGAAGGCGCAGCACCCGAAGACTCGGTTGAGGTTGCTCCGGGTTCAGTCGCTGGCGCGGGTGGCGGCGCAGGGACGAGCGCGGCGGCGCTCGCGCTGGTCTCCGCGGGCGCGCCCGCAGTTCTCGACGGCGGTGCGGGCCCGAACGGCGACAATTCCACCAGAGGCGGCGTCGTCGGAACCGGCGCCCCGACGTCGGGGATGAAGACCTGGCCCGGCTCCAGGATCGGCGTACCCCTGACCCCGCACCCGCCCAAGGCGGCCACTGCGGCCGCAACGCAGGCGCTCCCGATCAGTTGCCGCAGCATCACTTTCCCGCCACCAGCAGCGCCTGGTCCTTGCCCGCACCGCGCGCCGCCTCGCGTACTGCCAGCGGGAGCGTCAGCCGGAACCTTGCCCCGCTGCGTCCGTCGTCACGCCCCGCGACGTCGATCCTTCCACCGTGAGCAAGCGCGTACTCACGCGCGATCGCGAGCCCTAGGCCGGAACCCTTGATGCGCCCGCCGGCGGGCGCGCGGCCCTGGTAGAACGAATCGAAGATCCGGCTCCGATCCTCGGGGGGCACTCCGGGACCTTCGTCGACGACGTCGAGCACCGCGTCGGCGCCATTCGCATCGACGTTGAGGCCGATGCTCCCGGCGCGCGGCGAATACTTGATCGCGTTCGAGACGAGGTTGTCGATGATCGTGCGCAGTCTCTCCGCATCGCCGGTCACGACGACCGGCTGCATCTGCACCTCGAACGTGACCATGCGCCCGAGCGCGGCCAGCTTCTGCTCCTTGATCACGCGATTCACCACCTCACGCAGCGCAACGGGCCCCATCGTCGCCGGCTCCATGGCACGGGTCTGGTGGTAAGCGAGCAGGTCCTCGATCAGCTTCTGCAGCGACAGCGTGTTGTCGCGCACGATGCGGACGATGTCGCGCTGCTCGGCGGTAAGCTTGCCGCCGACGTCGTCGCGCAGCAGTTCGGCACCTTCACGCACCGCGGTGAGTGGCGTCTTCAGCTCGTGCGAGACGTGGTGGAGGAAGCGGGTCTGCTGCTGCTCGAGCTCGGCCAGTCGCGCACGCAGCCATTCGAGCCGCTGGCCGAGATAGCGCAGATCCTGCGGCCCGGAGACCTCGATCGCGTGCGTGAAATCGGCGCGCCCCATGCGCCGCACCGCGAGATCGAGCTGGCGGATTGGTCTCGCGATCAGCGTCGCGAACACGACCCCGAGTGCGATCGCGATGCCGACGGTCGCCAATCCGACATAGAGCCATTTCTCCCGTCCCTGCGCCGCCGTTTCCTCCAGCCTCTCGATCGCGCGCTGGGTCAGTTGATCGCTGGCCGCGAGCATTGCCTGGGCGCCATCGACGAGCTTAGCGTAGCCGTCGGCGAGCTCCTTCGCCACGTCCGGAGTGCGCTGCGGCGCGATCAGCAGCTGATGCAATTGGCTCTCGCGATCGGCGAGACCCTGGAGCGCGCTCTGCTGTCCGGGCTCGAGCGGCAGCGCGGCAAGCTGGCGCGTCGTCTGGCGAAAATCCTGGCGCAGGCGCGCATATTCGTCGAGCAGCGAGCTGTCCTCGAGGATCAGGTGCTGGCGCGCGATCCGCTCGAGGTTTGCCGTCTGCTCGTAGAGGAGCCGGCTGGTGCGTCCCGACTGCGCCGCCTGCAGCACTTCCTGTCGGCCCTGTGATTCGAGCCGGTCGATCGACAGGATCAACTCGGCGAGCGCGTACACCAACGGCAAGCTGACGAGCAGGAAGCCGAGGAGAATGAACTTGAGGAACGAGCGCGGGTAGTACACGCGTGAAGGGAGGCGCTCTCGCTATAATCTCGCCGATTATGACATTGCCGCGCCTTGCGCTGATCGCCGCCGTGGCGAGCAACGGCGTGATCGGCCGCAACGGCGCGCTGCCGTGGCGGCTTGCCGACGATCTGCGCCGCTTCCGCGCCCTCACCACCGGCCACGCGGTAATCATGGGTCGGCGCACTTGGGATTCGCTCGGACGTGCGCTTCCTGGGCGTCAGAATATCGTCGTCAGCCATCAGCGGGAATTGAACGCGAACGGCGCGATCGTGGTCACCTCGCTTGGCGAGGCCGTCGACGCGGTCGCGCTGCCCGGGCCCGCGTTCTGCATCGGCGGTGCCCTGCTCTACGCCGTCGCGCTGCCGCTCGCGGACACCGCCTACATCACCGAGATCGCACGCGCCTTCGATGGCGACGCGCTGTTTCCGCCACTCGACCGCAGCGAGTGGCGCGAAGTCGAACGCGAGCATCATCGCTCCGACGTACCCGAAGGATTCGACTACGACTACGTGACGTACCGACGCCGCGGTCCCGCATGGCGTATCGATGCTTCGGATCAGCACGATCTGCGCGCTTGATCCCGGCGCCCTGCCCACCACAAGAGGGAGACTCCACCATGTCCGAAGACGAATTCGAAGTGCCCAGCCCGCACGACCACGAAGTCGAGCACGCGGCGCATTCGCGCGATCCTTTCACTGGCCGTATCGCGATGATGACCGCGATCTTCGCCACCATCGGCGCCTTCTTCGGCTACATGGGCGGCGCGACGCAGAACGACGCGCTTCTCTACAAGAACGATTCGGCGATCCGTCGAACCGAAGCGTCCGACCAGTGGAACTTCTACCAGTCCAAGAGCAACAAGCAGAACCTGGCTGCACTGGGCTCGGTGCTGGCGACTGGTCCGGAGGCAGCGAAATATAAATCCGAGGTCGCACGCTACGATCAGGAGAAGCAGGCCATCATGGCCAAGGCGCAGGAACTCGAACAGCGTTCGACCGAGATGGAAAAGCGCAGCGAGGCATCGATGCACGTCCACCATCGGTGGGCACAGGCGATGACGCTGATCCAGATCTCGATCGCGCTGGCGGCGATTACGCTGCTGACCCGGCGCCGCTGGCTGCAGTACGCGTCCTACGCAGGCGCGGCAGTGGCGATAGCCCTGGGGGCGATGGCCGCAGCACACTTATGATGCGGGCTCGCATCACGGATGGCCAAGGCGCGGTCCGGAGCCGTACCTCGCCGAGTTGTGCCGATCGAGGATGGACCGATGATGCGCGCGCTACCCAGCGTTTACCTGTCGCGCCGCTAGCGCCGTAGGATTCGGCGTGGGCTCGGCGATCTTGCGCAGTCGGTTACGATCGGTGTGGTGAAACGGCTCGGACTGGCCGGGAATGACCAGCAGCGTGTCTTGCTCATACGACCAGGTCCCATCCTCGTGAATATCGACCTTGATGGTGTAGCGATCGGTGCGGAACGCCTGCTCGAGAAAGGGATTCGAGACGATGCCGTTGGTGAGCGAACCACGGACGGCGTCGAGCGTGAACGACTTCGCGTCGGGAGGCGCCTGACCGACCGCCATTGCGGTTTGACCACGGGGAATCGACAGCGTCAGCAGTATCGCGCGAGTGGCAGGCTCCCAGAGCCAGTAGCCAACTTGATCGTGGAAGGTGTCCGGATCGTCCGGCTTTACGATCCGCGTGTGATAGCGCAGGCCGTAGAAGAGTTGCGGCCCATTGGTCTGGGCGTCGATCGGTTGGAGCTCGTAGCGCTCGATGTAAGGCTGATGCTCGGGACCGTCGGGTTTCGGATTGACGTCCATGCCTTCGACGCTGGTCCAGATCCCGGCCATCAATCGTAGCGGCCCACAATTGGCCAGGGTGTCGGAATCCGGCTCGGGTTCCGTGTAGATGTCAGCGGGGTAGGAATACATGTGGGGTCCAGGCGGAGAACCGGGATTCAGATAGGGTGTATCAGCGACCGTGCCATGTTCGCTCATCGTATCGCGCCAAGGCGACGCGGGTGACTTTGCTTTACGGCCAAGCGGACGTCTGGATCGCCCGTCCGTATCCTCGTTGGAGTCGACTTGCAGGAGCTGTGTCCATGAGCGCGATCCCAGTTGGAGCCAAGGGAAGTTTTTCGATGATTGTCGCCCCCGAGCATCTGGCCAGCCGGTTCAAAGATCCGACCCTGCCACCGGTGCTCGCAACGCCGCTGATGATCCTGTTCATGGAGAACGCGGCGCTCAGCGCCATCCGCGAGTACCTGCCGCCCGGCGAGTCCGCACTCGGCACCGTCGTCAACATCAGGCACCTGGCGGCGACTCCGGTAGGACAGCGGGTGACGGCGGAAGCGTTCGTCACTGGGGTAGAAGGCCGGCGAGTCGTCTTGGCGGTCACTGCTCGCGATGAGACGCAGGAAATCGGCAGCGGCATTCATGAGCGCGCATTGGTTAATCTCCGCCGTCTGACTCAGCGCCTCGACGCTAAGCGCAAGCAGGGAAAAGCCTACCCACCGCAGGGGTAGCGGCGGCACTCGCTAAGACAAATCGGCCCAGCGCCCTTGCGTCTCACGCTGTCAGCGTCATGACACAATCTGGTTAGTGATAACTAACGGATGGCGTCGCAAGTCGTCGATTCAGGGTAAAGCCGGGGTGGCGGAATGGCAGACGCAGCGGACTCAAAATCCGCCGCTGGAAACAGCGTGAGGGTTCGACTCCCTCTCCCGGCACCATCGAGATTGATTGCACTGTCGGGAAAGTTTACAATTGAGCCAAGCTAGCTTCGAATCTTCAAGGAATACTGCTTAAAAACAGTTATTTACGAAAATGGAATAGAAAATGCTTTCGCCAGCAGAACAGATAGTAAGGGAGAACCCTATGAAGTGCGCAAGCGCTTTCGTAGTGTCGTCGGCTGTGATGGCGACTGCTTTTCGCGCAGGCGCAGTTATGAAGCCGGTCGCGCCGACCGCTGGAGACCGCAATTCCGACGGAAGTGCAAACAGTAACGGGATGAGCCTCTCCGATGCCACTTACGGTTGTCAGCGGACCGACGACGGGGCCGTTCGTCAATCGAGCGACTGCTACGGGGTTGTCACTCGCAAACATCAACAGCGCAAGCGACGTCCAACGCCTTGGCCTGACGTGGGCGTACCAATTGGCTGCTCGGGGACGAGAACCGATTCCGGGAACAGACCGGCTGGAACAGCTACGTCACCGTCGGCTGGGAGGCGACCGGAACAGCGGGACTTTTACCGGCAATTTCACGGCGTTTCGATTCGAGCATGGGCGACATGGATCGAGTACACGGCGACGTACCGTTAACGGCAACCTACATAACGGGCCACACATCCCAATTCCCGTTGGGCCCGTCATTTCATCCTAGCTGTCGAGGTATCACCGGTCCGGGCGTATCTTTTCGGCGATGTCTCAATGGACCGGAACCTGCGGCGGAAACTGGCGTATAACGTACCAGAAAACCGTGGCCAGATCCCAGCTACCGCACATCGACATGTTCTGCGGACAGCTGAGCAGTTCAAGTAGCAGTGGCGGCGCGAGCAGCGGCGGGAACTTGCCCGAGCCAGCGACCTTGGCGCTGATCGGCCTCGGGCTCCTCGCAGCGGCGGGAATGAGCAGGCGCAAGGGCGCTCGGGCCAGCTAGCGCGAACCTGGGGGCGCGCGCCAGGCGTCCCGCGGGATGGCGGCAAGCGCAAACAGCTGCAGTTGATTGGTAAAGGGCTCCGCAAGGGGCCCTTGCTTTTTCCACGCGCGGGAACGGGCTTCGCGCAACTCCGGGATTTGCGCAAATGTCGATTTACCGCAATCATTCCCGGCATCCGATGCGCGACTCCGATCCACGCCGCAATGCGCGCCCAGTCACTCAGCAGGCCGGGCCGCCCTCCGAGCTCTGCCCTGCGTCCGCGACTCACGCGTTGGTCGCCTCTCCGGCCTAGTCGGATTCTTCGCGGCACTCGTTGCATTGCGCGTGCTGCGCCCGTTCAACGACGACGTGCTCGACAGCGCGATGTTCGTCATCGCGGCGACGACGATCGCGATTTTCGCCGTCGATATTGGCTGGCAGCGCGTCTATCGCCGCGCATCCACGGGACTCGACTTCACCCGTGACGATCCGTCGTGGCCACGCACGCTCGTCAAGCTCGCCGGGCTGCTCGCGTCGATCGCGATGGTGGGAGTGGCGTATTGGCTCATCCCCGAATATCGCCGGAGACTGTACGGGTACTACCACGATTTCCTGCGGGTCGTGGTCGGGCCGTGGATCGTGCTTTCGATCCCCTACTTCTTCTGGGTCGACCGGAAGATGCGCGAGCCGCGCGATGGCTACTGGCAGATGGGCCGGCTGGTCATGCTGCAGTGGAGGGGCATCGACCGCAGGATGCTCTGGCAGCACGTGCTGGGCTGGACGATCAAAGGCTTCTTCCTGGCGCTGATGTTCAGCTACCTGTGCAACGACTTGCGTTGGCTGCTGCTGTTCGACTTCGGCGCACTCGGGTCATTCAAGGCCACTTATCCCTTTATCTATCGCTTCATTTTCTTCGTCGACGTCAGCATCGCGACCCTCGGTTACCTGATGTGCTTCCGGCCCACCGATACCCACTTCCGCTCGGCCGAGCCGACGCTGCTGGGCTGGGTCGTGACGCTCGCCTGCTACGAGCCATTCTGGTCAGCCGTCGGCGGGCGGCTTCTCCCGTACGACACCGGTTACCCATGGGATGCATGGCTGCAGTACCACCCGGCGCTGTACACCACCTGGGGAACCGTCATTCTGGTGCTGAGCGCGATCTACGTCTGGGCTACCGTCTCGTTCGGCGCGCGCTTCTCAAACCTGACCCACCGCGGGATCATCACGAACGGGCCCTACCGCTGGACCAAGCACCCGGCGTATGTGGCGAAGAACCTGACCTGGTGGATGATTTCGGTGCCGTTCATGCCACGGGGCGGACTTTCGGGAGACCCTCGCCCGCTGCGCGATGCTCTTCGGCGTCAACCTGATCTACGTGCTGCGGGCGAAAACCGAGGAATGGCACCTGTCGCGCGATCCGGTGTACGTCCAGTACGCGATGTGGATCGAGCAGCACGGGTTCTTCAGGTTCGCGACCCGGCTGCCGTTCCTGCGCTGGCTGGCCTATCGGCCGCCCGCCGGGCCAAGCCGCTCCGGCGTAGCGGGCGCGCAACGCGCCCGCCACCCTACTCCGCAGCAGCATCGGGTCGACGGTGTCGCGACTACTTGGTGACCTGGATCTGCGTCGCTGCGCTGTTTCCGGACGCATCGGTTGCCGTCACCTTGATCGTGTGGGTGCCCGAGGTCACTTTGCGCGTATTCCAGGTGTAGGACAGCGCGCCGCCCTGCACGGTCATCATCAGATGCGTGTCGATGTACAGGCGTTGGGTGATTCCCGCCGCGCCCGAGTTGTCGGTGGCAGTAGTCGTGATCGACACCAGCTTCGAGGTGATGCGGCTGCCGTTGGCGGGGCTCGTGATCTTCACTACCGGCGGCGTGGTGTCGGAGGCCGCGCTGCTCGCGCTGTTCGAGACCGTCACGCCAACGCCTGTCGATACCGTCGTATTCCCTGCCGCGTCGTATGCTTTCGCGGTCAGCGCAGCTGCACCGTTGGGCACCGAGGTCGAATTCCAGGTGAACTTCCACGGGCCGGTATTGCTGGTCGCGACCACGCTGCCGTTGACGCGCAGGTCGACGCGCGTGACGCCGACGTTGTCGGAAGCATTGAGCCGAACCGTCACGCTTCCGCGAGACCGTGCCGCCGTTCGTGGGCGAGGCGATCGATACCGTCGGTGGCGTCGTGTCCGTCGACGACGCGACTGCATTGGAGACGTTGATCGGAAACCGGTGCGGACGCAGTCGAATTTCCTGCCGCATCGTAGGCGAACGCCGTAAGCGTCACCGGCCATTGGCGACGCTCGGCCGAATTCCAGGAGAACTGGTAGGGTGCGGTCGCATCGGCCGGCGATTACCGTGCCGTTGACGCGCAGGTCGACATGCGCGACGCCAACGTTGTCGGAGGCGTTGACGCTGACCGGGACGGTTCCGCCGACCGTGGCGCCGCCCGTGGGCGCTGCGATCGAAACCGTCGGCGGCGTCGTGTCTGCGGCTGGGGCGATCAGTGCGGCCTGCACCGCGGCCGCGGCATTCACCTCACCATAACCGAAATAGATGTCGTACCCCGCGGCGCCGAGGTCCTTTGCCGTCGATTTGAGGATCGAATCGACCTGCGACGGCGTAAAGTCCGGCCGCTCGGATAGCACCAGTGCCGCCGTGGCTGCGACGATCGGCGTTGCAAAGGACGTGCCCCAGCAATTCCAGTATCCGCCGCCCATTTCCGTGGTGATGATGTTGTTGCCCGGCGCCGACAGATCGACGAACGAGCCGTAGGTGGAGAAGCTCGCAAGCGTGTCGCCCTTCTGCAGCGCAGATACTACCGTCATCAAGTTCGTCGGGGGGGTGTTGTCGATCGTTCCCGTATTGCCCGCAGCGACGTAAAGGACGCCTCCCTTGGAGCGCAGGTAGCTCGCCGCGCTTTGCACGGTCAGGCTCGCAGCCGCACCTGTGTAGCTCAGGTTTTCCACCCGTGCCCCGTGGTCGGCCGCCCAGGTAATCCCTTGCGCGATAGTGCTCCCCGTGGCATTGGCGCTGGGACTGGCGATGACGACCGGCATGATCTTCGCGCCGCCGGCGATCGATGCGACTCCGATGCCGTTATTGGTAGCCGCTGCCGCCGTGCCCGCGACCGCCGTACCGTGGCCGTTGCTGTCCGCGGTGTTGCCGTTGTTGTTGTAGAAATTCCAGCCGGGAACCATTTGTGTCGCTAGATCGGGGTGGCTCCCGTCGACGCCTGTATCGAGAATGGCGATGACGATGCCTTTGCCGGTCGCGTAGCTCCACGCGGTCGGTGCACCGATGTCGGGGAGGTGCCACTCGCTCGTGTAGTAAGGGTCGTCTGCTGTGCCGGCGGCATGGAACACCGGATCAACCTCCGCGAATTTCACCGAAGGTTCGGATTGGAGCCGCTTCACAGCAGCCTCTTCGTTCCCCGGCGGCACGTTCACGATGTGGACCATCGTACGCTCGATCATCGCTGCCGAATGCCCGCCGCCTCGCGCCAGCGCAGTCGCGAACGTGGCGTCGTCGACGCCGGTCTTCTGCGCCACCAGGATATGTCCTCGCGCGAACGCAGCGCCGTGTGCGAGGCCGGTTGCGCTCTGTCCGTTGACTGGAACGCTCGCGAACGTCGCCGCGAGTGCAGTGATTGTCGCCAATGCGACCGCGAGGAACCGCCGCAGGCTTGTCGCAACGGTGACGCGCGCCAATGTCGAATCGCGCGGAGTGCCGCGCGCCGATGAAATATCGAATTGCCGTTGCATGGAGTCGCCCCAGACCTGTAAATGAGCGACCCGCAGACCTACGAAGCGAATCGGATTGCGATGCGTCGTACTATTCCCTACGTCGCAATCCTGCGCGACGTTGCACGCAACCCGCGAACCATCGCGCGAAAATGCCCGCCGCAAAGCTGCGGCGGCGCGCGCGACTCAGTCCGGCAATCCCGCTATCGTAGGACCCGACGGGCCCGTTAGACCGGAAACTTTGCGCCCCCGGTTTTCACCGGGTTTGCCCAGATGCAGACCGATCTTGCGTATATGACAGTGGCATGATAGATCACTGGCCAGAAAATGTGCAACCCCTGCGTGACGATTGACATCCCAGGCGCCGATGTCAACATCGAATTCCATCGACCTGACGCGCGGTCGATCGGCTGCGTTGCCGCTCGATCAATGTAGCGCGTCAACATGTAGCGCACATGTATTGCTGCTGGTCGTGTAATTTCGACAGCGGCCCGCCTCCGATGCCCGCCAAGCTCTACACTCTCGCCGATTTCGACTACGCATTGCCGGAGGAGCTGATCGCGCAGACTCCGGCGCGCGAGCGCAGTGCAAGTCGCCTGTTGCACGTCGACGGCAACCATCTTTCGGATCTCCATTTCTTCGATTTGCCGTCGCTGCTTCACTCCGGCGACCTTGTAGTGTTCAACGACACCTGGGTTCTCAACGCGCGCGTCCGCGGCAGGAAGCCCTCCGGCGGCGAAGTGGAGATGCTGCTCGAGCGTGTTACCGGCCTCGATGCGGCGCTGGTGCAGCTCAAGGCGAGCCATCCGCCGCGGGTCGGCGGCGTCATTGATCTCGCTGGCGGCGCGCGCGCAACGGTCACTGCGCGCGACGGCCGCTTCTTCAGCCTGCGCGTCGACGGCGCAGGCGAACTTCACGCCTGGCTCGAGCGCCACGGCGAAGTGCCGCTTCCCCCCTACATCACGCATCGGCCGGACGCCGATGACGCTGCGCGCTACCAGACGGTCTACGCGCGCGTGCGCGGCGCGGTCGCGGCGCCTACGGCAGGACTTCACTTCGACGAAACGATGCTCGACGCGCTCGCGCAGAATGGAGTGCAGCAAGCCTTCGTGACCCTGCACGTCGGCGCCGGCACGTTCCAGCCGGTGCAGTCCGAAGCGATTGCCGCGCATCGGATGCATTCGGAGGTCTACAACATTCCCGAGGCGACCGCCCGCGCGATCACGCGCACGCACGGGCGAGGCGGCCGGATCGTCGCCGTGGGAACGACAAGCCTGCGCGCGCTGGAGTCCGCGGTCGATGCGGAGGGGCGCGTGCGCCACGGCCCGGGCGAGACCCGCCTGTTCATTACGCCGGGCTACCGCTTCCGCATCGTCGACCGGCTGCTCACCAATTTCCATTTCCCCAGATCGACCCTGCTGATGCTCGTTAGTGCCTTCGCCGGCTACGACACTATCCGCTGCGCATATGCGCATGCGGTCGCGACTCGCTATCGATTCATGAGCTACGGGGACGCGAGCCTTCTGGAACGGGCAGACGCAGTCTGGGCGCGTCGCGAGCAGCGGTGAGCACGAGCCGCGCCGGAGTGTGATTATGTCGCCAAGCGGCGACAAATCATCGAAGTCCCGACTCCGCGACAACATATCTCGTGCCAAACGACGATCGGGCCCACACCTCGATTGGCAAAACCAGCACGATCGGCTACTGTGTGAGGCATCAAGTTTCTGCCCGCCCGGGCGCATCACGCACGGGCGTCGCCTTTCGATCTTGATTCGCTCACGATTGCTCCGTTGCTGCGCGGCGTTCGCGCTCGCGTTCTCCACACCCGCACCCGCTTCCGTGGTGAGGGTGGGCGTGCTTTCCGACGCTTTCGCCGCGGCAACCGCCGCCAATCTCGCAACGCAGATCCCGGCCAATACCTACACCGGCATCGACGTCTCGTCGACGGTGCCGGCGGCCAGCGATCTGCTCGCCAATTTCGATGTGATTCTGCTATTCGAGGATGGCGTGTTCCCGAATTCGACTGCCGTCGGCACCCAGGTGGCCCAGTTCGCGGCGGCGGGGCGCGCAGTCGTGCTCGCGACGTTCTACGACCAGGATCGCAGCGACGCGATCGGGGGCCAGACAACGCCCCACGGCTGGGGCGCCCTCGAGACGATCGATCCCGACACGACCGACGGCGTCGGAACGGCCTATGCGATTCGAACGCTCGATCGCGCGAGCATCGTGACCCACCCATTGACAACCGGGGTCACGGCGCTTGCGGCACTCCGTGGCAATCCGGGGCCCTACGCGGGGGGCAACCAGGCAAAACCCGGCACCGTCGTAGTGGCGACCTGGGCCCAGCCGAACGCGCGCGGGCTGCCCGATCCTGCGATTGCCTACCGCATCACCGGCAACGCCTGCGTGATCCAGATCGGTATCGCGGTCGACTACCCGGTGCTCGCGACATTCAACATGCTCGGCACCGATTTCAGCGGCGATTATTACCAGGTGTGGGCGAACGCCTTCGCCTTCGGGGCCGCGGGTTGCGTGGTCGCCAACGGTCCGGGCGATTTCGCCCGCATCGCCACTGGATGGGTGAATCGAGCCGACCTCGACTACTGGCGCAGCGGCTTCCCGTTCGCGATCACGTTGGACGGCGTCTCGATCCAGAGCGGCTTCGGGCCTGCGCTGGTTCTGCATACCCATCCCAACGGCACGATCTCGACCTGAGTGGTGGCGTCCGGACGCTCCGAGCCGCAAACCCGTTGAGCGTAGCGCCGGCCGCGCGATGCGGTTTTCGCTGATCGCGAACTGCGGCCGGGCGCGGCGCGGCCGCCTCACGCTCGCCCATGGCAACGTGGACACACCGGTGTTCATGCCGGTCGGGACCTACGGTGCGGTGAAGGCGGTTTCCCCGGCGGAACTCGAGGAACTCGGCGCCCAGATCGTTCTCGGTAACACCTTCCATCTGTGGCTGCGGCCCGGGACCGAGGTCATCGCCGCGCACTCGGGCCTGCATCGCTTCATGGGCTGGCCGCGGCCGATCCTGACCGACTCGGGCGGCTTTCAGGTCTGGAGCCTCGGCGCGCTGCGCAAGCTGCGCGAGGAAGGCGTGGCCTTCGCGTCACCGGTCAACGGCGACCGCATGCTGCTGACTCCCGAGAAGTCAATGGAGATCCAGCGTGCGCTCGACGCGGACATCGTGATGGTGTTCGACGAATGCACGGCCTGGCCGGCGACGCATGATGCGGCAGAACAGTCGATGGAGCTGTCGTTGCGCTGGGCGGCGCGCTCGAAGGCCGCGCACGCGGACAATCCGAATGCGCTGTTCGGCATCGTCCAGGGCGGGATGTTTGAGGACCTGCGCGAGCGCTCGCTGGAAGGTCTCACCGCGATCGGCTTCGACGGCTACGCGATCGGCGGATTGTCGGTAGGCGAGCCCAAGGAGGACATGCAGCGCGTCCTCATCCACACGGCGCAGCGGTTACCGGCGGACCGGCCCCGCTACCTCATGGGGGTCGGCACCCCCGAAGACCTCGTCGCCGCGGTCGCCTGCGGCATCGACATGTTCGACTGCGTTCTGCCGACGCGCAATGCGCGCAATGGCTGGCTGTTCACGCGGTACGGTGACATACGGATCCGCAATGCGCGCCACCGGGCCGACACTTCACCTGTGGACGCGACCTGCGCCTGCTACACCTGCCGCAGTTTCTCGCGCAGCTACCTGCACCACCTGCAGCGCGTAAACGAAATCCTCGGTGCCCGGCTCGCGACGATCCACAACCTGCATTACTACCTGGAATTGATGGCGGAATTGCGCAGTGCCATTGCCGCAGGCAGCCTCGACGCCTACGCCCTGCAATTCGCGGCCGACCGGAACCGCGTGCTAGACTGATAAACTGGATCGACTGCCCCTTCCGGGGCCCAGGCTGCGCACGCGGGGTTCCCCCCGCGCAACCTCGCGCGGTCATGCGCATTCCCGACTTT
>CAVPBR010000015.1:0-126368 GCA_963701885.1 uncultured beta proteobacterium
GGTGTTGCTGTTGTTGTTGTAGAAATTCCAGCCGGGAACCATTTGTGTCGCTAGATCGGGGTGGCTCCCGTCGACGCCTGTATCGAGAATGGCGATGACGATGCCTTTGCCGGTCGCGTAGCTCCACGCGGCCGGTGCACCGATGTCCGGCAGGTGCCACTCGCTCGTGTAGTAAGGGTCGTCTGCTGTGCCGGCGGCATGGAACACCGGATCAACCTCCGCGAATTTCACCGAAGGTTCGGATTGGAGCCGCTCCACAGCAGCCTCTTCGTTTCCCGGCGGCACGTTCACGATGTGGACCATCGTACGCTCGATCATCGCTGCCGAATGCCCGCCGCCTCGCGCCAGCGCATTCGCGAACGTGGCGTCGTCGACGCCGGTCTTCTGCGCCACCAGGATATGTCCTCGCGCGAACGCGGCGCCGTGTGCGAGGCCGGTTGCGCTCTGTCCGTTGACGGGAACGCTCGCGAACGTCGCCGCGAGTGCAGTGATCGTCGCCAATGCGACCGCGAGGAACCGCCGCAGGCTTGTCGCAACCGTGACGCGCGCCAATGTCGAATCGCGCGGAGTGCTGCGCGCCGATGAAATATCGAATTGCCGTTGCATGGAGTCGCCCCAGACCTGTAAATGAGCGACCCGCAGACCTACGAAGCGAATCGGATTGCGATGCGTCGTACTATTCCCTACGTCGCAATCCTGCACGACGTTGCACGCAACCCGCGAACCATCGCGCGAAAATGCCCGCCGCAAAGCTGCGGCGGCGCGCGCGATTCAGTCCGGCAATCCCGCTATCGTAGGACCCGACGGGCCCGTTAGACCGGAAACTTTGCGCCCCCGGGTTTCACCGGGTTTGCCCTGAAACAGACCGATCTCGCAATATGACGGTGGCATTATAAATCATCGACCGATGAAATTTGCAACCCCGACGCGACGATCGGCATGCTTGGCGTTGCTGTCAATGCCACATCGGGCTCAACCGACATGCGGTCGATGATGCATTGCGTTGCTTGCTCGCGTTGGCGTGTCAACATGTAGCGCACATCTTCGCGATCGCAAAAATGTAAGTTCCACAATGCCCCGCCCGTATGGCACCCAACTCCTACACGCTCGCCGATTTCGACTACGCATTGCCGCAAGAGTTGATCGCCCAAGCGCCCGCGCGAGAACGTCGCGCAAGCCGACTGTTGCACGTCGACGGCAACGCGCTTTCCGATTTGCGCTTTGCCGAACTGCCGGATCTGCTGCGCGAAGGCGATGTTGTGGTGTTCAACGACACTCGGGTCATCAACGCGCGCATCCGCGGCCGGAAGCCCACCGGCGGCGAGGTCGAGGTGCTGCTCGAGCGGGTGACCGGGATCGAGACGGCCCTCGTTCAGCTCAAGGCGAGCCATCCGCCGCGGGTCGGCGGCGTCTTTGATCTCGCTGGCGGCGCGCGCGCAACGGTCACTGCCCGCGACGGCCGCTTCTTCAGCCTGCGCGTCGACGGCGCTGGTGAACTTCACGCCTGGCTCGAGCGCCACGGCGAAGTGCCGCTTCCCCCCTACATCACGCATCGGCCGGACGCGAACGATGCAGCGCGTTACCAGACGGTGTACGCGCGCGTGCCCGGCGCGGTTGCCGCGCCGACGGCAGGGTTGCACTTCGACCCACCAATGCTCGACGCGCTCGCGGCACGCGGAGTGGAGCGTGCGTTCCTGACGCTTCACGTCGGCGCCGGTACGTTCCAGCCGGTGCAGACCGAAAGGATTGCCGAGCACCGCATGCATGCCGAGGTCTACGCCATTCCCGCGCCGACTGCAAACATGATCGCCCGCGCCCGCCTGCGCGGCGGGCGGGTCGTCGCGGTGGGCACGACGAGTCTGCGAGCGCTCGAGTCCGCCGTCGGCGATGACGGGCAGGTGCGGGCCGGCGAGGGCCAAACGGCGCTATTCATCACTCCCGGCTATCGCTTCCGCATCGTCGACCGCCTGCTCACCAACTTCCACCTGCCGAGATCCACCCTGCTGATGCTGGTCAGCGCCTTCGCTGGATACGACACCATTCGACGCGCCTACGCGCATGCGGTCGAGGCGCGCTACCAGTTCATGAGCTACGGCGACGCGATGCTGCTCGAGCGCGATGGCGCAGCGGGACGCGCCTGATCCGATCCATGCCATTGGAACGCGAGTTCGATGCGGTCGCGGTGTGCCACGCCCTAGCATTCGCATGCGAAAATGTCGTCGTCTGGCGACAATCCGGACAAAACCGGCGTTAACGGCAACATATCGGCCAGACAGCCGGCGGTGCGGACGACAATTCATTTGGCAAATCTTGCGCCATCGGCTACTGTGTCCATCATCTGATATCCACCGGCGCTGGCGCGCAACGCGCGCGCGGCGCTCATCGGCCTTGATTCGTACATTGGCGCTTCGGATCGGCGCGGCGATGCTCGCCGCGGGCGTGTGGTGCGCGCCCGCGCATGCTGCGCGCGTGGGTGTGCTGTCCGACGCCTTCGCTGCGGCAACCGCCGCCAATCTGGCGACGCAGATCCCGGCCAACACCTACGCCGGCATCGACGTCTCGTCGACCGTGCCGGCGGCCAGCGATCTGCTCGCCAACTTCGATGTGATCCTTCTGTTCGAGGACGGCGTGTTCGCCAACTCGACCGTGGTCGGCAACCAGGTTGCCCAATTCGCTGCGGCGGGGCGCTCGGTGGTGCTCGCGACGTTCTACGACCAGGATCGCAGCGACGCCACCGGGGGCCAGACGTCGCCCCACGGCTGGGGCGCGCTCGAGGCGATCGATCCTGACACGACCGACGGCATCGGAACGGCCTATGCGGTTCGAACGCTCGATCCCACAACCATCGTGACCCACCCATTGACAACCGGAGTCACGGCGCTCGCAGCGCTCCGAGGCAACCCCGGGCCGTACGCGGGGGGCAACCAGGCGAAGCCCGGTACCATCGTCGTGGCGACCTGGGCCCAGCCGAACGCGCGCGGGCTACCCGACCCCGCGATCGCCTACCGCATCACCGGCACGGCCTGCGTGATCCAGGTCGGGATCGCCGTCGACTACCCGGTACTCGCGACGTTCAACATGCTGGGCACCGATTTCAGCGGGAATTACTACCAAGTATGGGCGAACGCGTTCGCCTTCGGGGCGACGGGTTGCGTGGTCCCGAACGGCCCCGGCGCTTTCACCCGGATCGCCACCGGTTGGGCCAACCGCGCCGATCTCGATTATTGGCGCAGCGGCTTTCCGTTCGCAGTCACGCTGGACGGAATTTCGATCCAGTCCGGCTTTGGGCCCCCGCTGGTTCTGCATACCCATCCCGACGGCACGATCTCGACCTGAGTGGCGGCGTACGGACGCTCCGAGCCGCAAACACAGTTGAGCGTAGCGCCGGCGGCGCGATGCAGTTTTCGCTGATCGCGAACTGCCGGTCGGGCGCGGCGCGGCCGCCTCACGCTCGCGCATGGCAATGTGGACACACCGGCATTCATGCCGGTCGGGACCTACGGCGCGGTGAAGGCGCTCTCCCCGGCGGAACTCGAGGAACTCGGCGCCCAGATCATTCTCGGCAACACCTTCCATCTGTGGCTGCGGCCCGGGACCGAGGTGATCGCCGCGCACTCGGGGCTGCATCGCTTCATGGGCTGGCCGCGGCCGATCCTGACCGACTCGGGCGGATTCCAGGTCTGGAGCCTCGGCGCGCTGCGCAAGGTGCGCGAGGAAGGCGTGGCCTTCGCGTCACCGGTCAACGGCGACCGCCTGCTGCTCACCCCCGAGAAGTCGATGGAGATCCAGCGCGCGCTCGACGCAGACATCGTGATGGTGTTCGACGAATGCACCGCGTGGCCGGCGACGCATGACGGAGTTGAGCAGTCGATGGAGCTGTCGTTGCGCTGGGCGGCCCGCTCGAAGGCGGCGCATGCTGACAATCCGAATGCGCTGTTCGGCATCGTCCAGGGCGGGATGTATGAGCGACCTGCGCGAGCGCTCACTCGAAGGTCTCACCGCGATCGGCTTCGACGGCTACGCGATCGGCGGATTGTCGGTCGGCGAGCCCAAGGAAGACATGCAGCGCGTCCTCGCCCACACGGCGAAGCTTCTGCCGGCGGACCGGCCGCGCTACCTGATGGGGGTCGGCACCCCCGAGGACCTCGTCGCCGCGGTCACCTGCGGTATCGACATGTTCGACTGCGTTTTGCCGACGCGCAACGCTCGCAACGGATGGCTGTTCACGCGCTACGGTGACGTGCGGATCCGCAACGCCCGCCACCGGGCCGATACGTCCCCGGTGGACGCGACCTGCGCCTGCTACGCCTGCCGCAATTTCTCCCGCAGCTACCTGCACCACCTGCAGCACGTAAACGAAATCCTCGGCGCCCGGCTCGCGACGATCCACAACCTGCATTACTACCTTGGAATTGATGGCGGAATTGCGCAGTGCCATTACCGCAGGCAGCTTCGACGCCTACGCCCTGCGATTCGCGGCTGACCGGACCCGCGTGCTAGACTGATAAGCTGGATCGACTGCCCCTTCCGGGGCCCGGGCCGCGCACGCGGGGTTCTCCCTCGCGCAACCTCGCGCGGTCATGCGCATACCCGACTTCGTCGTCGCCACCGGAGACCCCGACGTGCTGATCACATCCGCTTACGCCCAGGCGGCAGGCGCCGCGACGCAGGAAAACACGCTGCTCACCTTCCTGCCGATGGTGGCGATCTTTGTTGTCTTCTACTTCCTGCTGATCCGCCCGCAGCAAAGGAAGCAGAAGGAGTCCCGGGCGATGCTCGAGGCGCTGGAAAAAGGCAACGAAGTCGTCACCGCGGGGGGCATTCTCGGGCGCATCGTGAAGCTCGACGAGCAATACGCGACGATCGAGGTCACGTCGGGCACGCAACTCGTCGTCCAGCGCTCGTCGATCTCGCAACTGCTGCCCAAAGGCACGCTCAAGGGGCTCTAGCCGCGCATGAACCGGTATCCGCTCTGGAAATTCATCCTCATCGGCATTGCGCTGGCCGTCGGGCTCCTCTATTCGGTGCCCAACTTCTTCCCCGAAGTGCCCGCGGTGCAGGTGTCGTCGTCGAAATCCGAGGTCAAGATCGACACCGCGCTCCTGGCAACGGTCGAGAACGATCTCAAGGCCGCGAACATCCCTTTCCGCGGCGAAGAGCTCGACACGCGTCGGGATCAAGGTCCGTTTCAACGATTTCGACACCCAGCTCAAGGCGCGTGACGTGCTGCAGGCGAAGCTCGGCGGGAACTACATCGTCGCGCTGAACCTGCTGTCGTCGTCGCCGCGTTGGATGGCGTCGATCGGCGCGCTGCCGATGTACCTCGGCCTCGACCTGCGCGGCGGCGTGCATTTCCTGCTCCAGGTCGACATGAAGGCCGCGCTGGATCGCGCCGCGGACCGCTATACGACGGACATCCGCTCGCTGATGCGGGAGGACAAGATCATCTATTCCGGCGTCGGCCGGGAAGGAACGAATATCGTGCTGCGCTTCAAGGACGACGCCGAGCGCAGGAAGGCCAACTTCGAGATCCAGAAGGCGTTCCCCGATCTGCTGCTGCGCGAGCAGGACGCCTCCGGCGGCGAGCTGCGGCTCGTGGCCGCGGAGTCGCCCGTAGCGCAGAAGCGCATCCAGGATAGCGCGGTACAGCAGAACATCACCATCCTGCGCAACCGCGTCAACGAACTGGGCGTGGCCGAGCCGATCATCCAGCAGGCGGGCAGCGATCGCGTGGTGGTCCAGTTGCCGGGCGTGCAGGATACGGCCCGCGCCAAGGACATTCTTGGTCGCACGGCAACGCTCGAAATCCGGATGGTGAACGAGGATCCCGGCGCGCTGGAGGCGGCGGTCGGCGGTTCAGTGCCCTTCGGCAGCGACCTGCTCTACGACCGCAACGGCCAGCCGGTGCTGGTTAAAAAGCAGGTGGTGCTGACCGGCGATCGAATCAGCGACGCCCAGTCGGGATTCGATCAGCGCACCGGTGAGCCCGCGGTCAACGTGTCCCTGGACGGTACCGGTGGGCGAATCTTCAAGGAAGTGACCCGCGACAACGTCGGCAAGCGCATGGCGATCCTGCTGATCGACCAGGGCAAGGCCGAGGTCATTACTGCGCCGGTAATCCGCGAAGAGATCGGCGGCGGCCGGGTGCAGATCAGCGGGCGCATGTCGTCGCGGGAGGCCAACGACATCGCGCTCCTGATGCGCGCCGGCGCGCTCGCGGCCCCGATGGAGATCATCGAGGAACGCACGGTGGGGCCGTCGCTCGGCAAGGAGAACATTGCCAAGGGCTTCGACTCGGTCAAGTACGGCTTCCTGGTGCTGGCGGCGTTCATCTGCGTCTATTACATGCTGATGGGGGTGATCTCGACCATCGCACTGGTGCTGAACCTGATGCTGCTGGTCGCCGTGCTGTCGATGCTGCAGGCGACCCTGACCTTGCCGGGGATGGCGGCGATCGCGCTGACCCTCGGGATGGCGATCGACGCCAACGTACTGATCAACGAGCGCATACGCGAAGAGCTGCGCTGGGGGTCGACGCCGCATGCGGCAATCCAGGCCGGTTACGAGCGCGCCTGGGGCACCATCCTCGACTCGAACGTGACGACGATGATTGCCGGGATCGCGTTGTTCATCTTCGGCACCGGACCGGTGAAGGGGTTCGCCGTGGTCCACGTGCTGGGGATCCTGACGTCGATGTTCTCGGCCGTATTCGTCTCGCGCGGCATCGTCGCCCTGATCTACGGCAGGCGCCGCAAGCTCGAGCGGATCTCGATCGGGCAGGTGTGGCGGCCCACCGCGAACGCGACGGTTCCCGTCAACACGTGACCGGAACGCAGCACTCCTGAGGAAACGAGACCGCGACCATGGAATTCTTCCGCATCTCGCGCGACATCCCGTTCATGCGGCACGCGCTGGTGTTCAACGTCATCTCGGCGATTACCTTCGTTGCCGCGATCCTGTTCCTTGCGTTCAGGGGCTTGAACCTCGGCGTCGACTTCCGTGGCGGCACGGTGGTCGAAGTCTCCTACGGTCATGCGGTCGATTACACCCGCGTGCGCACGGCGCTGGACAAGATGGGATTGCGAGAATCCACCGCGCAGAGCTTCGGCTCCTCCGACACTGCGCTGATCCGCCTGCCGCTCGAACAGGGCGTGTCGAGCGCACAGGTCTCCGACCGGGTGATGAAGGGCCTGCAGGCCGATGACCCGACCGCGACCCAGCGGCGGGTGGAGTTCGTCGGACCGCAGGTCGGCAAGGAGCTCTACCAGAATGGCGCGCTCGCGCTGCTGCTGGTCTCGTTCGGCATTGTCATCTACCTCGCGCTGCGCTTTGAGTGGCGCTTCGCGGTGGCGGCGATCGTCGCCAACCTGCACGACGTTGTCATCATCCTGGGGTTCTTCGCGTTCTTCCAGTGGGAATTCTCGCTGCCGGTGCTTGCGGCAGTGCTCGCTGTCCTCGGCTACTCGGTGAACGAATCGGTTGTCATCGCCGACCGGATCCGCGAGAACTTCCGCAAGATGCGCAAGGCGACGGTCACGCACGTCATCGACAGCGCAATCACCCGCACCCTGTCGCGCACGATCATCACCCACGGCTGCACGCTGCTGATGGTGCTGTCGATCTTCTTCTTCGGCGGCGAGACATTGCATTATTTCGCGCTCGCGCTGGCGATCGGCATCTGCTTCGGGATCTATTCGTCGGCGCTGGTCATGGCGTCGCTCGTGCGCTGGCTCGGTGTGTCCCGCGAGGACCTGGTCAAGCCCGACCGGAACCGCGGCCTGGCCGGTGACAAGATCCTGCCCTAGCGCGTCTGCGGCCCGATGAACCTGCCGGATTTCCTGCCGCAGTGGCCGCCTGCGGTCAACGGCTTCCTGGTCTTCGGGCTGCTCCTGCTCGCGGGGCTCGTAGGCGGGCGGCTCGCTGCGACGACGCGCGTGCTGCCGGCGATCACCGGCTACATCGCGATCGGGTTCCTGCTCGGTCCCGGCGCCCTCGGTTGGCTCGATGCCGCGGTGCTCGAACAGTCACGCGTGATCGCCGAATTCTCGCTCGGGCTGATCGTCTTCGACCTCGGCCGCAGGCTCGACCTCAACTGGGCGAGCCATGACCGCTGGCTGCTGCCGATGGGAATCGCCGAGAGCGTCCTGTCCTTCGCCGCGATGTTCGCTCTGCTGCACGTCGTCGGCGGCATCGAGACGCTCGAAGCCGCGGTCGCCGCGACCCTGGGGGTCGCCACGGCACCGGCCGTCGTGCTGCTGGTGACGAGCGAACTGAAGGCCGACGGCCCCGTGACACGGCGCATGCTCTGGCACGTGGCGCTCAACAACATCATCGCCACGCTGGGGATCGCACTGCTCCTGCCGTTCATCGAAGCGCGCGCTGCGGGTGCGTCGTGGGACCCTCTCGCCAGGTCGCTGTGGATTGTCGCCGGCTCGTTCCTGCTGGGTTACGTCGCGTTCCGCGTGTACGCGCTGCTGGCGCGCCTGATCGGCAAATCGGCCGCGCCGCAGTTCATCCTGACCGTGACGATGGTCATCGTCACCGTAGGCGCCGCCCAGACCGCACGGCTTTCGGTGCTGCTCGCGCTGCTGGTGCTTGGCGTCTGCGCGCGCAATCTCGATCGACAGCACCGGTTGATCGACGTCGACTTCGGGCGTGCCGCGCAACTGTTCTTTGTGGTCCTGTTCGTGCTGACCGGCGCGACGCTCCATTTGCATCAGTTCGGGGTGATCGCCTGGGTCGGGCTGGCATTCGTCGTCGCCCGTGGCCTTGGCAAGGCGCTTGCGCTGTTCGCGCTCGCCTGGCCGGCCCACATTTCCGCGCGCCAGGCCGCCACGCTCAGCCTCGCGCTGACACCGATGACCGGTCTTGCCATCGGCATGGCACAGCCGATCTACGCCATCGCGCCGGAATTCGGGGCGCGTCTGTCGGCGATCGTCGTCTCGGGCATCGCGATCCTCTATCTGCTCGGCCCGATCGCAACGCGTTTCGCCCTGATGCGCGCGGGCGAGGGCGAGCCCGCCGCACGCGATTGACGGGTTTCCGATGCCTGCCCTGCCCTTCACCTCGTCAGACGCGCTGACCTTCGGCGTGGAGCTCGAGCTGCAGCTCGTCAACACCCGCGATTTCAACCTCGCGCCCGATGCCGACGACCTCTTGCGGCGCGCGACACGCGGTGCGCCGCAGGGCGAGCTGAAGCCCGAGATCACGCAGAGCATGGTCGAGATCAACACGTCAGTACACCGGCGCTACCCGGAGCTGCTGGCCGAGCTGCAGGCGACTCGCGACGTGCTGGCGGGCCACGCGCGCAAGATGAATGTCGCGATCGCCGGCGGTGGCACCCATCCATTCCAGACCTGGAGCGAGCGCAAGATCTATCCTACCGAGCGCTTCCTTTCGGTGTCCGAGAAATACGGCTTCCTCGCCAAGCAGTTCACCGTGTTCGGTCAGCACGTCCACATCGGCTGCGCGAGTGCCGACGACGCAATTTACCTTACCCTGGCACTGATCCGCTACGTTCCGCATTTCATTGCGCTCACTGCGTCGAGCCCGTTCTACCAGGGCGTGGATACGGCGTTCGACTCGTCGCGCCTGTCGGTGGTCAATGCGTTTCCGCTGTCCGGGACGATGCCTTTCGTACACTCGTGGTCCGAGTTCAACCACTACTACGACCGGATGTTCGACCTCGGAATCGTGGCGAGCATGAAGGACTTCTACTGGGATATCCGGCCGAAGCCGGAGTACGGTACGGTCGAGATCCGCGTCTGCGACACGCCGCTTACTGTCGACCGTGCCGCACAGGTCGCGGCCTTCGCGCAGGCACTCGCAGGCTGGCTGTGGCAGGAGCGGCCGCCGATCGACCCGGACATCTACCTGACGCACAGCTACAACCGCTTCCAGGCCTGCCGCCATGGTTTCGCCGGAACACTGGCCGACGCAGCGAGCGGCAGATCGCGCCCGCTCGCCGACGATCTGCGCGAAACGCTCGAGCGGCTCACGCCGCAGGCGGCTGCGCTCGGATCACAGCCTGCGCTTTCGGCCCTGCACGCTACCATTGCGCAAGGCAACGACGCGGCGTGGCTGCGGCGCGAATTCGAGGACACCGGTACCCTCTCCGACGTCGTCCGCAAACAAGCTGCGCTGTGGGCCGGATAAGCCCGTCGCCGCAGCGGAGTTGCCGGTGCTGACATCGCTGCTCTATTCGCTGTTCGCCCTCGACCAGACCGTGGCGGCCCTCGCGGCCCAGCACGGCCCATGGCTCTACGCGGTGCTGTTCGCCGTGATCTTCGTCGAAACGGGGCTCGTCGTGTTTCCGTTCCTGCCGGGGGACTCGATTCTTTTCATCGCCGGAACCGTCGTCGCCGTTGCGGGGCTCGATGTCCACTTGCTGGTCACCGTCCTTGCCATCGCGGCGGTCGCGGGCGATTCGGTGAATTACGCGGTCGGCCATTTCATCGGACCGCGGGTGTTCCACCGGCCCGATTCGCGCTGGTTCAAGCGCGAGTACCTGCTGCGCACCCAGGCGTTCTACGATCGCTACGGCGGCGTCGCGATCATCGTGGCCCGCTTCGTTCCGATCATCCGCACGTTCGCCCCGTTCCTCGCCGGCGTCGCGCGGATGTCGTACCGGCGCTTTCTCGCCTACAACGTCGTCGGCGCTGTCCTGTGGATCGCGCTGCTCGTCTACGCGGGCTACCTGTTCGGCAACATACCCTGGGTAACGGACAACTTGTCGACGATCGTCGTCGCGATCGTCATCGTGTCGCTCATCCCGGCGCTGACGACGTTCCTGCGCGAGCGCCGCGCGAACCGTAACGAAAAGCCGGAAAAACCGGGACGCACCACGTTTTAATACCGGGACGCACCACGTTTTCTCGGCGGGTCCGCGGTAACGATTACGGGGCTACGCTTCGCCGGCTGCGCAGTGGCGGACTCCAAGGGCAACGCGTCGACGCCGCGTCTGTCGTCGGCCAAATGCGGTCAGCCGCGGGTGGGGCGTAGCGAGCCCGCAGGCGTAGAATCGCTGGACTTCTATCGACGCGGTGAATCAGTGATGGAAACGCCTGTCATCAACGCGACAAGAGAATCCAATAATGTCCACCGATATTTCCAAAGTTATCGGGAGTGAGGAGCTTCTTGCCAAGCGGTCGGCGGTAAATGCAGTGGGGGATCTCCGCGCGCCGCTCATCGATGGCGTTGTGTTTCGACCCACGCGTCCGGTTCCCCATGAGGATGGCCATGTGACGGAGGTGGCACGCGCTAGTTGGGAAATTTTAGGAACACCCATCGTTCAAGTTCACGTGACGACGACGCTGCCCGGTCGGATCCGCGCTTGGGGCCTTCACCAATTCAGCACGGATCGGTTGTTCGTTGTTTCTGGGCTGGTAACGATCGTAGTGTTCGATGGACGGAGCGGCTCTCCAACCCATGGCTTAGTCAACGCGCTTACGGTCAGTGACAAAAATCCCGGCTTGCTGTTGATTCCACCGAACATTTACCATGGCTGGAAGAACATCGGCACGAGCGAAGCGGTAATCATCAATATGCCTGACCGGATGTACAATTACGAACAGCCGGACGCGCTCGATCTTCCATGGGATTCCGAGGCAGCTCAGCGCATTGTTCCCTACCGATGGTAGGCGCGCGACTTATGGCTCGCTAACCACCCGGATTACGCCAAGAGCAATTCCGATCCGTCGGCGAAGCGGATCATTTGGCGTACGCGTGCTGTACGGCATCCGGAAGCACAGCTTCAGGCCATCGGTCACCGGGCCAGCAAAGCTTGGTCGCGCGGTCAGCACATAGGTCCCGTCGTCCACCGCTTCGACGGTGAGTCCCGAGGGCGCGTCGTTTATCGCAATCCTCAATGTCCTGATGAGACCGGTATCCGCGAAGGCGATCACATGGAGGCGAAGGTAGAACGCACCCTTGATTCGCACCGGAAGCAAGTAAAGCGGGTTCGGGTTGGGGCCGGACCATCGAAACAGACCGTAGACTGGGTGCTGCTCGGGCGCATACCAGTCGAGCGCAGCGGGACACGAGGGAGGTGCGATCTTCAATGCCCTCTCGACATCAAGCAGCGGCGGCCTATCAAGACCTTTGACTTGGCGGGCCTCGCGATATAGCTGGCCAGGCGCAAATCTGCTGTAGTCCATGTACCGGATCGTCAGAGCTTCCGCGCCGTCGGCCAGGTCCGCTTCGATTTCGCGCAGGATTTCGGTCTCGCCGCCAGCACGAAGCAGTCGGTCAAGCATGCGTTGCTGCTCGTGCGACGACGGAAACCGATACCACAGGTAACGGTGTCCGGCGGCAAACTTGTGTACCGTGGTGACTTTTGTCGACACGAAACTGCAGCCGTTCGCGAAGGCACGCAACAGAAACTCACAGTCGACAGGGGCGCTAATTTCCTGTGGATCGCGCCAAGGCCCGATCTTCTGAATGACATCGCGGCGGTGCGCGAAGGACGACGGTGGAAAGAACTCCCGTCCGGCCGTGGAAGGATCGTCAAAACTGCCGGTGAACCAATAGTACTTCGATCCGGCTGGCGCGTGATAGACGGCGCCACTCACCGCGAAGTCGGGATCAACTCTCTGAATGACCGTGGTTAGCGCTTCGAGATGATGGGCCGACCAAACGTCATCGTGCCCGAGATACGCAACATGCGTACCACGCGAGAGGCCGATGCCGGCATTGTTCGGATAGGATTGGCAACCGTAATTTCGATCGAGGTTCTCAAAACGCACTACCTCGCCAAAGCTCGCCGCGAGGATCTCGCCGGTCGCATCGCTGCACCCGTCCCCTACCACGAGAACCTCAAACTCGCGATAACTCTGGGCTAACACCGAACGGATCGTGGGAAGGATTCGCTCGCCAGGATTGTATGCTGCGATGACGACAGAGAAAAACGGACGGTCAGGTTTGCGGTAGGTGAAGGTGGCCCCTGGCTCCATATGCACGTTCGGGCAATGCCTCCCATGTTAACGCGGCAAAACTCGAGCCACCGAATGGCTCACGCGCCTCAGACGCGCCTGGCGAGCGCCTCGGCGAGCCCTGTGTAGGTTGAAGGGGACAGCGCGAGCAGACGCGCCTTGGCGTCCTGCGGAAGCGCCAGCGCGCCGATGAATTCGCGCAGCGACACGGCCGTCATTCCACTCCTGCCGCGGGTCAGCGCCTTCAGTTGCTCGTAGGGCTCGGGCAGGCCATAGCGCCGCATCACGGTCTGGATCGCCTCGGCAAGCACCTCCCAGTTGGCGTCGAGGTCCGCAGCGATCCGCACGGGATCGGCCTCAAGCCTCGCGAGCCCCTGGCGCAGCGCGGCCCAGCCGAGCACGGTGTGGCCGAGCGCGACTCCCAGGTTGCGCAGCGCGGTCGAATCGGAGAGATCACGCTGCCAGCGCGAGATCGGCAACTTCTCAGCAAGATGGCGCAACAGCGCATTGGCGATCCCCAGATTGCCCTCCGAATTCTCGAAGTCGATTGGATTGACCTTGTGGGGCATCGTCGACGAACCGACCTCGCCTTCGCGCATCCGCTGTCGGAAATAGCCGAGCGACACGTAGCCCCAGAGGTCCCGGTCGAGGTCGATCAACACCGTATTCGCGCGTGCAACAACATCGCAGTATTCGGCGATGCCGTCGTGCGGTTCGATCTGGGTCGTATACGGATTGAATTCGAGTCCCAATCCCGCGACCATCCGCGCAGCGAGTCGCTCCCAGTCGACGCCGGGATAAGCGATGGCGTGGGCGTTGTAGTTCCCCACTGCGCCATTCACTTTGCCCTTGATCGCCACATGCGCTAACGCGGCGATCTGGCGTTCGAGCCGCGCATACACGTTGGCGATTTCCTTGCCGAGCGTCGTCGGCGTCGCCGCCTGACCGTGCGTTCGCGACAGCATCGGCAGCGCGGCATGCGCATGCGCGAGCGCACGCAGCTCGGAGGCAATTGCCTCGAGCGCCGGGATCAACACCGTTGCGCGCGCCTCCCGCAGCGCGAGGCCGTAGGACAGGTTGTTAATGTCCTCCGACGTACAGGCGAAATGGACGAACTCGGCGACCCGGGCAACCTCCGGAACGTCCGCGAAGCGCTCTTTCAGCCAATACTCGACCGCCTTGACGTCGTGATTGGTCGTGCGCTCGATGGCCTTGACCCTCGCTGCGTCCGAAGGCGCGAACGATGCGCCAACCTCGGCAATGCGCGCCCTCGCAGCGGCGGTGAACGAAGTGACTTCGACGATCGCCGGTTCGTCGGCCAGCGCAACAAGCCACGCCAGCTCGACGCGAATCCGCTGCCGGATCAGCGCAAACTCCGAGAACTGCGCGCGCAGCGCGTCGACCTTGTCCGCGTAGCGTCCGTCGAGCGGAGAAAGCGCGGTCAGGCGGGCGTTCTCGGTCGCGTTCATGGTCGAACTTTCCGCGGCCAGTCTAGCACGCGCGACGCGCGTCCACGCGAGTGCTCGCGGCCGGGTTCACGAGTGCTGCTTGCGCGCCTGCGATGGTATAATTTTCGTGTTGCAGCTCGCGCTTCCGGCGCACTCATTCGTGCTGAAACTGATCGCCTCTCCCACCAGCCCGTACGCGCGCAAGGTACGCATTGCGCTCGCCGAGAAAAAGATCGAGTACGAGCTCATCGTCGAGTCGCCGATGAACCCGGGCAATCCGATGCACGCATACAACCCGCTCGGCAAGCTCCCGGTTTTGATCCTCGACGATGGCACCCACTTGTTCGACTCGCGCGTGATCGTCGAATACATCGACCTGGTGAGCCCCGTGTCGCGGCTGATCCCCGAGCCCGCGCGCCAGCGCATCGCGGTCAAGAAGTGGGAGGCGCTGGCCGATGGCGTCTGCGACGCTGCCGCCGCGATTGTCATGGAGTGCAGGCGTCCGGCCCGGCTGCAGAGCACCGAATGGGTCGACCGCCAGCGGCGCAAGATCGACTGCGGAACCGAGGAGCTCGCCCGCGAACTCGACGACCGGCCCTGGTGCCATGGCGAGTCCTGCTCGCTTGCCGACATCGCGACGGGTTGCGCGCTGGGCTACCTCGACCTGCGCTTCGCCGAGCTTGCCTGGCGTAACCTGTATCCGAACCTCGAACGGCTTGCCGAGAAGCTCGGCAAGCGGGGGTCGTTCGCTGACACCGTCCCGCCTTCCGCCTGACCGGCGACCCGCTACAGCGACTGCTTCAACTGCTCGAGGATCGCCGGATTCTCGAGCGTCGAAGTGTCCTGCGTTATTGCTTCACCCCTGGCGATCGAGCGCAGGAGCCTGCGCATGATCTTACCGGAACGTGTCTTCGGCAAGTTGTCCCCAAAGCGGATGTCCCTGGGCTTGGCGATCGGTCCGATCTCCTTGCCGACCCAGTCGCGCAACTGCTTCGCGATATCCGCAGCCTCGCTGCCGTTGGGCCGCGAGCGCTTGAGCACGACGAAGGCGCAGATCGCTTCGCCGGTCATGTCATCGGGACGACCGACCACGGCGGCTTCGGCGACGATCGGATTCGCAACCAGCGCCGACTCGATTTCCATCGTACCCAGCCGGTGCCCCGACACGTTCAGCACGTCGTCGATGCGGCCCATGATCGTGAAATACCCGGTCTTGGCATCGCGCACCGACCCGTCGCCGGCGAGGTAGAGCTTGCCGCCGAGCTCGTCGGGAAAGTACGACTTGATATAGCGTTCCGGATCGCCCCAGATGGTACGGATCATCGACGGCCACGGCCGCCTGATCACCAGCATGCCGCCCTGCCCATCGGGAACGTCATGGCCGGTTTCGTCGACGATCGCGGCCATGATCCCCGGCAGCGGGAGCGTGCACGAGCCCGGCACCAGCGGCGTGACTCCGGGCAACGGCGAGATCAGGTGCCCGCCAGTCTCGGTCTGCCACCAGGTATCGACGATCGGGCAGCGCTCGCGCCCGACGTTCGTGTAGTACCACATCCACGCTTCGGGATTGATCGGCTCGCCGACGGAGCCGAGGACCCGCAGACAGGAGAGGTCGTAGTTCTGCGGCGCTGTCGCAGGCGCCGCGGCGTTGGCCTTGATCAGTGAACGGATCGCCGTGGGCGCGGTGTAGAACACGCTGACGTGATGGTCGGCGATCATCTTCCAGAAGCGTCCTGCGTCCGGGTAGGTGGGCATGCCCTCGAATACGATCTCGGTCGCGCCGCAGGCGAGCGGCCCGTAAACGATGTACGTGTGGCCAGTCACCCAGCCGATATCCGCCGTGCACCAGAACACGTCGGAAGGCTTCAGGTCGAATACCCATTTCATCGTCAACGCGGCCCACAGCAGGAACCCCGCCGAGCTGTGCTGGACGCCTTTCGGCGTGCCGGTCGAGCCGGAGGTGTAGAGGATGAACAGCGGGTGCTCGGCACCGACCCATTCCGGCTCGCATGTGTCAGGCTGGCCCGCCATCAGTTCGTGCAGCCAGATATCGCGACCCTTGGCAAAGCCGATGTTGCCGCCGGAGCGGCGATAGACCACGACACTGCGCACACCGTCACAGCCACCCATCGCAAACGCTTCGTCGACGATCGTCTTCAGCGGTACCGGCTTTCCGCCGCGCATCTGCTCGTCGGCGGTGATCACCGCGACTGCGCCGGCATCGATGATGCGCTCCTGCAGTGACTTTGCCGAGAAGCCGCCGAATACCACCGAATGCGTCGCGCCGATGCGCGCGCAGGCCTGCATCGCGACAACGCCTTCGATCGACATCGGCATGTAGATGACGACGCGGTCACCTTTCCTCACGCCGAGCGACTTGAGCCCGTTGGAAAGGCGGCACACGCGATGATAGAGATCCTGGTAGGTGACCTTCGTCACCTTGCCGTCGTCGGCCTCGAAGATCAGCGCGACCCGCTTCGCATTCCCGTTCGCGAGATTGCGGTCGAGGCAGTTGTACGAGACGTTCATCTCGCCGTCCTCGAACCAGGCATAGAACGGCGCCTTGCTCTCGTCGAGGACGCGCGTGAAAGGCTTGTGCCACAGCAAGTGCTCGCGCGCGAGGTCGGCCCAGAAACCCGTGAAGTCGCGTGCCGCCTTGGCGTTCATCGCATCGAAGGCAGCCTTGGTGACGTTGGCCTGCGCAGCCCACTCGGGCGACGGCGCGAAGACGCGGCTTTCCTGCATGACGGACTGGATCGTGGACATGGGGATTCCTCCAGGGGCGACCGGGCGTGCCGCCAAACTTGCGCCGGCGGCCCAATGCTTCGTCCGTCCAGTCTACCGAAGCCTGCGGCCTCCGCCAACGCCTCGTGTAGACTTTTCGTATTCCGAAGCGCCATGACCACGATCGCCCAACTGGATCTGATCGCATGAACTCCGCGGCGCAACCGGAAGAGCCCTGACGAATGCTCAATTGGCGGCGCCATCGTCGGCATCTTGCGCCGCTCGCGGCGGACACCGGGACGCGCGTCGAGTTGCCGCCGGTGCGCACGCGGCTCGGCACCAAGTTCAACCTGCTGACCATTGGCCTCATCGCCACGACCGCCGTCGCGGTGACGGCGTTCGTGTTCTATCGCCAGTGGTACAACGAGGAGCGGCAGCTTCGAGTGCAGGGGGAGACGCTCGGCCTGATGCTCGCCGACCTCTCCGAGTACAGCCTGCAGACACAGGATCGGTCTGGACTTCAGCGCATCCTCGGCAGTCTTCCCGAGGAAGCGAATTTCGCCTACGTCTTCGTCCTGAACGCGCAACGCAACGTCATTGCCGAACGCTATCTCGCTCCCGCACTGCGCGACGGCGAGCTGCCGGCACTTGCCTTCGACGAGCTGCCCGAGCGTAGCGGACCTCCGCGCCAGATCGACCGTGACGTCCCCGCCGGACATTACCTCGAAATCGTCACGCCGGTCGCGACGCTGACCTCCGCATATGGGACCCCGACGCCGGACGCGGGCAATGCGACCGGCACCGCAGCCGCGCTGAACCGCACGTTGCTGCGCACGCCGCTGGGCTACGTCCGCCTCGGCATGGCCTTCGATGCCCAGCGCGGGTTGCTGCTCGAACAGCTTCGTGGCGCGCTCGCAGTAGTCGCGGTGCTGCTGATCATTGCAGTCGCGCTGACGCTGCTTTTCACCCGGCGCCTGGTCGCACCGATGCAGCGCCTGATGCGTGCCGCGCGTGCGGTAGGCGCCGGCCGCCTCGACGTGCGCGTTCCCGTGCGCTCATCGGACGAACTGGGCCTGCTGACCCATGCCTTCAATCACATGACCCAGCGCCTCGCGCAGTCGCAGGCGCAAGTCGCGAATTACCAGCGCACCCTCGAGGACAAGGTGGTACAGCGCACGCGCGAGCTCGAGATCGCGACTGCGCACGCATTCAAGCTCGCCCAGCATGACATCCTCACCGGATTGCCGAACCGGTCGCTGCTCAACCAGCGCCTGAAACGGATCATTGCGCACGCACAGCGCGACGGCAAGCATGTCGCCTGCCTGTTCCTCGACTTCGACCACTTCAAGCGCATCAACGACACGCTGGGCCACGACGCGGGCGACCAGTTGCTGAAGGCGATCGCGCAACGCCTCGAAGGCGCGACGCGCGAGAGCGACACCGTGGCGAGGCTGGGCGGTGACGAGTTCGTCGTGGTGCTCCCGGGACTCGATCCGGCGCAGGGATCGTTCGAGGTCCTGGCGGTCATCCAGCGCATCCGCGAATCGTTGCTGGCGCCCTTCCGCGTGTCGGACCAGACTCCGACCCTGACGTGCTCGATCGGCGTGGCGATCCATCCCCTCGACGCCCACGACAGCGTCACGCTGATCAAGGCTGCAGATACGGCGATGTACGCGGTGAAGGACAGCGGGCGCAATGCCTGGCGCTTCTTCGAAGCCGAGATGAACGCGAAGGTCCAGCAACGCTTGCAACTCGAAACCGACATGCGTCGCGCGCTGATGGACGACGAGTTCTTCCTCGTCTATCAGCCCCAGATCGAGATGCGCAGCGGCCGCGCCTGCGGCGTCGAGGCGCTCCTGCGCTGGCGCGATCCCGAGCGCGGCGTGATCTCGCCGTCGGAGTTCATCCCGATCGCCGAGGAATCGGGAATGATTCAGGCCCTTGGTGCGCGCGTGCTGCGCGATGCCTGCCGGCAGGTCGCGCAGTGGCATCGCCAGGATCTCCTGCTTCGGCTGTCGGTCAATTTATCGGTGCAGCAACTCCAGCACGAGGACTGGCTCGCGACCGTCGAGGATGCGCTGCGTGCAACTGGCCTTCCGTCGCACTACCTCGACCTCGAGATCACCGAAAGCGTCATCATCACCCATCCCGAGCGCGCGGTCGCGACGCTGATGAAGCTGAACCAGATGGGCGTATCAATCACCATCGACGACTTCGGGACCGGGTATTCGAGCTTGTCGTATCTGGCGCGACTGCCGCTCCAGGGCCTCAAGGTCGACCAGCGCTTCGTTCACGGCCTGGGCAAGAATGCCAACGACGAGGCGATCACGCAGGCGATCATCGCGATGGCGCATTCGCTTGGCCTGCGCTGCATCGCCGAGGGTGTTGAGACCGCAGCGCAATCCGAGTTCCTGAAAAGCCACGGCTGCGAGGAAGCCCAGGGCTACCTGTTCACACGTCCATTGCCGGAACACGAATTTCGCGCGTGGTGGTGCGAGCGCGAGCGCTCGCTGGCCGCGGCGACACACCAGCCGGGACTGTGGCAGTGAGCGGCCTCGCCCATCGCGCTTCGCCCGTTCGCAGTTACCTCATCCCTCGTCCCGGCCACCTGTTACCTGTTCCCTGAAATCAACATCGCGCAGCACTCCCGGATCGTCGACGTCGATCAAGGTGAGCTGCGCGTAATGTCGCGCCACCAGTTCGCGCGCGCCGGCATCGCCCGAGCAGGCAAGGAGCGCGTCACGGTGCACGCCGGCGAAGCCCACCGGGTGGCCGCGCTCGCCGCGATACGCCGGCGCTACGATTTCCGCTCCCGCTGCAAGCGTTGCCGCAACCGAGCGGGTCGTGGCAGGTTTGATCCACGGCATGTCGGCCAGCGCGACGATCCAGCCGCCGGCGTCCCGCGCCGCCGATACTGCGCAGGCGAGCGACGCCCCCATGCCGAGCGACGCGTCCGGGCACTCGAAGGTCTCGGCCCCAACCGCGCGAAATTGCGAAGCAAGCTCCTCGTCGCCCGGACGGACGACGGCGATCAAGCGCTCGAGTGCGTGCATGATATTGATCGCCGCGGCGACGCCGAGCGGGGTGCCCGCAGGTGCGTCACCCGCAGGATCGGGAAGGCGTGTGAGGAGCTTGTCGCCACCGAAGCGCGAGCCACGCCCCGCGGCAAGCAGGATACCGACGCTGCGAATCATCGCTGCCCCTCCGTCAGCGCGTTAGCGGCGATTTCTCAGGAGGGACGAATCGTAGCAGGCCGCTGCCCGGAATTGATTGGGAGCAGGAGCGTCGCGATCGCTTGCCTGCAGCAGGGGTCCGGCGTAGTGTGGCCGGATAGCCAACCACCGCAGGAGGCCACGATGCGTCGCCGGCTGTATTTCCTCATGCCCGACCCCGCGAGCGCGCGAAGGATGATGGATGACCTGCTGCTTGCGCGCGTCGAAGAGCGCCACATTCACTTCCTCGCTCGCCGTGGCGTGCCGATGGACGGCTTGCACGAAGCCAATCCGCTGCAGAAATCCGACCTGGTGCATGGAGCCCAGGTTGGACTGGCCATCGGCGCAGTGCTTGGACTCGCCGTAGGAGTGCTGCTGGTGCTGACGCTGGTTCCCGACGATCACTGGCAGATCGTGACCGTGCTGGGGTCAGGAGTACTCGGAGCACTGTTCGGTACCTGGGTCGCCAGCATGGTCGGCAGCGCGGTGCCGAATTCGCGCCTCAAGCAATTCGCGCAGGCGATCGAGCAGGGCAAGTTTCTGATGATGGCAGACATCCCCGAGCATCGCGTTGCCGCGGTTCGCGAATCTTTGGGCCTGCGCCATCCGGAGGCCGAGGATCGCGGCATCGATCCGCACATCCCCGCATTCCCGTAAGTGCGTCAAAATCAGCGAAAACAGGGACGGACCACGTATTCCAGTTACTGAAAACGTGGTCCGTCCCTGTTTTCCCTGCGTCCCTGTTTTCGCTGTTTTCGCAACGCAACTACGGACCGAAGAATTCGCGGACCTTGTCGAACCAGCCTTTGGCACGCGGGCTGTGCGCCCCGGGGTCCTCTTCGTTGATCGACTCGAACTCGCGCAGCAATTCCCTTTGCCGCGACGTGAGCTTGACCGGAGTTTCGAGCGACACGTGGCAGTACAGATCGCCGGTGACCGATCCGCGCACCGGCCGGATGCCCTTGTTCCGCAGCCGGAACACCTGCCCGGTCTGCGTCTCGGCAGGAATCCTGAGATTGGCGTGACCATCGAGCGTCGGAATCTCAATCTCGCCGCCGAGCGCCGCAGTCGCAAAGCTGATTGGCATCTCGCAATGCAGGTCGGCTCCCTCGCGCTGGAACACCGCATGCGGCTTCAGTGCGACGACGACATAAAGATCGCCAGGCGGGCCGCCGTTCATGCCGGCTTCGCCCTCGCCTGACAGCCGAATGCGATCTTCCTGATCGACACCGGCAGGGATCTTCACCGACAGCGTCTTGTGCTTCCGGATGCGGCCGATGCCCTGGCATTGCGGACACGGCTCGGGAACGATCTTGCCCGTGCCGTGGCATTGCGGGCAGGTCTGCTGGATCGAGAAGAATCCCTGCGACACGCGAACCTCGCCGCGGCCGTGACACGCCGGACAGGTCTTGGGCTGGGTCCCGGGCTTCGCTCCGCTGCCGTGGCAGGTCTCGCATTCGTCCATGGTCGGAATGCGAATCTTGATCTCGGCGCCGCGCGCGGCCTCCTCCAGTGACAGCTCGAGGTTGTAGCGCAGGTCGGCACCACGATACATCCCGCTCCCGCCGCCCCGGTTGCGCTGCTGGCCGAAGATCTCGCCGAAGATGTCGCCAAAGGCGTCGGCGAATCCCCCGAAACCCTCGGCCCCGCGCGCGCCGGCCGCGCCCGCGCCGAAACCCATCGACGGATCAACGCCCGCATGTCCGAACTGGTCATAGGCCGACCGCTTGCGCGAATCGGTGAGGACCTCGTAGGCCTCCTTCGCTTCCTTGAATTTCTCCTCGGCGTGCGTGTCGTCCGGGTTGCGGTCCGGATGATGCTTCATCGCGAGCTTGCGATACGCCTTCTTGATGGCATCCTCTGCCGCGTCGCGATTGACGCCAAGCACCGTGTAGTAATCACGTTTAGCCATGGATGATCAGACGGCTCCCCTGCCGCATGCCGATTCGGGCACTACCAGCTAGCGATACGAATACCCAACGCCCAACACAAAACGGCCGAGTTAACCGGCGCCAGCGGCACCGCGTTGAACTCGGCCACATATTCCGTCGCGCGACGGCTGTTGCGGATGCGCGAGCGATCATCGCGACGGAATAATGACTACTTGCGGTCCTTGACCTCCGTGTATTCGGCGTCGACGACCTTCTCGTCGCCAGCCTTCGGGGCTTCGCCCGCGCCCGACGCACCGGGCTGCCCGGTGCCGCCGGCGTTCGCCTGGCTCGCCTGGGACTGCGCGTACATCGCCTCGCCCAGCTTCTGAGACGCGGTGGCGAGTGTCTCGGACTTCGTCTCCAGCGCATCCTTCGACGCATCCTTGTCCTTGAGCACTTCCTCCGCGTCCTTCAGCGCCGCCTCGATCCGGCCCTTCTCGTCCGCACCGACCTTGTCGCCATATTCGCCGAGCGACTTCTTCACGCTGTGAACCAGCGCATCGAGGCCATTGCGCGCCTGCACGGATTCCATCAGCTTGCGATCTTCCTCGGCGTGGGCTTCGGCGTCTTTGACCATGCGCTGGATCTCGTCCTCGGACAGTCCCGAGTTCGCCTTGATCGTGATCTTGTTCTCCTTGCCCGTTGCCTTGTCCTTCGCGGAGACATGCAGGATGCCGTTGGCATCGATGTCGAACGTGACCTCGATCTGCGGCATACCGCGCGGCGACGGCGGAATTCCCTCGAGGTTGAACTGGCCGAGGCTCTTGTTGGCCGACGAGCGCTCACGCTCGCCCTGCAGCACGTGGATCGTGACGGCCGCCTGATTGTCGTCCGCCGTCGAGAACACCTGCGTCGCCTTGGTCGGGATCGTCGTGTTCTTCTGGATGAGCTTGGTCAGCACGCCACCGAGCGTCTCGATGCCGAGCGACAATGGAGTCACGTCCAGCAGCAGGACATCCTTGCGCTCGCCTGCGAGCACCGAGGCCTGGATCGCCGCCCCGACCGCCACCGCCTCGTCGGGGTTCACGTCCTTGCGCGGCTCCTTGCCGAAGATCGACTTGACCGTGTCCTGCACCTTGGGCATGCGCGTCTGCCCGCCGACCAGGATCACGTCGCCGATGTCGGAGAGCGAGACGCCGGCGTCCTTGATCGCGATCTTGCAGGGCTCGATCGTGCGCTCGATCAGGTCCTCGACCAGCGCTTCGAGCTTGGCTCGCGTGATCTTGATCGACAGGTGCTTCGGTCCCGTCGCATCGGCAGTCACGTAAGGCAGGTTGATCTCGGTCTGCTGCGAGCCGGAAAGCTCGATTTTGGCCTTCTCCGCGGCTTCCTTGAGGCGCTGCAGCGCCAGAACGTCGTTCTTGAGGTCGACACCCTGGTCCTTCTTGAACTCGGTGACGATGTACTCGATGATCCGCTGGTCGAAATCCTCACCGCCGAGGAACGTGTCGCCGTTGGTTGACAACACCTCGAACTGGTGCTCGCCGTCGACACTGGCGATCTCGATGATCGAGATGTCGAACGTGCCGCCGCCTAGGTCGTAGACCGCGATCTTGCGGTCGCCTTCCCTCTTGTCGAGGCCGAAAGCCAGCGCGGCCGCCGTCGGCTCGTTGATGATGCGCTTGACCTCGAGGCCGGCGATGCGGCCGGCGTCTTTGGTCGCCTGGCGCTGTGAATCGTTGAAGTAAGCCGGCACCGTGATGACTGCCTCGGTCACGTCCTCGCCGAGATAATCCTCGGCGGTCTTCTTCATCTTGCGCAGGATTTCTGCGGAGACCTGTTGCGGCGCGATCTTCTTGCCGCGCTCCTCGACCCAGGCATCGCTGTTGTCCGCCTTGACGATTTTATAGGGCATCAGGTTGATGTCCTTTTGCACTTCCTTTTCGTCGAACTTGCGCCCGATCAGCCGCTTGACCGCGTAGATCGTGTTCTTCGCGTTGGTGACCGCCTGGCGCTTTGCCGGCGCGCCGACCAGGATCTCGCCGTCGTCCGCGTAGGCGACGACCGAAGGCGTCGTGCGCGCGCCTTCCGAATTCTCGATGACCTTGGGCTGGCCGCCTTCCATGATGGCGACGCAACTGTTCGTCGTCCCGAGGTCGATGCCGATGATCTTGCTCATTTGAATGGCCTCCGTGCTGCGATATGGGGTGCTATGCCTGCAAAATTGGGACTTTGGGCCTCAGAATCAACCGGGACCCGCGTCGTCCGCGGGCCGGGCGCCCGAGGTATCCTCGGGGACCTTGGCGACGCTGACCAGCGCCGGGCGCAGGAGGCGGTCGTTGATCAGGTACCCCTTCTGGAACACGGTGACCACGGTGTTGGGTGACTGGTCGCTCGCGACGGCCTGCATCGCCTGATGCAGGTGAGGATCGAACTTGCTGCCGGCGGGGTCGATCTCCGTGATCCCGGCGCGCGCGAACGCCGCCGCGAGGCTCTTCAGCGTCAGTTCGGTTCCGGAGCGCAGCGCTTCCGCCAATACGGATGCGCCTGAGGCGAGCGTCTGTTCGAGCGCGTCCTTGACCGGAAGCAGGTCGACTGCGAACTTTTCGATCGCGTATTTGTAAGCCTTGGCAAGGTCGGCCTGGGACTGCCGGCGCAGGTTCTCGACGTCGGCCCGCGCCCGCAACCATGCGTCCTTCATTTCCGCGACTTCGGCCTGCGCCTTGCGTAGCGGCTCATCGGAGCCCGCGACGTTCGGGGCGCCCTCCACCGGGGTCGGCGAGTCAGCCTCCGCGGCCGTCAGCGGATCCTGGGCATCGGGCCTAGCACCGCTGGAGGAAGCGTCGCGAGAGCTCATCGTGGTCTTATTGGGGGAGGCAAAATCGACCGAGCGCAGATGGGGCCTCGCCCGGCCATTTCAAGACCGAAATCCGGGACGGACCAGGTTTTCCCCGAAAGCCGCGGAAATCGTACAAAACCCGGGACGGACCACGTTTTCCTGTGGAAAACGTGGTCCGTCCCGGGTTTTGGGGTTCTGTGTCAGAGCTTGGCGCCGAGGGCCTTGGCGCGGAGCTGGACCGTTTCGCGCTCGCCCGCATCGGGTGCCGGGTTCAGCCAGCCTTCGAGGTTCGCGATCACGAGGTCGGCCAGCGCCGCGATCCAGCGCGGATGCTCGTCGAGACAGGGAATCAGGTGGAAATCCCCACCACCGGCCGCGGTGAAGGTCGCCTTTCCCGCGATGGCGATTTCCTCGACTGTCTCGAGGCAATCGGCAACAAATCCCGGGCAGAACACGTCGACGCGGCGGGTGCGCGCCTTTCCCAGTGCCGCGAGCGCGTCCGACGTGTACGGAGTGAGCCAGCGCGTGCGCCCGAAGCGCGACTGGAACGCGAGGGTCCATTGCCGCGATTCCAGCCCGAGCGCGCGCGCCAAGAGCCGCGCCGTGGTGTGGCAGTAGCAGTGGTAGGGATCGCCGCGGTCCAGCGACGCACGCGGAACCCCGTGAAACGACAGCACCAGATGCTCGGGACGCGCGTGCCGAGTCCAGTAGTCGTTGACGACCTGGGCGAGCGCGGCGATATAGCCCGGATCATCGTGGTAGGTGTCCACGAACCGCAGTCCCGGCACGCGCCGCAAGTGCGCGAGGTGGGCCGCGACCGCATCCGTCACCGATCCCGTCGTACTCGCCGCGTACTGCGGATAAAGCGGGAGCACGAGGATTCGCGTGCAGCCCGCCGCACGCAGCCGGTCAATGACGCTGCCAATCGACGGAGAGCCATAGCGCATCGCGAATTCGACGGGGCAGAGATCCGCGGGCAGCCCCCGTTCTTTCAACCGCTGCCCGAGCCATCCCGACAGCAGCACCTTCTGCTTCACCGTATGGATCGCGAGCGGCGAGCCGTCGCGGGTCCAGATCGCCCGGTAGCGCTCGGCCGACTTCGCGGGACGCAGGCGGAGGATGACGCCGTGCAGCAGCGGCCACCACACCAGGCGCGGAATCTCGACCACGCGCGGGTCGCTCAGGAACTCGGCCAGGTAGCTGCGCACTGCCGCAGGGGTCGGTGCCTCCGGGGTACCGAGGTTCACCAGCAGCACGCCGGTGCGCGCGACGCTGTCGTGCGAGAACGGTGGCTCTCTTCGAAAGCGAGCCATGCTCAGAAGGCTGCGAGCGCGACAATCAATGCGGCAACGACATGCGTGTCGTGTGCGAAGACACCTCCGGGCACTGCACCCGGCGGATCAATCGTCGACAAGCTCGCGCGCAAGCGCATTCGACAGCAGCTTGGCGGTTACATCGACGATCGGAATCACCCGTTCGTAAGCCATCCGCGTCGGGCCGATGACCCCGAGAGTGCCGATGACCTGCCCACCCACTTCGTAGCTTGCGGTCACGACGCTGCAGTCGTCGAGTGGGACCAGTCCCGACTCCTCGCCGATGTAGATCTGCACGCCCTGCGCGCGCTGCGACACGTTGAGCAGGTGCAGGAGCGAGGTCTTCTGCTCGAACAGGTCGAACAGGCGTCGCAGGCGCTGCATGTTCGACGCGAGATCTTCGGCGTGGAGCAGGTTGTGCTCGCCGGTGACGACGAGCGCTTCGCTTTCGCCCAACGCGCCTTCACCCGCTTCGACCGCAACCTTCATCAGCCCGGCGATGTCGTCGCGCAGCGCGCGCAGGTCGTCGGCGAGACGGCCGCGCACGGTGGCCAGCGGCTGCCCCGCAAAGTTGTGGTTGAAGAAGTTCGTCGCCTCAATGAGCTGCGACGGCGAGTAGCTGCGAACGGTGTGCAGAATCCGATTCTGCACGTCGCCGTCCTGGGTGACGACGATCAGCAGCACACGCTTTTCGGAAAGGCGCAGGAATTCGAGGTGCCGGAACGCCGCTTCCCGCCGCTTCGGCGTCACGACAACCCCGGCGAACTGCGTCAATTGCGACAGCAGCGATGCGGCTGCGCTCATGATCTCCTGCGGGCGGTCGGCCGAGAGCTTGCCTTCGAGCCGGTGGATCTCGACGTCCTCGAGTGGCTTCGTCACCATCAGGCTGTCGACGAAGAACCGGTAGCCACGCGGCGTCGGGACACGTCCCGCCGACGTGTGGGGACTGGCGATCAAGCCGAGCTCCTCGAGGTCGGCCATCACGTTACGTACGGTTGCCGGCGACAGTTCGAGACCCGAATGGCGGGAAAGCGCGCGCGACCCGACCGGCTGCCCCTCGGCGATGTAGCGCTCGACGAGGGTCTTGAGCAGGTGTTGCGCGCGTGGGTCGAGCATGACGTGTGCGTGGCAGCGGCGCCGTCGGGGCACCGGGAGCCTCCCGTAGTGTACCGTGCACGGCGCCCGCGCCGCGCGCCTTCGCCAGACGGTCATCCCAGGACTTTCGGCTGAACCCGAATGTCCGGCCCCATGTGGTTTAATCGGCCGATGCCCGCCCGTGAACCGGCACGCTTCACCCGCGTAGCGCTCATCGGCCGCCACGGCGACCACGACGTGATCGAGCCATTGGAGCGGATTGCGGCGTTCCTCCGCGCACGCGGGCATTCGGTCGCGCTTCACGCGGCAAGTGTGGGTTCGGCGGCAAGTTCCGACGCCTGGGTGCCGGACCGGGCAACGCTACTCGCCACCGACCTCGCCATCGTGCTGGGCGGGGATGGAACCATGCTCTCGGTCGCGCGCACGCTCGCGCCTCACGGGGTGCCGCTGATCGGCGTAAATCTCGGCCGGCTGGGCTTTCTCACCGACATCCCGATGGCGGATGTCGAGCCGATGCTCACCGCGATGCTCGAGGGCCGCTACGTCGAGGAACAACGCACGCTGATCGCAGCCGCGGTGATCCGCGCCGACGGATCGCACGCCGAGGCGCCGGCGCTGAACGAGGTCGTGGTCAACCGGGGCGGACTCGGCTCGATGATCGAATGCGTGGTCGAGATCGACGGGCGCTTCGTCTACGCGATGCGCGCAGATGGCATCATCGTCGCCACGCCCACCGGATCGACGGCCTATGCGCTGTCGGCCGGCGGCGCGATCATCGCGCCCGCAGTGCCCGCGTTCGCGCTCGTTCCCGTTGCGCCGCATGCGCTGACCCACCGGCCAATCGCCGTTCCCGACACCGCGACGATCGCCATCAGCGTAAGCCAAGGGCGCGACGCTGCGGTGCACTGCGACGGCCAGGCGCACTTCGAGCTCGCCGAAGGCGATTGCGTGTCAATGCGACGTGCGGCGCATGCCGCGCGCTTCCTGCACCCCGAGCAGCATGACTATTTCGCAATGCTGCGGCAGAAGCTGCATTGGAGCGAGACAGCGGAGCGGCTTCATCCCGGCAATGCGCGCAGGCGCGGTCAGCACTGATCGATTGCTGCGCCTGCCGTCTTGATCACATGCTGCGCCTGCTGTCGATACGCAACTTTGCCGTCGTCGAGGCGGTTGATGTCGAGTTCGAAGCCGGCTTCACCGTACTGACCGGAGAAACCGGGGCCGGGAAGTCGATCCTTCTGGACGCGCTGGGGCTCCTGCTCGGCGACCGCTTCGATGCGCACCAGCTTCGGCCAGGCGCCGAGCGCGCCGAGCTTGCGGCCGTCTTCGACGTCACAGCACTTGACAGTGTGCGGAACTGGCTTGCCATTCGCGAGCTCGATGCCGACGCTGAGCTCCTGCTGCGCCGCGTCCTCGACGCACAGGGTCGCGCGCGGGCCTGGATCAACGGTCGCCCAGCAACACTCGCGCAGCTCGCCGACGTAGGGGCACTGTTGCTCGACCTGCACGGCCAGCACGCGCACCAGGCACTGTCATCGGCGCCTGCGCAACGCGAGCTGCTCGACGGCTTCGGCGGCCTCGACGCACTCGCCGCCGAGGTCGCTGCTACCTGGCGAACGTGGCGCGACGCCGTCGCACGGCGCGATGCTGCAATCGCCGACGCCAAGACTGTCGCGCAGGAGCGTGAAGAACTCGTGGCCCGGTTGCACGACCTCGCTGCGCTCGCGCCGGCGCCGGAGGAATGGGACGTACTCACGGTGGCGCAACGGCGGCTCGCGAACGCTGCGGAACTGGTCGACGTGACGGGTCACGCGTCGGCTGCATTGAGCGACGGCGACACCGCGCTGACGGCACGGCTCGCGCAACTCATTCATCGACTGAACCAGGCTGCCAGTCTCGATCCTGCGCTCACCAATGTTGTCGAGCTGCTTTCGCCAGCGGTGATCCAGCTCGACGAAGCCGTTCGGGCATTGCGCGACTGCCAGCGACGCCTCGACCTCGATCCGGGTGAGCTCGCGCGGGTCGAGGCCCGGCTCAACGCGATCCACGACCTGGCACGCAAGTACCGTGTCAAGGCCGCTGAGCTGCCGGCGTTGCATCAGGCATCTGCTGAACGCCTGCGCGAGCTCGACGCTTCGACAGACGGCACCACCCTCGAGAAGGCCACTGCCTCGGCGTTGGCGGCCTACGACACCGTTGCGGTCGAGCTGACCGCGCGCCGCAAATCTGCCGCCAGGACGCTCGAGAAGCGCGTGAATGCCCGGCTGTGCGAGCTCGCGATGGAAGGCGGTCGCCTGGAGGTTGCATTGAGCGACGAAGCCGCGCCCGCGAGCCACGGCCGCGGGAGTGTCGAATTCCGCATCGCGACGCACCCGAAGCAGCCGCTTGGACCTCTGTCGCGCGTTGCTTCCGGTGGCGAGTTGTCGCGGGTGGCGCTGGCAATCCACGTCGCCGCGAGCGACGTCGGGGAGATCCCCACACTGGTCTTCGACGAGGTCGACACTGGCATCGGCGGTCCAGTCGCCGCGACCGTGGGCGCCATGCTGCAGACCCTGGGAGCGCGCCGCCAGGTCCTGTGCGTGACCCACCTGCCGCAGGTCGCCGCGCACGCCGATCATCACTACCAGGTCACCAAGTCCGTCACGGGCGCGCAAGTCACGAGCGAGCTCTCGCGTCTTGCGCCGGGCGCGAGGATCGATGAGCTCGCGCGAATGCTCGCGGGAAGCGCGATCACGCCAAGGGCGCGCGCGCACGCGAAGGAGCTCTACGAGCAGCACCGGCGCAGGCGCGCCTGATCGGCGCACGGCGCGCGTCCGCCGCACGTCCGTCGCCGCTGCGCGGCAGGCGGCCCGGCGCGACTTCGGTGGCGCACCCGCGTCGGCGAGCGGGTCCCGGCGCGACGGCGCTCGAGGACATCGGCATCCATTCGTGATGATCGGGCTCGCTGGTCGCACCACCCGCTTCACGCCGACTGCGCCACAGGCGTCGCGGGGCCACCTGCCGCGCAGTGGCGACTGAACGCAACGAGGCGATGACGTAGAGCGACGTGGTGCGGCGCGGCGACGATGCAGCGACTGTTCGCCATACTGGTTCCGAGGGGGCTACTGTGGGGGCGGCACGGCGCCCGTGGTAGCGCCTGCCGTCGCGGGTGGCGCGACCAGCGAGCCCGACAGGAACATCAATGGCAGGATGTCCTCGAGCGACGTCGCGCCGGGCACCCGCCGGCAGGCGGTTGCGGACGACCGGGCGCCGCGCATGCCCCCACCGCCGCCCCCGCGGAACCGATAGGTGTTTAGGACGCTCGGGCGCCCCGACGGCCACCCGATCACGCCGACGCGGTCGTAGCTAGGCGTGATTTGCCGAGAGGCGGGTCAGCGAGGCGCCGATGTGGTCGCGATCAGCCGCGCCTTGCTGTGCCGCGCGTGGTGGCCGCGGACGTGGGAATCGCGCAGCTTGACGACATGCGCACGCCGCGACTTCGCCATCACCAGGGTTCGGCCGGTCTCCAGCCAGTACTTGACACGCTGCGCATCGGCGAAGCGCGTGTACTTGCCGAAGGAATCGAGCAGCACGATGACGAATGGCTTGCTGGCGATGTTCACCAGCATCACGACGCAGCGGCCGGCTTCGCGGATGTAGCCGGTTTTCTGCAGCAGGATGTCCCAGGCCTGACCGCGCACCAGCGCGTTCGAATTCAGGTATCCGAGGATCTGGCCCGAAGGATCGATCTCGACCGAATGCTCGGGCGTCGTCGTGAAGTCGCGGATCAGCGGGTATTTCGCTGCGACCTGGACAAGTCTCGCAAGATCGTGCGCAGTCGAGACGTTTTCCGGCGACAGTCCGGTTGGATCCTCGTAATGAGTGTGCGTCATGCCGAGCTCGGCTGCCTTGCGGTTCATCGCCGCGATGGCAGCGAGGGTGCCACCCGGGTAGTAGCGCGCGAGCGACGATGCCGCGCGGTTTTCCGAGGACATCAGCGCAAGGCGCAGCATGTCGCGCCGCGAAAGCGTCGTTCCCATCCTCAGGCGCGAGTGGCTGCCTTTCAGGTAATCGATGTCATCGGTGTCGATCTCGATCGGTTCGTCCATCGGCTGTTTTGCGTCGAGAACGACCATCGCCGTCATCAACTTGGTCACCGACGCGATCGGGGTGACTTCGTCGGCAGCCTTGGCGTAGATCTGCCGCTCAGCGTCAGCGTCAAGGACCACGACGTTGGCAGAGCTGAGCTTGAGGCGCGCGGGGTCAGGCGCAGCCGGAGTCGCCCAGACCTGGGTGGTAATTACGGCCGCAAAAACAAGCGCTAGCAGACGATTCATCAGCAAAATTCTCAGAAATCCTGCGGCGTTATCTCATACCTGCGGAGCGCCCGTCAACACACTTTGAAAATCAATGACTTACAAGGCCCCGCGCACGGCAGTCGCGGCGGCGGCCGCGCGCGCCGCATCGCGCTCGGGCAAGTCTTCCGCGGCGCCGGACACGTGTTCGGCGGTGGCGGGAACGTCGGACGCCGCCCGTCGCTCATCCTGCTGCAACCACCACATCCGTGCGTAGACGCCACCAGCGGCGAGCAACGCAACATGCGTGCCGCGCTCGACGATGCGGCCGTGATCGAGCACCAGGATTTCATCGGCGTCGACGATGGTCGACAGGCGGTGCGCGATAGTGAGCGTCGTGCGGTCGCGCGCGATCAGCTTCAACTCGGCCTGAATCGCCTTCTCAGAGCGTGAATCGAGCGCGGACGTCGCTTCATCGAAGATCAGGATCGCCGGTTGCTTCAGGATCGCGCGCGCGATCGCGACGCGTTGCTTCTCGCCGCCGGAGAGCTTGAGTCCGCGCTCGCCCACCGGCGTCGCATAGCCTTCAGGCAATCGCGCGACGAAGTCGTGGATCTGCGCGAGACGCGCGGCCTGTACGATCTCGGCATGCGTCGCCCCCGGCTTGCCGTAGGCGATGTTGTATTCGATCGTATCGTTGAACAGCACGGTATCCTGCGGCACGATACCGATCGCCTCGCGCAGCGTCGCCTGCTGGACGTCGCGGAGATCCTGGCCGTCGATGCTGATGCGCCCTCTGCCGACGTCGTAGAACCGGTACAGCAGGCGCGCGAGCGTCGATTTGCCCGCTCCGGATGGGCCGACCACTGCGACGTTGTGCCCCGCGGCGACAGTGAAGCTCACGTCGCGGAGGATCTGCCGGTTGGACTCGTAGCCGAAATCGACCTGGTCGAAACGCAGCTCGGCCCCGGTCGTCACGAGTGGCTTCGCGCCGGGCCGGTCTTCGATCTCGGCGTTCTCGGACACCAGGCGGAACAGGCGCTCCATGTCGGCCAGCGCCTGCTTGATCTCCCGGTAGATCACGCCCAGGAAATTGAGCGGGATGTAGAGCTGGATCATGAAAGCGTTCACCAGCACCAGGTCACCGATCGTCATCTTCCCGTCGACGACGCCGGCGGTCGCGCGCCACATGATCAGCGATACGGCGACCGCGATGATCGCGCTCTGCCCGATGTTGAGCGCGGACAGCGAGGTCTGGCTCAGGACCGCTGCCTGTTCCCAGCGCTGCAGGCTTTCGTCGTAGCGGCGCGCCTCCCATTCCTCGTTGCCGAAGTACTTGACCGTCTCGTAATTCAGCAGGCTGTCGATCGCGCGAGTGTTGGCCCGGGAGTCGAGCTCGTTCATCTGGCGCCGGAAATGCGTGCGCCACTCGGTGACCGTCACGGTGAAGAGCATGTAGACGGCGAGCGCGCCGGCGGTGATCGCCATGAACGTCCATTGGTAGCGGACGATCAGGATCGCCGACACTAGCGCGATCTCGACCAGCGTTGGGAGGATTGAGAACAGCGTGTAGCTGATCAAGGTCGAGATGCCGCGCTGACCGCGCTCGACATCCCGGGTGAGACCGCCGGTCTGCCGCGCGAGGTGGAAGCGCAGCGACAATGCGTGCAGGTGACGGAAAACCGAGAGTCCGATCTTGCGCACCGCGCGCTGAGTGACTTTCGCGAACAGAAATTCGCGCAGCTCGGTGAACGCCGTCGTGGACAGGCGCAGCAGCCCGTAAGCAACGAGCAGCGTGAGCGGCACCACCAGGATCGCGGTGCGCGGGTCGAGGCTGTCGACGATGCGCTTCATCAGTACCGGTACCCCGACATTCGCGAGCTTCGCGATCACGAGGCAAGCCAGTGCGACGGACACGCGCGCCCGGTAGTCCCACAGGTACGGCAGCAGGGTGCGGATCGTCTGCCAGTCGCTGCGCTGCGCCCCCGGGCCGCTCGGCTCGGATGGCAGCGGCATGGGGGTAGCGCGGCGCATCAGCGCAGTCTAGCAGGCGAAAACTATCGTCGAGGCCCTGCGCCGTGCCACCACTCGTCGCCGCCGTAGCGCAGCATGCCCATCGCGATGCGGACCACGCCGTAAGCCATCCACGACAACGCCTTCGCGAAGCGCGAACGCTGCGCCCAGTTCTGTGATGGAACGGAGCGTGAGCCGGATTCCATCATCCGCACGAGCTCGGCGCGCAGTTCGTGCGCGAAGACCCGGTCGCGCACGAACACATTGGCCTCGCGCGCCATCAGGAACGAGTAGGGATCGATATTGGACGAGCCCACCGTCGCCCAGCGCGAATCAACGACGGCGACCTTGGCGTGCAGGAACGAGCGGTGGTATTCGCGGATCACCACTCCCGCCGCCAGCAACTGCCCGTACAGCGCGCGCGAGGCCCAGTACAACAGGCGGTACTCGACACGGGCCTGCAGCAGCAGTGTTACGCGAACTCCGCGTTGCGCCGCGGTCACCAGGGCGCGCCGAAAGCGCGCTCCGGGAAAGAAATACGCGGTGGCGATGACGATCTCGAAGCGCGCGGTGCGCAGACCCGCGAGATAAGCGCGCTCGATGTCGCGGCGGTGGCCCAGGTTGTCGCGAATCGTGAACTTGGCGGTCTGGGTACCCGCCGGGAGCGCAGGCTGTTCCGGTGCGAACAGCGGCACGTCGGAGCTACGGAGCTGCGCGAACTCGACGATGGCCCAGACGCGCTGCATTGTCTGCGCGATCGGCGCCACCAGCGGTCCACGCACACAAACTGCGAAGTCGACGCGGGGAGGCGTGTGACCTGGCGTGTTCATGTCGTCGATGACGTTGATTCCGCCTACGAAGGCGATGCGGCCGTCGACATGGCAGAGCTTGCGGTGCAGGCGCCGCAGGCGGTGCGAGCGGAATTGCCAAGGGGCGATCTCGGGCCGGTACTTGAGAAGCTCCACGTCGGCGTCCTGGAGACGCCGCTCCAATGCCGGCGTCAGGAAATGGCGTGCACCCCAGCCATCGACCAGCACGCGCACGTGAACCCCGCGTGCCGCGGCGTCGGCGAGCGCGTCGGCGACCCTGCGCCCGGCGGCATCGTCGGCGAGGATATAGGTCTCGAGCCAGATCTCGCGCTCCGCGGCCGCGAGGGCCTCGAGCAGCGCCGGAAAATATTCCGCACCATTGCGCAACAACGTGACGGCATTCCCCGCCACGTAGCGGTTCATCGCGAGACGGGCGGAGGCCACGCTCAACGTTGGCGGGTTGGGGCGAGCGCGAAAGTTGCGGCCAGCGCCGCGTGATCGGACATCCGCGCGCCTGCCGTGACGTAATGGATCTTGGCATCGACGACATCGAGCCCCCGCGCATAGATCCGGTCGAGCCTGAATACCGGCAGCAGCGACGGATAGGTTCTGGCGGACCGCCCGGTGAACTCCTCGAATACCTCGACCAGGTTCAAGGCGTTGGTGAGGGTCCGGTCGCCCTTGCTGCGCCAGTCGTTGAAGTCCCCGGCGATGATCAGCGGCGCCGATCGCGGCACGCTGGCCTCGATCCGGTTGACGAGCGCATGGATTTGCCGCTGGCGGCCGCGCTCGAACAGCCCGAGGTGGACATTCATGCAATGCAGGCGGACGCGGCCATCGCCCAGCGCGATCTCGCAATGCAGGAGGCCGCGGCTTTCGAACAGGTGCGCCGAAATGTCGAGGTTCTCCTGCGACAGCATCGGAAACCTCGAGAGCAGAGCGTTGCCGTGGTTCCCGTGGCGGTAAACGGCGTTCCTGCCGTATGCGACCTCGCGCCAGAACGCGTCGGCAATGAACTCGTGCTGCGGCCTGCCCGGCCATTCGCGATAGCGGCTCGCGTGGCGGTCATGGGTGTGCGATACCTCCTGCAGGAACACGATATCCGCGCCGAGGCCACGCAGCCGCTCGCGCAACTCGTGGATCATCACCCGCCGCTTGAGCTGCGAAAAGCCCTTGTGGATGTTGTAAGTCGCGACGGTGAAGCGAAACGGCAATGCGGCAGCCATGTCCCCAATGGTAGCGCGCCGCTCAAGGGCGTCTCGAAAGCACTCGCAGGGCGACGCCCCGGTTACGCTGCTGCGGATTGCGCCAGCGGCCGCGCACGGCGCACCTGCCGATTGACCGCGGTAAGTGCCGCCAAGAACAGCAGCCAGACCCAGAAGACCAGCACTGCGTCGCGTGCGCCGAAGCGCTCGATCAGCACACCCGAGAGCGCGGCTCCAACCGGCATGAAACCGAAGGCGAGGAGGCGGAACGTGCTGTTGACACGCCCCTGAAGCCGGTCGGGGATGATCGAAAGGCGGTAGCTGAACTGGACGACGTTGTAGATCGGCCCCGTCAGTGAAATCAAACCCGCGATCAGGCCAAGCGCGAGGTACGACGGCGCGATCGCGTAAAGCGGGAACAGCAGCGCTTCCACCCCGACGACCGCAATGACCACCTGGCCGAAAGTGAAGCGCTTCTGGATCTGGCCGCCGACGAGCGACCCGACCACCCCGCCGATGCCGCCGATGCTGAAGATCACGCCGATCTCGGCCGCCCCTGCACCGAGACGTTTGGCAAGCACGATGACGATCAGCGTCGTGGCCGCGTTGATCAGGTTCAGACCACCAGTGAGGAACGCCATATACCGGATCAGACGATGGTCCCAGACCCAGCGCAGGCCCTCGCTGATTTCAGCGCGCAGGTTCCGCTGGACCGCAACCGGCGCGGACCGGAAGGCAGTCTTGATCCGCAGCAGGGTTGCCACCGATACGACATAGGACAAAGCGTCCGCGATGAACGGGACGCCACGTCCGAACACCTGGTAGAGCAGCGTGCCGAACGACGGCCCGACGATGTTGGCGACGCCAAAACCCGCCTCGTTCTGTGCTGCGGCCGGCGGCAGGTGGTGCGCGGGCACGAGCTGTGGCAATGCCGCAACTTCGGCAATGTTGAACAGCACGAACAGGCTGCCTTCGATCAGTGCCACCGCGTAAATCTGCCACAGCGTGAGCACGCCGACGGCCATGGCGGCCGGAATGCTCGCCACGGTGAGTGCGCGGCCGACGTCGCACACGATCATCACCCGCTTGCGGTCCCAGCGATCGATCAGCGCGCCCACCGGGAGACTCAGCACAAGATAGGGAACGACACCCAGCGCCCCCGCGATCCCGGCTGCCTTCGGGGACTCTGTCAGGGCGAGGACCAGCAAGGGGTAAATGATCGACGACGCTGCCGAACCCAGGGTGGAAACGACCTGCCCGCTCCACAGCAGCATGTAGTCCCGGTTGCGCCAGAGCGTAGCCTTGGGAAGCGCGAAAGGACTGGGGTGGCGGATGGGACTCGAACCCACAACAGCCGGAATCACAATCCGGGACTCTACCGTTGAGCTACCGCCACCACTGAACTGCAAACCGGCCCGGCGCACCGCGCCACGTCGGCCATGTCGCGTCCTGGCACGCCCGACAGGACTCGAACCTGTAACCGCCGGCTTAGAAGGCCGGTGCTCTATCCAATTGAGCTACGGGCGCTATGCCCCCGCACTTCATGGTAGCAGATTGGCGCGTCGATCCTCCGCTTGTGAGCGATCGGTCCTGCCCGCCAGTGCCTTCGCCTGGCGACTGGATACGGCCACCCTCCTGCCGTAAAGTTCTTGGTTCAACTGTTTCCACACGGAGCATTGGTTGCCCGAGCATTCCGCCGTCACGACCTTCCTCTTTACCGACATCGAGGGCAGCACGCGCCTGTGGGAAGAAGAACCCGAGCGCATGCGCCGCGCGCTCGCGCGTCACGACGCCATCGCGCGTGCCGCGGTCGGGGACCATCACGGGCGGGTGGTCAAGATGACGGGCGACGGCGTGCACGCGGTGTTCGACGATCCCACGGACGCGATCGGTACGGTGCTCGCGATGCAGCGCGAGCTGGCGCAACCGGCCGGCCGCGGTCTGCCGCTGCGCATCCGCTGCGGAATGCACGCCGGAATCAGCGAGCGGCGCGACAACGACTACTTCGGCACGGCGGTCAACCGTGCGGCGCGGATCATGGCGGCCGCGCACGGTGGACAGGTGCTGCTGTCGGAGGCAGTCGCGACCCTCCTGCGCGAACAGCGCGGCGATTTCGCGCTGCGCGATCTGGGACGCGTGCGCCTGCGCGACCTCGCGAGCCCCGAACGCGTCTACCAGCTTCTGCATCCGGAGCTGCGCACCGACTTCCCGCCGCTCCGTTCCCTGGAGGCGACCCCGAACAACCTGCCGCAGCAGCTCACGTCGTTCGTCGGCCGCGAGCGCGAGCTCGCGCAGGCGCGCGAGCTTCTGTCGCGCACGCGCCTGCTCACGCTGCTGGGCGTCGGCGGACTCGGCAAGTCGCGGCTGTCGCTGCAGGTCGCGGCCGAGTGCCTTGACGATTTTTCGGATGGCGTGTGGCTGGTCGAGCTCGCTTCGATCGCTGACGATCAACTCGTGCCGCTCAACGTCGCCACGGCGCTGGGCGTCAAGGAGGACCCGGGACGACCGGCGCAGGACGCGCTGGTGCGCCACGTCGCGAGTCGGCAACTCCTCATCATCCTCGACAACTGCGAGCACGTGATCGACGCCTGCGCGCACCTCGCCAAGGCGCTGCTGCAGGCGGGCGCGCAGGTGAGCATCCTGGCGACCAGCCGCGAGCCGCTGCGCATCGCAGGCGAAACGACGCTGCAGATTCCGACGCTGTCGCTGCCCGAAGGCGACAGCCCGCCCCTCGCCGCGCTCGCCGGCGCCGACGCCATTCGCCTGTTCATCGATCGTGCCGCGTCGGCGGATCCCGCGTTTGGCCTCGACGAACGCAATGCGGGACCGGTGACTGAAATTTGCCGGCGGCTGGACGGTATCCCCCTCGCCATCGAGCTCGCGGCGGCGCGGGTGCGCGTCATGCCTGCGGAGCGCATCGCCGAAAGGCTCAGCGATCGCTTCAGGCTGCTGACCGGCGGCGACCGTACCGCGCTCAAGCGACAGCAGACGTTGCGTGCGCTGATCGACTGGAGCCACGACGTACTGACGCCTGCGGAACAGGCGCTGTTTCGGCGCCTTTCGGTGTTCGCCGGCGGCTGGATGCAGGACGCAGCCGAGGCAGTCGGTGCCGGCGGTGACGTCGAGCCGGGTGATGTCTTCGATCTCCTGACGCGCCTCCTTGAGAAATCGCTGGTCGTTCCAGAGCCCGATGGCAGCCGCTACCGGTTCCTCGAGACGATCCGGGAGTACGCCGGCGAGCAGCTACGCCGGAGCGACGAAGTCGATGCCATCCGGCTGCGCCACCTGACGCACTATCTGGTCCTTGCCGAGGAAGCGCGCCCGAAACTCACCGGCCCCGAGCAGGGGATCTGGCTGGCGCGGCTCGACCTGGAGCGCGAAAACCTGCTCGCTGCACACCGTTTCTGCGACATCGCGGCAAATGGCAGCGAGCTCGGCATGCGCCTGACCTGTGCCATCCGGCGCTACTGGTTCGAGCGCGGCCTGCTGGGCCTCGGCTACCGGACAACCATGGAAGCCCTGGCGCGACCCTCAGCGCAGGCGGCAACGCCGCTTCGCGCCGCGGCGCTGAACGACGCCGGGCAGATCGCCGCCTACATGGGTCGCTATGCCGAGGCGAAGGTCCATCTCGTTGCGAGCCTCGAGGTCGCGCGCGGCCTGGGGGACAAGCAGCGCATCGCTTTCCTGCTGCAGCCGCTGGCGCTCGCGTGCGCGGGGGTCGGTGATCTCGCGGCGGCACGGAGGTATCTCACCGAGGCGCTCGAGCTCGCCCGCGAATTCGGCGACCGCCGAGAGATTGCCGCGGCACTCAACTCGCTTGCCCAGATCGCGCGCATCGAGGGCGATCTGGAAACCGCAGAGCCTCTCTACCAGCAGGTTCTGGATCTGGGCCACGACATGCGCGACATCACGTCGATCAGCCTGCTCAACCTCGCGATGGTCGCCATCGGGCGCGGCGCACCGGAGCGCGCCCGCGCAATGCTGCTCGAAGTAGTCGCCATCTGCGACGAAGCGGACTCGAAGCTGACGGGACAGAGTGTCATTGAGGTCTGTTCGGGGCTTGCCGCCAGTTCCGGCGATTGGGAACACGCCGCGCGTTTTTTCGGCGCCGCCGAGCGCCAGGCTGCCGTCAGCGGCATGCACCGTGACCCGACCGACGAGGCGTTTCTGCTCCCCCTGATCGAAAAGGCGCGTGCCGCGCTCGACCCGGCGTCCTATGCGAACGCCGAAGCCACCGGGCGCGCGATGGACTACACGTCGGCACTGGCGATGGTCCGCGCGTGGCTCAATGCAAGGGTTCCGCAACGCGCAGCCTGACCTGCCACTTTCCGGACGGCTTCAGCCAGGAACGTCAGTTGTTGACAATCCAGGGATCGTAAGGCGGCGGCGGGACCGGGCCCGAAATGTTCACCGTGTATTTGAATACGCCGAAGTTCGCGTCCTTGTCCTTGCAGAGGAAGCCGTCGCGGCCAGTCGGCATACAGGTGAAATCCGAGGCGTCCGCCGTGGCGTCGCTGTGAACGTCGATGCCGTTGTCGGCAAAGGCGTAATCCGCGGGCGCGACCAGGGTCCATTTGATGTCGCGCTTCCCGTGCACGACGACCATGTCGTAATCGAGCGACGTGGCACAAACCGCCGGGGTGCCCCAGCAGGAGACGGTGACCGCGACCTTGCACTCTCCGGCTCCATTGCAGTCGAGCTTCTTCTCGACATGGGGCTTCATCGCGTACATCCCGTGGCGATGCATGTGCATCGAGTACGGACCTGCACATCCCGCCAGCAGCACGGACAGAATGATCGCCGACCAGGGCGTTCGCATCGACATGTCGCACCTCCCCACGGGTACGTTCCCACCGGCATTCTCCGGTAACGGGCGACGAAATGATAGGCGGAATATTCCGCAGCTCACGAGCGCCCGGTGAAGCGCTTCGGCAGCCCCTGCCAGCAGCGGAAGTAATCGGCCTGGAGCTGTGCCGATTCGAGCGCCTGGCGCGTCGGCTGGATCACGCAGCGCGTCTCGAACATGAACGCCATCGTGTCGCGAAGGTAATCGGCCTGCGTGGTGTCGGCGCGGCTTGCGCGATCGACGGTCTCGACGTCCGGCCCGTGGCCAATCATGCAGTTGTGCAGGCTCGCGCCCCCCGGAACGAATCCCTCCGTCTTGGCATCGTAGGCGCCCTGGATCAATCCCATGAATTCGCTCGCGACATTGCGGTGGAACCATGGCGGCCGGAACGTGTGCTCCATCGCGCAGGATCCGGGGTGGGAAGATCGCAAATTCGACCATGTCGACACCCGGAGTATCCGACGGCGATTGCAGTACCATGAAGATCGACGGGTCGGGATGGTCGAAGCTGATCGAACCGATGGCGTTGAAGCGGCGCAGGTCGTACTTGTACGGCGCGTAGTTGCCATGCCAGGCAACGACGTCGATTGGCGAGTGATCGATCTCGGCCAACCACAGGTTGCCGAGGAAACGCGCGACCAGCTCGCCCTTCGCTTCCCGATCTTCGAAGGCGGCAACCGGAGTCAGGAAGTCGCGCGAGTTGGCGAGGCCATTGGAGCCGATCGGGCCCAGGTCGGGCAGGCGGAAGACATTGCCGAAGTTCTCGCAGATGTAGCCACGCGCCGCCGCATCGGCAAGCTCGACGCGGAAGCGCAGTCCGCGCGGGATGACGACGATCTCCTGTGGCTCGGCGTCGATGACCCCGAGCTCGGTGACGAAGCGCTGCCGGCCGTGCTGCGGAACGATTAAAAGCTCGCCGTCCGCGTCGTAGAAATGCCGGTTCACCATCGATCGGTTGGCCGCGTAGACATGAATGCCGCAGCCGCTCTGCAGGCTGCGGATCGCCGCTGCCAGCCATGGTCACGAGGCCGTCGACGAAGTCGGTCGGCGCCGTGGGTATCGGCAAAGGATCCCAGCGCAGTTGATTGGGGGAGGTCTCGGCCGGGGTAGCGTCGAAAGTGAATCGGATGTTGTCGATGCGCCGGAATGGCAGATGCACCGCCGCGGGCCGGATGCGATACAGCCACGAGCGCCGGTTCGCGCCGCGCGGCGCGGTGAACGCGGTGCCGGAGAATTGCTCGGCGTACAGGCCATACGGACAATGCTGGGGGGAGTTCTGGCCGGTCGGCAATGCGCCTGCCAGCGCCTCGGTCGCGAATTCGTTGCCGAATCCGGACATGTATCGGGGCGCAACAACGCTCGCCTGCGGGTCCACCTGCGGTCGTTGGTCGCGCATTGGAACTTCAGAGTTCATGCATCCTCCTCGCGCCGAGGTCCGCGCGCGCATGCGCCATCGCCTCGCGCAGCACACCGGCATCGCCGATGCGGTTGGCAAGGAGCAGGATCAGCCGGGCATTGACGAGCCGCGCTCTGGTCAGGGGTGAGATCGCGGTGCATCTCGATCAGCGACTCGTAGAAATCGTCGGGGGCGGAGATATTGGATTCGATGTTGAGAGTCGCGCTCATGCCGCCGCTCCGGAAATCGCTTGAGTGACCGGATTACAGTTTGCCCGCGCGGCGGCGGCGCCGATCGCGCCGGATTCGAAGCTGCGCCAGCGGGCGCAGACGTGCTGGTCGGGACGAACCAGGTAGCACGTGCCTTCGCGCGCGTCGTAGCGCCGGGCGGCGAGCCCTTCGCAGTCGGCGTGGCGTGGTCGGGGTGAGAGGATTTGAACCTCCGACATCCTGCTCCCAAAGCAGGCGCGCTACCGGGCTGCGCTACACCCCGCCGGAGGTCATTATGCCATCCGGTTCGCGGCGCTCCGGAGGCGACGAGTAGCGCAGGCTGTTACTCTGGGCGCAGCGGCACGATGCGACAATGCGTCGACCGCGAACTTCCCGTTCGATGCCAAAGGATCCGCATGACCACGCCCTGTGATGTCTCTGTAATCGTCGGCAGCCTCCGCAAGGAGGCGCTCAGCCGCAAGATGGCCAACGCGCTGCGCGAACTCGCGCCCGCGTCGCTGGTGATCGAGATCGTCGAGATCGGGGCGCTGCCACTCTACAACCCGGACCTCGACGAAGGAACCCCGCCGGCCCCGTGGACGACCTTTCGCACGCGCGTCGCCAGGGCCGGCGCGGTGATCTTCGTCACGCCCGAATACAATCGCTCGGTCCCGGGGCTGCTCAAGAACGCGATCGACGTCGGCTCACGCCCGTACGGCAAGAGCGTGTGGAGCGGCAAGCCCTGTGGCATCGTCAGCGTGTCGCCCGGCAACATCGGGGCCTTTGGCGCCAACCATCACCTGCGCCAATCGCTGGTGTTCCTCGACATGCCGACGATGCAGCAGCCCGAGGCTTACATCGGCGGCGCTGCGGCACTGTTCGATGCGCAGGGCAAGCTCGTGAACGACTCTACGCGCGGCTTTCTCACGAAATACCTGAACGCGTTCGCCGCCTGGGTCGCGCGGACCGCGACCAAATAGGCCTTGGCCGCATCAGCGGCCCAGCCTCCGGATGACCGCGAGTGCCTCGTCGATCGCCGGCGCGCCATCGCCCGACGCGATCGCCTGCGCCACGCAGCCGTGCAGGTGGTGCTCGAGGAGCTTCAGCCCCAGCGCGTCCAGCGCCGACTGCACGGCCGCCACCTGGGTCAGGATGTCGACGCAGTAACGATCCTCGTCGATCATCTTGCCGATGCCCCGGATCTGCCCCTCGATGCGATGGATGCGCGTTGCGAGCGCGTTCGCCGCGTCGGCCCGGCGCGGTACCCCGGGGTGCTCCAGGTGCGGCCGGCGCGTCGAAGCAATGACGCGCGCTTCCGCAGCCGCACCCCTACGCGGCGACGTCATAGCCCGCATCTCGAATCGCCCCGGCAAGCGCAGCCACTCCGGTACGCGCCGGGTCGAACGTGACTGCCGCGGCACCCGGTTGCAGGGTCACCACTGCATGGGTCACGCCGGGAATCGCCTCGAGAACCCGGGTGACGCTCGCCACGCAGCCCTGGCAGGTCATGCCCAGCACGTTGATTCTCGCGGTCTCCATCGTTGGCTCCTTTCAGGGTCTGTTCACACCATGTCCACAAGCACAACGCGGCCCTGTGCTCAGGAATCGGGCCGGAAGCGCCGCAGCAGCAGCGCATTGCCGACCACCGACAGCGAACTCATCGCCATCGCCGCAGCGGCGATGACCGGGCTCAGCAGGCCGAACGCAGCGAGCGGAATGCCAAGCACGTTGTAGGCGAAAGCGAAGATCAGGTTCTGGCGAATCTTGCTGCGCGTCGCCCGCGACAGCAAGATCGCGTCGACGACGGCGCCCAGGTCGTTGCGCATTACTGTCACGTCGGCGGCCTCGACGGCAACCGCCGATCCGGTGCCGATCGCAAAGCTCACGTCGGCCGCGGCGAGCGCGGGCGCATCGTTGACGCCATCGCCGACCATACCCACCACGCGCCCAGCGGCCTGCAGCTCGCGGATGCCCCGAAGCTTGGCGGCAGGCGTCATGCCGGCACGGCGATCGGCGACGCCGACCACGCCCGCGACCACTGCAACGGTCGCCGGCGTGTCGCCCGACATCATCACCACGTCGATGCCGTGCCGCGCCATGCGCGCGATGGCCGCCGCCGATGTCGGCAGCACGCGGTCGGAAAGCGTGATGACGCCGATGGCCGTGCCGTCGACCGCGACGGCGACGATGCTCGCTCCCGTCGCCTCGAGCTGCGCGATGCGATCGCCGTCGATCGCGATCCCCTGACCGGCGAGGAACGCCGGCGAGCCGACGAGAACGGGCCGCAAACCCGCACCGACGCTGCCGCGCGCGCCCTGTCCCGGAACCGCTTCGAAATGATCGACCTGCAGCGTGACCACGCCGTTTTCGCGAGCCTTCCTGACAATCGCCTGCGCCAGTGGGTGCGACGCCCGATGCTCGATCGCTGTTGCGACAGCAAGTACGTCGTCCCGCGTTGCCTTCCCGAACGTCACGACGTCGGTGACCGCCGGGGTGCCTTCGGTCACGGTTCCGGTCTTGTCGACAACGAGCGTCGTCACCCGCGCCGCGTTCTCGAGCGCGATCGCATTACGGATCAGGACGCCGATCTGCGCACCGCGCCCGGTGCCGACGATGATTGCGGTCGGAGTCGCGAGCCCAAGTGCACACGGGCAGGCAATCACCAGCACCGCCACTGCGTTGACCAGCGCCACGGCCGGATCCCCGGCGAGCCCCCAGGTGAGCGCGAACGTCAGCAGCGCAATGGCAACGACGACGGGAACGAAGACGGCTGAAACGCGGTCGGCCAGCTTCTGGATCGGAGCTTTCGTGCCCTGCGCTTCGCCGACCAGCCGAACGATCCCCGCGAGCAGCGTCGCGCTTCCGACTGCCGTCGCCTTGCAGCGCAGGTAACCGTCGTGATTGACCGTACCCCCGTACACCCGGGCGCCGGGCGCTTTGGACACCGGCGCGCTCTCGCCGGTCAGCATGCTCTCGTCGACCGACGATGCGCCGTCGATGACCATCGCGTCGACCGGTACCGCTTCGCCGGCGCGAACGACGAAGACGTCGCCTTCCACGACCTCGGCGAGCGGCAGGTCGACGATGTCTTCGCCGCGCTCGACATGGGCGATCTGCGGCTGCAGCCGCAGCAAGCCTTCGAGCGCCGCCGACGTGCGCGATTTCGCGCGCGCCTCGAGCGCCTTGCCGGCCAGCACCAGGGTGATGATCATTGCCGACGCCTCGAAATAGACGTGCTGGTCCAGCCGGAAGAGCGTCACGACGGCACTGAAAGTCCACGCGATCGACGTGCCCAGCGCAATCAGCACGTCCATGTTGGCGCCGCCTCCGCGCAGCGCGTGCCAGGACCCGACGTAGAACCTGCGCCCGATCCAGAATTGCACCGGCGTCGCCAGTGCGAGCTGCAGCCAGCGTGGCAGCAGGTCCTCGTGGCCGCGACCGGCCCCGGGGACGAGCATCGCGAGCATCTGCAGCAGCAGCGGGGCAGTGAGCGCCACGGAGAGCACGAGGTCCCGCCGCAGCGCACGCCATGCGCGCTCCTTGCGCGATGTGTCGAGCGCGCGCTCGGTGCTCGCATCGGCCTTGACGCGTGCCGCATACCCCGTCCGCGCCACGGCCGCGAGCAGCGCGTCGACGTCCGCGCGCGCGGGGTCGAATCGGACGCTTGCCGATTCGGTGGCGAAGTTGACCGCGGCATCGACACCGCCAATGCGGTTCAGCACCGTCTCGATGCGCGTGGCACACGCCACGCAGGTCATGCCTTCCAGCGCGAGTTCGGCGGCACGGGTGCGTACGGCGGTGTCCATGAGGCTATTGTATACCCTGCCAGGGTATGTGTCAATATACCCCAACCAGGTATATCAGGGAAGGCCGAGAAAGCGGCGGGCCTAAACCTCGGGCTTGAGTTGCGGGAACAGGATGACGTCGCGGATCGATGGGCTGTCGGTCAACAGCATGACCAGCCGGTCGATGCCGATGCCCTCGCCCGCGGTCGGTGGCAGGCCGTACTCAAGCGCGCGGACATAATCGGCGTCGTAGTACATCGCGTCGGCGTCGCCCGCCTCCTTCGCCCTCGCCTGAGCGGCAAAGCGCGCCGCCTGGTCCTCCGGATCGTTGAGCTCCGAGAATCCGTTGGCGAGCTCGCGTCCGGTGACGAACAACTCGAAGCGATCGGTGAGGCTCGGGTCGGCGTCGCTCGCACGGGCGAGCGGACTGACGTCGGTCGGATGCGCGACGATGAACACCGGCTGGACCAGCTTGGCCTCGGTGGTGTGCTCGAACAGCTTCAACTGCAACAGGCCGACGCCATCGGTTCCATGTACCTCGTCCTCGAACGGCGCGAGCGCGTCGCGCAGGTATCCGGGATCGACGAGGGCATCCAGCGGATAGTGCGGATTGTGCTTGTGAATCGCCTGGGCCATCGTCAGGCGCTCGAACTTCGCCCCGAGGTCGATGGGTTGCCCCTGGTAGCTCACCGTCGTCGACCCGACGACCTGCTGCGCCACTGCGCGGAACAGTTCCTCGGTCAGGTGCATCAGGTAGTGGTAATCGCGGTATGCCTCGTAGAACTCGAGCATCGTGAATTCGGGGTTGTGGCGCGTCGAGATGCCTTCATTGCGGAAGTTGCGGTTGATCTCGAACACGCGCTCCAACCCGCCGATGACCAGCCGCTTCAGATAGAGTTCCGGCGCGACGCGAAGGTAGAGCTCGGCGTCGAGCGCATTGTGGTGCGTGACAAAGGGCCGCGCAGCGGCGCCGCCCGGGATCGGATGCATCATCGGCGTCTCGACCTCCAGGTAGCCGCGGGCGACGAAGAATTCGCGGATCGCCTGGACGATCTGCGAGCGCTTGACGAAAACCTCGCGCGAAGCGGGGTTGGCGATCAGGTCGAGATGGCGCTGGCGGTAGCGCTGCTCCTGGTCGGCGATGCCGTGGAATTTCTCGGGCAGCGGACGCAGTGCCTTGGCGAGCAGGCGCACGCTGTCGCAGCGCACGGTGAGCTCGCCGGTCTTCGTTCTGAACAGCACGCCGGTCGCGCCGACAATGTCCCCCAGGTCCCAGTGCTTGAAAGCCGCCAGCAGAGCCTCGCCGACACCGTCGAGGGTGACGTAGAGCTGGATCCTCCCGACATGTCGGCGAGCGTCGCAAAGCATGCCTTGCCCATGACGCGCTTCAACAGCATGCGGCCGGCGACGGCAACGTGAATCGCCGCACTCGCGAGTATCGCGTCGTCCTTGCCGTCGTGCGCCCCATGCAGCTCTCCCGCGAGCGCATCGCGGCGAAAGTCGTTGGGATACGCCTGCCCGGCCGCGCGCAGCGCAGCGAGCTTTACGCGCCGCTCCGCGATGATCTGGTTCTCGTCGGCAACCGCGGCCCTGTCGGGGGGAGTGTTCATTCAGGCGAGCTTGAGCCTGGGCGCTGCATTCGCAATGTGCTCGAAGTCCCGATCATCGTGCAGCAACGCAACGCCATGCTCGACGGCGATCTGCGCGATCAGGCAATCGATCGTGCTGCGCGGCGTGAATCCCTGTCGCCGGCAATCGAAATACAGGCGCGCCGCTGCGCGATGGGTCCGCAGCGCGTTTTCGCTTAGTAACTGGCGCTGCGTCGAGAAATACCGGTCGAGCAACACGAACTCCTGTTCGTCGGCGGCGCCCTGCAGGATCTCCTGCACGATGACCGGTGCCACGGCGATGGGTCCCTGCTCCTCGAGGATTCGGCGCAGGCGGGTCGTCGACGCGGTCTCCCGGTGGCGGAACAGGCCAATCCAGACCGATGTGTCAACGAGCACCATCAGCCGATGCGGGCCTTCTTGTAGTCGTAGGACGGGTCGAGCCTGACTTTGCCGATGAGATCCCGCAAATCGCGCCGCTTGCGAGCCGCAATGAATTCGCGCAGGGCCAGGTCGACGAGTTCGCGCTTGCTTTTCAGCGGTACCAGGCGAAACGCCTCCTTCACCAGCGTGTCGTCGAGAACGATATTTGTACGCATGATACACCTTCGAATGTGTATTGTAGAGTGTATCAGATCACCGCGGAGGATGCTCACACTCCCTGCTTGAGGCTGGCGGCGATGAAATCATCGAGGCCGCCGTCCAGGACCGCCTGCGTATTGCCGACCTCATGGTTGGTGCGCAGGTCCTTGATTCGCGACTGGTCGAGGACGTAGGAGCGGATCTGGTGACCCCAGCCGATATCGGTCTTCGAATCCTCGAGCTTCGCCTGCGCCTCCTTCCGCTTGCGGAGCTCGAGTTCGTAGAGCTTCGATTTCAGCATCGCGAAGGCCTCGGCGCGATTGCGGTGCTGCGACCGGTCCGACTGGCACTGGACGACGATGTTGGTCGGCAGGTGGGTGATCCGCACCGCCGAGTCGGTCTTGTTGATGTGCTGGCCTCCCGCCCCCGACGCGCGATAGGTGTCGATGCGCAGTTCGGCCGGATTGATCTCGACTTCGATCGACTCGTCGACCTCGGGATAGACGAAGACGCTTGCGAACGACGTATGGCGCCGCGCGTTGGCGTCGAACGGGCTCTTGCGCACCAGCCGGTGGACGCCGGTTTCGGTGCGCAGGTAGCCGTAAGCGTAGTCGCCCGCGGCCTTGATGGACGCACTCTTGATGCCGGCCACGTCACCCGGCGATTCCTCGAGTACTTCGACCGCATAGCCTTTGCGCTCACAGTAGCGCAGATACATCCGCAGCAGCATCGCCGCCCAGTCCTGCGCCTCGGTTCCGCCGCTTCCCGCCTGGATGTCCAGGAAGGCGTTGCCGGGGTCGAGCGGATTGTGGAACATCCGCCTGAACTCGAGGTCGGCGATTTCGCGCTCGAGCTTCGCGACATCGGACTCGATCGAGCGCAGGGCGCCGTCGTCGCTCTCGGCGCGGGCGAGCCCGTACAACTCGCCGCTGTCGTCGAGGTTCGACTGCAATCCGGTGAGCACGTGGACGACACCGTCCAACGCCTTCTTTTCCTTGCCAAGCTCCTGCGCGCGGTGGGGAGTGTCCCAGATCTTCGAGTCCTCGAGCTCGCGGTCGACCGCAGCGAGGCGCGCCGACTTCACCTCGAAGTCAAAGATACCTCCGAAGTTGCGCAACCCTGTTCTTCAGGCCGGCAATCGAATTGCCGATCGCATTCAGTTGTTCGGGTTCCATCCTGCCACCTCGACTCGTCGTTGCAACTGCGCATTATAGAATGTTGGGCGTCTGCCGCAGGACTACCATCGACCATTTGGCGATCGCAGCAGCGCGCCACCGGAGGATTCCATGCCCGTCTTCTTCGTCAACAAGGATCGCGTCGACGTCTCGAAAGGCGTGCCTGGCGACACTCCGCTGCTATGGATCCTGCGAGACTCGCTCAATCTCACCGGCACCAAGTATGGCTGCGGACGCGCGCTGTGCGGCGCATGCACGGTGCTGATCGAAGGAAAGCCCGCGCGCTCGTGCCAGATTCCACTGGCGTCGATCCGGCAGGGCACGGACGTCACGACGATCGAGGGGCTGAAGAGCCGCGAGGCGATGGCGGTGCAATCGGCGTGGCAGCGCCTCGACGTCCCGCAATGCGGGTATTGCCAGTCGGGGCAGATCATGTCGGCCTCCGCGCTGCTGGCGCAGAACCGGCACCCGAGCGATGCCGACATCGATGCCGCGATGGCCGGGAATATCTGCCGCTGCGCGACCTACGCGCGCATTCGTGCGGCAATCAAGGACGCAGGCAAAAGCCTCGGCTGAAGGAGATTCACGTGAATCCGATCCGGGTACGACACGCAGTCAAAGACCGCGAACCCGAAGCGCCGGGTCGCCGCGTTTTCCTCAAGGTCGCCGCAACCACCGGCGCTGGTCTCACGCTGGGCATTTTCTGTATGGACCGGTCCACCGGTGCCGGCGCCGCGGGTGGCGTCAACGCGGCCGGCCGCGGGACGCTCGCACCGAACGCGTTCCTGCGCATCGCGCCGGACAGTTCGGTGACGGTCATCGTCAAGCACGTCGAACTGGGCCAGGGCACCTACACCGGACTGCCCACGCTCATCGCCGAGGAGCTCGACGCGGCGTGGTCGCAGGTGCGCGTAGAAGGCGCTCCGGCCGACGCCTCGCGCTACAACAATCTGCAATGGGGACCGATGCAGGGTACCGGCGGCTCGACATCGCTCGCGGAATCGTTCCAGCAATATCGCCTGGCAGGCGCTGCGGCGCGTGCCATGCTGGTCGCCGCCGCAGCAGTGCGCTGGAAGGTGCCCGCCGATGCGATCACGGTGAAGAGCGGCGTCGTTGCGCACGCGGGCAGCCGGGCGAGCTTCGGCGAGCTCGCGACCGCGGCTTCGACGCTGCCAGTCCCGGCGTCGCCCAAGCTCAAGGATCCGAAGGCATTCGTCTTGATCGGCACCCACGTTCCGCGCACCGATGCGAAAGCGAAAGCTACCGGCACCGCGATTTACACGCAGGACGTCAAGCTGCCCGGCATGCTGAGCGCCGTGGTCGCCCATCCCCCGCGCTTCGGCGCCCGCGTCAAGAATCTCGATGCCGGCGCGCTCAAGGGATTGCCGGGAATCCGCTACGTCATCGAGGTTCCCAACGGAGTTGCCGTGGTCGCCAACCATTTCTGGGATGCGAAGCGCGGCCGCGACGCGCTGAAGATCGAGTGGGATCCAGCGAGCGGATTCAAGCATTCGTCGTCAGACATCCTCGCTGAATACCGGCAGCTCGCGGCGAAGCCCGGAACGGTTGCGCGCAGCGACGGCGACGCTGCGGCTGCGCTGGCCAGGGCCACCCGCAGGCTCGATGCCGCCTACGAGTTCCCGTACCTCGCGCACGCGGCGATGGAACCCATGAATTGCGTGATGCGGCTCGACGCCGAGCGCTGCGAGGTCTGGAACGGCGAGCAGTTCCAGACCGTCGACCAGGCGGCGGTCGCGCGGGTTGTCGGCGTCAGGCCCGACCAGGTGACGATCCACCAGCTCTACGCGGGGGGCAGCTTCGGGCGCCGTGCCAATCCGCAGTCGGATTACGTGGTCGAGGCCGCGGCGATCGTCAAGGGTCTCGCGGTGCAGGGCCAGCGCGGCATCCCGGTCAAGCTCGTCTGGACACGCGAGGACGACATGCGCGCCGGTTATTTCAGGCCAGCGTATTACCACACGCTCCAGGCGGGACTCGATGCGCAGGGCAATGTCGTTGCCTGGCAGCACCGGATTGTCGGGCAATCGATCCTCGATGGCTCACCCTTCGCGGGAATGATCAAGGACGGCATCGATCCGACCTCGGTCGAAGGCGCGGTGAATCTCCCCTACGCGATTCCCAACCTGCACGTCGACCTGCATTCGCCTTCGGTCGGCGTTCCCGTGCAGTGGTGGCGATCGGTCGGCTCGACGCATACCGCCTACGCGACCGAGACCTTCATCGACGAGCTTGCGGTTGCGGCAGGCAAGGATCCGGTCGAGTTTCGCAAGGCGCTGCTCGCGAAGCAACCGAAGCACCTTGCGGTGCTCGCCCTCGCTGCGGACAAAGCCGCCTGGGGCAAGCCGCTCGCGCCCGGCAGCAATGGCGCGAAGCGCGCTCGCGGCGTGGCGGTCCACGAGTCCTTTAATACGGCGGTCGCGCAGGTTGCAGAAGTGTCCGTGCTCCCTGACCATTCTTTCACCGTCGATCGGGTCGTCTGCGCGGTCCATTGCGGCCTTGCGGTGAATCCCGATGTCGTGCGCGCACAGATGGAAGGCGGCATCGGCTACGGGCTGTCCGCCGCGCTTTTCGGCGCGATCACGATCAAGGACGGCGTGGTCGAGCAGTCGAATTTCGACGGCTATCGCGTACTGCGGATCAACGAGATGCCGGCGGTCGACGTGCACATCGTTACCTCTTCCGATTCGCCGACGGGCGTGGGCGAGCCCGGGGTGCCGCCGATCGCGCCCGCAGTGGCGAATGCGCTCGCTGCGGCCACCGGCAAGCGGTTGCGCAAGCTTCCGCTGGAGCTCGCCGCATAGCGGCCCACGGCACGCACGGCAACCAACCGGAGCGCGGTTCATGATGCACACCCCGGCGGGATTCGCGCCCGCCCGTGTCGCGCCTGCGCCACTGCCGGGGACCGCGCTGGTGTTTGCGTTCGCCGGCGCGAAGCTCCTCGTCTGCGGCGCCGAGGCGGCGCCCACCGTTCCGACCCTCGACGAATTTGAGTGCATGGGCCTTGCGGGTGAGCGCCATTATCTGGGCCGGCTGCGCGGCGTCGACTGCGTCACGATCACGCTCCCGGGCGATGCCAGCGCGCCCGACGGCTGCCCCGATGGCTGCCGCTACGCCGGACTGCGCTCGCTCTTCCTGCGCTTGCCCGAGGACTTGCTCGCGCTCGCCGCACGCGCGTTCCAGGTGGTCGACTGGGACCGTTCGCACCGCTATTGCGGGCACTGCGGGACACCGATGGTCGAGCGCGTAGACGAGCGGGCCAAGCACTGTCCGGCCTGCGGCCAGGTCGACTATCCGCGCATCTCGCCGGCGATGATGGTGCTCGTGACCCGCGGCCGGGAAGTGCTGCTCGCGCGTGCGAACCGCTTTCCCGGCGCCATGTACAGCGCGCTTGCGGGCTTCGTCGAGCCCGGTGAGACGATCGAGGACTGTGTGCACCGCGAGGTTCGCGAGGAAGTCGGCATCGAGATCACCGGGCTCGATTACTTCGCGAGCCAGTCCTGGGCGTTCCCGCATTCGCTGATGATCGCCTACACCGCCCGGTACGCGGACGGCGAGATCGCGCCCGATCGCGCCGAGATCGCCGACGCACGCTGGTTCGCGCCGGATGCCCTGCCCGAGTTGCCGAGTCCGCTGTCGATCGCGCGGCGCCTGATCGACCAGACCGCCGCGACACTGCGTCAGGGCTCGCTTGCGGAGGCGCTGCGCTAGAATCGAGGCCCTCCGCCTGCGTCCGCACATCGCCTGCCGATGTCCCGAGTACCAATCGCTTGCTGCTTCGCCTTCGCGCTTGCCGCCGCTGCCGGCTGCGCCCCTGCAGGCGCCGCCGAAACGCCGGCGCCTTCTGCAGCTACGCCGCCTCCTGCATCGACGCCGCCGGTAGCGGCAACGCCCGACCCGCGCGGCATGAACGAAGCCGAGCGCGAAGCCTATGCCAGTTTGCTGCGCAAGGCCCAGGCCCTCCTCGATCGCAAGCAATACACCGAAGCGATCGCGATGCTCGACCCGCTGATCGCGCAGCACCCGCACGAGCCGCAGGCGAGGTTCATCCGTGGCGTCGCGCTGACCGACGCAGGGAAGACCGCGGAGGCAATCGACACGTTCCGCGCGCTGGTGGCCGAGTTTCCCGAACTGCCCGAACCGCGCAACAACCTCGCGGTGCTCTACGCCAAGAGAGGCGAGTACCCCGAGGCCCGCGACGAGCTCGAGCGTGCGGTCCAGGCCGCGCCCGACTACGCGATCGCCCACGAGAACCTGGGCGACGTCTATGCGCGTCTGGCCCAGCTCGAGTACGAACGTACCGTCGCACTCGATAAACGCAACCACACCGCGCCGCTCAAGCTGAAGCTCGTCCGCGAGGCCGAAGCGGCCGGGCGATGACCCGACACCCTACAGGAGAGCGCAGATGCTTCACCGTATTCTGATTGCCGCCATGATTGCGCTGGGGTTCGCCGCTACAACCGCGGCCGCAGCCAATCCCGAGGTGGAACTCGACACGACCGCCGGCACGATCAGGCTCGAGCTCTTTCCAAAGGCGGCACCGACGACCGTCGAGAATTTCCTCGCCTACGTCAAGGCGAAGCATTACGACGGCACCCAGTTCCACCGCGTCATCGCGGGATTCATGATCCAGGGCGGCGGCTACGACACGAGCTTCTGGGAGCGCCCGACTCGCCCGCCGATCGCGATCGAATCGGCGCAGAGCGTGAAAGCCGGGTTGTCGAACGTCCCCGGCACCGTCGCGATGGCGCGGACCGGCGACCCGAATTCGGCGACCTCGCAGTTCTTCATCAACGTCGCCGACAACAAGCGCCTCGATTTCCATTCCCCGACCGCGCAGGGGTATGGCTACACGGTGTTCGGCAAGGTCGTCGCAGGCATGGACGTCGTCGAACGCATCGCGAAGTCGAAGACCGGGCCCGGCGGACCGTTTCCGGCGGACGTCCCGGTCGAGCGCGTGCTGATCAAGTCGGCGCACGTCGTCGACGCGCAGCATTGAGGAACTGACCATGGTCATCCTCCATACGAATCACGGCGACATCACGCTCGAGCTCGACTCCGGGAACGCTCCGGCGACGGTTGAGAATTTCCTGCGCTATGTGCGCGACGGTCACTACGACAACACGCTGTTTCATCGGGTCATTCCCGGCTTCATGATCCAGGGCGGCGGCTTCGCCCCGGGAATGTCGCAGAAGCCTGCCCGCGCACCGGTGGCCAACGAGGCGGGAAATGGAGTAAAGAACCGGCATTACACGGTCGCGATGGCGCGCACGTCGGAGCCGCATTCGGCGACCGCGCAGTTCTTCATCAATACCGCCGACAACGCGTTCCTCGACTACAAGGGCCCGAGCCCGCAGGGCTGGGGCTACTGCGTCTTCGGCAAGGTCGCCGCGGGGACGAACGTCGTCGACCGCATCGCGGGTGTGCCCACGGGCACGTCGGGGAACCACCAGGATGTGCCGCGCGAGGACGTCGTGATCCTGAGCGCAGAGGAAGCCGTGTCCGCAACCTAAGTACCGCGCCCGCGGTGGCAATGCCGCAATTCGCCCGCATGCCATGACCGGCCGGAGTGGCGCGGCGGCGTGTGCGATATCCGCCCAACGATGATGCCGACGCTGCTCATCTCCGACCTGCATCTTGCGCCAGGGCGGCCGGCCGTGGCCGCGGCGTTCCACGCCTTCGCTACGCGGGCCAGCGCGCGACGCCGACGGGGTCTACATCCTTGGCGACCTGTTCGATGCCTGGGTCGGCGATGACCAGTGCCGCGAGCCTTTTGCCCGCGCGGTGGTCGAATCGCTGCGAGCGCTGTCCGACCATGGTGTCGCGCTCCACATCGCGCGCGGCAACCGCGATTTTCTCCTCGGCGAGGCCTTCGCCCGAGCGACCGGCGCGATCCTGCTCGGCGAGCAGACGCGGCTCACGCTTGGCGGCACCGCGACGCTGCTGTCGCACGGTGACGAGTTCTGCACCGACGACATCGCCTACCAGCGCTACCGCGCCTGGGCGCGCAATCCGGCCCGGCAACGTCGCCTGCTTCGACTGCCATACCGGCTACGGCGCTGGATTGCCGCGGGGCTGCGGCGGACCAGTCGCAGCGAGACTGCGCGTAAGCCGGAGTCGATCCTCGACGTGAACCCGGCGGCAATCGAGCGGGTGTTCAGGGCCAGCGGCGCGCTGCGGCTGATCCACGGGCACACGCATCGCCCGGCACGCCACGCGCTGGTCGTCGACGGCATTGCGCGCGAGCGGATCGTGCTCGCGGACTGGGGCGAGCTGGGGCATTACCTCGAGGTGGACACGGCGGGCGCGCGCAGCTACGACATCGGCGCCCCCGTCCCCGCTTCATCCGCTGCGCCGAGTGAACCGGCGCGGCGTTGAACCGCACCGACCCCGGAGCGCCCGATCAGCCTCCGGTCTTGGGCGGCTTCTTCGGCTGCTTGGGCTTCTTCGGTTCCTTGCGCTGCTTGTCCCGGTTTCCCATGGCGTCCTCCGCATGCGGACCCTGATTATGCGCCGCTAGGCGCTGGCGAGGGCCCGCGCGAAATCAGCGATCAGGTCGGCCCGATCCTCGATGCCCACCGATACCCGGACGAGTGAATCGGCGATGCCCATCTCCGCGCGCCTTGCGGGACCCATTTCCCAGTAGATCGTCTGGGCGACCGGGATCGCGAGCGTCCGATTGTCCCCGAGGTTAGACGACAGGACAACCGTCTGCAAACGATCGAGGAGCGCGAGCGGATCGCAGCCGTCGGCAACCTCGAACGACAGGAGCGCCCCCGGCGCGCGGAACAACGCTTTGGCGAGCGCCTGCTGCGGATGTCCGGCGAGGCCCGGATAGTGGACGGCGCGCACTTTCGGATGCGCGGCGAGGAACTGTGCCAGCGCCTGGGCGTTCGCGCATTGGCGTTCCAGCCGCAGTACGAGGGTCTCAGCGCCGACGGCAATGTGATGCGCCTGCTCAGCACCCAGCGTGGCGCCGAAGTCGCGCAGCGCCTTCTTGCGCAGTTGCGTGATGCCCCACAGCGAGGGCTTCTGCGTCTTGTACTGGGTGGCGATGTTCGGATAGCGCGTCCAGTCGAAGCGGCCGGTGTCGGTGACCGCGCCGCCGAGCGCATTGCCGTGGCCGCCGATGTACTTGGTCAACGCATTGACGACGAGGCTCGCGTCGACACCCGCCGGCCGGAACAGCCAGGGTGAGGTCATCGTATTGTCGACGACGTAAACGAGCCCCCGTTCCCGGCACAGCGTACCGATGCGGGCGAGGTCGGCGACCTGGGTGCGCGGGTTGGCGATCGTCTCGACGAAAACGAGCCGCGTCTGGGGAGTCAGCGCTCGCTCGACATTGCGCACCGCGGTCGCATCGACGAAGCTGATCGGGGTGCCGTGAGCGGTGAGCGTGTCGAGCAGGCTGTTGGTGTTGCCGAACACATAGGCGCTCGAGACTACGTGATCACCGCCCTTGAGCAGCGCCAGCATGATCGCGCCGATGGCGGCCATGCCGGTGGCGAAGCAGACGGTGGCGACCCCGCCCTCCATCGCCGTGACCTTGGCTTCGAGGGCTGCAGTGGTCGGATTGCCCTGGCGCCCATAAGCGTAGCCCGTCTCGCGACCCTGGAACACTGCGATGAGCCCCGCGGTGTCGCGATAGCCGTACGCGACCGAAAGGTGCAGCGGCTTATGCACCGCACCGTGCTCGACGGCGGCGGCGCGGTCGCCGTGGAGGATTGCCGTCGTGAAACCGCGCTCGCGAATGTCGTCACCCATCGTCATGCCCTCGCCCCGCCGCGGCCCGCAGGCGTCGCGCCGATAACAAAAAATCACGTTCCGCCGCCGGCACTTGCCTCCTCCAGAAGATCCGCGCCGCGCTCGCCCCGCTCCTCGTCGCGGTGCGCGGCGAGCTGCGTCAGGTATTCGGGCGTCACGTCGCCGGTGATGTATTGGCCGTCGAAGCACGAGGCTTCGAAACTCGCGAGCGCCGGATTGCATTCGCGCACGGCATCCTTCAGCGCGTCGAGCCGCTGATAGACGAGGAGGTCGGCGCCGATCTCGGTGGCGATCTCCGCCTCGGTGCGGCCGGTCGCGACCAATTCGCGCTGGTTCGGCATGTCGATTCCGTAGACATTCGGGTAGCGCACCGGCGGGCTTGCCGACGCGAAATACACCTTGCGCGCGCCGGCGTCGCGCGCCATCTGCACGATCTCGCGCGAGGTCGTGCCCCGGACGATCGAGTCGTCCACCAGCAACACCACCTTGTCCCTGAACTCCATCCCGATCGGATTCAACTTCTGGCGCACGCTTTTCTTGCGCAGGGCCTGCCCGGGCATGATGAACGTGCGGCCGATATAGCGATTCTTGACGAAGCCTTCGCGGTACATCAAGTTCATCGAGTTGGCGAGCTCGAGCGCCGACGGACGGCTGGAATCGGGAATCGGGATGACCACGTCGATATCCCGCGCCTCCGGAATTGCGCGGATCTGCCGTGCAAGGGCGCCGCCCATCCGCAGCCGCGCCTCGTAGACCGACGTGCCGTCGATGACCGAATCGGGTCGCGCGAGGTAGACATATTCGAACAGGCAAGGGTTGAGCGACGGGTTCGGCGCGCACTGGCGCGCATGGAAGCTCCCCGCCTGGTCGACGTAGATGGCCTCGCCGGGTGCGACGTCGCGCAGCACCGAAAAGCCCAGCGGCTCGAGGGCCACCGATTCCGAGGCAACGACGTACTCGCGTCCACCCATCGCTTCGCTGACCCCGATGATCAGCGGCCGGATGCCGAAGGGGTCGCGGAAAGCGAGCATCCCATAGCCCGCGATCATCGCGACGACGGCATACGCGCCGCGGCAGCGCCGGTGAACGCCCGCGACCGCACGGAAGACCGCCTCCGGATCGAGGCGATGATGCTGCGCGGCGCGCTCGAGCTCGAGCGCGAGCACGTTTAACAGCACCTCGCTGTCCGAGTTCGTGTTGACGTGCCGGAAGTCGAGCTCCCACAGCTCGCGCTTCAGCGCCTCGCTGTTGGTCAGGTTCCCGTTGTGACCGAGCGTCACCCCGAACGGCGAGTTGACGTAGAACGGCTGCGATTCCAGGTCCGAAAACGCCGACCCTGCGGTCGGATAGCGACAGTGCGCAATGCCGGTATTGCCGACCAGGTCGCGCATGTTGCGGGTGCGAAAGACGTCGCGGACATAGCCGGGTCCCTTGTACGTATGGAACATCGAGCCTTCGCTGGTCACGATGCCCGCGGCGTCCTGCCCGCGATGCTGCAGCAGCAGGAGACCGTCGTAGAGGATCTGGTTGACCGGCGTGTGGGCGACGACGCCGACGATGCCGCACATGGCTAGGCTCCGCTCGCGCTTGTGGACATGGTATGAACAGGCCCCGGATAGTCTATGCGCTCTGCGTGCCCTGCTGGCGTCTTGGCTGCGCGCCCCGCAGGGGGTAGTCGAGCCTTTCCGCAAGCGCCTGCGGCAGGTACGGCTTCAGCGCCTCGACACCTGCCACGATCGGAGCCCCGAAAGCCGAATTCTGCCACCACGAGCTGCGGGGCAGCGTGGTCAACCCCGCGATCACGGCCAGCGCCAGCACGACGACAAGTCCGCGGGCAAGACCGAACACCGCACCGAGAAAGCGGTCGACGAATCCGAGACCGATCACCCGTACCACCTTCGACAGGGCCCAGGCAACCAGCGCGCCGACGATGAGGGTTCCAAGGAGGATCAGCAGAAACGCGATCAGGTAGCGAATCCCCGGGTGGCCGGGAATGTCGGGCAGCGCCACCGAGAGCGCGGGGGACAGCGCAAGCGCGAGGACGAAGCCCGCGACCCAGGCAATCAGCGCCACCACTTCGCGGATGACGCCCCGAACGAAGGCGAACAGCGTCGAGAATCCGACGATCGCCACCACCGCCCAGTCGAGGGACGTCATCGTGCGCGCTGCGACTGCGGCGGTGCCTGCGCGCCTCAACCCGGCGACGCGACGATGCCGCTGTGGCCCTCGCGCTTCAGCTCGTCGCGGGCCGCGACCGCAGCATCGCGCGACCCATAGGGACCGACGCGCACTCGCCACAGTGTTCCTTTGCTCGTCTTGAGCGGCTCGGTGTACGCGGAATACCCGGCCTTCTTCAGGCGGCGGGCAAGCGCGTTCGCGCCCTTGTCGTCGGAGAATGCGGCGAGCTGGACCGCGTAGTTGCTGCGCGAGGTGGATTGCGCTGCGGGCGTCGACGCGGTCATCTTGGCCGCCGCCGTAGCGGTTGGGGGCGCAGTACCGGAGGCGCCGGTGGCGGCGGATTTCTGCGTTCCTTCGGCATCCGAAACCGGCGCCGCGGAGGATGTCGCCGCGGCGGCGGCAGGGGCAGAAGCGGCGGCAGGAGCGGAAGCCGACGGCGATGTCGCCGGAACGCGGGTGTCGTATTTCGGCGCGGTCGCCTGGCCGGAGCCGCCTTCCGAAAGCCGGTTGACGAACTTGGCGCCGTCGACCGGGGGAATCTTCACCGATACGTCGTCCCCCAGCGGTTTGGGCTTGTTTTCGAGCAGCATCGGGACAATGACCGCGACCGCGAGCGCGAGTACGACCGCGCCGACCAGCCGCCGTCGCGCGCGGCGACGAAGCTCGTCGACGTTGATGTCTGCAGGTTTCGCCATCGAATCCGTCCTCGCCGGCCCGTCAACTGCGACCGGTGGCCTCGAGCGCGGCGGCAACGGTGAGGAAGGAGCCGAAGATCGCGATTCTATCAGTGTCGTGCGCCGCTTCGCGCGCCGCGCCGAGGGCCTGCGCGACGCTCTCGAAGCGTCGAACGGCCGCGTTCCCGATGCCGGCGGCCTCGAGGTGCTGCGCGAGCAGATCCGCCGATGCGCCGCGCGGTCCCGGCAGTGACGCAACGAACCATGCGTCGATTCGCTCGCGCAGCGCAGCGATCACGCCGTCGATGTCCTTGTCTGAGAGCATTCCGACCACGCCGAACGTGCGCGGAAAGAAACCCATGTCGCCAAGCACGCCGGCGATCGCGCGCGCAGCATGCGGATTGTGCGCGACGTCGAGCACGATCGCGGGCCGGCCCGGCAGCACCTGGAGGCGGCCGGCAAGTTCGACGCCTACCAGCCCGTCGCGCAGCGCGCCCGCTGCCACCGGCACGCGCCGGCGCAATGCGTCGATTGCCGCCAGTGCCGTCGCTGCATTGCCAAGCTGGAACGCACCGCGCAACGCCGGGTGCGGCAGGCCGTAACGCGGCGCCGCCGGGCCCGTCGTAGCGCCATTGCGGGCCTTCCGCGTGGTAGTCGAACTCGTGACCGATCCACCACAGCGGTGCGCCGATGTTCATGGCGTGCCGAATCAACGACTGCGGCGGGTCGGGCTCGCCACAGATCGCAATCCTTCCCGTACGCATGATTCCGGACTTCTCCTGCGCGATTGCCTCGCGCGTCGGACCGAGATACGCCACGTGGTCGATGTCAATGGACGTGACCACCGCGACGTCAGCATCGATGATGTTGACCGCGTCGAGCCGGCCACCCAGCCCGACCTCGAGGATCAGCACGTCGAGCTTCGCGCCCTGGAATACCAGCAGCGCCGCGAGCGTACTGAATTCGAAGTAGGTGAGCGCGATCGCGGAAGCAGGCACTGGCGCGCGGGCCGTTTCAACGCGTTCGAATGCGTCGATCAGGGTCTGGTCATTGACTGGCTTGCCGCCAACGCGTACGCGCTCGTTGAAGCGCGTCAGGTGCGGCGAGGTGTAGAGACCCGTACGCCAGCCGGCGTGGCGGTATATCGACTCGAGCATCGCGCAGGTCGAGCCCTTGCCGTTGGTTCCGGCGACGGTGATCACCGGGCAGTCGATGGCTATGGACATCCGCGCGGCGACCGTCGCGACGCGCTCGAGACCCATCGCGATGGGCATCGGGTGCAGCGTCTCGAGGTACGCGAGCCAGCCGTGCAGGGTCGAGGGGCGGGCCACGCAATGCGCGGTGGTGATGCTTACGCCGGGACCGGCTGCCGCGTCAGCGCCGCAAGCAGGCGCGCAACTTCGTCGCGCAACTGCCGGCGGTCGACGATCATGTCGAGCGCGCCCTTGTCGAGCAGGAATTCGGCGCGCTGGAAGCCCTCGGGCAGCTTCTCGCGCACCGTCTGCTCGATGACGCGCGGTCCGGCGAATCCGATCAGCGCACCGGGCTCGGCCAGTACCAGATCGGCGACCATGGCAAACGAGGCCGAAACTCCGCCCATCGTCGGATCGGTGAGGATCGAAACGAAGGGCAGGCGCGCGCGCGTCAACTCCTGCAGCACTGCGGTGGTCTTGGCCATCTGGAACAGCGAGTTCACGCCTTCCTGCATCCGTGCTCCGCCGGAGGCGGAGACGCAGACGAAGGGCACGCGATTCTCGAAGGCAACGCGCACGCCGCGCACGAAGCGCTCACCGACCACCGAACCCATCGACCCACCCATGAATTCGAACTCGAATGCGGCGAGCACCAGCGGCACGCTCTTGATGCTGCCCTGCATCACGACGAGCGCATCGGTCTCGCCGGTTTCCTCGAGTGCCGCCTCGAGCCGCTCCGAGTACTTCTTCTGGTCCTTGAACTTGAGGCTGTCCATCGGCACGACGTCGGAGCCGATCTCGAAGCGACCCTCGGTGTCGAGCAACTGCTCGATCCGGTCGCGCGCCGAGATCCGGTTGTGAAAGCCGCATTTCGGGCACACCGAGAGGTTTTTTTCGAGGTCGGTCCGGTACAACGTCGCCTCGCAGGACGCACACTTGACCCACAGACCCTCGGGCACCGGCGTCTTGCGCACGCCGGAAGTGCTCTTGATTCGCGGCGGGAGCAGCTTCTGCAGCCAGCTCATGCCGGCACCGGGACCGTCGTATCGAGCGCGCGGCGGATCGTCGCGAGCCAGGCGCCCGCGCGTACCGCGGCGTCGGCGGGGGGGCCGGTCTCGATCTCGGCGATGATGCGGCTGCCGATGACGACGGCGTCGGCGTGGGCGGCAACGGCCTGCGCGCTCGCCGCGTCACGGATGCCGAAGCCGACGCCAACAGGCAACGCGACATGCCGCCTGATCTCGGCGAGCTTGCGCCCCACGTCCGCAGTGTCCAGATGTCCTGCACCGGTCACGCCCTTGAGCGAGACGTAGTAGACGTAACCCGACGCGAGAGCCGCGATCTTCGCCATGCGCTGCGCCGGCGTCGTGGGCGCGATCAGGAAGATCGGCGCAATTCCCCGCGCACGAAGCCGCGCGGTGAATTCCTCCGCCTCCTCGGGCGGATAGTCGACGACGATCATGCCGTCGACACCGGCTTCATGGGCTCGCTCGACGAATTCCGCTTCGCCGATCGCCTCGATGGGATTGGCATAGCCCATCAGCACGACGGGCGTCGCAGCATTGCGTGCGCGAAAACGCGCGACGAGCAGGAGCACGTCGTGCAGCCCGACGTGCTGCGCAAGCGCGCGCTCGGAGGCGCGCTGGATCACCGGTCCGTCGGCCATCGGGTCCGAGAACGGCACGCCGATCTCGATCACGTCGGCACCCGCGCGCGCCAGCGCGTCGAGGATCTCGTCGGTGGCCGCGAGCGACGGGTCGCCGGCGGTCACGTAGGGAATCAGCACGGTGCGCCGCGCAGCGCGCTGCCGGGCGAAGGCCTGGTCGATACGATTCACGGCCGGGGTTTGCCCGCGCTACGCTCTGCGACCGTCGCCATGTCCTTGTCACCGCGGCCGGACAGATTGACGAGCAGGATGCTCTCGCGCGGTAGCGTCGGCGCGAGCCGGGTCGCGTAGGCAAGCGCGTGGGCGGACTCGAGCGCCGGGATGATGCCCTCGATCCGGCAGCAGGCATGGAACGCGGCGAGCGCCTCGTCGTCGGTGACCGCCACGTATTGCGCGCGCCCGCTGTCCTTCAACCAGGCATGCTCGGGACCGACCCCGGGGTAGTCGAGCCCTGCCGAGATCGAATGCGTTTGACGAATCTGTCCGTCGCGGTCCTGCAGCAGGTAGCTGCGGCTGCCGTGCAGCACGCCCGGACGGCCCGCGCATAGCGAGGCCGCGTGGCGGCCGCTGGCAATCCCTTCGCCCGCAGCTTCGACGCCGATCAACCTCACGCGCGGGTTCGGAATGTACGCGTGGAAGATGCCCATTGCGTTGCTGCCGCCGCCGACGCAGGCAATGACGACGTCGGGATCGCGTCCGGCCGCCGCGGGCATCTGCGTCAGGCACTCGCGGCCGATTACGCTCTGGAAATCGCGAACCATCATCGGATACGGATGGGGGCCTGCGACCGTGCCGATGATGTAGAACGTCGTGTCGACGTTGGTGACCCAGTCGCGCATCGCTTCATTCAGCGCGTCCTTGAGCGTTCGCGATCCCGACTCGACCGGAACGACCGTCGCGCCGAGGAGGTTCATCCGGTAGACGTTCTGGGCCTGGCGGCGCAGGTCCTCGGAACCCATGTAGACGACGCACTGCATGCCGAAGCGCGCGGCGACTGTCGCCGTGGCGACGCCATGCTGGCCCGCGCCGGTCTCGGCGATGACGCGCGGCTTGCCGAGGCGCTTCGCGAGCAGCGCCTGCCCGACGCAATTGTTGATCTTGTGGGCGCCGGTGTGATTCAGGTCTTCGCGCTTCAGCCAGATCTGGGCACCGCCCAGGTCCTGCGACCAGCGCGCCGCGTGGTAGACGGGCGACGGGCGCCCGACATAGTGCGCGAGCTCGGATTCGAATTCGGCGACGAACGCGGGGTCCTGGCGACAGCGTGAGTACCCGGCCTTGAGCTCGTCGAGCGCAGCGATCAGCGTCTCGGCGACGAAGACTCCGCCGTAGGGGCCGAAATGCCCGCGCTCGTCGGGCAGGTCATCGAGTCGTGAACCGTCAGCCATCTTTGATTGCGCGCTCCTCGTGCGAGCGGTGCGTTGCACCCGGCGACGTCGTCGAATGGCAACGCGGATTCTAGCAAATGGACCGTCTGCGACAAGCCGGCGGCCGCAGTCGGGGGATCCGCGATTGACGGGCCGGTCACACCAGGGCGAAAGCGCGTCGCAAGCCGGAAATCGTCGGGGACCAGGCGAAGGCACGTGCCGAGCCAATGCCAGGTCGTGCCACCGACCTGGCGCACGTAGGTGCTGCTGAACTTGTCGGGGCCTGTCTGCACGTAATAGAAGTCGAAATCGTCCGAGCGCGGATGCGCGGCCCCGCTTCCAGGATCAGCACCTTGACACCCGCCGCCGCAAGGCGATCGGCGACGAGCGCGCCGGATATTCCGGCGCCGATGACGGTGACAACGGCATCCATCGTCAGGTCAGCGGAATCGGCCCAGTAGTTCGTCACGCCGACGCACTGACCCATCGGTCTCGTAAAGGACATTGCGGACCACATGGATGCGTCGGCGTAGAGAACGACTCGTGACGTCTTGCCTTGCGTGACGATGCCCGAATACCACGCGGCGACGAGTGCGTCGGCAATGCCGTCGAGGCCCTGCGCGCGCAATGCCGAATCGGGATCCGCGGGCGCCGCCGCGTCGACGACACGCGCGAGCCGCGTCAGCGCTGCGCGCCGCGCGGGAGTGCCGAACGCGGCCAGCAGTTTCGCCGCATCCGCCGCCGAAGCTGCCGGGTAGCCGGTAAGCGCAGCACAGACGGCACCAAAACTTGCGACCGACCGCGGCGCGGCAGCCGCGGTCACGGCCGGTGCCCGGACCCCGAAGGTCGCCAGCGTCGTAGCGACGATCGACGTCCATCCCGCCTTCCCCGGTTCGAAGTAGCGACCCTAGGCGATCCCGCGTATCGCCGCAACCCTTGCGTGGGTACGATCCGCGTTGAATCCGTCCACCAGCAGATTCGTTGCTCGCCCCGCCTGCGCCGGGCCCGAGAAGGCGCGAACGCTCCCTCGGGCCCGCATACCTCACAAAACCCTCACCAAACCAATCTAGCGAATGCGGCCGGGATCGGCCAGATTGCGCTCGGGGTGCGGCGAGCAATGGCCAACGACGGCCTTCGCATCATCCCGAATCGACAACCACGGGAGAACTGACCATGAACCAGCACTCACTATGCCCCTATACGCGCGGCAAGGCCGCGCTCGTGCTCGGCATCGGAACGATCGGCGCGATCCTCGCGTTGCCAGCCCTCGGCTGCGGCATCTACTACCCGGCCACGGTGCCGAACGGCTGGGAAAAGTCGGCGCAGGAGCACGCCGCGACCGCTTTGAGCGCGTCGCAGTCCGTGCTGCTGGCGCGCGCCGGATCCGCCGACTCGTCGCAGGGCGTCGTCGGCACGTGGAGGATCACGATGGTGTCCGACGGTTCGGCGCAACCCGCCCCGATTCCCGCGGGCGCAGTCGTGGATTTCGGCACGGTTCAATTGCACTCGGATGGCACCGAGTTGATGGTCTCCGGCGGCCGTGCGCCGAGTACGGGCGACGTCTGCATGGGCGCGTGGGAGCAGACCGGCGCGCGCACCTACGAGGTGAAACATATCGCGTTGGCGTGGATCAGCAGCGATACGCCACCGCCGGTGGGACCCGCATCGCCCGCGATGTTCCTCGGCCCCGCGATATTTCACGAATCGATTACACTCGATCACGCCCGCAACAGCTTCACGGGTACGTTCACGCTCGATCAGTATGGTTCGGATGAGACGACGCTACTCGAGCACATCGGGGGAACGATGACCGGCACGCGCTTCGCGGTCGACTAGCACGAACCATTTGCCGACGCTCGTCCCGCTGCCGGGCGCCGCTGGAACGTGTCGGGCCGGGAAGCCGGCCTGCGCGGACTGAGCGAAATGCGACGGCGCCGTTTCGACGAATGGCGCCGTCGCATCGTCCTTCCCGCGGATCGAGTGGTTACATCTACGGGGGACGTTCGATGTCGCGCACTCTCACGCAGGACCTGCAAGCGCGGTTGCGGGGCACGGTCGTCGGCGCCGACGCCGAGTGAATTCGACCGCCTGCGACGAGTCTGGAACGCGGCCATCGATCGTCGACCTTGCGCCATTGCCGGCTGCGCCGACGCGCGCGATGTTCAGCTCGCGTTGCAGGTTGCGCGCGATCACGGCGTTGAAGTCACGGTGCGCGGCGGTGGCCACAACGTCGCCGGGCTCGCCGTGCAGGATGAAGCCCTGCTGCTGGACCTGGGTGGAATGCGCGCGGTCAGCGTCAATGGAGAGCTGCGTGTCGCGACGGTCGAAGGCGGCGCACGCTGGAGCGACGTCGATGCCGCCACCGCGGCCGCCGGTCTCGCGACGACGGGCGGCTTGATTTCGACGACCGGTGTCGGCGGTTTCACGCTCGGCGGCGGCGCCGGCTGGCTCATGCGTCGACACGGTCTCGCCTGCGACAATCTGATCGGTGCCCACGTCGTGCTGGCCGACGGACGCAGCATGCGCGCGACTGCCGGCGAGCATCCGGATCTGTTCTGGGCCTTGCGAGGAGGCGCCGGCGGCCTTGGCGTCGTCACCCAACTCGAGCTGCGCCTGCATCCGTTGTCCGGGGTCTATGCAGGCCTTGTCGTGTTCCCCGGAGATCAATCCGCGACGGTATTGCGACGCTTCCGCGACTTCGTCCAGGATGCGCCCGACGAGTTCTGCGGCATGACGGTGATGACAAGCGCGCCGCCGTTTCCGTTCCTCGACTCGGCCTGGCATGGCCGGACGGTGTGCATCCTGGCGCTGTGCTGGTCAGGGCCGATCGATGCCGGCGAACGCATCCTCGAACCGATCCGCCACGCAAGCGCTTCGCTCGCTGACGTGGTGGGGCCGCTGCCTTATGCGCAATGGCAGCAGATGCTCGACCCCAGTGCGCCTCCGGGGCGCTGCAATTACTGGAAGAGCTGCCAACTTCGCGGCCTTGGACGACGAAGTGATCGATTGGCTCTGCGCCGCTGCGCAAGATGCGACCGACACCCTTCACGGAGCTGCACGTCCAACACATGGGCGGGGCGGTCGCTCGCGTGCCGTCGTCCGACAGCGCCTTTGCCCATCGCGACGCGCAGTTCTTCGTCAACTTGCTCGGTTCAACGGTCGAAACTAGCCATTTCGAATCCATGCGCGCGTGGATCCGTGATCTCCATACGCGTCTGTCGGCGCACGCACTGTCCGGAAAGATGCCCAACTTCGCCGACCGCGACGACCAGGACGTGATCACGCGCTTTGGTAACGACCATGCGCGGCGCCTGCAGGATTGCGCCGTCGCTACGACCCGGACGCGCTGTTTGCGGGAATGCGTCACGCGGACGACGAACGCATTGCCGAACCATGACCTTCGGCAGACCTCGCGCAGGAATTCGCGCGCCTCGTCGAAGACGAGTTCGTCGCGTGCCGTTGCGCCGGCGTCGTATAGCGACATCGAATCGGCCGCTGCCGATGGTGGCGCGCGCAACGTGCGCTGCTTCGCTTTCATAGGCGACCCAGAAGCTCAAGAGCGGGAGCCGCATTCGCTCGCGGATATCGGCCGCCTTGCCAAGAAACCGCGCGCAGATCTCGGGGCGGCTCGTGCGCATGGCCAGGAAGGCAGCAGTCTCGATGGCGCCCGCCGCCGAGCGCAGATGGTGCCACGCCACGGCCAGCTCGAGGACGTCGAGGGACGAGCTCGCGGCTTCCCGCCAGTGTCCCATACAGTGGTGAGCGAACCCGAGGTAAATGTCGATCATTTCGTGCTGCTGCACGTCGTAACCGAGGTGCCGCAATGGCTGAAGCAGCGCGAGCGCCTCGGCGTGCTCGCCCGAGCGCAGCGCGATCCAGCTCTTTCCCAGACCGGCCAGCGAGCGCAGCCAGTCATCGGCCTCGGCATCGGCAAGTTCGACGGCGACTGCTGCATGCGCCCGTGCCTGTTCGAGACGGCCCTGAATGGCGTTCCACATGGCAAGGAACGCCGTCGCGCAACCCTGCGTCCAGCGATCGCCCAGCTCCATTGCGAGCGCCGCGGCTTGGGTCAAACGTGACTCGCTATCGGCATCCTGAAGATAGAGCTTGCACATGCCGCTGCATAAGAGCGCTCTCGCATAGGTCTGTGAGGCGTTCGGAGCAACGTTGGCGAGCGCGCGCTCGACCCATCCGTCCAGCAGCCAGAGGAGAACATGGCCCTTGCCGTAGAGCATGAGCGAGCCGGCCAGGCGCAGGGCAGCTTCATCGTCTGCACCGTCCGACTTGGCCCAGGTCAACGCAGCGTCGATGTTGGCGTGCTCGTGCCGCAGCCGCGCCAACCACTCGGTGCGAAACTCGCGGATCTGGCGGTGTGAGCGCTCGGCGAGCTGCACGAAATGTCCCAGGTGGGCGGTGCGCGCGTCCGCGTCTTCGCCGCGCGTCCGAAGGAGCTGCAGCGCGAACTCGCGGACCGTCTCGAGAAGTCGGTACCGAGTCGGCGACAGCGTCGGGTCGACGACCACCAGCGACTTGAGAATCAGCCCGGAATGCAGCTCCAGCAGGTGAGGACCGTCGATGCTCAGCGCACTTCCGATCGCTTCGGCGGCATCGAGCGTCCAACCGTGCAGGAATACCCCGAGCCAGCAGAGCAGCCGCTGCTCCTGCGCGGACAGCAAACCATAACTCCACTCGACCAATGCCCGCATCGTCTGATGCCGCGGCTCGCGGCCCGCGCTGTCGCCGGCAAGCAAGCTGAAGCGCTGTCTCAGGCGCTCCCGGAGTGCAGCGGGCGACAGCATCGCGAAGCGAGCTGCTGCGAGCTCCAGCGCAAGGGGCATGCCGTCGAGTTGCCGGCAGATTTCGACGATGTCGGCGACGTTGTCGCGCCCGAGCGAAATCGCGGGCTGGACCGCGCGCGCCCGCGCGAGCAGCAGCGCGACCGCCGGGGCGGATGCAATCACATCGAGCGGTACGCTCTCGGCCTCCTCGGGTGGCGGTGGCAAGTCCAGCGGCGGGAGCCACATCAAGCGCTCGCTCACGAAGCCGAGCCGCTGCTGCGAAGTGGTCAGAACCTTGAGATCCGGGCAGCCACGGAGCAGCTCGAACACGAGTGCGCCCATTTCGACGGCGAGCCGATCGCAGTTATCGATCAGCAGGAGGGCCTTTCGCCCCGTGAGGGCTCCGGCAAGTCGCGGCAGCAGCGTGTGTGTGCCGGCGGTCGGCACGGACAGCGTTGCCGCGAGCGCCTTGAGCCAGTCCTGTGCGCGCTCGAGCGGCGACAGATCGAAGAACCACACACCGTCCGGAAAGTCACCTTCGCATTGGCGCCCGACTTCGAGCGCACATTGCGTCTTGCCCATGCCGCCGGGGCCGATGACGGTGACCGCGCGGTGCTCCGAGACCATCGCTCTCAACTGCGCAAGCTCGTGCTCGCGCCCAATCAACGACTCGAGCTTCGCCGGTAGTCGCGCGATCGGCGGCGGTCCGAAATGCGCGCGAACCTGGCCACGGTATGCCGCGACGCGTTGGACCGGGCCGATGAAACGGTATCCTGCGCCATGGATGGTTTCGATGAACCGAGCCTGGTCCGGATCGTCGTCGAAGGCGCGCCGCAGCAGCACCATCGCGCGATTGAGTGTCGCCGGCGTAACGTAGCGATGGCCCCACACCGCATCGAGCAGCTCGTCGCGCGTGACGAGCTCGTCGGCTCGCGCGAGCAGCACGAGCAGCACGGCAAAGGCTTTCGGCTCGAGCGCTATCTCGATTGCGCCACGGGTCAATCGCCGGTTCGCCGGATCGACACGCAGGTCACCACATTGGTAAACGAGGTCGTCCATACCCGCCTCGCGCACTGTGCGGGACGATCATTTTTGCACGAATGGAAGCCGGCGCGCGATGCAGGGCCGGCGGAGAAAATGGCAGTAGCTCACGCTGGCGAAGGCGGCACGCAGGCAGGCCAGCATCGGCGGCGATGGCCGCTCCGCTTGCGCAAGCCCATGTACACCACATGGGGCCGGCTCCCGGGAAGCGAACGCCTCCCCGAGCCAGCATCCCTCACAAAACCCTCACCAAACCGATCTGGCGAATGCGGCGCGGATCGGTCAGATTGCGCTCGGCGGTACGCGGTTCACACTCGACCAGGAAAGGGCGCGCAAAATGAATTCAAACCTGAGCAGTTCCCGGCTTTGCCGTTCCATTGCCACGATTGTCGCAGCAGCCTCGGTGTGCAGCGTGGGGTTGCCCTCGCTGGCCAAGGACGTGGCGAATACAGCAGTCGTCGTGTCCCCGTTCGTTCCGGGGCCATTGATCAATCCACGCGGGCTCAAGTTCGGACCCGACGGCAATCTTTACGTCGCTGAAGGCGGCTTCCCGACCGATCCGATCACCGCCGCTCCTGCGGGCCTGGGTGGCAATTGCTCGGCCGGCAGCACGGGACCCGGGGATTACTTCGGAAGTCCGACCGGGTCGCGCATTTTGAAGATCGACGCCCAGGGGAATGTCGAGACGTTCGTCGACAACTTGCCGTCGAGCGAGGCGGGGGGGCTTGCCAGCGGCGTTGCGGACATTGCATTCGTCGGTGACACGATGTACGCCATCCTTGCCGGCGCCGGATGCTCGCACGGTGTACCCGGCACGCCCAATGGCGTCCTCCGGATCGATCCGGACGGCAGTCCGACGATGATCGCCAATCTCAGTGCGTTTCAGCAGGCAAATCCGGTCGCCAATCCTACAGACCCGATCACCGGGGATTTCGAGCCGGATGGCACCTGGTACAGCATGATCTCGGTTCGCGGCGCTCTGTATGCGGTCGAGCCGAACCATGGCGAGCTGGACAGAATCACGACCGACGGCAAAATCACACGAGTTATCGATATCTCGGCATCACAGGGACACATCGTGCCGACGGTGGTGGCGTACCACGGCAACTTCTATGTAAGCAGTCTTGGCCAATTCAGTCCCGGCCAACTCAACACGCAGAGCGTTCTGAAGATCACGCCGAGTGGCGAGGTGAAGATGGTCGCCACAGGGCTTAGCAAGGTGCTCGGTTTGGCTTTCGACGGACGCGATCGCATGTATGTGCTGGAAGCGTCATACTCGACGAGCGACCCCGGCCCCGAGCCATTCACGGGGCGTCTCATTCGCATACTGCCCAACGGCGAGCAAGAGACCCTGATCGATAGCGGTGGCCCTCTCTTCTTCCCTACCGGTATGACCTTTGGACCCGATGGCGCACTCTACATCTCCAACGTCGGTTTCGGTCCACCCATGGGTCAGATTCTCAGGGTCGAGATCACGAACTGAGGCCTTCGAAAAACAGCACGGGATGACCGTCGTGCGCGCGCTGAGCCGCCCGTTACGCCGAAGCGGGCCGTGGCATCGCGTTGCCTTGCGCCAAGTCGCGCAGCAGCGCGCGCACGTCCTCGATGACGTCTTCATCACCGGCCGATGCACCACCGCTTGTCACCCTTGATCGGTGGGCCAACCTGCGTGGCCCATTGCTCGCACACAAACGATCGCGGCCCACTGTCAGCCGTGAAAATGTTCTTCGCGACGCGGCTCACGTACGACGCGAACGGCAAGGCATGGTGGCTGTCGATCACCGCGCCGGGGGCGTCGCGCCGGGCACGATCTGCCGCTGAGACCGGCTCACCGACCCGCGATCTGCTGCAGGGACCCGCTCACCGAACTGCGGACGGATGCGCGTCGGCGGCGCGGACCGCCCGCACGAATGCCCCGATGCGTGCCGCATCCTTGAGCCCGCGGCGCGGTGCGCCGTCCGCAGCGCGTTCCTCGACACCTGACGAGACGTCGACACCCCGCGGGGCAACCGTACGAATCACTTCGCCAACATTCGCGGCATCGAGCCCGCCGGAAACGATCAACCGCACGGCAAGGCGCGTGCGCAGGTCCGCGGTGAGCCTCCCCCAGTCGAACGAGTGGCCGGTGCCGCCCGGAAGATCGCCCACCCGGTGCGCGTCGAACAGAATGCCCGCGGCGTCGTCGTAAGTCGCAGCGGCTTCCAGCAGGTCCGTGCCGTCCCGCACGGCGATCGCCTTCAGGTAGCGGCGGCCGAAACCGCGGCAAAAGGACGCGCTCTCGCTGCCGTGGAACTGGAGGACATCAAGGGGAACCGCCGCGAGCGCCGCCTGGACTTCGCCCGGCTCGGGGTCGACGAACAGTCCGACCACGCCAATGAAAGGCGGAAGGGCGGTCGACGATCGCCCGCGCTTGCGCGTGCGAGACCTTGCGTGGCGTTCCGCTCCAGAACACCAGCCCGATCGCGTCCGCGCCGAGTTCCGCCGCAGCAATCGCGTCGTCGACGCGGGTGATGCCGCAGATCTTGACGCGCGTGCGCCTGCCGCTCATCGCGCGAATGTTGCCACATCGCGCCGGGTGGGCGGCAGCCCGAAGCCCGCGTCGTAATCCGCGCCAGCAGAAATAGAGTCCGTCCGGGGCGAAAGTCGGGGCGGCTTGCCTGCGGTCGGCTGCCGCGAGGAGCGCGTCGAGCCACGCCGGCTCGCGCCTGCCGGCGCCCACCTCGACCAGAGCACCGACCAGGTTGCGCACCATGTGGTGCAGGAAGGCGTCAGCGCAGAAATCGAAGCGCAGCGTTGCGGCTTCGCGTGCAATGTCGAGGCGCGTCAGCGTCTTCAGCGGTGAACGGGCCTGGCACTGTGCCGCGCGAAACGACGAGAAATCGTGCGTGCCGAGAAGCTGCTGCGCGGCCATTCGCATCGCGTCGACGTCGAGCGGCGCATGCTGCCAGCCGGTGCGGCCATGGAGCAGGCCGGGCCGCTCGGGCCGGTTCAGCAGCAGGTAGGTGTAGTGGCGTGCCGTGGCCGCGTAGCGCGCGTGGAATTGCGGGCTCACCTCGTGGCACCAGATCACCGCGGCAGCGGCGGGGAGCATCGCGTTGACGCCGCGCACCCACGCCGAGCGCGGGCGCTCGGCTCGCGCGTCGAAGTGGACGATCTGCGAAGTCGCGTGCACCCCGGCATCGGTCCGGCCGGCGGCTGCGACCGTCACCTCTTCGCAGGCGATGGCCGACAGCGCGCGCTCGAGCGCGTCCTGGACCGAACAGCGCGATGGCTGCGACTGAAAGCCGCAGAACGGAGCGCCGTCGTACTCGAGCGCGAGCGCGTAGCGCATGACGCCACGCGGGGATTCGCGCTGCGCCCGCGGTTCAGCCGAGCTTGCCGAGCAGCGCCTGGGCTTCGGATCGCTGCTGCTCGTCACCCTCGTGCAGCACTTCCTGGAGGATCTCGCGGGCGCCCTCGCGGTCGCCCATTTCGTGGTAGGCCTTGGCGAGATCGAGCTTGGTCGCCGCATCATGCCATTGGCCGTCCAGAACCGACGGCGTCGGATCCTCGAACGCCGGCCGGTTCGGGTCGAAGCTCAGGTCGAGCTTGTCGAGGTCGAGCGGCGTGGCAGGCGCCGCGAATCGGGCCCATGCCGCCGGACAACATGGGTTCGGCGCGGGTTTCGGCGACGGACCTCAAGGGTCCTGGGCGGTCGGCGTCGTCGAGATGGAAATCGAGGTCGAACCTGTGGGGCGCGGCCGAGGTGTCGACGCGCTCCGACACATCCCCCGCGGTGGTAGCGAAAGGCGACGACGTGGCAACCGCGGCCCCGGCGACAGCGCCTGTTGCAGTGGCGGCGGCATCGACGATCGAAAGCCTGCTCTTCGGCGGCCGCGACCGCAGCGACCGGCGTGCTCGCACTGCGCGCCAATGCGCTTTCGGCGCCCGCCAGGATATCGGCAGCCGACTTCATCGGTGAAGTCGACGCCGGCGCAATCGAAAAATCACCCTCATGGAACGGGATCGGAGTCGAAGCGGCCGAGTGGGTGAGCGGCAGCGTGTCGCCGCCCAGCGTTGACGTGCCCGCGGCCGATCCAACGACCTCTGCCGCGGTAGTCGCGGCGGCACGGCGGCCTTCGTCGGCGCGCTGCCGGCATCGACGCGTAACCGGCGAAGTTCAGCGGGCTGACTGCCCCGGGGCGCGCAGCCGCGCCGCGTCGTCCTGGAACATCGGGTTGCTGGGGTCGAGCTGGCGCCCAAGGGTGACCGCCTTGTGCCAGACGTCGCCTTGCCCATGGCTCACCGCGAACAGCTCGGAGGCCACGGTCTCGAATGCCGACGGCTTGTTGTGCTGGGAATGGATCTCGAGCAGCTTCAGGTAGATCTCCTGGCGCTGCGGGTCCTTTTTCAGCGCATCCTTGAGGATCTCCTCGGCCTGCGCATCGCGCCCATAGGCAAGATAGACCTCGGCTTCCGCAATAGGGTCGACCTCGTCGGTGTCGATGTTGCCCAGGCCCTCACGGCTGAAGTCCGAAGCGAGCGAATTGTCGCCGGTGTTGACCACACCTCCCCCGGTTGATCCGAACACCGTATTGGTCTTGATGTCGGTCCCGGCAATGATGCTGTCTTCGAAATTCGTACTCTTGCGGCGGCGCGCGGCGAACAGCGCCGCGATGCCACCGAGGATCACGAGCGCCCCACCCCAGAGGCCCCAGTTCGGCGTGTTCGCGAGGAGGTCGGAGAAGAACCCCGGCGCTTCTGCCGCGGGTTTCGCCTGCGCGACAGGTGCGGGCTTCGCTGGGGGCCGGGTTTCCGGCGGGGTTACTTCGGTCGTGGATTGCGCGGGCTTCTCCGCAGTCGGCGCCGCTGGCGCTGCCGCCTCGGCACTGGCGGGGTCGCGACCGCGCCGGCGCCAGCTGCAGCGGTTGCAACGGCCGCGGGCGCCGCAGCTCCCTTCGTCGCCTCCGCCTGCCCCTGGAGCTGGGCCAGGGTCTGATTCTTCAGGTCGAGCGCCTTCTGCATTTCCGCGACGGTCTTCTCGAGTTGCGCGATCCTCGTTTCGGCGTCGTTCAACTCCTGCCGCGGGCAATCGTATCCTCGGCTGCCACACCCTTGCCGGCAACGGCATCGCGTGACACTTCGAGCTTGTCCGTTGCAGCGGCCCCGACCGGTGCGTTGGCTTCGACCGCGACACCGATCTTTCCTGCCGCGGCGCGCGCAGCGCCGCCGCTCGTTTCCGGTGCCGCGGCGGCAACGCGGTCACGGTAATTGCGCCAATCCTGGGCCTGAACGTGCACGATTTTCTCGGCTTCCTCGGGTGCAATCTCCTCGGCCTGCGCGGCCGTCGGAATCGTGACGATCGCCCCGGCACGCAGCCGGCTCATGTTTCCACCGTCGAACGCAGACGGGTTCCCGCGAAACAGCGCATCGAGCATCTGGTCCAGCGTTGCCTGGTCGGGTTTGAACTGGGCTGCGATCCCGCGCAGCGTGTCGCCGCGGTGCACGGTATAGCGCTCTGCGCCAGTAAGCGCAGTACGTGGGGCAGCGCCTGCGGCAGCGGCTGCCGGCGGGGCGCCGACCGCGCGCGTCGGCGCGGGCGCTCCCGCGCGCGGCGGCGCAACGGCTGCGCTCGCAGCCGGCGTCCCCATGCCGGGCGGATCGAGCAGGAACGTGTAATCGCGCACCACCCGCCCCGACGCCCAGTCCAGCTCGACCAGCAAATCGAGAAAGGGCTCCTGCACCGAGACCGGGGACGTGATCTTCAGGTAGGGGGCACCGCCCCCGTTTTCGACGGTGATCCTCGCCTGCGAGAGGGTCGACTGGTAGGTGAGATTGTTCTGGCGGTAGAGGTTCGGATCGGCCACCTTCGCATGCAGCGAATCGACATCTCCCCTGCTCACGTCCGTGAGCTCGATGCGCCGAAAGCGGCTGCCCGAGCGCCGATTCGAGCGTCAGCTTGCCGAGCCCGAGGGCCAGCGCGTGCCCAGGCAGGGCCAAAGCGCCGGCGATGAGGCTGTAGGTAAAAATGGGTTTTGCGCGCATGCCCGACCTCTTCGCGGAGTTCGATGTGCTCAAGCTAACTTAACATCATGGAGTTAGCGTTGCAAGCTAAACCTCGGTATTAAATGACTTTTTATGCCGCCGTTCTTGCCAACGCGCCGCGCCAGCGCGCTCGCGCATGCAGCCGCAACGCAAGCTCTTGATTCTGTAACCGCTCGATCCACCACCCGTTGTGGGGTCGGCGGACCGATCGTGTGTTGCATCGATGCCGGGCGGTCCCACAGTATCGCGGGGGAGTGTTCCGGGGCCGCGCGTCTGCATAAATCTGCCAAAAACGCGGCGTCCCGTCCACATCGGCGTACCGACAGGGCGATGGCCCAAAAAGCATGAATCGCGCCAGTAGTGCCGACGCGCGTACTCAGTGCTGAAGCAGGATCCGTAACATGCGCCGCAGCGGTTCCGCAGCGCCCCAGAGCAACTGGTCGCCGCAGGTGAAGGCACCGAGGTAATCGGCGCCCATCGCGAGCTTGCGCAGCCTGCCCACCGGGATATCGAGCCTCCCGGTGACCGCAGCGGGCGTGAGCCCCGCCATGCTCGCATCGCGCTGGTTGGGGAGACGCGCGCCCAGGCGTGGGCCTCCCCGATCAGCGCCTCGATCTCTTCCAGCGACACATCACGTCGCAGCTTGATCGTCATCGCCTGCGAGTGGCAGCGCATCGCGCCGATGCGCACGCAGATCGACTCGACCGGGATCGGGTCGCAGCCCGCGCCCGAGGATCTTGTTGGTTTCCGCGCCGCCCTTCCATTCTTCCCGGCTCATGCCATTGCCGAGGTCGTTGTCGATCCACGGTATGAGGCTGCCGGCCAGCGGCACGCCGAATTGCTCCGTGGGGAAGCGCTCGTCGCGCAGGGTCCCTGCGACTTCGCGGTCGATATCCAGAATCGACGACGACGGATCGTCGAGCAGGGCCTTCGCCGCGAGGTGCGCCTCGCCCATCTGCTGCAACAGCTCGCGCATGTTCTGCGCGCCGGCTCCCGAAGCGGCCTGATAGGTCATGCAGGTCATCCACTCGACGAGGTCGTGCCGGAACAGTCCCGCGAGCGCCATCACCATCAGGCTGACGGTGCAGTTACCTCCGATGAAATCACGGCCGCCCGTCTCGAGCGCGCGGTCGATCACGTCGCGATTGACCGGATCGAGGATGATCACCGCATCCTCCTGCCATCCGCAGCGCCGAGGCCGCATCGATCCAGTAGCCCTCGGTAGCCGGCGTCACGCAGCCGCGGGTACATCGCGCTGGTCCAGTCGCCTCCCTGGCAGGTCACGATCGCATCGATATCGGCGAAGTCGCCGCGAGATCGTTTGCATCGCGAAGCGGCGGCACGGACTTCCCGATCGCCGGTCCCTTGCCGCCTGCGGCGGAAGTCGAGAAGAACACCGGATCGATGGAATCGAAATCGCGCTCCTCCAGCATCCGCTGCAACAGCACCGAGCCGACCATTCCCCGCCATCCGACGAATCCGACCTGCATCATCGCTTCCACCGTCCCGTGTCCTGCCATCGTACCTGCATCGCGCTGGCGAATCACCTCATGACTTCGATCTCTGGCGCGGCCGCGCCACGGAGGTCTTCGGCACCTGCCGCGATTTCGACGCCGCTGCGAACGCGGGATTCGGGGCGTGCCGCGCCATCATCAATGCATCGACGAACCTGCCGTCGCGAAGCGCGTAGCGACGCGCGGTGCCTTCAACCTCGAATCCGAACTTCCGGTATAGCGCAACTGCCGCCGCATTGTCGGCGTAGACCGTCAGTTCGAGCCGCGCGTAGCCGATCCAGTTGTCTGCAAGGTCAACCGCCGCTGACAGGAGCGCCGTCCCCACACCGCGGCGCTGCCAGTCGTCGCGCACGGCCATTCCGATGGAACCGGCGTGCCGGCGGCGCGGCGATTTCGAAGCCGAGTGCAAGCCGAGATTGCCGACGACGCCACCGTCGGCTTCGGCGACCAGCAGATAGTCGCCGGCCGGCATCTCCTCGATCCATTTCGTCCAGTTCCTGATCGACGGAAACGGCAATTGCAGCGTTCCGGCGATGACATCCGGCGCCGCAAACGTGGCGGTAATCGCGTCGGCGTCGCGAGCCTCGGCCCGGCGGACGACGATCCGGTGGCGGCGCGCCATCGTCACGCCCGTCGCAGTGCGGCGATGACCGCGTCGCCCATCGCTTGCGTTCCGATTGCCGCGTCCCCGGGCAAGGCGATGTCCGCAGTACGCAGTCCCCGCTGCAGCACCCTGCGCACGGCGTCTTCGATGCGCGCGGCGAGGTCCGCCCGTCCGAACGTATACCGGAACATCATCCCCAGCGACAGGATCGTCGCCAGCGGATTCGCGACGTCCTTGCCCGCGATGTCCGGAGCCGATCCGTGAATCGGCTCGTAGAGTCCCTTGCCACGCGCATCGAGCGATGCCGACGGAAGCATGCCGATCGAGCCCGCCAGCATCGACGCCTCGTCGGAGAGGATGTCGCCGAACAGATTGCCGGTGACGATGGTGTCGAAGCCCCTCGGGTTGCGCACGAGCTGCATCGCCGCGTTGTCGACGTACATGTGGGTAAGCGTCACGTCCGGATACTCGCCGCCGATTCGCGTCACGACCTCGCGCCAAGAATTGACGTATCGAGCACGTTGGCCTTGTCGACCGAGGTGAGGCGCCGCCCGCGCTTCACGCGGTCTCGAACCCGACCCGCGCGATGCGCTCGATCTCGGGAACCGAATAGCGCATGGTGTCGTAGCCCTCGTCGTCCCCCGGCACGGTTCTGCGCCGCCCGCGCGGCTCGCCGAAATAGATGTCGCCGGTCAGCTCGCGCACGATCATGAGGTCGAGGCCGGCGACGACCTCGGCCTTCAGCGTCGATGCCCCCGCAAGCTCCGGATAGAGCCGCGCCGGACGCAGGTTCGCGAACAGCGCGAGCGCCTTGCGGATGCCGAGGATTCCCTGTTCGGGTCGCAGTTCGCGCGGAAGCGCATCGTAGCGCGGTCCGCCGACCGCCCCGAGGAGCACGGCGTCGGCCGCGCGCGCCAGCCGCAGCGTGGCCTCGGGCAGCGGATGGCCGTGCGGCGTCGCAGCCGGCGCCGCCGATGGCTGCGCTCTCCATTTCGATCGGCAGGCCCTCGTCGCCCAGCAGCGCGAGGACCTTCCGCGCCTCGCCGACGATCTCGGGTCCGATGCCGTCGCCCGGCAGGATCGCGATCTTCACGGCGTGTGCGTGGTCTTACACAAGCCAGGGTTGATCGTGCAGCCGCCTTGCCTCGAACGCGCGGATCTCGTCGGCGTGTTGCAGTGTGAGCCCGATGTCGTCCCAGCCGTTCAGCAGGCAGCGCTTGCGGAAGGGATCGACGTCGAAGCGCATGACCAGACTGTCATCCGCAGTCGCAACCTGCTGGCGCTCGAGGTCGATGGTCAGCGTATATCCCGGAAAAGCTGCGACGTCGGCAAATATCCGGTCGACCTCGCGCTCGGCAAGCACGATCGGCAACAGGCCGTTCTTCAGGCAGTTGTTGAAGAAGATGTCGGCGTAGGAAGCTGCGATCAGCGCACGAAAGCCATAGTCGGCAAGCGCCCAGGGCGCATGCTCGCGCGAGCTGCCGCAGCCGAAATTGTGCCGCGCGAGCAGGATCGAAGCGCCGCGGTAGCGCGGCTGATTCAGCACGAAGTCCGGATTCGGGCGGCGCTGCGCCGGCTCGATTCCAGGCTCGCCATGATCGAGGTAGCGCCACGCATCGAACAGGTTCGGACCGAATCCCGACCGCTTGATCGACTTCAGGAACTGCTTGGGAATGATGGCGTCCGTGTCGACGTTCGCCCGGTCGAGCGGAGCGACAAGCCCGGAATGAATGCGAAAAGGCTGCATGGCTCGAATCGTGTCGAAGGCATTGGCCTTATTGCGGCTTCGCCTGGTCGGCAGCTTTCTGGATCGCCGACCCGGCATCCTTGATGTCCTTGCCCGCGCCTTCGATCGTGTTGCAGGCGGTGACGCCGGCTACGATGCCGGCAAGCGCGGCGAGCGCGATCAGTTGCTTGACCATCGGAGTCTTCTCCGGCTAGTAAAGGCCGCGTACATCGACGAAATGCCCGGCGATCGCCGCCGCGGCCGCCATCACCGGGCTCACCAGGTGCGTGCGGCCGCCTGCGCCCTGGCGCCCCTCGAAGTTGCGGTTCGACGTCGACGCGCAGCGCTCGCCGGGTTCCAGCCTGTCGTCGTTCATCGCAAGGCACATCGAGCAGCCCGGCTCGCGCCACTCGAAGCCGGCGTCGCGAAACGTGCGGTCGAGCCCCTCGGCTTCGGCCTGCGCCTTCACCGGCCCCGATCCGGGGACGACCAGGGCGAGCCGCACGTTCGAAGCGACACGCCGGCCGCGAACGATACTCGCTGCTCGCGCAGGTCCTCGATCCGCGAATTGGTGCACGAGCCGATGAACACCTTGTCGATGGCGATGTCGGTGATCGGCAGGTTGGGGGTGAGTCCCATGTACTCGAGCGCGCGCACGATGCCGTCGCGCCGCTCGCCGTCTCGTTCGCGGTCGGGGTCGGGCACGCGGTCGTCGATCGACACAACCATCTCCGGCGACGTTCCCCAGGTCACCTGCGGCGAACCGCTCCGGCATCGATGACGTGGCGTGGTGTCGAACCGTGCAGCGGGATCGCTTGCGAGCGTTCGCCAGTGCTCGACCGCACGCGGCCACAGATCGCCGCTTGGCGCGAACGGGCGCCCCTTCAGATAGTCGATCGTCGTGGCGTCGACCGCGACCAGTCCCGCGCGGGCACCGGCCTCGATCGCCATGTTGCAAATCGTCATCCGCCCTTCCATCGACAATGCACGCACGGCTTCGCCCGCAAACTCGATCGCGTGACCGGTGCCACCGGCGGTCCCGATGCGGCCGATGATGGTCAGGACGAGATCCTTCGCCGTGACGCCGCGCGGCAGCTTGCCATCGACGCGGACCAGCATCGCCTTCGCCTTTTTCATCAGCAGGCATTGCGTCGCCAGCACGTGCTCGACTTCGGAGGTGCCGATCCCGAAAGCCAGCGCCGCGAAAGCTCCGTGCGTGCTGGTGTGCGAGTCGCCGCAGACGACGATCATTCCCGGCAGCGTCGCCCCGATTCGGGGCCGATCACGTGCACGATGCCCTGCCGCAGGTCGCGAAACGGGAAATAGGCCTTGGCGCCAAAGCTCGCGATGTTGGCGTCGAGCGTTTCGACCTGGGTGCGCGAGACCGGGTCCCGGATGCCTTCGTCCCAGTGCGTCGTCGGCGTGTTGTGGTCGGCGGTCGCGACGATCGACCCGGCGCGCCATGGCTTGCGTCCGGCGAGGCGCAGCCCTTCGTAAGCCTGCGGGCTCGTCACCTCGTGGACGAGGTGGCGATCGACGTAAACGAGCGCGGTCCCGTCACCTTCCTCACGGACGACGTGACTGTCCCACAACTTGTCGTAGAGAGTGCGGGCGGACATGGTAGGGCGGGTGCAGCGGCTGGGTATGCAAACCAACGGTGATTCTACCGGTTCGGCCTCCCGCCGACCCCGGGGGCGCGCAATGCCCGGGTATGATGGCCGGCTCCGCACACGCGATCCACGACCCGCATCGAAGATGAGCGAATCGCTGCCCACCCCTCCCGTCGACGATCCGAAGAAGCGGTTGCGCGAGAAAGTCGACAAGCTGCTCGCTGCCGAACCGTGCAAAAGCGAATCGAGCCTGCTCGTGAACGGGACCAGGCTGGGCTATCGCGCCGAAGCCGAGTTCGTTCCGGTGACCGCCGGGGGCCTCGACGACAAGCGCGGTGATCCCGAGGCGGCAATCTTCACGACTGCGTATTTCCTCGCCGACGCCAATCCGCAATCGCGGCCGGTTTGCTTCGTCTTCAACGGCGGCCCGGGCTCGTCGTCGATCTGGCTGCACCTGGGAGCGCTCGGCCCGAAGCGTGTCGTGATCCGCGAGGACGGCACGATGCCGCCGCCGCCTTACACGGTCACCGACAACCAGGAGTCGTGGTTTGAGCATTTCGACCTCGTGTTCATCGACCCTCCGCATACCGGCTATTCGATCACCGCCTCGGAAGAGGCGCGCGCAAGAAGATGCTTTCGGTCGACGGCGACGTCGATGCGCTGGCCGAGTGCATCAGGACCTGGCTCGGCCGCCACAAGCGTTGGGGCTCGCAGATCTACCTGGCCGGCGAGAGCTATGGCACGACGCGTGGCGCAGCGCTCGCCGACAAGCTGCAGGACATCGGCGTTGCGCTTTCGGGGCTGATCCTCGTGTCCTGCGCGATCGACCTGCAGGGCATCGTGTTCGAGCCCGCGCAACGACCTGCCTTTTGCGCTGTTCCTGCCCGCATTCGCCTGCGTCGCGCAGTATCACGGCAAGCTCACCGGCGAGCCCGGCAAGTCGCCGGAGCACGCGCGTGCCGCCGCCGAGCATTTTGTTGTCGACGAATACTTGGCCGCGCTGCACGCGGGCGCAAGGATTTCCGGAACGGCGCGTCGCCGCGTCGTGCGCCGCGTCGCCGAGCTCACGGGACTCTCCTCCAGCCTGGTGGAGGAAAGCAACCTGCGCGTCGGCGACGAAGCGTTCTTCGTCGAGCTCTTGCGCGACCGCGGACTGATCGTCGGCAGGCTCGAGGCACGCGTCACCGGTCCGATGGCGGCCAGGCGCCTGCGCACCTGGGAGTTCGACCCCGGAATCGAGGCGATCGCCGCGCCCTACACGATGGCGGCGCACGCGTACATGAGCGAACAGCTTGGCGTCGACACCCGGGCACGCTACGAGGTGCTGTCGATGGAGGTCAACAAGCAATGGAAGTGGGGCCGCGGCGAGTCCAAGGGCAACAGCTTTACCTGCACGAGCCCCGATCTCTCGCGCGCGCTGCGGCGCAATCCGCACCTCCGGGTGCTGGTGGCGAGCGGCCGCTATGACCTCGGCACGCCTTACAGCGCGACTGACTGGTCGCTGGCACAACTCGATGTTCCGCCCGAGGTACTGGCACGCGTCGAGCACCATTACTACGACGCCGGCCACATGATGTATACGCGCGAGGCCGACATGCTGAAGCTGAAGCGCGACCTCGCAACCTGGCTCGGCGGGAGCAACCGCGCAGACTGACCGCGGTCGACCGATCAGCGGGCGCCCTGCTCGAGCGCCGATGCACGCAGCGGAAACTCGGGCGAAGCGCGGCCGTTCAGGCTCGCGAGGAGAAATCGGGTAGGCCGACACGTTCGAGCATCGAGCGCCAGCGCGCGTCGCGATGCAGCGCCGCGAACGTCGGATCGATCACGATGCAGTGTGCGCCATTGGCTTTGCGACGAGCATGGCTCTCCAGACAATCGAGGGCCTTCTCGAGGTTGCCGCGAGCAACGTGGAGCATTGCCTCTTCGTACTCGGTGATGGCAGTGTCATCGAAACGCGCGCGCGCCCGAATCACGATCGCTGCCGCTTCTTCCTCTCGCCCCAGCATCTGCAGGGCGCGCGCCTCGTAGACATACGAATTGGCATAACCCGGTGCGATTGCGACAAGCTGGCGCGAAGCCTCGAGGCTTTCCTCGGGACGCCCCGACTGCGCATAGGTGTCGGCTAACAGCAGCCGCGCGTACAGGTCGTGCGGGCTCATTTCGATCGCCTGCGTGAGAAGCGTCTCGGCACGATCGTAGCAACGGCCGTAGAAGTACAAAGCCCCTTTCTGGCATCGGATGGCGGGGTCGAGCGGATCCAGCGCCTGGACTACGTCGTATTCGCGCAACGACTCGTCGAAACGCGCGCTGTACATGAGGAACGTGGCGAAAGCGCAGCGCACGGCGGCGTCGCGTGGCGTAGCGGCGAGGGCGCGCTCGAACAGCCGAGCGGCGCCAGGCCAGTCGAAATCAGACACGTACGCGAGCTCGGCAAGGATTGCATAGGCAAACCCTGCATCGGAGTCGAGCGCGATGGCGCGCTCCGCCGCCTGCTTCGCCGGGGCTGGATCGCGTTGCGCGATGTCGAAGACGAGTTGACGTCGACGCACATAAGCACTGGCCAGTTCCGCCCACGCGGCGCTGAAGCCGGAGTCCACGCGAACCGCCGTCTCCAGGTGCTCGATCGCCTTCGCCAGCAGCGCGTGATTGCGCTGGCTCAACAGGTAGCGAGCGCGCTGGTAGAGATCGAAAGCCACCAGATCGCGCGTCGTCGCGACCGGCCGCGGGCGGCTCGCGGCGAGCGTATCTCCGCCGTCGCGCGCCGCAAGCAACGGCACGAAATGGTGCAGCATCTCGATGCGTATGCGGTGATGAATCGCCAGCGCGTCGGCAACTGCAGTGTCGATGCGCAGCGCCAGCAGCGTATCGCCGCTCGCCGCACCGATGACTTCGAGCAAGAGTATTCGTGGCGCATCGTCGAGCCATCGTCCGCGCACGATCCACTCGATCTTGAAGCGATCCCGCGCCTCCGCAGCCGAAGCCGCGACGTCCGCGGCAATCAGTGATTCCGGTCCAAAGACTCGAATCTGTGGCAAGCGCGAAAGCGTCTGCGCTATCTCGTCGGCAAGACCGGCGGCGGAATGCGGATCAGCCGTTAAGGAAGTCGGCGCGAATGGCAGAACAACCACGGAAGGCTGCGCGCCGATCGCTACCGCGGCGGCCGCGCGCACGCGGAACACCGGCACGTAGCTTCCCTTGTCGAGCAGGATTTCGAACGGCGCCGCTACCCCCGCGCCGTGGTAGTACCGGTCAATGCGCTGACGCAGGCGACCTGCCTCGACACGCACGACGGGATCGCTCTTTGGATCATACGTGCTTGCCGGGCGGCGAAAAAAGTCGATGCCCAGCGCGATTTCTCGCAATGCGGCAAACCTGCCCGCCACCTTGCACTCGAGCAAATGGCGCAGGAACTGCTGGTGCCGCAACGAGTGGCGGAAGGCAGGGCTCTCGCAGATCCGGTCGAGCTCGGCCGCGAGCGCCTCCCGCGTGATGTGGTCGCCGTCGCGCATTGGGCCATGCCCCTGGGACGCCGTTTGCAACGGTTTGGATACCCCGCGCCCTCTTTTCGCCGCGGCGGCAGGTGTCAATAATAGCTCAGCACGCACGCATGCCATTCGCCAGGGCTGCATCGAACGCAAAGTGCAATGGGAGCGCTGTACGGTTCCTTCGAGTCGCTGCCCTGTGCCCGGCGGGCCGGCGCATCGACTTCGATTGGGTCGAGGTCCGCGAGGCGACACGATTCGGCGGCGGCCGATGACTGTTGGTGTCAGGCATCAAGCCGTGGGCAGATCTTCGCGTGACGCTCGAACCTTTGTCCTACCGCGAAATGCCTGACTTCCGGGTGATCGAAGTCGTGGGCCGCCTGGCGGCGGACGGGTTGCCGGCTCTCGTGGACTTCAGCGTCGCTCTACCGCTCGAATGCGTCCAGGGGCGCATGGGAATCGAGATCATTGGCGCGACGAAATCCGAGCGGCGGGTATTGAGCCACACCAGCGGCGCGAGCTCCGACGTCTAACGACGGACAAGCTCCACATTGGCCCGTCCCGGGCTCCATACCGATCACCAGGCCGCGGTTAGCCGGCTTGAATTTCCACCTATTTCATGTACCGGAGGCAACCATGCTGAAACGGTTCGTTGTCATCGTATTGCTTCTGATCGCTGCGGTGCGCGCCGACGCCCTCGAATACACCGATGTCTACTTCACCCCTTCCGAACCGGGATGGGGTGTGTTCCTGGTGCAAAGCAATACGACCCAGTTTCTGGCTTTTTTCATCTACGGGGCGGACGGGAAGCCGACCTGGTACACGATGCTGCTCACCGATGATGGCACAGGAAACTACAGCGGGGCGCTTTACGCGACCACCGGCACATACTTTGCAGCTCCTTGGCAGGGTTACAAGATCAATCCGGCCGGGACTGCATCGTTCAAACCGATCGATGCCTATCACGCCACGCTCACCTATACGGTGAACGGCATCGACACCGTGACGAAGACGGTCCAGCGCGAGACGCTGACGCCGTACGTGCTATCGGGTAACTACTCGGGATCGTTATCCGGTTCGATCAGCGGCTGCACCGACCCGACGCGCAATGACCCCGCCTTCCGCGCCAACGCCAACCTGGGGGTCGCCCAGGTCGGCGACCAGTCGGCCACGCTGACCTTCACCCTTACCAGCAGCAATTTTAGTGGCCTTGTCTGCACGCTGTCTGGACCGCTTACGCACCTGGGCCGGCTGTATCAGTTCAACGGCCAGTCCAATTGCGGCGGCAACACGCGCGCCGTGAGGATCGATGGTTTGCACCCGACCGGCCAGGGGATCGAAGGGCACTGGACAGGGGACGCGGGAGGTGGATGCACGGGGTCGTTCCACTTCGCCGCGGTGCTCGACGTCAATGACTGACGCGAAGCCCCGCGCCGCGATACGCCCCGCGTTCACGTGCATTACGCAGCGACGTGCGCACGTTGTCGCGGCGGTAGCCTTCCCGCTTCCCGGATGGCTGCTGCAGGCAAGCGCAGCGGCGGCATCGACACCCGCCAAGCAGGGCCTCGGGATCTACCATTGGGGTGCGACCTACACGGTGAGATCCCAGCCACCGCTGCTGGACGGCGCGCAGCAAATTCAGAACATGGGTGCCGTCGTTATCTCGCTGGCGATGACTCCACGCTATACCTCGAACGACGATCCGGGAGAGGATTTTGGACCCGGACCGATCGACAGTCTCACCGCTCTCGCCAAGACACCTGCTTTCCGGCAGGTGTTCGCGATGCCCTCCAAGACCTACACCCTCATGGCGTTGAGCTTCAGCACCTGGAACTCCTGGGCGACCGCCCCCCATCCGCGGGGTCCCTTCACTCCCGACATGATGTCCCAGGAGACCGAAGAGATCCGTGAGTTCGCCCAATACCTGCTGCAGACCTACCAAGGCACCGGGAAGACCTTCATCATCAAGAATTGGGAAGGAGACTGGTTCACCGATGAGAACTACGATCCCGCGTACGTGCCCACCAACACTCAGATCCAGGCCTCGATCGACTGGCTGAACGCGCGGTACGCGGGTGTGTTGCAGGCGCGGGCGCAAGCAGGCGGTATCGCGGGCGTCCAGGTCCAATATGCGGTGGAATTCAATCTTCTGCAGCGGGTGAAGAGCGGAATCCCTTCCTTGCTGAACAGCGTCATTCCGAACGTCCCGGGCGACTTCATCTCCTATTCTTCCTATGACACGATCAATCGTCCGGCGACGATGAGTCTGCGTCAATTCATCTTGGACGATGTCGCGTACATCCAAAGTTCTCCCGGGCGTCGGAGCGCGGCCGCTTTTGATCGGGGAATATGGATTTTCGGAGAATCAATTTGCGGACGCCGGAACCCGTACGGGGATCGCCGTGCAAGCGTTTCTCGACGCCGGCCTCCCATTCGCCGTCAACTGGGCGATCGAAGGCGGAAACGGATTCGCGTTGGTGCGCCAGGACGGCACGCACAGCGCCGCGTGGCAGGTCCTCTCCGACATGCTCGCGAGCACCCGTGACCTCAACGTCCAGGGTTTGTGGTGGGCGGCGCCGGCGGGCTCCGAGTCCGGCTGGGGGATCAATCTGACTGAGCAGAGCAACATCATCTTCGGTACCTGGTTTACCTATGATGTCGACGGGACGCCGCTGTGGCTGTCGGTCACGGCGAGCAATACCGCACCAGGCGTCTACACGGGAACGCTGTACCGAAACACGGGGCCGGCGTTCAACGCGGTGCCGTTCGAACCGGCAGCGGTTGTGCGAACGCCAGTCGGGAACGCGACATTCACATTCAGCGATGGGGCGAACGCGGCATTCGCGTACACCGTCAACGGCGTCGCGCAGATGAGGACGATAACACGCGAAGCGTTCGTCGCCCCGGGTACCGCGTGCAATTGATGGGACTTGACCGTCGCACCCTGCACCCACGCTATGCGTCCTTTAATGCGCTCGTCGCATTAGGGGAGAGATCGATGCGTCCCTCCTCGACCGCGTGACACGCGACGCGCGCGCCATCCGTCGCGGGCAGGAGCTCGGGCACCTCGCGCCGGCAGCGCTCGTTGGCATACGGACAGCGCGGATGAAACGTGCAGCCAGGGGGTGGCGCAAGCGGGCTCGGCACTTCGCCCGCCACCGGCGTGCGCCGCTCGCCCGTCATTTCGAGGTCGGGGATCGCGGCGAGCAGCATCTGCGTGTACGGGTGCTGCGGCTGCGAGAACAGCACCTGCTTGTCCGCCAATTCGACAATGCGCCCGAGGTACATGACGCCGACGCGATCGGCGATGTGGTGGACCACCGCGAGGTTGTGCGAAATGAACAGATAAGTGAGGCCCAGCTCGCGCTGCAGGTCCCGCATCAGGTTCAGCACCTGCGCCTGCACCGAGACGTCGAGCGCCGAGGTCGGCTCGTCGCAGACGAGAAATTCGGGCTCGCTCGCCAGTGCGCGTGCAATCGAAATGCGCTGCCGCTGCCCGCCCGAGAACTGGTGCGGGTACTTGCGGCCGTCGGCGGCGGCGAGGCCGACCTGCGCCAGCAGCGCGTCGACGCGGGCGCGAATCGCCTGCCGTCCGCGGACCAGGCGATGCGCGCGGATCGGCTCGGCGACGATGTCGGCGACGCGCCAGCGCGGATTGAGGCTGGCGTAAGGATCCTGGAAGATCATCTGCAGCTTGCGCCGCAGGCTGCGATCGGCCCGGCCCGATGCGAGCGCCTTGAGGCTCACTCCAGCGTAAGTGATGTCCCCCTCCGACAGGCGATAGAGCCCGACGATCAGCCGGGCGACGGTCGACTTGCCGCAGCCCGATTCGCCCACCAGGCCCAGCGTCTCGCCGCGGCGGATGTCGAAGCTCACGTCCTGGACCGCGCGCAGCAGCAGCCGCGGCTGGCGGGCGAGCACGCGCGCAAGCCACGGCGATGACACGTCGAAAGCCTTGCTCACGCGATCGACGTGCAGCAGCTCGTCTGCTCCTTCGCGGCGCGCAGCCGGTCGGCGACCCGCGCCCGGGTGTGCGCCCGCGACCGGATGTCCACCCGCGACCGGATGTCCACCCGCGACCCGGCGCGGTGTGATCACTCGCGCCCTCCGTCGCCGCCGGCGGCATAGAGCCAGCACGCGGCGCGCGATTGCCCGACGTCGAGCAGCTCGGGGCGTTCGCAGCGACAGCGCTCGAACACGCGCTCGCAGCGTGGGTTGAACGCGCAGCCGCGCGGGATGGCATTGAGGCGCGGCATCGAACCGTCGATCTGGACGAGGCGTTCGTGGTCGTCGACGATCGACGGGATCGACCCCATCAAGCCGACGGTATAGGGATGCTTCGGCGCATGGATCACCTCCGACACCGGGCCGATCTCGACGATCCGGCCGGCGTACATGACCGCGACCCGGTCGGCGGTTTCGGCGATCACCCCCATGTCGTGGGTGATCAGCATCACCGCGGTCCCGTGGTCGCGGCATAGCGCTTCAGCAGCGTGATGATCTGCGCCTGGATCGACACGTCGAGCGCCGTCGTGGGCTCGTCGGCGATGATCAATTCCGGATTGGCGGCCAGCGCCAGCGCAATGACGACGCGCTGGCGCATGCCGCCGGAGAACTGGTGCGGATAGTGGTCGATGCGCCGCTCGGCCGCCGGAATGCCGACCTCCTGCAGCAGCTCGATCGCGCGCCTGCGCGCGGTACCCGCGTCGAGCGGCAGGTGCGTCCGGATCGTCTCGACGAGCTGGTACCCGACCGAGTAGAGCGGATTGAGCGACGTCAGCGGATCCTGGAAGATCGCGCCGATCCGGCGCCCGCGGATCCTGCGCATCGCATCGTGCGGCAGGTCGTCGATGCGCATTCCCGCGAGCAGGATCTCGCCGCCGGCGATGCGCCCCGGGGGTTCCAGCAGGCCGATGATCGCGGCGCCGGTCAGCGATTTGCCGGCGCCGGATTCGCCGACCACGCCCAGCACTTCGCCCGGGGCGATCCGGAACGACACCCGGTCGAGCGCGATGAGCGTGCCGCGGCGGGTCGGAAATTCGACCCGCAGGTCGCGCACTTCAAGCAACGCTCCACCGTCGCGGTCCGCGCCTAGGGGCATGTTCGCCCCGCCGGGTCCGGTCGCTGCATCACGCTGCGGGGTCATCGCCAGGACTCGGAGCTCAACGCAGGCGGGGGTTGAGGGCGTCGCGCAGCCAGTCGCCCAGCAGGTTGATCGCCAGCACCATCACGACCAGCGCGAGCCCGGGGAACAGCGTCACCCACCATTCGCCCGAGAACAGGAAATCGTTGCCGATGCGGATCAGCGTGCCCAGCGACGGCTGCGTCGGCGGCACGCCGACGCCGAGAAACGACAGCGTCGCCTCGGTGATGATCGCTGTCGCGATGTGGATCGTCGCGATCACCAGCACCGGTCCGAGCACGTTGGGGAGCACGTGGCGCCACATGATCGCCAGCGGATGGATGCCGAAGAGCGCGCGCCGCCTGCACGTATTCCTTGTTCTTCTCGACCAGCGTCGATCCGCGGACCGTGCGCGCGTATTGCACCCATCCCGACACTCCGATCGAGAGCACCAGCACGTAGAACGCGAGCCGGTCCTGCTGCCCCGGGAGCAGCGCGCGTGCGACGCCGTCCACCAGCAACGCGATCAGGATCGCGGGAAACGAGAGCTGGACGTCGGCCACGCGCATGATGAGGGCGTCGGTCTTGCCGCCGACATAGCCCGAGATCAGGCCAAGCGCCACGCCCAGCGCCATCGAGAACAGTACCGCGGCAATGCCGACCTCGAGCGAAATGCGAGTGCCGAAGAGGATCGTCGACAGGACGTCGCGGCCCTGGTCGTCGGTGCCCAGCGGAAACATGGCCTCGCCGCCAGGCAGCCACGCCGGCGGCTTGAGCGAATTCAGCAGGTCGATCTGGCGCAGGTCGAACGGATTGTGCGGCGCGACCCACGGCGCGAACACCGCGCTGCCGACGCAGACCAGAAACACGATCGCCGCGACGATCGCGTAGGGAGAGTGGCGGAAGCTCCAGGCGAGGTCGCTGTCCCAGGACGAGTGCAGCAGTGCCTGGACGCGACCTGCCATGTCAGTGGCCCGCTGCGCCCGGGCGATCGGCGCGCAGGCGCGGATCGACGACGTAGTAGAGCAGGTCGACGATCAGGTTGATGGTGACGAACACGACCGCGATCAGGCACAGGTACGCGGACATCACCGGGATGTCGACATAGCTGACCGCCTGGATGAACAGCAGGCCCATCCCCGGCCACTGGAACACCTGCTCGGTGATGATCGAGAACGCGATGATCGAGCCGAGCTGCAGCCCGGTGATCGTGATCACCGGCACCAGCGTGTTCTTCAGTGCATGCCCGAAGTTGATCGCGCGGTCGGTGAGCCCGCGTGCGCGCGCGAACTTGATGTAGTCGGCGCGCAGCACCTCGAGCATCTCCGAGCGGACCAGCCGCATGATCAGCGTGAGCTGGAACAGCCCGAGGGTAATGGTCGGCAGGATCAGCGACTTGATGCCGCTTTTCGTGAGCAGGCCGGTCGACCACGCGCCCACGGTGACCACGTTGCCCGCGCCCGAACGCCGGCAGCCAGCCGAGCTTCACCGCAAACACCAGGATCAGCAGGATGCCGATCAGGAACGTCGGCAGCGAGACGCCGATCAGCGACGCGGACATGGCGAGCCGCGCGAGCCAGGAATTCGGCCGCAGGCCCGCGTAGACGCCAAGCGGAATGCCCACCACCAGCGCGAAGATCGCCGCGCAGACGGAGAGCTCGAGCGTCGCCGGCAGCCGCTGCGCGAGCAGCACCGAGACTGGCTTGCCGATCCGCAGCGACACCCCGAACTGTCCGTGCAGGGCATTGACGATGAAGTGGTAGAACTGCACGTAGAACGGCTGGTCGAGGCCGAGCTCGTGGGTCAGGCGGATGCGATCGGCGGGGGTGGCGAACTGGCCCAGCATCAACTGCACCGGATCGCCGACGTACTGGAACAGCGAGAAGGCGACGAACGCCACCACCAGCATGACGACGATCGCCTGCAGCAGGCGGCGAAGAATGAACGCCGGCATCGAAGGGGACGGGGGTGACTTGCGCCACCCCCGCGATCACGTCAGCGCATCAGCTGACGTGCACCCACCACATGCGCAACCGATTATCCGCGCTGTGCGTGACCGAGATGTTCTTGCGCATCGCCCACGGGATGATCTGCTGGTGGAGCATGATGTGGCGCAACGTCGGTCGTGTGCAGCATCAGCGCCTCGTGGATCATCTCCAGGCGCTTGGCGACATCGGGCTCGACCTCCATCTTGTCGATCAGCTCGTCCAGCTTCGGATTGCTGTACGCACCGTCGTTGTACTCGCCCGCGCCTTTGCCGTTGCGCGTGTGCACGAGGTTGAGCAGCGCGTCCTGCGCGTCGAAGGTGGCAACCGCCCAGCCGAGCATGTAGAAGCTGGTGTCGAGCTTGTTGATCTTGGCGAAATACTGCGCCTTCGGCATCGCGTCGAGCTTCACCGTCATGCCGATCTTCGCCCACATCGAAGTCAGCGCCTGGCAGATCAGCGCGTCGTTGATGTAGCGGTCGTTCGGGCAATCGAGCGTCACTTCGAACCCATTCGGATAGCCGGCCTCCTTCAACAGCTCCTTCGCCTTTTCGACGCTGTACGGGGGGATCTTGTTCGCGGCAGGATAGTAGCCGTAGACCTGGTGGGTAACGAGCTCGCCGGTCGGGATCGACTGGCCGCGCATCAGCGTACGCCTGATCACGTCGCGGTCGACCGCCATGTTGAGCGCCTCGCGCACGCGCAGATCCTTGAACGGATTCTTGCCCTTGACGCTCGAGTAGAGCAATTCGTCGCGCTTCTGGTCCATGCCGATGAAGATCGTCCGGTTCTCCTCGCCTTGGACGACCTTGATGTCCGGATCGGCCTTGAGCTTGGGCAGGTCCTGCGGCGGCGGATCGAGCACGAAATCGACTTCACCGGAGAGCAGTGCCGCGGTGCGCGTCGCGGCCGACTTGATCGGCGTATAGACGATCTCGGTGACGTTGCCCTCCATCTTGCCCCACCAGTGCGGGTTCGCCTCGAGCACGGTCTTCACGTCGGGTTCGCGCGATTTCAGGATGTACGGTCCGGTGCCGTTCGCGTGTTCGACCGCGTAGGTCTCTTCCTTGGCGAGATAGTCCTGCACCTCGACGACATTGTGCTTCTCGCACCATGATTTGCTCATGATCCGCACGTCGGTCAACTGGCGCAGCAGCACCGGCGCAGGGCCGCCGGTGATGATATCGACGGTGAGGTCGTCGACCTTCTTCGCGTCCGTGACGCCGGCCAGGTACGACTTCATCATCGAGCGCTTCGAAAGCTGCCGATGGATCGAAAACACAACGTCGTCGGCGGTGAGCGGCTCGCCTTCCTGGAACTTGACGTTGGGCCGCAGATGGAAGCGCCACTGGGTCGGGGACAACTGCTCCCATTTGAGCGCGAGCTGCGGCACGACGTCGAACTTCTTGTCGTACTGGACCAGCGACTCGTAGACGTAGCTGTTGAAAGTGTTGTTGAAGCTCTCGTTTTGCGAGTACGGATCGAACGACAGGACGTCGCCCTGGCTTGCCCAGCGGAACGTCTTCGCTTGGACCGGCGCGGCGACCAGCAGCATCGCGGCCAACGCCGAAATACACAGATTCAGCCCCTTGCGCATTGTTACCCTCCCTGTGCTGGCCGACGGATGGCCAAGCCGAGCATCATGTCGAAACCGGATCGCAGCGTCAAATGCTTTGCACGCTTGCGGCGTACACGCTTGCAATCCGGCATGCTCGCGGCGGCGAGCGTCAGGCCCGGTTGCTGGTGCCCGCCGCATCGAGGGCGCGGGCGAGCCGCGACACCGCCGTCGTCTCCGCGTCCGCGGCGTAGGGATCGATCGCGTCCTGGTGAAGGCTGCGCAGCCAGGTGAGCTGGCGTCGCGCGAGCTGGCGGGTAGCGGCGATCCCCCGGTCGCGCAGACTCGCTTGCGTGCTGCCGCCCTCGAGGTGCTCCAGCACCTGACGGTAACCCACGCATCGCATTGATGGCATTGCCGGGTCCAACGCATAGCGCACGCGCAGCGCGCGCACTTCGTCCACCAGTCCGCGAGAAAGCATCCCGTCGAACCGGTTCGCGATCGCCCGGTGCAGGCGCGCACGATCCGACGGCATCAGCGCGATGCTGACGCTGCGCTCCAGGGGCTCCTGCGCGGCGCGGCGGTCCTGCAGCGTCGAAAGCGGCTGGCCGGTCAGCGACTGCACTTCGAGCGCACGCTGGATGCGCTGCGAATCGGTGGGTGCGATGCGCGCGCCGGTTGCGGGATCGAGCCGCAGGAGCTTCGCGTGCAGCGCGGGCCAGCCACGCTCAGCCGCTGCCGCGTCGATCGCAGCACGGAGCGCCGGGTCGGCCGCAGGCAGTGCACTCAGGCCCTCAGTGAGCGCCCTGAAGTACAGCATCGTCCCGCCTGCAACGATCGGCAGGCGGCCGCGCGCGCGAATCGCCTCGATTGCCGCCGCCGCATCGCGCGCGAATCGCGCCGCCGAGTACGCCTCGGTCGGATCGATCAGGTCGAGCAGGTGATGCGGAATCGCGGCGCGTTCGGCGGCGTCCGGCTTCGCGGTGCCGATGTCCATCCCGCGATAGACCTGCGCCGAATCAGCGCTGACGATCTCACCGCCGAATCGCAATGCGAGCGCTTGCGCCAGCGCCGACTTGCCCGACGCCGTCGGGCCCATCAGCAGCACGACCGGCGTCTTGCGCGACTACCGGCCGCGCATGAACAGCCGATCGAGGTCGGCCATGCTGACCTGGTACCAGGTCGGACGGCCGTGATTGCACTGCCCCGCGCGCTCGGTCGCCTCCATCTCGCGCAGCAGCGCATTCATCTCCGCCACCGTCAGGCTGCGGTTCGCGCGCACGGCGCCGTGGCAGGCCATGGTCGACAACAACTCGTCGCGATGCGCCTCCAGCGCACACGAGCCGCCGAATTCGCGGATCTCGTGCAGCACCGCGCGGGCGAGCGCCACCGCGTCCGCGTCCTGGAGCGGCGCTGGCACCCCGCGCACCGCAAGCGTCGCGGGGCCCATCGAAGAGACGTCGAAGCCAAGCTCTGCGAGGCTCTCCCGGTGCTCGGCCGCTGCGGCGATCTCCAGCGGATCGGCGCTGAACGCTGCCGGCACGAGCAGGGGTTGCACCGGAACGCGGCCGTCGAACGTGGATTTCAGGTGCTCGTAGACGATGCGTTCGTGCGCCGCGTGCATGTCGACGAGCACGAGTCCGGCACGGTTCTGCGCGAGGACGTAGACGCCGTGCAACTGGGCCAGCGCGAAGCCCAGCGGCTGCGGATCCACTTCGGGTGTAGGCATGACGGCGGGGGGCGGGCCTCCGGTTCCCGGGAGCCGCAGGTCGAAGTCCGACCCGGTGCCCTCACGCCCGCCGAACAGCCGCCGGTAGAACGCCGCGGGCTCGGCGCTGTCGAGCGCAAGCCGCGCAACCACTCCGTGGTCGCCCAGCGGCACGCGCGGTGGCAAGTGCGCAGCGGCGAGGCCCAGGCGCTCGGTCGCCGACACCGCGGGCTGCTCCGCCGCGGTCGACGCCAGCGCCCGCTCGACGGCATGCCGGACGAACTGATGGATTGCGCCCGAATCCCGGAATCTAACCTCGCACTTCTGAGGATGCACGTTGACGTCGACACGCCGCGGGTCGAGTGACAGCCACAGCGCGTAGGCTGGCTGGCGCTGATGGTGCAGGACGTCGCGATAGGCTTCGCGCAGCGCATGCGCAAGCATCCGGTCACGCACGAAGCGCCCATTGACGAACACGTATTGCGCCGCCGCGCCATCGCCTGCGTAGGCGGGCCTGACCGCGAATCCCGCGAGCTGCACGCCGCCGGCATCCGCATCGACGCGCGCCGCATGCAGCGCAAAAGCATCACCCAGGAGCTCCTCGACCCGCACCCACCTCCCGCCCGCCTGGAGCCTTCGCGTCGCACGGCCATTGTGGGTGAGCGTGAATCCAGCCTCGCAATGCGCGAGCGCGATGCGCCGGAACGCTTCATCGCAATGCGCCCATTCGGTCGCCTCGGTACGCAGGAACTTGCGCCGCGCGGGAGTGTTGAAGAAGAGCTCCTCGAGGGTCACCGTGGTGCCGACGGCGAGCGCGGCAGGCGTGACCACCCCGATGTTGCCGCCCTCCACCTCGATGCGCCAAGCGTGCGGCCTCGCCGCGGCGCGCGACGCGATCGACAGCCGCGCAACCGCTGCCATCGACGCCAGCGCCTCGCCGCGGAACCCCAGCGTTGCGATGGCCTCCAGGTCGACAACCGTCGTGATCTTCGATGTCGCATGGCGGCTCACTGCCAGCGGCAGGTCTTCGCGCTCGATGCCGGCGCCATTGTCGGCGACGCGAATGCGCTTGACGCCGCCGGCGGCAACGTCAACGTCGATCTGCGTCGCTCCCGCGTCGAGCGCGTTCTCGAGCAGCTCCTTGAGCGCCGCAGCCGGTCGCTCGACGACTTCGCCGGCGGCGATCTGGTTGATCAGCAGGTCGGGCAGCGCGTGGATTGCGGCCATGTCAGCGCAACAGTCCTTCCGCCCAGCGCGCGTAGACGCCGTCGGCCACCGCGTGAAGTGCAGGAAGCCGCTCCCGTGTTGCGGCGAGGATGTCCTGGCGCGACTGGCACGCCGCGGTGCCCGGGCCTGCAGTCTCGCCCAGCCCGCTTTCGCACCAGCTTTCAACCAGGTCCCGCGTCATTTCGACATGGCACTGCAAGCCGATGTGCCGGTCATCGACGATGAACGCCTGGTTCGGATTGAACGCGTTGGTCAGCACGCGCGTAGCACCCGCGGGTAGGTCGAAGACCTCGTAGTGCCATTGGAAGATCGTCAAGCGCTCGCGGCCACCGAACCAGCTCCGCCCTGCCCCCGCGTCGGATACCTCGACGTCGACCCAGCCGATCTCGGGTACGGAGCTGCGCGACACGCGCGCACCCAGCGCCTGCGCAAGCAACTGTGCGCCGAGGCAATGACCGATCAGCGGAACCTCCTGCACGATCGCGTCTCGCAGCAGTCGCGACAGCGGTTCAATCCACGGCAGCCGATCGGTAGCGCTCATCGGGCCGCCCATCATGCCGATGCCGGAAAACTCGCGCGGGTCGGCGGGTATCGGCGCACCTTCGTCGACCGGAATCAACTGCCAGGGAAGCGCGCGCGCGCCGAGCCACTCGGCGAAATACGCCGGCCCTTCGGTGGGTGAGAAGCGGAAAATGGCGATCGGATTCATCGTGTACCGTCATTCTAGATTCTTCCTCGCCTGTTCGTCGGCCAGCAGCCGATAGCCAACCCCGGTCTCGGTGACGAAGTGGCGCGGCTGCACCGGGTCCGCCTCGAGCTTGTCGCGCAGTTGCTTCATGTAGATGCGCAGGTAGTGGGTGTCGCCGCTCATGCGCGGGGCCCCAGACCTCGGTGAGCAGCCGGCGATGCGTGACGACCATACCGAGGTGCTTCGCGAGCGTCGCCAGCAGCCGGAATTCCAGCGGCGTGAGGCGCACGTCAGTGCCACCGCGGCTCGCAGTGCGTCGTTCCAGATCGACGACCGCGGCCCCGAAGCGCAGGACCGAGTCCCCGGAGGCAGCCCGCACGGCGTGCCGCAACGCCGCGCGTACGCGCGCAAGCAGCTCGCCGATGCCGAACGGCTTGGTCACGTAGTCGTCGGCGCCGGCGTCGAGTGCTTCGATCTTTGCGCGTTCCTGGACGCGGGCGGACAGCACGATGATCGGCATCGGGGACCACGCGCGAATGCGGCGGATCACCTCGATGCCGTCGACGTCCGGCAGCCCCAGGTCGACAATGGCGAGATCAGGCTTGTGCGTTCCGGCGTCGATGGATCCGCGACGTCCTGTCGCCGACTCGACCACCCGATAGCCCTCCGCGCCGAACGAAGCGCGCAGGAACCGCCGGATTTCGGATTCGTCCTCGACGATGAGGACCGTCGGGCGCAGCTCCGAATCGGCCATGTCAACCGAACCCGGGCTCGTTCGGGACGAAAGGCGCGGGTTCCAGCGGAATCGTGAATCGGAATGCGGTTCCGCCCGCGGGCACCCGCTCGGCCCATGCCTGCCCACCGTGCAGACGCACGATCGCACGGCTGATGGCGAGCCCCAGGCCCATCCCGGTGCCACCGCCTTCGACGGAACCGCGATGAAACTTCGCGAACACCCGCTCCAGGTCGCGCTCGGCAAGTCCGCCGCTGTAATCCTCGACGCTCACCAGGACGTCCGTCGCGCGAGCCTGGGCTCGCACCCTGACCACCGTTCCCGGCGGGGTGTGACGTGCGCAATTCTCGAGCAGATTGCCGAAAACCTGTTCGATCAGCGTCGCATCGACCCGCAGCAGCGGCAAGTCGTCGGGCAGCTCCACGATGACCCGATGCGCCGCCAGTCGCTCGGCCAGGCGGGCGAGCACCGACCCGACAATCTCGCCGAGCCCCGCCCAGTCACGGGCCAGCTCGATCGCGCCCGTTTCGAGGCGCGTCATCTGCAGCACCTTGGTCACGTGTTCCGACATTTCGCGTGCCTGATTGAAGACGCTCTCGGCCAGCGCACGCCGCTGTTCCGGTGGCAGGCGCTCGCCCTCCTCGACCAGGCTCGACGATGCGCCCGCCATGACGGCGAGCGGCGTGCGCAGATCGTGCGAGATCGAGGCGAGCAGCGCGCTGCGAATGCGCTCGGTCTCGGCCCCGATCTCGAGTTCCGCGTGCGCGGCGGCCTGCCGCCGTACGCTTTCGACGAGATGCGAAATGACCAGCGCCACCGCAAGCATGATCGCGAAGGTCAGCAGATACTGGACGTCGTCGACGCGGACCGCTCCTCGCGGCGGCACGAACACGACATCGAACACCACCACGCATAGAACCGCCGCAGCAATGGCGGGCCCGCGCGGGAACCGCAGGGCAATGATCACGACCGCGAGCAGGTAGACCATCGCGATGTTCACGAGGTCGAAGCGCGGATGCATCGCCAGTCCGGCCAGCGTGCAGGCGAGCGCGGCGCCTGCCACCCACGCGTATCCGATCCAGTCACGGCGCAGTTGCATCGTGCCAATGTAACGCACGGCGCTCGTAAACGGCGCGTAAAAAATCACCCTCCGGCGCGCTAACGCCGGCGTGGCGATCTATGCTGCGTGGCGATGGACAACAACGGCGAATCCGGGCCGGCACTGACCGCGCACGACGGGCACCCGCGCGCGCCGGCAATCGTCGCGCGGCGCTTGCCCTGCTCGCCCTTGGCGTCGTCTACGGCGACATCGGCACCAGCCCACTCTACGCCGCGAAGGAGACTTTCAGCCCGCAGCACGGGATTGCGCTGACGACGGAGAACATCCTCGGCGGCGTATCGGCAATCTTCTGGGCGCTGATGATCGTCGTCTCGCTCAAATACGTGGTACTGGTATTGCGCGCCGGCAATCGCGGCGAGGGCGGCATCATGGCACTGCTGGCGCTCGCCACGTCTTCGGTGCGCCGAGCAGCCGCGGCTTCAGTCGGCGCTGCTCGTGGTCGGCGTATTGGGAGCCTCACTGTTCTACGGCGACGCGGTGTTGACGCCTGCGATTTCCGTGCTGTCCGCGGTCGAAGGGCTCGAGGTCGGCACCCCTGCCTCCAGCGCCTACGTCGTGCCGATCGCGACCGGCATCCTGATCGCGCTGTTCGCGATCCAGCGCCATGGCACCGGCGTCGTCGGGATGCTCTTCGGCCCCGTGTGCATGCTCTGGTTCGCCTCGCTGGGGGCCGTCGGCCTCTGGAACATCGCGAAGGCACCGGAGATCCTGCACGCCGTCGATCCGACGCACGCGCTGCGCTTCGTGACCGGACACGGCTACGCGTCGTTCATCGTGCTCGGCTCGGTGCTGCTTGCCGTCACCGGTGCCGAGGCGCTTTACGCCGACATGGGCCACTTCGGCAAGCGGGCGATTCGCATCGCCTGGTTCGGCGTGGCTGCGCCGGGATTGGTACTGAATTACTTCGGGCAGGGCGCGCTGCTCGTCGTGCAGCCCGAAGCGGTCGCGAACCCGTTCTATCTCGCCTACCCCGGATGGGCGCTCTATCCGATGGTCGCCCTTGCCACGGCCGCGACGGTCATCGCCTCGCAGGCCACGATCTCGGGCGCGTACTCGATGACGCAGCAGGCGATTCAGCTCGGCTACCTGCCGCGCATGTCGATCCACCATACGTCCGCGCGGACCATCGGGCAGATCTACGTTCCCGCAGTGAACTGGACGCTGCTCGCGATCGTCGCCGCCGCGGTCATCGGATTCGGCAGCTCGTCGCGGCTGGCATCGGCCTATGGGGTCGCCGTGATGGGCACGATGCTGGTCACCACGGTGCTGACGTTCTTCGTGCTTCGCTACAGCTGGGGCTACGCGCTGTGGCTCTGCGTCGCCGCCACCGCGTTTTTCGCCCTGGTCGACACGGTGTTCCTTGCGGCCGCCATGCACAAGGTGCTGGACGGCGGCTGGTTTCCGCTGGCGCTGGGCGCGATCGCATTCTTCCTGATGATGACCTGGCGGCGTGGGCGCGATCTGCTGGTCGAGCGCCTGCGCGGGTCGTCGCCACCGCTGCGGGGCTTCCTGCAATCGCTGCTGCGGGACGCGCCGCCGCGGGTGCCGGGCACCGCCGTGTTTCTGACGTCGAGCCGCGACGCCACGCCCAACGCGCTGCTGCACAGCCTCAAGCATTACAAGGTCCTGCACGAGCAGAACGTCTTCCTGACCGTCGAGTTCCGCGACGTCCCGTGGGTACATCCCGGGAATCGGGTCGCGAGCGAGCGCCTGGCCGACGACTGCTGGCGCGTGAGCGCACGCTTCGGATTCATGGAGCGGCCGGATGTCGCGCTCGCGCTCGAGCTTTGCGGGCCGGAGGGATTGCAGGTCGATCCGATGGCGGTTACCTATTTCCTGTCGCGCGAGAAGATCGTCCCTGGAGCTTCGGAAACGGGAATCGCCCGCTGGCGCGATCGGCGTCTTCGCAGCGATGGCGCGCAATGCCGGAAGCATCACCGACTTCTTCAACATCCCGGCCAATTGCGTCGTCGAACTGGGGACGCGGATCGAAATGTGAGGCCGCCTACCTGCCGCGAGAGATGCGGGCATATGCCGAGTGATTGTGGATCGACTCGAAGTTCTCCGCCTCGACGGTCCAGGCGGCGATGCGAGCGTCGGCTTCGAGCCGCGACGCAACGCCGCGCACCAGGTCCTCGACGAAGCGCGGATTGTCGTAGGCGCGCTCGGTGACGTATTTCTCGTCCGCGCGCTTGAGAATGCCGAAGAGCTCCGACGACGCCTCCTCCTCCGCCAGGTGCAGCAGCTCGGCAATCGGCACGGGTTCGTGGGGGCGGACGACGATCGTGACCATCGAGCGCTGGTTGTGCGCTCCGTAAGCGGAGATTTCCTTCGAGCTCGGGCAAAGCGACGTCACCGGCACCGACACGCCAATGGTCGACGCGTAGCGTCCATCCGCAATCTCCGCGGTAAGGCGCAGGTCGTAGTCGAGCAAGCTCGCCACGCCGGAAATCGGGGCGACCTTCCGCACGAAATAGGGGAACGCAAGCTCGATGCGTCCCCCCGGCGCGTCGAGGCGGACGAGGAGCTCCTCGACCAGGCCGCGCAGGCCGCCGACAGTCAACGGAGCTGCTCCCGGCAGCGCACGCTCTTCGAGCAACGCGACCAACCGCGACATATGCGTGCCCTTGCGATCTCCGGGGAGCGCGACATACACGCTGCAGGTCGCAAGGATCGTTTGGGCGGGACCGTCCCCGTCGGCGAACGGCAGCGGGTAACGCAGTCCTTTGATGCCCACCTGGTCGATCGCGATGCTGCGCTCGTCCCGGCCCGCTTGCACGTCGGGGATGGCGATCAGCCGGCTGGGCGTCTCGGGTCGGTTCATGGCGTCAAGTTTGCCATACGCAGTCACGGCCCCGTTACGCTGCGGGCTTCGCCCAGGCCTCGGGTCTGCGTTGCGGGAACCGCGCGCGAATCGCCGCCGCGATGCCCTTGGCATCGAGCCCCGACGTGCGCGAGCAGGAACGCCGCGTCGCCGTGGTCGATGAACCGGTCGGGAAGACCGAGATGCAGGATCGGCACGGCAAGCCCGGCGCCCGCGAGGTACTCGGCGACCGCGCTGCCCGCGCCGCCCGCGACGACGTTTTCTTCCACCGTCACCAGTGCGTCGTGCCGCTCGGCGAGGTCGCGCACGAGGTCGGCGTCGAGGGGCTTGACGAAGCGCATGTTGGCGACGCTCGCGTCGATCTCGTCGGCTGCGGCGAGCGCGGGAGCCAGCATCGCACCGAATGCCATGATCGCGACCCGGTGCGCCCGGCCTTTCGCCTCGCGCCGGATCTCGCCGCGGCCGAGCGGCAGCGCCGCCAGTGCCGGATCGACCGCGACGCCCGGTCCCGTTCCGCGCGGATACCGCACCGCGGCCGGACCGTCGAGCCTGAACGCGGTCGTCAGCATCTGCCGGCACTCGTTTTCGTCGGCGGGCGTCATCACAGTCATGTTGGGCAGGCAACGCAAATAGCGTGAGGTCGAAGGCGCCCACGTGCGTCGGGCCGTCGGCGCCGACGATGCCCGCGCGATCGATCGCGAACATCACCGGCAGGTTCTGCAGCGCGACGTCGTGGATCAGCTGGTCGTAGCCACGCTGCAGGAAAGTCGAGTAGATCGCGACGACCGGCTTCATGCCCTCGCAGGCGAGCCCGGCGGCAAAGGTCACCGCGTGCTGCTCGGCAATGCCGACGTCGAAATAGCGGTCGGGGAAGCGCTGCGAGAATTCGACCAGTCCCGAGCCCTCGCGCATCGCCGGCGTGATCGCAACCAGCCGCGCGGTCGGCCTGCGCCATGTCGCACAGCCAGTCGCCGAACACCTGGGTGTACGCGGCCTTGCCGCCCGCCTTCGGCGAACGATCCCCACCGCAGGGTCGAATTTCGTCACGCCGTGGTAGAGGATCGGGTCTTCCTCGGCGCGCGCGTAGCCGTATCCCTTGCGCGTGACGACGTGCAGGAACTGCGGGCCCTTGAGCTTGCGCAGGTTGGCGAGCGTCTTCGCCAGCAGCTCGACGTCGTGGCCGTCGATCGGACCGATGTAGTTGAAGCCCAGCTCCTCGAACAGGGTGCCGGGCAGCACCATGCCCTTGACGTGCTCTTCGGCGCGCTTCGCGAGCTCGCGCACCGGCGGCAGCTTCGACAGCACCTCCTTGCCGCCGCGGCGCACGCTATTGTAGAAGCGCGAAGCCAGCACCCGGGCCAGGTACTGGTTGATCGCGCCGACCGGTTCCGAGATCGACATGTCGTTGTCGTTCAGGATGACGAGCAGGTCGGCGCCCTCGGCGTTGTTCAGCGCCTCGAATGCCATCCCCGCACTCATCGCCCCGTCGCCGATCACGGCGACGACATGCCGCGTATCCCCCTTGAGCCGCGCCGCAGTCGCCATTCCCAACGCCGCGGAAATCGACGTCGACGAATGCGCGGTGCCGAAGGTGTCGTATTCGCTCTCGCCACGACGCGGAAAGCCGGCCGGACCGCCCCACTGGCGCAACCTGCCCATCTGCTCGCGGCGCCCGGTCAGGATCTTGTGGGCATAGGTCTGGTGCCCGACATCCCAGACCACGCGATCGCGGGGCGTGTCGTATGCGTAGTGCAAGGCGATGGTCAGCTCGACCGTGCCGAGGTTGGACGACAGGTGACCGCCGGTCTGGGAGACGGTTTCGAGCAGGAATGCGCGCAGCTCGCGGGCAAGCTCGCCCAGCCGCGCACGGTCGAGCCGTCGCAGGTCGGCGGGCGAGTCGATCGTCGTCGAGCAGCGGGTAGCGCCCCGGCATGGTCATTGCGCTCGCAGCACGATCCAGTCGGCGAGCTCGGCAAGACGTGCCGCTGGCGCGCCGAATGGGTCCAGCGCGCTTCGAGCCTCGTCGCGCAGATCGAGCGCGCGGCGCTTGGCCTGCAGCAGCCCCGCCCGCGTCACGAACGTCGCCTTGTTGCGAGCCGCGTCCTTTCCCGCGGTCTTGCCGAGGCTCGCGTCGGAACCTTCCGACGTCGAGCACGTCGTCGACGACCTGGAAAGCGAGCCCGGCAGCGCGCGCGTAGGCCTCCAGCGCTTGAGCCTCGCTGGCAGCGACGGGTCGCCCGCACAGCGCCCCGAGACGCACTGCCGCGCCGATCAGCGCGCCGGTCTTCATCTGGTGCATGCGCTCCAGTGCGTCGAGCGACGGCACCCTGCCGGTGGCATCGAGGTCGAGTTGCTGGCCGCCGGCCATGCCCATCACTCCCGCGGCGTCGGCCAGGATGCGGCAGGCCTCCGCGCCGCCTGGGGCAGGACCATCGGCGAGCACGGCGAACGCCAGCGATTGCAGTGCATCGCCGGCGAGTAGCGCAGTGGCCTCGCCGAACGCGACATGGCAGGTCGGCCGGCCCCGGCGCAGCACGTCGTCGTCCATGCACGGCAGGTCGTCGTGCACCAGCGAATAGGCGTGGATCAGCTCGACTGCGGCCGCGCGCGAATCCACCTGCGCGGGATCCGCAGACGTCAACTCGGAAGCCGCGTAGGCGAGCAGCGGACGCAGGCGCTTGCCGCCTCCCAGCACTGCGTAGCGCATCGCGGCGGCGAGCGTCACTGCGGCGACCCGGGGCGACGGCAGGACCGACGCCAGCACCTCCTCGACCCGCTGCTGGCGCTCGCGCGACCAGACGGCGAAGGGAACGTCGTTACGCATCGCCGGCGTCGTCCGGGCGGAGCGGCGCGAGCAATCCCTTCTCCAGCACCTGCACTTGTTGCTGCGCGTCCTTGAGCGAGGTCTGGCAGTAGGCGAGCAATTCCGCACCGCGCTTGTAGGCGGCGAGCGACATCCTGCAGCGGCATGTCGCCCCCTTCCATGCGTTCGACGATCTGCTCGAGCTCGGCCAGCGCCGCTTCGAAGCTTGACGGGGCTTCCGGGGTCTCGGTCATGGAGGGTCCGGAGATTGCGACCGTGACGAGGGGGCTCGAGCCGGCGAGCGCGGCACGGCGGGATGCGCGCCGGCGCCCTTGACCCTCTCGAAAACAGCCAAATATAATAACACGCTTGACGACGCGGCCCTTTGGGTTTCGAAGCACGGACCCCAACGCGATCCTTTCGCGCGGTCGACTTAGCAAAGCGGTCCGGGCGGCATTGGTGGCGTAGCCGATGCACCGTCCCGGGTTGTTGGGTTGGGTTGGTTGGTACTCGCATGAAAGGATGATCGATGTCCGATCTCGCCACTGCCACACGGTTGCGGCAAGCTTCGTCGCAGCTACCCGCGTCCTGGTATTGCGATCCGCGCGTGCTCGAAGCCGAGCGCGCGCTGCTGTTCGCGCGCGGGCCCGGCTACGCCGGTCACGAGCTGATGGTCCCCGAGCCCGGCGACTACTATGCCCTCGCGGCGCGCGCCAACGCGCAGGTCCTGGTGCACGGCCCGACAGGCATCGAGCTCCTGTCGAACATCTGCCGCCATCGCCAGGCGATCATGCTGACCGGCAAGGGCCACGCCCAGAACATCGTGTGCCCGATTCACCGCTGGACCTACGACCTCGGTGGCAAGCTGCTGGGCGCGCCGCATTTCGAACGCAACCCTGCGTGAGCCTCGGCCGCCAGCCGCTCACGAACTGGAACGGGCTGCTGTTCGATGGTCCGCGCGACGTCGCCCGCGATCTCGGCGGGCTCGGACTCAAGGATCTCGATTTCTCGGGCTACGTGCTGCATCACGTCGACCTGCACGAGTGCCGGTACAACTGGAAGTCCTTCATCGAGGTCTACCTCGAGGATTACCACGTCGGTCCTTTCCATCCCGGGCTCGGACAGTTCGTGACCTGCGACGACCTGCACTGGGAATTCGCCGAACGGGCCTCGGTCCAATCCGTCGGCGTCAACAACGGCCTCGCCCAGCCCGGGACGCCGGCGTACCAGCGCTGGCACAAGGCAGTGCTCGATTACTACCACGGCGAGCAGCCGCCCCATGGCGCGGTCTGGCTCACCTACTATCCGAACGTGATGGTCGAGTGGTATCCGCACGTCCTGGTTGTCAGCAGCCTGATGCCCAGGGCGGTCGACCGCACGCTCAACGTCGTCGAGTTCTACTATCCGGAGGACATCGCGTTGTTCGAGCCCGAGTTCATCGCCGCCGAGCAGGCGGCCTATCACGAAACGGCGAAAGAGGACGACGAGATCGCGGAACGGATGGACGCGGGGCGCAAGGCGCTCTTTGACCAGGGGCGCAGCGAAACGGGGCCCTACCAATCGCCGATGGAAGACGGCATGCAGCATTTCCACGAGTTCTATCGGCGCGAGATGGACACGGTCCTCGCCGCGCTTTGATTCCACTGCCATGCTACCTGTGCATTCGACGCTGATCGGCACTACCGAGCTCGCCGACATCCTCGGCGATCCTTCGCTCGTCGTCGTCGATGTTCGTCACGATCTGCGCGCTCCGGACCATTTCGGCGCGGAACTCTACGCGCAGGGCCACCTGCCGGGCGCGCGCTTCGTGCATCTCGACCACGACCTGTCCGCGCCGACGACCGGCATGAATGGCCGCCACCCGCTCCCTGCGCCCGCGGCCGTTGCCGAAATCTTCGGCCGGCTCGGCATCGACGCCTCAAAGCAGGTCGTCACCTATGACCAGGACCAGGGCAGCATTTGCCGCACGGCTGTGGTGGATGCTGCGCTGGCTTGGCCACGAGGCCGTGGCGGTCCTCGACGGCGGCTACGCGCAATGGGTGAAAGACGGCCATCCGGTGTCGACCGAGATCGTGCGCCCGCAGCCCGCGCATTTCGTGCCGGCCAACGTGCTCCCGACCCTGCGTGCGTCCGGCGTCGCCGCCAGCCTGCCGCGACATGCGCTGCTGCTTCTCGACGCCCGCGGCGCGGAACGCTACCGCGGCGAATTCGAGCCGCTCGACCGCGTCGCGGGCCACATTCCCGGCGCCGTGAATCGCCCCCATACGCGCAACCTCGCCGCTGGCGGGACGTTTCGCAGCGCCCGGGAGCTGCGCGAGGATTTCGAGGCGATGCTGCACGGTCGCGCCGCCGCGGACCTGGTGCATTACTGCGGCTCGGGCGTCACCGCCTGCCACAACCTGCTCGCGATGACGCATTCGGGCTACCCGCTGACACGCCTCTACCCCGGATCGTGGAGCGAGTGGAGCGCAGACCCGAAACGCCCCGTGGCCACCGGCCAGGTGTAATTCAGGCGGGTCGCTCCCGTGCGAGCGGGTAGCGCTCGATCGGGAAGTACCGCGGTCCCGCGGTCCCCGGATCCGAGCGCAGCAGCGTAATTTCGTCGACAAGCCAGGCCCGCGGCGCGACCGGCGTCGTCGTCACAGGCAATCGGCAGCGCCGCGCGAGCTGTGAGATGGGGCCGGAACGCCCGCGCGTCGCATTCGACACCCGCAACCGACAGCGTATGCACGAGGTCTGCGGCCAGCGCGCCGAGCTCAGGCTGCGGCTGCGAGGCACCGACCCAGGCAACTCCCGCGTGTCTGAAGCCACCCAGGTGGTCGAGCACGAGGGTCATCGGCGCCGCCCGTAGCGCAGCGCCGACCGCGGTCAGCGTCGGAAGCAGCGACGATGCGACATTGCCGACAAAGGCGAGCGTCAGATGCATGTTGCCGGCCGGGACCGGCCGCCCGCGGGCGCTCCGGGCGACCGAGCGCGCGAGCGCCGTGATCGCCGGGTGCAGCGCCGGCGCGAGCATGGCCGCGTAGAACACGCGGACCGGCGCTGCCTCGCCGTCAGCCGTTCGCGACCTGCAAGTTCTGCTTCGCCGCGTCGAGGAACTGCTCGTCCTCGGTCGAGTGCGCAAGCGCGGTGGTCGACGCCTGCGAGCCCTGCACTGTCGTCGTCACGGCATCGAAGTACCCGGTCCCGACCTCGCGCTGGTGCTTGACTGCGGTGAAGCCCTTCTGCGCCGCTGCGAACTCGGCTTCCTGCATCTCGACGAAAGCGCTCATGCCATGGCGCGCATAGCCGTGCGCAAGGTTGAACATCGAGTAGTTGAGGCTGTGGAAACCTGCCAGCGTGATGAACTGGAACTTGTAGCCCATCGCACCCAGCTCGCGTTGGAATTTCGCGATCGTCGCGTCGTCGAGGTTCTTCTTCCAGTTGAACGACGGCGAGCAGTTGTAGGCGAGCATCTTCCCTGGGTATTTCGCCCGGATTGCCTCGGCGAAAGCCCTGGCGAAAGCGAGGTCGGGCTTGCCGGTCTCGCACCAGATCAGGTCGGCGACCGCAGCGTAGGCAACGCCGCGCGCCACCGCCTGCTCGAGTCCGTTGCGCGTGCGGTAGAAGCCCTCGCTGGTGCGCTCGCCGGTGCAGAAGGGCCGGTCCGTTTCGTCGACGTCGGACGTCAGCAGGTCGGCCGCTTCGGCGTCGGTGCGCGCGAGCAGGAGCGTCGGCACGCCCATGCAGTCGGCTGCGAGCCGCGCCGCGACGAGCTTCTCGACCGCTTCGCGCGTGGGAACGAGCACTTTTCCGCCCATGTGTCCGCACTTCTTGACCGCAGCAAGCTGGTCCTCGAAGTGCACACCGGCGGCACCCGCCTCGATCATCGACTTCATCAGCTCGAAAGCGTTCAGCACGCCGCCGAAACCGGCTTCGGCGTCGGCGACGATCGGAGCGAAGTAGTCGACGTCGTCGCGACCTTCGGCATGCGCGATCTGGTCGGCGCGGATGAACGTGTTGTTGATCCTGCGCACGACCTGCGGAACCGAATTCACCGGATAGAGCGATTGGTCCGGATACATTTCACCGGCGACGTTCGCATCGGCTGCTACCTGCCAGCCGGAGAGGTATATCGCCTTCAGCCCGGCCTTGACCTGCTGCAGCGCCTGGTTTCCGGTCAGTGCGCCGAGCGTGTTGACGTAGGGTTCGTCGCAGACGAGCTTCCACAGCTTCTCGGCGCCTCGCCGCGCGAGCGTGTGCTCGATGTGCAGGGACCCGCGCAGACGGACGACATCGTCAGCCGTGTACTTGCGTTCGATGCCTTTCCAGCGCGTGTTCTCCGCCCAGTCCTTCCTGATGCGCGCCGATTCAAGATCGTAGTTCATTTGCCGCTCCCGTCGATGCCAGGCCGGCGCTCCCGCCGGCGGATTGACCCGCAGTACTCGCCGGGGCGAGCACCGTTGACGCGACGTCAAGCTAACAAAGACTTGCGAACTCGGCAAGCGAAATGCGGCATTGCAATATGCTTTTTTTTGCGCTTAATCAATTGGGTAGAAAACATTTCCACGATTCGGAAATTCGCGACCCAAGCATGGCACCATTGCCTGCTGCGCTGCAGTGCCGTCATTGAGGCAACGCGAAACGCCGTCGGTTTCAGCGATGTATCGCGTTGAAATAAAAGGCTTTGCATTGGACGGACCGGACAACGGCCGGCCACAGGATCATGCGCAGTTTGGAAATCGATTCCGCCGCAACCGCCGGTGAAGGACGGTGAAGGACGGTGAAGGACTCCGGGCGCCGCCTCGCAGGCAACGATGTTGCGCGCGCAACATCGCGCGGAGGTCATTCAGGCGGCTTCGGGCTCGCGCGTTTCCTCGAACACCAGGCGAACACTGTCGTCGTCGCCGATGTCGATCGTCACCTTGCCGCCTCCGGCGAGGCGGCCGAACAGCAATTCGTCGGCGAGCGCCTTGCGAATCGTGTCCTGGATGAGTCGTGCCATCGGACGCGCGCCCATCTGCGGATCGAAACCCTTGCGCGCGAGGAATTCGCGCAGTTTTGGCGTGAACGACGGGTCGACCTTCTTCTCGTGCAGTTGGGCCTCGAGCTCGAGCAGGAACTTGTCGACGACCTTCAGGATGATGTCGTGCTCGAGCGATGCGAACGATATTGCGGCATCGAGGCGATTGCGGAATTCCGGCGTGAACAGGCGCTTGATCTCGACCATCTCGTCGCCCGCCTGCTTCTCTGTCGCAAAGCCCATCGTCTGCCTCGCGAGGTCGCCCGCCCCCGCGTTGGTGGTCATGATGACGATGACGTTGCGGAAATCGGCCCTGCGCCCGTTGTTGTCGGTCAGCGTGCCGTGGTCCATCACCTGGAGCAGAATGTTGAAGATGTCCGGGTGCGCCTTCTCGATTTCGTCGAGCAGCAGCACGCTGTACGGGTGCTTGGTGATGCCCTCGGTGAGCTGCCCGCCCTGGTCGAAGCCGACATAGCCGGGCGGTGCGCCGATCAGCCGGGACACGGCGTGCCGCTCCATGTACTCGGACATGTCGAAGCGAAGCAACTCGACCCCGAGGCAGAACGCGAGTTGCCGCGCGACCTCGGTCTTGCCGACGCCGGTCGGACCGCTGAACAGGAAGTTGCCGATGGGCTTCGTCGGATTGCCGAGCCCCGAGCGCGCCATGCGGATCGCCGAGACCAGCGCGTCGATCGCCTTGTCCTGACCGAAGACGACGTTCTTCAGGTCGCGATCGAGCGTCCTCAGCGCGTTGCGATCATTCGAGGAAACGCTCTTCGCCGGTATGCGCGCGATCTTGGCGACGATCTCCTCGACCTCGTTCTTGCCGATCACCTTCTTCTGGCGCGACTTGGGCAGGATCTTCTGCGCGGCACCCGCCTCGTCGATGACGTCGATCGCCTTGTCGGGAAGGTGACGGTCGTTGATGAAGCGTGCAGCAAGCTCGGCCGCCGAGGTGAGCGCGGCCGGCGCGTACTTGACGCCATGATGCTCCTCGAAACGCGTCTTGAGCCCCTTGAGGATCTCGATCGTCTCGGCGATCGACGGCTCCGGAACGTCGACTTTCTGGAAGCGCCGCGAAAGCGCGTGGTCCTTTTCGAAGATCTGGCGAAACTCGCCGTAGGTCGTGGCGCCGATGCATTTCAGCGCGCCGGTCGACAGCGCCGGCTTCAGCAGGTTTGACGCGTCGAGGGTGCCGCCCGAGGCGGCACCCGCGCCGATGATGGTGTGGATCTCGTCGATGAACAGGATCGTCTTCGGGTTCTCGGTGAGCTGCTTCAGCACCGCCTTCAGGCGCTGCTCGAAATCGCCGCGATACTTGGTGCCGGCGAGAAGCGCGCCCATGTCGAGCGAATACACCTGGTATTCCTTGAGCAATTCCGGGACATCCCCTTCATTGATGCGCCTCGCCAGGCCCTCCGCGATCGCGGTCTTGCCCACACCGGCCTCGCCGACCAGCAGCGGATTGTTCTTGCGTCTGCGGCACAGCACCTGCACCACGCGCTCGAGCTCGTGCGCACGGCCGATCAGCGGATCGATCTTGCCGTTGCGCGCCATGGTGTTCAGGTTGAGCGTGTAGGCATCGAGCGCGCCCTGGGATTCGCTGCCGGCCTCGGCGTCTTCCTTCGAATCGGATCCCTTTTCCTGCTTCTGCTGCGGCGTCTTGGTGATGCCGTGGGCGATGTAATTGACGACGTCGAGCCGCGTCACCCCGCGCTGGTTCAGGAAGTAGACCGCGTGCGATTCCTTCTCGCCGAATACCGCGACCAGCACGTTGGCACCGGTCACTTCCTTCTTCCCCGACGACTGCACGTGCAGGATTGCGCGCTGGATGACGCGCTGGAAGCCCTGCGTCGGCTGGGTGTCGGCGTCAGAATGCGGCGCGAGCCGCGGCGTGTGCTCGTTGATGAAATCGGCAAGCACCCCGCGCAATTCCTCGATGTCGACGCCGCAGGACTTGAGAACCTCGGCCGCTGACGGGTTGTCGAGCATCGCGAGCAGCAGATGCTCGACCGTGATGAATTCATGCTGCTTCTGCCGTGCCTCGACAAAAGCCATGTGCAGCGAGACTTCGAGTTCCTGGGCGATCATCGTGCTTCCTTGACTTCGATGCCGCGCCGGAACCCCCGGCCGGCGCGACCGGCGATCCCGAGCGGACCGCCACTTCCATCAACGTTCAAGTCTCCTCCATCGTGCACTGCAACGGATGCTGGTGCTTGCGCGCGAGGTTGATCACCTGCTCGACCTTGGTGGATGCCACCTCGCGGGTATAAGTGCCGCACACGCCCATCCCTTCGCGATGGACCTGCAGCATCACCAGCGTCGCCTTCTCTCGGCTCATGCTGAATACAGTTTGGAGCACGACGACGACAAAGTCCATCGGCGTGTAGTCGTCATTGAGCAATACCACCTTGTACAGGGGGGGCGGCTTGATCCGCGTCTGCTCGATTTCGAGCACGCCGCCGTGCTGTTCCTGATTGGACATCGCGTGCCGTCGTACCCAATTGGGGTTCATGTTTGACGATTGCAACACATTTTTCAAGGGGACGACCGATGGACGGGCTGCTGGATCCCGCCCGGCATGGCTTCCCGGCGCGCTGCCGCCCTGTTGCGGACGGTGTCCTTGCCGCCGGCGCGGCGGGGGCAGCGTCGTTTCGACAGCAATCGGCCAGGCCCGCCCCGGCGCCGCTGCAGACGCGGCCCATGCCGGCGCGCCGCTCGACGCCCCGCACGGGAAGACTTACATCCGCTCGATCATCGCTTGGCCGAAGCCCGAGCACGAGACCTGCGTGGCGCCCGGCATCAGGCGGGCGAAATCGTAGGTCACAATCTTGTCGATGATCGCCTTCTCGAGGCTCGAGGTGATCATCGCGGCCGCCTCGCGCCACCCCATGTGGACCAGCATCATCTGCGCCGACAGGATCTCCGAACCGGGGTTGACGTAGTCCTTGCCGGCATATTTCGGCGCGGTGCCGTGCGTGGCCTCGAACATCGCGACCGAATCCGACATGTTGGCGCCCGGCGCAATGCCGATGCCGCCCACCTGCGCCGCCAGCGCGTCCGATACGTAATCGCCGTTGAGGTTGAGGGTGGCGATCACGGCGTACTCTGCGGGCCGCAGCAGGATCTGTTGCAGGAAGGCGTCGGCGATCACGTCCTTGATGACGATGTCGCGGCCGGTTCGCGGATTAGGGAATGAGCACCATGGCCCGCCATCGATCTCCTTCGCCCCGAACTCCCGCCGCGCGAGCGCATAGCCCCAGTCGCGAAACGCGCCTTCGGTGAACTTCATGATATTGCCCTTGTGCACCAGGGCGACCGACGAGCGGTCGTTGTCGATCGCGTACTGGATCGCCTTGCGCACCAGCCGCTCGGTGCCCTCGCGCGATACCGGCTTGACACCGATGCCGGAGGATCTGCGGGAAGCGGATCTTGCGCACACCCATCTGGTTGACCAGGAAGTCGATCACCTTCTTCGCCTCGGGCGAGCCTTCGGCCCACTCGATCCCGGCGTAGATGTCCTCGGAGTTTTCCCGGAAGATCACCATGTCGATCTTCTCGGGCTCGCGCACCGGCGACGGCACGCCCTTGAAGTAGCGCACCGGGCGCAGGCACACGTAGAGGTCGAGTTGCTGGCGCAGCGCTACATTGAGCGAACGGATGCCGCCGCCGACCGGCGTGGTCAGCGGGCCCTTGATCGACACCACGTAGTCCCTGAGCACTGTCAGCGTTTCGTCGGGGAGCCACACGTCCGGGCCATAGACCCGGGTCGACTTTTCGCCGGCGTAGATCTCCATCCAGTGGATCTTCCGCTTGCCGGCGTAGGCTTTGGCGACGGCCGCGTCGACGACCCTGATCATCACCGGCGTGATGTCGACGCCGGTGCCATCGCCCTCGATATAGGGGATGATCGGGTTCTCGGGCACGACGAGGCTCATGTCCGGCTTGACGGCGATCTTCGCGCCGCCTGCCGGTACGGTGATGTGTTGGACCATCGGATCTCCTGGAATGGCGTCGGAAGCCGCAGCCGGGCATGCGCTCGGCCGGGGTCGCTGCGAAGTCCATGATTATCCGTGATTCGACGACGGCCGCCGCGCGGAGCCTTATCCGGCCCTGGCGATTGGCAATGCACGCGTCCCCACCCCGGCCCACGCAGACGCTTGTGCCGCGGGCGCTCTGCTAGAATCCGCGCCGATCCGCCGGCGCTCGTTCCGCTCCGCTGGCGGCCTCACCCGCTGCCCCGGCATCTTCCCCAGCAATGATCCGCCGCCTGCTTTCCCGCCTGCTTCCCGGCCGGCGGGCGCGCGAGCCACGGGTCTACGGCCCCGACCGGCATCCGCTGCGGCGCGACCAGTTGTCACCCGCAACACGCAATGTCGCCCGCAAGCTGCAGGAGGCAGGTTTCAAGGCCCTGGTCGTCGGCGGCGCAGTGCGCGACCTGCTGCTCGGCATCGTACCCAAGGACTTCGACCTCGCAACCGACGCAACACCGGAGCAGGTCAAGCCGCTGTTTCGGCGCGCGTTCATCATCGGCAGGCGCTTCCGGCTCGTGCACGTGCACGCCGGGAGCGAAGTAATCGAGGTCTCGACCTTTCGCGCCGCCCAGACCAGCGACGACGCGACCGACGAGCACGGCAGGCTCATTTCGGACAATGTCTACGGCTCGCAGGCCGAGGATGCCGCGCGGCGCGATTTCACGGTCAACGCGCTCTATTTCGATCCGGCGACCGAGTCGATCTGGGATTACGTCGGTGGCTTCGCCGACATCCACGCGCGGCGGCTGAAGTTGATCGGGCCGCCGGTGACGCGCTTCCGGGAGGACCCGGTGCGCATGCTGCGCGCAGTGCGCCTCGCCTCCAAGCTGTCGCTGTCGATCGAGGCGCGAACCGAGGAGCCCATCGCGCGCCTTGCGCCGCTGATGCAGCACGTTCCGCCGGCGCGGCTGTTCGACGAGATGCAGAAGTTGCTGCTATCGGGTCACGCGGTCGAGACGCTGAAGAGCCTGCGCTCGCATGGGCTCTCGCATGGGCTCCTGCCGCTGCTCGACGTCATCGTCGAGCAGCCGCTCGGGCAGCGGTTCATCGACGCGGCGCTCGCAGGAACCGACGCACGCGTCCACGACGGCAAGGGCGTGTCGCCTGCCTTCCTGTTCGCGACCCTGCTGTGGCACGAAGTGGTGGCAACGTGGAACGCCGCGAAGGCGCGCGGCGAGCGTTCACTGCCGGCCCTTTTCGACGCGATGGACAAGGTGCTGTCGGCGCAGGCGCAGCAGATCTCGATTCCACGCCGCTTCGAGGCGACGATCAAGGAGATCTGGTCACTGCAGCCGCGCTTCGAGCAGCGGGCCGGATCGCGGCCGGTGCGCCTGCTCGAGCACCCGCGCTTTCGCGCGGCATGGGATTTCCTCGCGCTGCGTGGCGCAAGCGGCGAGGCGCCGCAAGCGCTGGTCGACTGGTGGGCTCGCTTCCAGGACGCGGGCGACGCCGAGCGCGAGACCATGCTGCGCCCGGAGGAAGCTCCGAAGAAGCACCGCCGCGCGCGCGGTCGCGGCCGCAGGCAGGTGCAGGGTCCCGGAGGCGAGCCGGGAACCGTGCCTGAGGCAGGCACCTAGCGCACGCAAGGCGCAAGCGATGGCACGCGCCTACATCGGACTCGGCAGCAACCTCCGGCATCCACGAAGGCAGCTCGAGCGTGCGCTGCGCCGCCTCGCCGCCGTACCCGGGGTGCGAGTGGTGGCGCGCTCGCCCGCCTACCTCAGCGCTCCGATCGGCGGCGCGCCGCAACCGGATTACGTCAATGCCGTCGCGGCCGTCGACACGGCACTCGCGCCGCGCATGCTCCTCGCACGGCTGCTCGCGATCGAACGCAGGGCCGGGCGCCGCCGCGACGTGGGAACGGCTCCCGCTGCAGCGCGGACGCTCGATCTCGATTTGCTACTATACGGCCGCCGTCGCGCGCAATCACCGACGCTGGCGCTTCCCCATCCGCGCATGCATCAACGCGCATTCGTGCTGAAGCCCCTGATCGATCTTGCGCCCGCGGCGACGATTCCGGGGCGCGGCCTCGCCCGGCGCTACCTGCCGCGCGTGCGGGAACAGCGCATCGCGCCCACGCGCGCCCTCCCCAGACAATGACGCAACCACGCCGATCGCGATGGAACTCGCTGCCTGCCGCTACGTCGTAGTCGAAGGACCGGTCGGCGCCGGCAAGACCAGCCTCGCCAGAGAGCTGGCGCAACGGATGCATGGCGAGACGCTGCTCGAGGCGCCGGACGCCAATCCGTTCCTGGCGCGTTTTTACGACGACATGCGGCGCTTCGCGCTGCCCACGCAGCTCACGTTCCTGTTCCAGCGCGCAGACCAGTTGCGCGAACTCGCGCAACTCGACCTGTTCCGGCGCCCGACGGTTGCGGATTTCCTGCTCGACAAGGATCCGCTGTTCGCGCGAATCAATCTGTCTGACGACGAGTATGCGCTCTACGCCAAGGTCTACGCGCACCTGAAGCCGCAGACGCCGACGCCCGACCTCGTCGTCTACCTGCAGGCGCCGGTCGACACGCTGGTCGAGCGCGTGCACCGTCGCGGCGTAGATTTCGAGCAGGCGATCCCGGCGGACTACCTCGCGCGCCTCGCCGATGCGTACACCCAATTCTTCTATCGCTACGAGGAAGCGCCGCTGCTGATCGTCAACAGCGAACGTCTCAATTTCGTCGACGACGCGTCGCACGTCGATCTCCTGTTGCGCCGGATCACCGATCTGCGCGGTCGTCGCGAGTTCTTCAACCTTGGCGCCAACTGAGCCCACTGCCGGTGCCCCTGGCCCCGGCTATGCCGATCCGGCGTCGCGCCCCGCGCGCGTGAGCGTTCCCGCGTTGCAGGCGATGGCGCGCGAGGGCCGCCGGATCGCAATGCTTACCTGCTACGACGCAAGCCTCGCCATGCTCTGCGATGCAGCCGGCGTCGACTCGCTGCTCGTCGGCGATTCGCTGGGGATGGTGATCCAGGGGCATGCCTCGACGCTGCCGGTAAGCCTCGCCGATGTCGTCTATCACACACGCTGCGTCGCCCGCGGCTGCCGGCGCCCATTGCTCATTGCCGACATGCCATTCGGCTCGTACCAGACGAGCCCGCAGGCCGCGTACCTGGCTTCGGTCGAGGCAGTGCAGGCGGGCGCGCAGATGGTGAAGCTCGAAGGCGGAGCCTGGCTCGCGCCGACGGTCGAATTCCTGGTGCGCAGGAGCGTTCCGGTATGCGGCCACATCGGGCTCACTCCGCAGTCGGTCAACGCCTTCGGCGGCTACCGTGTGCAGGGCAAATCCGCTGCGGCAGCCGAAGCGCTCGTTGCCGACGCGCGGGCGCTGGGCGAAGCCGGCTGCGCGCTGATCGTCGTCGAATGCGTGCCGCGCGCATTGACTCCGCAGTTGGAGAGCGCCGCGGGCGTGCCGCTGATCGGCATCGGCGCGGGACCCGAGTGCGCCGGGCAGGTGCTGGTAATCTATGACGCGCTCGGCATCACGTCCGGAAAGCCCGCTCGCTTCGTGCGTGATTTCATGCCGGGCGCAACCAGCATCGGCGCGGCGCTCACGGGCTATGTCGCCGCGGTGCGCGACGGTTCGTTCCCGGCTGCGCAGCACTGCTTCTGACGCAGCGACGCTACGCGACACATCGACGCGGCGCGACGCGGTGGCGCCGCGACGCCGCTCCAGGGGGAGGTGAGCATCGACGTCATCGAGTCCGCCGAGGAACTGCGCAGGCGCCTTCGCCGTGCGGGGCGCGTCGCCTTCGTCCCGACGATGGGCAGCCTGCACGACGGCCACCTGTCGTTGATGCGTGTTGCCCGGCGACACGCTGACTGTGTCGTCGCGAGCATCTTCGTCAACCGTCTGCAATTCGGGCCGAACGAGGATTTTGATCGCTACCCGCGGGCCTTCGATGCCGACTGCTCCGATCTGCGGCACGAAGGCGTCGACGTCCTGTTCGCACCCCACGAGCAGGACATGTATCCGACCCCGCAGGTGTACCGCGTGCAGCCGCCGCCGCTCGCCGAGGAGCTCGAGGGCAGCTTCCGGCCGGGATTCTTCGAAGGCGTGTGCACGGTGGTCCTGAAGCTGTTCCACCTGGTCCAGCCGGATGTCGCGGTATTCGGGAAGAAGGACCGCCAGCAGCTCAAGATCGTCCGCGGCATGGTGCAGCAGTTCAACCTGCCGATCCAGGTCGTGCCCAGTGAAACGGTCCGCGCGGACGACGGCCTGGCGCTCGCATCGCGCAACCAATACCTGACGCCGCCCGAGCGGATGGAAGCGTCCCGACTGTACCGGACACTGCGCAGCATCTGCGATTCGATCGCGGCGGGCCGCACCGATTACGCGAATCTCGAGGCCGACGGTCGCGCGGATCTCGCCCGCCACGGCTGGAAGGTCGATTACGTCGCAGTGCGCCATGGACTGGCGCTGCGCATCCCCCATCCCGAGGGCTACGATCATCCAAACCTGTTGATCGTCCTCGGCGCGGCTACTCTCGGCGCGACGCGGCTGATCGACAATCTCGACGTCGTTCCCCGGGAAGGCGAAGACTGACCGAGCGCGTTCACGTGCGCGCGGCCGCGGCCACCGCGCGCCGGGATGCTGTATGCGCCATCCGGTTGGCGATGGCCGCGACCGCGAGGCCGCAGGCGCTGAGCCAGGTCCAGCGATAACCCTCGAGCAGCGTCGACAGCAGCAGCGCAACGACGGGAGTCGCGACGCCGACATACGCCGCCGGACCGGGTCCGACCTGGCCCAGCAATGTCAGGTAGGCGCCGAAGGCAACAATGCTGCCTAAAACGGCCAGGTAGAGCAGTGACGCGATGTAGCCAGGGCGTAAATCGATCGTCCACGCGGCACCCTCGATCAGTGCGACTGCCGCCGCGGCAGCAGCGCCCCAGCCCATCCCCCAGGCAGCGCCCGGCAGGACCGGGATTCCTGCGCGCTGGTTGCGCACCGCCACCAGGTTACCGCCGGTGGCGATCGCCGTACCGCCAAGGCCGAAGACCACTCCGAGCGCGGCGTCGCCGCCCTTTCCTGCCTGCTGCAACTCGGGTGCGAACAACAGGCCGACGCCAAGGACGCCCAATGCTGCGGCGATCAGCATCCTAGCGGTCAATGGCGTCCCGAACAGGATGCGCGCGCCGATCGGGTTCATGAACACGATCGTCGAGAACAGGACCGCGACAAGGCCGGACGGCGCGTGGCGCTCGGCCTGGTAGACGGCGACGTAGTTGAACCCAAACAACAGCATCCCTTGCAGCGCGATGAACGCATGCGCGCGGCGGGAAAAGCGCAGCGAGCGGCCGGTTGACGCGCACCAGGCCGCGAGCAACAGCGCAGCAATAGCGAAGCGGTAGGCGACCGAAACCTCGGGGGCGACCATCCCGAGCTGGAACTTGATCGCGAGCCAGGTCGAGCCCCAGATCGCCGTCGCGATCGCGAACAGGGAAACCGGCGAACGCAGGGGCGGCATGCTGATCATTCTAGCGGAGCGACCTGCGCGCAGCCCGAATGCACCGGGGAAAACTGACAGTGAACGGCGTGCCGCGAACTCTTTAGGCTTCCGGCCTGCAGACTCGAGGAGCCACCGTGACCGATCGATTTCCCGTTTTGCGTTCATCGCTTGCAATCGTGCTCGCGATCGGCACCCTCGCGGCAGTGACCATCGTACCGGCACGCTGGGTGATCGAGTACGCGCTTGCGTCATCCGGATCGGCGCCATTGGAGCCCGCCACTCGCGGCAGACTGGATGCCTATGGCCGCCTGCCGATGCTGTTCGAAGCGCACGACCCAACGGCCGGCGCAGCCACCCGGTACATCGCGCGCGGTGCCGGATACGCGGCGGCCGTCTCCAGCCGCGGTGCACAGATCGCGCTGCCCGGCGATGCCACCGCCATCGAGCTGACCTTCTTGAGCGCGGACGACGGCGCAGTGCTGCGTGGCCTTGACCCGCAGGAAGCGCGAATCCATCACCTGAACGGGCGGGGCGACGCGGGCGACCGAACCAACATCGCGACGTTTAGAAAGATTGCAATCGAAGGCCTGTACGCAGGTGTCGATGCGCTGTTCTACGGCAACGCAACGGAGCTCGAGTACGATCTCATCGTCGCACCCGGCGCCGACCCCTCCGCCATCGCGCTGCGGATCGACGGCATCGATCGGATGATGCTTGTGGAGGGCGGCGACCTTCGACTCGAAATCGGCAGCGGCTCGTTCCGCTTGCACCACCCGGTTGCCTACCAGGAGATCGATGGCAGGCGCATCGATGTCGACAGCGCTTACGTCCTCGATGACGTGAACGTCGTGCGCATTCGCACCGGTCCCTACGACGCGTCGCGACAACTGGTGATCGACCCGGTGGTGTCCTACGCGACCTACCTCGGCGGCTCGCTCACCGAGCGCGGGACCGGTGTTGCCGTCGATGCCAACGGCAATGCCTACATCACCGGGTTCACGACCTCTGCAGACTTCCCGGTTGTCTCGGCGTACGACCGCTCGCTCGGCAAGCGCAACGACGTCGACGTCTTCGTCGCCAAGCTCAACCCGGCGGGATCGGGCCTCGTCTATGCGACTTACCTTGGCGGATCGACCGGCATCGACCGCGCGTTCGGCGTTGCCGTCGACGCCGCGGGAAGCGCCTACATCACCGGCTTGACCTCGGGCAGCGACTTCCCGGTGACCGCGAACGCCTATCAGAAAGCTCAGGCGTCAGGTGGGACGTTCGTCACCAAGCTTGCACCCGCCGGCAACGCGATCGTCTACTCGACCTACGTCGCGGGCGCGACCGTCGCGTCCCTCGCCGTCGATGCACAGGGCAATGCGCTCATCACCGGCAATGCGTCGGCGGCATTCACGCCGACTGCCGGCGCGTTGCAGCGCGTGCTTCCTGCGGGGCTTGGCGATACCGGTTTCGCGCTCAAGCTCAATCCAACAGGCTCGGCACCGATCTACGCGACGTTTCTCAGCGGAAGCGGCTTCGGCCAGGCCAAGGCAATCGCGACCGACATTCAGGGCAATGCCTACATTGCCGGATGGACGACGGCAGCCGACTTTCCGACCGCTGACGCCTTCCAGGGCTCGCTTCGTGGCGCCAAGGATGGATTCGTCACCAAGCTCGACCCGACCGGATCGCGCATTGTCTATTCGACCTACCTGGGTGGTTCACTCGACGACACGATCAACGCGATCGCCGTCGATGGCGACGGCAATTCGTATCTAGCGGGCGAGACCTATTCGTCCGACTTTCCATCGCAGAACGCGTTTCAGCCGCAGAAATCGGGTTTCAGGCTGGTCAATTCGGCGCTCGGCAATGCGTTCGTCGCCAAGCTCGATTCCAGCGGCCGCGCGCTGCGCTATTCCTCGTTCCTCGGCGGCGAGATTTGCACCGGGTATTGCCAATCCCTGAGTGGCGCCCCGCAATACCCTGGCGACGCTGCCTACGCGATCGCCGTCGACGAGGCCGGGCACGCGTTCGTCACGGGCGTCGCAACGACCTACACGTTTCCCTTGGTCGATTCGAACTCGCCGCGCAAGGAGCAGGACAACCAGGACTCGAGCTTTGTCACAAAGGTAGCGGCGAGTGGCGCGAACCTGCTGTTCTCGACCTTCATTCGCACCGGATACTCTCTCACCGATGACAAGCTCACCCCGTTCCCGCCGGCCGCGACGGCAGGGGTCGCTACCGGTCCCGACGGTGCCGCGTACGTCACGGGGTACACCGACGGGACCGGCGGATTCGCGCCCACGCCCGGCGCGTTTCAGACCGTCAATGGCGGCAGCCAAGGGGCCGTCGTTGTCAAGTTCGCAGGTCCGCCGGCAACGCTGTCACTGGAGCCCTCCGATGCCTACGTCGAAGACCCGATGGGCGCCGCATTCACCGCCACGATTGCCGGGCCACCCCTGCCGGGCAGCGTCGCGCTGATGTCGGGAGCGAGCACGCTCGCGTACGCGCCCATCGTTTCGAACCGCGCGACGTTCTCGCTTCGATTGCCCATCGGCATTCACTCGCTGTCGGCGCTGCTCGCGGCGCCTGGAGCGTACATCGATTCGGCTCCGGTGCTGCAGATCGTCGATCAGCCGCTTGCGTGCGTCAAATGAGTGCCGCGTGGAGGAGTTGCATGAACAACGATGCCAGGCGGCGGCGGATCGCGATGTCCGGCTCCATTCGAGATTGGGTCGCCGCGGTACTCGTTGCGGTGGGGCTCGCCTGCCCATCTCCTGGTGCCGCCGAGACATCGCTCACGTCGGTGCCGCTCGTGGAGGCCGGGTATGGCACAGGAGTGACGTTCGCGGTCGATCCCTATGATGGCTCGGCATGGGTCGCCACCAATGCGAGGCTGTTGCTGCATGTCGGCGTGGACGGCGGGCTGCTCGCCGGTACGACACTGCACGAGGTTCCCGACGCTTTGGCCGTCGCGCTGGATCAAAGCGTGTGGCTGCTTGCCGGTGGCTCACTTGCCCACCATGCGCGTGATGGGAGTTGGATGGAAACGCGCCCAGTGCCCGCGCCTCCGGAATCGTTGGCGACGACGATCGCCGTCGATTCGCTGGGTGATCGCCTCTGGGTCGTCAGCTCCAACGCCATCGTCCCCATCATGCTCGATCCCGGGCGATTGCCACCGGATCGAGTGACGCTCGAATGCGACACCGCAGCGTCTGCCTTGGACGCGCGGAACGGTCGGCTGTACGTGTCATGCGCAGATCGACTGCTGGCGCTGGGCCGCGACGGCACGCAGATCTTCGACATCGGGCTGAAGGCGTTCGGGATCAAGTCCGTGGAAAGCCTGGTGTTCGACGCGGCGTCCGACGCGATCGTCGTCGTGAGTCCCGAAGGGCGATGGCGCGTGAGCGCCGGCGGCACGCCGGAAAAGCTTGATGCCATCGATGCGACAAGGCTTGCGGATACGCCGCCGTTCTCGATCCTCCCGATGCTCGAGCTGATCCGGCCGCCCCAGGGAGGCGCGACCGACGATCCTGCTGCCGAACTAATGTTTGGCGTCGGCGCATCGTGTGCGGGCCGGACTTGTGCATTGCCCACCGGTTACGCCGCAGGCATGACGCTCTCCGTGGAATTGAATGGCGCACGCATTGCAATCCCGAATGTTGACCCGGTGACTGGCCGCGCAGTCGTCAGCGGGGCGCACGCACTCCAGTCTGGACTCAATGGTGTAACTGCACATGTCACCGACCGCTTCGGTCATCGTGCCGATCTGGCGGGCGCGACCCTGACTCTGCTCGCGCGTTCGGAACGATCCGGTACCCCCGATTGGTCCGCAAGCGAACCCGCTGCCGAGGGTGCCCGCGAGCGCGGCTCTGATCCGGCACTGATCCCGAAGGCCGCCAACAAAGCGCCAACCGTCGCGATCACTTCGCCATCAGCCGGCAGGTCGATCACCGTGGGAAGCGATCTCGCGCTCGCTGCATCCGCGAGTGACGCCGACGGATCGGTCGTCAAGGTCGAGTTCTACAGCGATTCGACGCTTCTTGGTGCCTCGACTACCCCGCCGTATTCCATCGTCTGGCGCAACGTCACCGAAGGTCGCCACGCGATCACCGCCAGCGCTTACGACAACCGCAAAGCGAAAGCGACGTCTGCACCCGTGGCAATCGATGTGGTGCGCAACCAGCCGCCGGTCGTCACTCTCGCATTCCCGGCAGACGACAGCTTCCACCCCGCCGGTATCCCCATTGCTCTTGGCGCAACTGCAAGCGACCCCGACGGGGCCGTCGTGCAAATCGAGTTCTACGAAGGACCGCGATTGCTTGCATCGATGACTGCGGCGCCGTGGCTCTGGACCTGGATCGACGCGATTCCGGGACGCCACACGATAACGGTCCGCGCGATTGACGACCGCGGCGCGGCAGCCAGTTCCGGGATCGTCTCGATCGTCGTAGGCGCGGCACCAAAGGTGGTGGTCAACCTCCCCGGAGTATGTGCCAAGGTCGATGGGCCGCTCGATCTGGCCCTTGGCGCGGATGCCGCGAGCACCAGCGGTGCTGTCGCATCGGTCGAGTTCTTCGACGGATCGACGCTCGTCGGCACCGCGCTAGGCTCCCCATGGCGCGCCACGCTCGTCAACGCCACGGTCGGCACCCACTCCATCACTGCCCGGGCGACTGACGACCACGGTCTCGTTGCCACGTCGCGGGCTGCGTTGATCGAAGTGCGTGCCGCCAACCAGAAACCGAGCGTATCCATTCGCACCCCCGCAGATGGTGCACGGTATGCGATCGGATCGACCATCGACCTGTCGGCCACGGCCACCGATCCCGATGGGTCGGTCGCCTCGGTCGAGTACCGGCTTGGCTTCGGGGGCAATCTCATCGGCCGCGCAACGACTGCCCCGTACTCCGTCGCGTGGAGCGGGATGGCAGCAGGCACTTATGGCCTCGTCGCGATCGCGATCGACGACCGCAGCGCATCAACGACGTCGTCCGCGATCACCGTGACGGTGAGTGCCAATGCGGCGCCGAACGTTGCCTTAACCGCGCCCGCGGCCGGCGCGACATACGTCACACCTGCAACGATCGATCTCGTCGCCAGTGCAACCGACAGCGACGGCTCGATCGCCAAGGTCGAATTCTTCGCCGGATCGACGCTGTTGGGCACGGATACTTCGGCGCCGTTCACGGCAAACTGGAGTCAGTCCGCCACCGGAACCTACGCGATCAGTGCCAGAGCGACCGACAACCTCGGTGCGAGCACGACGTCCGCGCCGGTGTTGGTTGCCGTCATAGCGAACGCCGCACCGACCGCGACCCTGACCGCTCCCGCGGCCGGCACGCGCTACTTCGCCCCGGCGACGATCCCGTTGTCCGCGAACGCAAGCGACAGCGACGGGACTGTCACCCGAGTCGAGTTCTACGCCAACGGAGAGCGCGTGGCGAGCACCACAGCAGCGCCATTTGCCGCAATCTGGAACAACGTCGCAGGGGGGTCATACACAGTTACTGCGGTCGCGACGGATGATCGAGACTCGAGCACAACCTCGTCATCCGTAGCGATCGAAGTAATCGGCGCTCCCAGCATCAACATCGGCCCCGGAATCGCCAACGCCGTGATCAACGACGATCGCCTCACGATGACTGGATGGGTGTCGGCGCCGGAGAACTCCGCGGTTACGATCAACGGGATCGTTGCGCACATCGACGACTACGGGCACTTCAACGCGAACGATCTCCCGCTCGCGCCGGGGGCCAACACGATCACCGCGACCGTCGTCAGCATCGATGGACAGACTGCGTCGCAGAGCATTACGCTCGAAAGCGCAGGTCCGGCGCCGTTCCTCGTCGAAGCATCACCCACCGAAGGGATCGGTACGCTGGCGGTCGATTTTTCGATCAACAACCCGGAGCGCACGCCGTTCACGCAGATTCTCATCGACCTCGAAAGCGACGGCTATCCAAATCTGATCGCCGCCCCAGCCAATATCGACGGCCGCACTTACGCGTTTACCGCGACGTATCCCGAAGGCACGTGGACCGCAACAATTACCGCCCTCGATAACACAAGCCAGCCTATTTTTTCGACCACTCGGAAGATCGTCGTGCTCAGCCCACGGCTCTTCCAGAGCCGGCTGCGCAGCATTTACACCAGCATGCTCGATCGCCTGCGTGCCGGTAACCTGAAGGGGGCCTTGAGCGCGTTCACGGGCTCGGCGTATGCGAAGTACGACGCGATCTTCTCGCAACTGCAGCCGATACTTCCGACCGTCATCGACCAGCTCGGCACGATCCGGGAGATCTCGTTCGCAATGGATATTGCGGAGATCAGCCTAGTTCGACAATCCGCCGAGGGTGACAGACTGTTTCCCGTGTACCTGATCCGCTCCGAAGATGGTATCTGGCGGATCGACGGCATGTGAGCGCCTGATGACGAAGCGTGCTCTCGCATGGTTGGCGTTGGTCATCGGAGTGACCTGGTTCTGGAACCATGTTCCCATGACCCTGTACGGCAAGCGAACGGCCGGTCAGGTCGTCGACGCCGCAACGGGCCGGGCCATCCCCAACGCGCATGTCGCGTTGCTGTGGGAAGGGGACACCGCACCGACCAGCTTCACCGGAGCATCCGGCCGCACCGTTTGCTATTACGCCGCCGCGACCGTCACCGATGTGCAGGGACGATTCGACATTGCGCCCTGGCGCGAGCTCAGCAGCTATCGCGTGTACCGATACAACCCAACCGCACTCGTCTACGCACAGGGCTATGTCCCTACCCAGCGTCTCGTTGGCGGCGAAGAGCCTGGTCCGCCGACCGCCCATCTGAACGAGAGAATTGCGCTCAAACCGTTCGACGGTTCAGTCGACGAGCGCATGCACATGCTGTTCTGGGGCCTCGCGAACCATGGATGCATGTACGGCAAGGCGAGCCAGAAAAGCCTGTACCCGATGCTGCGGGCGATCTATGGCGAGGCCAGGGCGATCGCCGAGACTGAGGACCAGCGAAGCACCGTCCGCAACATCGCCTACTTCGCGGCGACAAGCGCGCTCGCAATCAATCCGAACTCTTCCGGCAATGACGCTGGCGTTGCTGCATTCATCAAGGAACACATGCAATGATCGCGCGCACGCTCCTACTTCCCGCGTCCGTCGCCCTTGTACTGATCCACGCAG